>JAXMBE010000042.1:0-81189 GCA_046349995.1 Isosphaeraceae bacterium | reverse complement strand
CGACCAGCCGGGGGCAGGGTGAGCTGAGCAGACCCCCGGCGCCGGCTTCACTCGCGGTCTGCGTCTCTACCGTCCTGGATCCTCCGATCCCCAGCACGCAGAAGGCGAGGAGGGCGGGAACGTAGTGGAACGCGTACCCTTGCACCCCGAAGTGGACGAGCAGGTGTGAGAGCAGGGGGAGCGACATGCTGAGAAGCAGCAGCCAGGAGAGGGCCACGCCTCCTTCCCTCCCGCGGAGCCTGAGGAAGCCCCGGGGCGCGGCCAGGATCACGGGGCCCAGTGTCCAGAGCAGCGCCATGCCGAGCTTCACCGAGTAGCGGACCGGAGCGTCGACCACTCCCAGAGACCAGACCGAGTTGAGGTAGCCGGCCTGGTAGGCGAACTCCGCACTCTTCGCGCGGTAGGCCGACCAGCCGCCCGCGTCGTGGAGCATGGCGGAGAGCCAGGCCAGATTGATCCCCGCGAAGAGCAGCCCCGCCAGGAACCCTCGCGACCAGCGATGCCGCCAGAGGATCACCAGGAAGATCGGCAACCAGAACGTCCCGATGTCCTGGCGATAGCCGGTCCCCAGACCCAGCACGACGGCCGCGGCGAAGGGGTGCCAGGCCGCGGGCCGGCGCCACGATCGAACCGCGACGCCGAGCAGGAACGAGCCCACGGCGATGATGGCCGTGTAGTTCCCGGCCATCGCACCATACCCCCAGAACAGGGGCGCCGAGCCCAGGAGGATGGTTCCGGCGGCCGCAGGCCGGGGGGCGACGAGGGCACGCAGCCACCACCAGGCACTCGCGAGGGCGACGCCGCTCATCAGCATGTCCAGGAGGAGGAAACCCCGATAGGGACTGCCGACGGCCGCGCCGATCGCCTTCGCCGAGGTCAGGAAGAGCGTGTGATGCATCGGGAACCAGCTGGCCTCGATCGCCTCCAGGAAACCGAACTCATCGGACTCCAGGGGGACCTGCCGCGCCACGGGGAGGCGGGTCAGGAACACCATCGCGAGGGCGATCGCCAGGGCGCAGGCTACCGCGGCCGCGCCGGGCTCGCGGATTGAAGAGTCGGGCCCGAGTGGGTCGTCGCGATCGACGGGCGGATGGATGCTCATCCAGGGGCTCCCTCCCCGTTGCAGTGCTCGCTTCGTGCGAGCCGGGACCTCCGGCGATTCACCGGCGGTCCGAGGCGGCTCTCGGTTGTCGTGCGGTATCCTAAACCAGTCGGGCGGGCGCGGCAAGGTTTGCTGCGTCCTGCGATTCGGCTGCCTGTGTGCAGGTGAACATGAGTAGGATGAAGCGGCCCTGGAGCCGTCGGGGCCTGGCGGCCAGCCCGGCCAGCTCGACGCTGTTCTCAACCGGTTGATTCCTGAAGGGTGGTCGACGATGCGATTGACGTTCCTCGGCGCAGCGGGCGAGGTGACCGGCTCGTGCTACCTGATCGAGACGCGCTCCGCGCGGCTGCTCGTGGATTGCGGCTTCTTCCAGGGCGGAGAGTCGGCGGACGAGAAGAACCGGAAGCTCGATGGGATCCTGCCGCGCCGGCTCGATGCCGTCGTCCTGACCCATGCCCACCTTGACCATTGCGGCCGCCTGCCCCTGCTGACGAAGTCGGGCTTCCGGGGCCGGATCTTCGCCACCCCGGCCTCGGCCGATTTCACGCAGCTCGTCCTCGAGGACGCCGCGCGGATCGAGGCCGGGGAGGTCGAGCGGCTGAATCGTCGGCTCCAGCGGCAGCGCAGGCCCCTCGTCGAACCGATCTACGAGGCCGAGGACGTGGAACAGGTGGGGTCGAGATTCCAGCCGCTGCCCTACCTGGCGTCGGGCAAGATCGCTCCCGGGGTCACGCTTCGGTTCAGCGAGGCCGGCCACATCCTCGGGTCGGGCAGCGCGGAATTGACCGTGGAGGAAGAGGGTCAGCGGAAGGTGCTGATCTTCTCGGGCGACCTCGGCCCGAAGGGCGTGCCGATCCTCCGGGACCCCGAACCTCTCGCGCCGGTCCAGCCGCCGGACTTGGTCGTCCTGGAGTCGACCTACGGGGACCGCGACCACCGGACGATGGACGACACGCTGGTCGAGTTCCGGACGATCCTGAAGGAAGCCGTGCGTTCCGGGTCGAAGGTGCTGATCCCGGCATTCGCCATCGGCCGGAGCCAGCAGCTTCTCTATCACCTGGCCGAGTTCATCCGCCGCGGCGACCTCCCCAGGTTCCCGATCTACCTGGACAGTCCGATGGCCATTAAGGCGGTGTCGCTCTATCGGGAGCACCACGCGCTCTTCGATGAGGAGGCCACCGAACTGGTGAAGCGGCAGCAGCTCTCGAAGGACCTTTCGGAGCTCTCCTTCACGGCTACGGCCGAGGAGTCCCGCGCGCTGAACCACCTGGAGGGCATGGCGGTGATCATCGCCGGGTCGGGGATGTGCGAGGGGGGCCGGATCGTCCACCACCTGAAGCACAACCTCTGGCGGCCGGACGTCCACGTCGTGATCGTCGGCTATCAGTCCTTCGGCACCCTCGGCGGTCAGCTCGTCCACGGCGCCCGGACGGTCCGGATCCACGGCGAGACGGTCGCCGTGGCGGCGAAGGTCCACACGCTGGGAGGATTCTCGGCACACGCCGGGCAGGCGGAGCTGCTGGAATGGGGTGCTCGCTACTTCGGCAGCGGCTCGAAGGCACGCCTGGTCCTGACTCACGGAGAAGACAGGCCCCGGGAGGTCTTGCGGGCACTCTTCAGGTCGCGATGCGGCGTCGAGGCGACGCTGCCGCAGCTCGGCGAGACGCTCACCCTCGACGACTGAGGGTCGTGAGACACGTCGGCCGAGCCGGTTCGGCCGGCGGCCGGAACCGTTCAGGGGTGCGACGGCGGGAGCGGCGGCATGAGGTGGGCGGCGAGGATCCGTCCCAGGATCTGCTCGCCTCGTGCATTGGCGTGGACCACGTCGCGCTTGAACCACTCGAGGCTCTTGCCGGATGCCCTGATGAAGCGGCCCCATTCCGCCGTCATGTCGAGCAGGGCGAGCTTCCGATCGTTCGCGAGCCGGACGAGGCGGCTGCGGAAGTCCGCGCCCGACGGATCGACTTCGAGCCGCCACTGGCGATCGTCGCGAGGATCGACCGTCCCGAAGGCGGGGGTCATGATCAGCACGTCGCAGGCAAGGCGCGCTCGCACGGCTTCGATCAACTCGGCCACCGAGCCGAGGTCGTCGCGGTGGCTGATGCCGCCCAGGATCAGCAGGTCGGGCCTGTTCGCCAGGACATAGCGTTCGATCCGATCGGGACTCTTGAACCACCAGCATCCCGTGCTCCCCCGGACGCAGGTAGTCTTGATGATCCGGATATTGGGGTAGGACCGCTGGAGCACCTGGTCCCATCCCGATCGGCTGGTGTCGTTGACGATGCTGTCCCCGAGCATCAGCACCCGGAGCTCGCCCGATGAAGACGCCAGGATTCGGGCCGTCCGCGGCAGCCGGTCCCACCGATCCGCCGGGGGCTTGTAGCTCACCGGCGACATCTCCGCGTGGGCGCGGTCGATGTCCGCGAGGCTCCGCTCCGGGCGGGTGATGACGTGGACCTGGTCCTGGTCGGGCTGGGCGCCGGCCGTCGGGATGGTCAGCAGGATGACGAGGACGGCGCGCTGCCTTGCGGTTTCGATCATGCCGATATCGTGGCCTTGTGAGAGTCCGAGCCGCAAGCTCCGGCCGCGGGAAATCAGTGGGCCCGGAACTGGTCCCGGAGCGCCTCGCCGGAGTGGTCGGACTCGAAGACGTGCAGGCCGAATCGCTCGGAGAGCTCCCGGCAGACCCCGACGCCGCGGACGCTGTTGCCCTTGGGATCCAGCGGGGGCGAGAAGACGCCGATGCCCGCGACGCCGGGGACGACGGCGACGATCCCGCCGCTGACGCCGCTCTTGGCCGGCAGGCCGGTCCGATACGCCCATTCCCCCGCGTGGTCGTACATGCCGCAGGACATCATGATGCTCAGCAGGTCCTTCACGTAGCGGACGTCCAGGGCGCGCTCCGCGGTGAGCGGATTGACGCCGCCGTTGGCCAGGGTCGCGCCCAGCACGGCGAGGTCGTGGCAGTTGACCATCACGGCGCACTGCTGGAAGTAGAGCTCCAGCGTCTCCTCGACGCGGTCCCGGATCATCCCGAAGTTGAGCATGAGGTGGGCGATCGCGCGGTTGCGGTGCCCGGTCCGCCGCTCCGAGAGGAACGTGGCGCTGTCGACGAACACCTCGCGGCCGACGTAACGGCGGAACATCTCGAGCATGCGCTTCAGCCGCTCGGCGAGGTGAGGGCCCTCGATCAGGTCGGCGGTGGCGATCGCGCCGGCGTTCACCATCGGGTTGAACGGCCGGTTGGTGGCCTCATCCAGGACGATCGCGTTGAACGCCTCGCCGGTCGGCTCCACGTTCACCTTCTCCAGGACCTCTTGCCGCCCGTGGTCCTCCAGGGCCAGGCCGAAGACGAATGGCTTGGAGATCGACTGGATGCTGAAGAGCGGATCGCAGTCGCCGACCTCGAAGACGAGCCCGTCGACGGTGACCACGCTGATCCCGAACCAACGCGGGTTGGCGAGCGACAGCTCCGGGATGTAGGTGGCGACCTGCCCCGAGGTCTCGGCCGCGTACTTTCGATGGAGGTCCTGCAAGGTCTGGCGGAACGGCGCGGCCGCCGACTTCAGCCTGTTCATCAAGGCGTCGAGATTGCTGTCCGCCATGGTCGCAACCCTGAGGTCCCTCCGCCCTGCGCCCCGGACTCGGCGTCGGGATGTGCGGGCGATCTCCGATCAGTCAAACCACAATCAATCGCCGTTAGCTTATCAGTTGCCCCGCGATCCGTTCGAGCCCGCGGCTGAAGGGGTGCTCGGGGAAGCGGGTCACGAAGACGGCGCTGCTGCCGAGCGTGGCCATCTCGTGGGCGAGCGGCAGCACCTCCGCGACGGGCGACGCGAAGGTCATTTCCACCTGCTCCCTGAGGAAGACGGGGTCCATGCCGTTCGGCACCTTGTTGAGCACAATCTTCATGTCCTTGACGTCGAGCCGCCGGGCCAGTTCGGCGGTGACCGCGGTCCCCTGGAAGTCCTGGCTGTCCGGCCGCATGACCAGGAGCAGGTGGTCGGAGAGCGCGATCGAGAGCAGCGTCTCCTCGTTCACGCCGGGATGCGTGTCGATGAACAGGAAGTCCAGAGCGAGGTCCCGGATCAGGGTGCGGAAGCCGTCGGTCAGCAGGCCGACATCATAACCCTCGCGGAGGATCCGCGCGATCTCCCCGGTCTTGATGCTGGATGGGATGAGGTAGATCGCAACGCTTGCCCCGGGAGCCGTGCCGGGGAGACTCGAGCCTACCGAGATCTCGTAGGCCGCGTCCTTCATCGAGCAGCGCCCCCAGAGGAAGTCATTGAGGGCGAATCTCAGGGCCGCCTGCTCGACCCCGAAGATCACGTGGATGCCGGGCGAGTGGATGTCGGTGTCGATCACCCCGACGCGCCGACCGGCCCCGGCCACCAGGACGGCCAGGTTCGCCGTGAGGTTCGATTTGCCGGTGCCGCCGCGGAAGGAGTGGATCGAGATGATCTTGGACATGAGAGAATCCAGACTCGCTGATCTCCGCAGCCGCTTCGGCCGGCGCCGCGGCTCAGGGTGACTCGGGCTCGTCGCGGTCGGCCCGCCGCGACTCGCGCAGGACGTCGATCGACGCCCGCAATTTCCGGAAGTACTCGCCCTCGGCGATCTCGCTCACGTCCCGGTGGAGTCTGTCTCGATCGAGCTTCAGGATCGGAGTCGCCGCGTCATGGAGCCTCGTGGCCTCCTCGGCGACCGCCTCGGCCGCCAGCTCGAACCGCATGTGCGGTCCCTGAGGACCTAGTCGGAACTGGAAACCGTTGGTGGCCTCCCACCCGAGCCGGAGGAGCCCGTCGAGGACCTTCCGCGACCCGCAATGGATCCCCTGGGGGCTGAGCACCTCCGCGTACCAGCTGCCGTCGATGTAGCGAAAGCATAGGTGGCGCCGCGAAACGTAAGGGTCGGCGATGACCACGTCGTTCTCGTGGGATCGCCCGATCTGCACGCTCATCCTGTCGTCGAAAACCCACTGATGGATCCGACGACCCGTCGGCGTGTCGAGGAGCGACAGAGCCACCCTTCGGTTCATCCCTACGGATCCCCCCTGATCAGAACGTGAGCCATCGAACGCATCGAGGCTCGTCCCGCCCGGCAAATCGCATCATTGCCGGAGGTCGAGGCAGGATCTGCTCAGCTTGCCAGCCGACGGGGCCTTCGCCTTCGGCACACTTTCGCTGGAGCGAGGCAATTCCGCGAGACGAGGTCCAGGAGAACAGATTTGTAGCAAATCCTATTCCTTTGTAGGAACGCCACATGGAAACGTCTGTTTGGATCGCAACCGCCCCCATTGTCGTGAAGGAGGCATCTCCGGGAATCCACCGCTCTGCAAAGGATCCGGCGCACGTTTCCAGGCACGAGCTGGAAGGCGCGGCGTTGTGAACCTGAGCGATTTGCTCGGGAGTGACCGCGAAGGGCCGCCGCTCGGAACCTTGCCACCGGCATCTCTCGATAATGTGGCTTTTTTTCGACGCAAACCAGGCTTCTTACGCCGGTCTTACTTGGTCTGAGGGTGGTGTGCATGGTGACTTAACAAGGTACCCATGTCTAAGAAATCCGGTGGTCTCGTCGCGGAGTGCACAAGATCTTGGAGGAATGTTAAACCGGCGGCCTCGACCGGTTTTGATTTCTTATTCCTAGCAATACATCCAGATTAAATCTTGTTAATTATGAAATGAGAGGTATCGATGTGTCTCCTGCTTGACGGGTACTGATCGAAGGGCTCCAATGTCGAGCGTCGACCTGTAGCGGTTCTCCGACGGAGGCAAGCCGAAACAGGTCGACAGAAGTGCAATGAAGCATCCGATTGACCTGGTTGGCGTCTCAGTCGTGCGCGGTCCGCGCCTTTCCCTCAGGTTCTCTGTACGGAACCCCTGGCCCTGACGGCCGGACCCGGAAGAGATTCCGAATTCCACCGAGTTCTTCTTGAAGTTCCGATTGTCAGTCGGACCGGGATCGCTGTGCGCGCCAACCCACTTCTCCACGAGGAGCATCAACCGTGCGAAGAGCATCGAGATTCCTGGCGATCGCGTTCCTGGTCGCCGCGCTGAGCACCACGACGGCAAGGGCCCAGAGCCCGCCCCAGACGACCCTGGCGGACCTGCTCAACGGCGGTTCCATCACCTGGGGCGACAAGATCTTCTTCAATTTCCACAACGCGACGACGAGCGGCACCCTTGACGTGGCCTATGACCAAATCTTCGTCGACTGCGTCACCGGCGGCCTCAACGACGACGAGATCGGCCTTCGCTTCTCGTCCTCATTGTGGGATCTTAATGGAGCGAATCAGTCCTATGACCTGGGCTTCGACTTCTCGGTCACGAGGATCGACGGTCTCCCCCTGATCTCTGACAACACCCTGGAGATCACCGGCGGTTTCGAGGGCGACGGCCATGCCGACATCGCCGAGGGTGTCACGGACCGGGCCGACGGATCGACGCTCGCCAACAAGTATGTCTACTTCGACGCTCTCGAGACGAAGCTCATCGACCATCAGCTTTTCGAGCATCTCGCCGCGATCATCGACATCAGCAAGGACTTCAAGATGAGGACCGGCGAAGATCCGGATTCGCGGGTGTTCGTGAGCCACTTCGACCAGACGTTCTCCCAGGCGATCCCCGAGCCGACCTCGGTCATCATGCTGGGCGTGGGAGCGGGCACCGCGGGGCTCGTGACGATCCGGCGCCGGCGGTCCCGCTCTTGAATCACCCGACCGAGCGATGCTCCTCGCGGCCTCGAGCACTCGCCCGGTGACTCGAGTGACGAGCGAGGGGCGGCTGTCCTCGCTCGAGTGCCGCGGTCCCTCTCGACCGACGATGCCGTCCTTTGCGGCCCCTCGCCCACCGGGCGAGGGGCCTGCGACGCATTCGGCCGTTGTCAGCCGCTCCGCCTGGCCCCGTGTCGGGTCTTCAGATTTCCCCAGACATGCCGTGCCTGCTGACCGAGCTGCGAGACGAGCCGGCCCGCCTTGGAGCGACCCGAGAGCGACTGGAGCCGTCGGATCAGGGCGGATCGCTCGGCCTTCTGCATCTGGGCGGCCAGCCCGGGGATGAGGTGCTCGACGACGCCGAAGGGTGTCTCGTCGCGGAGGCCGGCCGCGGTGAAGGAGCCGAAGGTCGGCGGGAGGCTCGCCCGCATCGAGTCGAACAGCGACCGTACGGCCGCCTCGCGGACGCTCTTGCCGGCGGACCAGTCGTACGGGGGCGACCAGCCCACGCCGAACTCGGCGGCATCGATTCCGGTGATCACCACCAGGGCCGGCGGCGGTTCGCGGTCCGGGTGGTCGATGAAATGCCGGTCCCAGGCCTGTGCCAGCGCGACGTCGGCGGGCCGCAGGCCGCTGCGGCCGTCCACGGTCAGCACCAGGATGTCCGAGTCGACCGCGGCCAGGACCGCGGCCTGGCGCAGGGCCCGATCGCGCCGGGATTCGCCTTCCACGTCCGGCGGATAGCCGGCAACCTCCACCCAGCGGACCCCGGCCAGCCGGTCGAAGAGGCCCGGATCCAGACCCAGGCTCCCGAGTCGTGCCCGGCCCAGGGCCGGATCGCCGCCCAGGAACTGCTTGATCGCCTGGACCAGCCGCGACTTGCCCGAGCCCCGGGCCCCGATCACGACCGCGGTGAGCGGTGTCTCGCCGGCCGAATCCGGGGCAGGCAGGGCCGTTCGCCGCGTCAGCTTGCGGTAATGGTCCGCACCGATCACCAGGCGGCCGCTCATCAACTCGATCAGGTGGACGCCGACCCGGTTGACGTATGCCTGGTAGAACCAGCGCAGGATGTTCTGCTGCATGTCCCGCCACGCCGGCTTGACCAGCAGCTCGCGCGTCCCCAGCCTCGTCAGGCCGCTGAGCGGGTTGAGGATCGGCGAGAGCAGTGAGTACAGGTCGTTGGCCTTGGAGATGTAGCCGGCCACCTGCACCGCCCCCCGCCAGTGGGACAGCGAGAGCAGGTCGCCGCCGGGCACCTGGCGCGTCAGCCTCGCCAGGTCCTCGGAGGCGAGCTCGATCGCCGTCAGCAACTCCACGAGCGGGACCTCGTCGAGCGGATGACTGACCCCGGGGTGGTAGAACGAGGCGAGCCGGCCGAGCAGCCGGCGGCCGGTCTCCATGTAGATCTCCGGTCCCATCAGGTCGCCCAGCGGGAGCGTCTCCCCGGCGGCGGCCTCCTCCTCGACGATCCTCCACGCGTCCCGGTCGCGGGGCGAGAAGGTATTCGGCGAGTTCCAGTCGAGCGGCGGCATGAGCTTGTGGACGCTCCGCGTCCAGCGCGCGGCGAAGATCGAGAACGCCACGCCGGCGACGATCCAGAGCAGGGTGGCGATCCAGAGCCAGGAATGCTCCCAGAGCCAGATTGTCCCGAACCCGACATAGGCGAGCACCGGACCGATCAGCAGGAAGGCCAGGACCCACGTCCGCCACTGTCGAAGGATGCTCTCCATGGAGTTCCCCAGCCGGACAGGAGAGAGGATCGAGCCGAACGGATCGCAGGTCCCCTCGACGCCCTGAAAGCACTTCGCCCTCTCGAGGGGGATCTTCACGTTCCCTCGACGGGCGAGGGTTCCCTCTCTCAACGGGACGGCACGCTCGATGCGGCTCGTACCGAGTGGGCGACACTTTGGACCTCAGGGCGGCATACCTACGATGCCCTTCCCGGGATTCCGAGGCAACTCCCGTCCCGAATTGGCTGGATCGCTCCACAATCCGCCTCTGTGCGGTCATCATCACAGACAAACACGCACGATCGTTCGCAGAGATGGACAAAGGCACCGCTTTGTACTGGCCTTCTGATTCACTCATCGCCATGATTGGGAGATAGCCCCGAAGGGAGCTTGTCACGACGGTGCGCGGTCCTCGCCACCTCTCGCTCTGCTCGTCTGGAGCCAGACCGCCGTGTCTCGAAACAACTCCGACATCACGTCGCCGGATCCCTCTGCATCGGAGTTCCTGACCACGCTGGAGGAGTCAGGGGTCCTCTCGGAGACGAAGGTCCGCGCGATCCGCGGGGAGCTCGCCGGCGTCGAGCGGAGTCTCGACTCCACCACCCTGGCCGGGCAGCTCGTCGAGCAGGGCCGGCTGACGGAGTTCCAGGCGAAGCGCCTGCTCCACGGCCGGTCGGAGGGGCTGGTGCTGGGCAGGTACGTTTTGCTCGAGCGAATCGGCGTCGGCGCGATGGGGCGGGTCTTCAAGGCCCGGCATCGGCTGATGGACCGGGCTGTGGCCCTGAAGGTCGTCCTGCCGGAATGCGTGGCCTCCCGCAACACGGTGGCCCGCTTCCTCCGCGAGATGAAGATCGTCGGCCTCCTGGACCATCCGAATGTCGTCCGCGCGTTTGACGCCGACCAGTACGGCGACTCGCCGTACATCGTCATGGAGTATCTCGAGGGGGAGGACCTGGAGCGGACCGTCCGGCTCCGCGGGGCCTTGCCCGTGGACCTGGTCATCGATTACGCGGCCCAGACTGCCTGGGGCCTGGCGCACGCCCACGAGAAGGGGATCATCCACCGGGACGTCAAGCCGACGAACCTGTTCCTGGTCTCCTCGACGGGCGTGGTGAAGGTCCTCGACCTCGGCCTGGGGGCCTTCGTGGGCGTCTCCCAGAGCAAGACCAAGCCGCTGGATACCGACGAGGGCTTCGTGGTCGGCACCACCGATTACATGTCGCCCGAGCAGGTTTCGGGCGAGCCGATCGACGCCCGGACCGACCTGTTCAGCCTCGGCTGCACGATGTACCGCCTGTTGACCGGCGGCTTCGCCTTCCCCGGCCAGACGCAGATGGACCGGCTGGTCCGCCGGATGCAGGGGCCGCACGTGCCGATCACCGAGTTGCGGCGAGGCCTGCCCTACCGGCTCGTGGACACGCTCGATCAACTCCTGGCGCTGAACCCCGACGACCGCTTCTCCGATGCCGTGGACGTCGCCGAGGCCCTGGAGTCCCTGCTGCCGGCCTCGGAGCGTCCCAGCCAGCGGACCGCGCAACGCATCGGGGTCGTCCCCTCATCGAGGCGAGCGCCCGGGACGCGGTCCAGCGTACCCGAGCCTCCCCTGGACTGGTCGCTCGTCGAGTCGGCCCTCCGGCCGATCCGGGCGGCTTCCCCGGAGGCGGAGCCTCCGCTCGGCCAGCGGGCGCGGCTCTCGCCGCAGGCCCCGCCGCCGAGGCTCGACCACCATCGCCGCCATCTTGAGGAGTCGGGTGCCGAGTCGGGGCGGAGCGCCCAGCGTGAGTACCGCAAGGAGGTGATCAAGCTGAACCGCGAACTGGCCGAGCTGAAGGCCCAGGACGCGGCCGAGCGGGCCCCGGCGCACTGACGATCTGGCTGGAGACTCGGCGAGCAGCTCGGGGATTTCCTGGCCGAGCCCCAGGCCGGCCACATGATCCTCGTCGCCGTCGTCTCGACCGTGATCGTGGCCTTCGGCCTGGCCGTGGCCCTCAGGTAGGCCGGGCTTCCCAGGTGGGCGAGCTGGAGCACAAACAGCCCGGGTCCGGCGAATGTGCGATCCCCCTACTCGCCGGGTCGAGCGGGAGCGCCGCGACCGATGCCCCCTCTACGAAGCCGTGTCGGGATCGGCGGCCGGCAGCACGGTGCGACCCTCGGGCGATGCACCTGCCCCCCGGGTGAAGAACAGATCGAAGAGCTTACCGTCGCCCAGCACGCGGTCGATCTCCCAGACCGCGAACATCGGCAGGAACGCCAGGATGATGACGAGGACTCGCGAGAGGATCTCTCCGGCTCCCTGCCCGAGCATGGCGTCCCAGGCCGCGCGGGTGGTCTCGCCGTGGAACCAGGCGGTCAAGAGGTGTTCCCCGATCGAGAAGGCGAGCACCAGCAGGCTGAAGGCAGCGGTCTTGTAGAGGGTCGAGACGATGAGTGGCCGGTCGCGGAACCGCTCCCCGACTCCGAGGGCGCTTCCGAGGACGATCACCTTGGCGAGGATGAACGCCTCGACGAGGTTGTAACCATAGTGCAGGTAGCTGATCTGATACTCGCCCAGGACCAGTCGGCGATATTGCGTGAACGCCCCGAGGAACGCGGCCAGATAGAGGAAGATGCCGAGGATGGTGCTCATCTCGGCCAGAAGCCTGGCCCGGATCCCGGACTCTCTCTTGCGCATGACGGTCCCTCCGAGGAATTGGGATTGAAGGTCGAGCGGCAGCGATCCGCCTTCCGAAATCCCTGACCAGTGCTCACATCACCGTGTAAGGAGAACGCGCAGCGACCTCGCTCCGACCGCGGGCCAGCGCCCCGAAATCGACGCCTCCTGCGGCGTCATCCCCGCAGCCTCGCCTGGAACCGACGGGCGGCCTCGTCGACGATCTCCTTCACGGCACGGTCCACTTCCTCGCCGGTGAGTGTACGCTCGGGGTGGCGGAAGGTCATGCCGAAGTGGACGCTCTGCTCGGTGTCGGCGAGGTTACCGCCCTGGAAGGTATCGAGGTACTCGATCGAGACGAGGTTGTGTCCGCCCGCCTCGCGGACGGCGGAGGCCAGGTCGCTCCAGCTCAGCGAGCGGGCGACGACCAGGCTCAGGTCGCGTACGACCGGCGGGAAGGGCGGCAACGGGTGATACTGGGCGACCAGGCAGGCCTCGCGGAGCAGGACGTCGAGCTCCAGCTCGGCGGCAGTGCAGCCTTCGGCGCGGAGCTCGAACGCCTGAAGCTGGGCCGAGTCCACTTCACCCAGATAACCGAGGTGGTCCTCGCCGATCGACAGCAGCGGCGGCCCGGCCGGCCGCGAAGAGGGGCAAGTCGGCGGGTCGGGCGGTCAGGCCGTCGGCCACGTGCAGTCGGTCGAGCAATCCCTCGATCACGCCCTTGAGCCCGAGGAAATCCCGCGAGGAGACCAGGGCGAGGCGCGTCGGCTCCTGCGGCAAGACCTGGCCCAGCCGGGGGAGGTAGACGTTCGCGACCTCGAACAGCTCCGCGTCGTGGTTGCCGTGGGCCTCGTTGTGCCGCCGCACCGAGAGCAGGCTCGGGATGAGACTCTGCCGCAGGGCCACCTCGCGCTTGCGGCTGGAGTGATCGATCCGGAGCGGTTCGGGAGCCGGGCCCGGGGCGACCGGGGCCCCGAGGGATTCGTCCACCAGGCTGAACGTGACGGCCTCGCTCAGGCCCAGGCCGGTGAGCACGTCGCGAACCTCCGACTCGACCCGCTCGCGGAGGCCCCGGGGGGCGCTCGTGATCGGGACCGACCGGTCCTCGGGGATGTGCTCGTAGCCGTGGATCCGGGCCACTTCCTCGATGAGGTCGATCTCGCGCTCCAGGTCGGGCCGCCAGCTCGGCGGGCGGACCGTGACCGAGCCGTCGCTCTCGCCGATCCACTCCAGGCCCAGCGAGATCAGGATCCGCCGGACTTCCTCCGCCTCGACCGGGATGCCCAGGACCCGCGGGATCTGGGCCAGCCGCAGGGTGACCGGCTCGGGGCTCGCCGCCCTCCTGCCCACGTCGATCACGCCCGGGTGGAGGGTGCCGCCGGCGACCTCGAGGATCAGCTCCGCGCAGCGGCGGCTCGCCCACTCGGTGATCTCGGGGTCGAGCGGGCGTTCGAACCGGAAGCTGGAGGGGCTGAAGAGCCCGAGCGCGCGCGACGTGCGCCGGACCGACATGGCGTCGAACTGGGCGGCCTCGATCAGCACGTTGGTGGTGTCGAAGCCGATCTCGGTGTCCAGCCCGCCCATGACTCCCGCCAGCCCGACGGCGCGCTCGGCGTCGGCGATCACGAGCATCTCGGGGGCCAGCTCGTACGTCTTCCCGTTGATCGCCCGGAGCGTCTCCCCCTTGCGGGCCTTTCGGACGACCAGCCGGTGCTCGGCGAGGCGGTCGAGGTCATAGGCGTGCAGCGGCTGGCCGCACTCGAACATGACGTAGTTGGTGACGTCCACGATGTTGCTGATCGGGCGGACGCCGATCGTCTCGAGCCGCTTGCGGAGCCACCAGGGGCTCTCGCCGACCACCACGCCCGAGACGACCCGGGCCGTGAACCGGGGGCAGAGGTCCGGGTCCTCGACGGCGACGGCGGTCCGCGTCTCGACCGGCGGGCCGGAGCAGGGGGGAGTGGCGGATGGGATCCGCAGCGGGCGGTCGAAGACCACGCCGATCTCGCGGGCGATGCCGATGTGCCCGAGGCAGTCCGAGCGGTTGCTCGTCACCTCAAGGTCGATCGCCAGGTCGCCCTCCGCGTCGGTCGTCGATTCGTGGTTCAGCCCGGTGAGCGCCAGGCGTTCGGTGAGCGCCTCGACGGGCATGTCGAGACGCACGTATTCGGTCAGCCAGTTCCAGCTAACGATCATCGTACTCTATGCCGCCGGTTCGCTGTCCGGCCGCGACCCCGCTCCCCGCGGGGCGCCGAGTCGTTGCCAGACCAGGTAGACTGGAATGCCCGCCAGGACGATCAGGAAGCCGATCCCCGAGGTCAGGGGCTTGAGGAAAATGAAGTCGATCACCAGCAGGACCGCCAGCGTGATGTAGATAAGCGGCGGGATCGGGTAGCCGATCGTCCGGTACGGCCGGTTGAGCATCGGGGCCTTCATTCGGAAGGCGATGACCGCGTCGACCATCAGGGTGTAGAACGCGACGTCGACCGGGATGATGTACTCCAGCAGGTCGCCGTAGAGATTGCCGTACCTGATGGCTCCGCCATCGCCGACGGAGACCGTCACCGGCAGGGCCAGGAGCGAGGCCCAGAGGCCCTGGGCGACGAGCGCCACGGCCGGCACGTGGTGGGCGTTGGTCGTCCCGACGGGTTTGAAGAAGAGCCGGTCGCGCGCCATCGCGTAGTAGACCCTGGCCCCCGCGAGCACCAGGCCGTTGACGCAACCGAACGTCGAGACCAGGATGGCCGCCGCCATGGCGTAGCGAGCCCAGGGCCCGAGTGCGGCTTCCATCGCGGCGGTGCCGACGCGGTCCTGCGGTGCGTTCTGGATCGCCGGGAACGGAAGCGAAACCAGGTACGCGGCATTGGCCAGCAGGTAGAGCGCCACGACGATGGTCGTGCCCAGGAAGAGGGCCCGGGGGAGGGTCCGCCCGGGATCGCGGGTCTCGCCTCCGGTGAAGGTCACGTTGTTCCAGGCCGATTGCGAGAAGAGCGGGCCGATCATCGCCAGGCCGATCAAGAGGGGCAGCGCGGCGGCACCCTCCAGGGGCAGGCCTGCCGGGTACGCGGCGGCGGAGCTCCAGCCGTTGGCGGTCGAATCCCACCAGGACGAGGTCCACGCGGCCGCCTGGCCGCTGACGCCCAGCGTCAGGCCGATCAGGATCAGGCCGATCAGGGCGGCGGTCTTGGCGAAGGTGAACGTGTTCTGGATCAGGGCGCCCAGCCGGAGACCGCGGGTGTTCGTCGCCGTCAGGACGGCGATCAGGATCACGGCCACGAGCTGCTGGCTGGAGAGGCTGATCGCGTAACGGCCCAGCACGATCGGCGGGAAGAGCGGGTGGACGTTCGCGGAGATCGCCGGCCAGAAGACGCCAAGGAACTTCGCGAACGCGACGGCCACCGCGGCGATCGTCCCGGTCTGGACGACCAGGAACATGGACCAGCCGAAGAGGAAGCCGTAGATCGGCCCGTAGGCCATGCGGAGATAAACGTACTGCCCGCCGGCCCTGGGGATCATCGCCGCCAGCTCGGCCGAGGTGATCGCCCCGGAGATCGTCATCAGGCCCGCGAGCACCCAGGCCACCAGCATCCAGCCCGGGGCGCCGACGAGCCGCGATGACTCGGCCGAGACGATGAAGATGCCCGAGCCGATCATCGCCCCCATGACCAGCATGGTGGCGTCCAGCACGCCCAGGTCCCTCAGCAGGGCGCCCGGCCTGGCGGTCGGCTCGGTCTTCGTGGTGCTCATGGCTGGTCCGTGCTCTGGCATCGGGATGTCGTCGTCTCGGTTCGGCTCGCCGCCCCGACCCCGCGGTCACTCCGGCTGGCTGAGGAACGCCTCCACGTCGGCGATCGCGCGGCCGAGCGTCTCGCGCCGCCAGTCGGTCAGCGCGGTGTCGAGGGCGAGTCCGAGCATGTTGGCCAGGTGCGAGGCCGCTTCTCTGGGGCTCCGGCCGTCGGCCCGGATCTCGGGGAACTCGCGATGATGGGCCTTCGCCGCGTCGGCGGTCGTGCCCGGCGTCACGATCACTCGGCTGGCATCGGCGTCCATCGGTCGCTCCGTGATCTGGTCTGGGGGAACCTCGACCGGGGCCCGCGGCCCTGCCGTTGCCGCGGCACCCGGCGGGCCCTCCCCCGAAGGCGGGGCGGCCGCCCTGGCGAGTGCCCGGATCCGGTGGGGCGGCTCAGAATTGCTCGAGGAACCGGATGTCGTTCTGGTAAAGCAGCCGGATGTCGTCGATCCCGTGCCGCCGCATGCAGAGCCGCTCGATCCCCAGGCCGAACGCGAAGCCCGTGACCTCATCGGGGTCATAGCCGACGGCCCTCAGCACGTTGGGATCCACCATCCCCGCGCCCCCCATTTCAACCCAGCGGTTGCCGCCGTGCCAGAGCATGTCGACCTCGACGCTCGGCTCGGTAAACGGGAAGAAGGAGGGACGGAACCGGATCTTCACGTCCTGGCCCAGATAGCTCCGCGCGAACAGCCGGAGGATCGTCTTCAGATCGGCCATGGTGACCCCGCGGTCGACCATCAGCCCCTCGATCTGGTGGAACATGAACGAGTGCGTCGCGTCCACGGTGTCGGGGCGATAGACGCGGCCGATGGCGATCACCCGCACGGGGGGGGGCTGGGCCTCCATCACCCGGATCTGCACGGTGCTCGTCTGGCTGCGGAGCATGGTCCCCTCGGACAGGTAGAAGTTGTCCAGGGGATCGCGCGCCGGATGGGACGGCGGGATGTTCAGGGCGTCGAAGTTGTGGCGGATGTCCTCCACCTCCGGCCCTCGCGCGACGCTGAATCCGAACCGCCCGAAGAGGTCGATCAGCTCGTCGGCGGTCTGGGAGAGGGGGTGACGATGGCCCAGCCGGGGCCGGACGCCCGGCAGGGTGACGTCCAGCCCGCCGATCGCGACCTCGCGGCGTTCGAGCCGCTCGCGGGCGGCGTCGAGGGCCTGCTCCAGGGCCTGCTTGACTGCGTTGAACCGCTGGCCGTAGGTGCGCTTGACGGAGGGGTCGAGGGCCTTCAGCCGCTCCTGCGCCGCCCGCACCCGCCCCTGCTTCTGGCCGAGATACTCGATCCGCGCCGCCTCGAGCTGCTCCGCGGCGGCCGAGGACGCGAACGCGGCGAGGCCCGACGACTCGAGCTGATCCAGCTCGCCGAGGGCCGTCTCCAGGGAGTCGTGAGGGGTCATCGCGCGGTTCACGGTCGGTCAGTGTGCGGCAACGGCGGGGCGCTGCCGGGCCTTGACGGCCTGGTCGTGGCGATCGAGCTCCTCGCGGACCCGGGCGAAGATGGCGTCCAGGGTCTCGGGGTCGTGGATCGCCAGCTCGGAGAGGCTCTTGCGGTCGAGCCCGATCTTCGCCAGCTTGAGGCCGTGGATCAGCCGGCTGTAGCGGAGGCCGCGCATCTCGCTGGCGGCGCTCACGCGGGTGATGAAGAGCCGGCGGAACTCGCGCTTCTTGGCCCGACGGTCGCGGAAGGCGAACATGCCCGCCCGCAGGAGCGTCTCCTTGGCCGACTTCAGCAGCCGCCTCCGCCCCCCGACAAATCCCTTCGCGGCCTTGAAGATCCGCTTCTTGGCCTGGTTTCGCGCTGCACCACTCTTGGAACGCATCGTTCGGTACTCGTCTTGGCCAGGGGTGCGGCCAGGGCACCCATCAGTATCGGACTGGGGAACCGTTCGCCGGGTTCAGCCCGGCACGGTACAGGCTCATTCCGCCGTGTGGACGCGCGGGAAGCCCGCCGGGGGCCGGGCTGGACGTTCGGCCACGTTCAGGAGGAGGCGGGGCCGGCGACCGGGGCGTCGGCGTCCGTCTCGGGATGGTCCTTGGCGGCGATGGCGGCCTGCTTTGCCGCCTCGACGGCCAGAGGGTTGGTCGACTGCCGGGTCAGCATCGCCTTTCGGATCCGGCGATTCTCGGCCGACACGTTGAGCGTGGACTTCTTGCGGAGACGGCGGACCCGCTTCCCGCTCTTGTGGCTCATCAGGTGCGACGACCCGCACCGCTTGTGCGAGACCTTGCCATTGGCCGACACCTTGAACCGCTTCTTCATACCCTTGTGGGTCTTCATCTTGGGCATCGTGGACCGTCCTCAATCAACTGTCCGGGCGGGGCCGATCGGGACCCGCATCGACCCGGCGGGGCCCGGCGCCGCTGCGCCTCGCCAACTCGGATATCCAGGGGCGGCTTCCTCCGCCGTGGCGGCGGCCTGCTCTCGTCTCGGGGCGTCGACCGGTGGCATTCTCGGGGGACCGCTCGCCACAAACGCCGGATCCGCCGCGCCGTAGCGGGGCGGATTCAGCCCGGCGGGAGAGAAGGATGCCGGGCCGCGAACCGGCAAGTCATGGAATGTAGCACACCGCGATGGCCGCCGTCCAGCCTCGCCGAGGTGGATTCGGCAGCCTCCCGGAGGCGACCGACGGGCCGGTCAGGTCTTCGGGGCGAGGATGGCGGTCATCCGGCGGCCTTCCATCGAGGGCGTCTTCTCGAGCTTGCCGACCTCATCGAGGGCCTGGAGGACCTCCTCCATGACCCTGCGGCCTTCATCGATGTGGGCCAGTTCCCGTCCCCGGAACAGGACGTTGACCAGCACCTTATCCTTGGCCTCGAGGAACTCCTTGGCGCGCTTGACCTTGACCTCGATGTCATGGTCGCCGGTCTTGGGCCGGACGCGGATCTCCTTGACCTGGACCTGGTGCTGCTTCTGCTTGGAGAGCTTCTTCTTCTGGGTGTACTTGAACTTGCCGTAGTCGATGATCTTGCACACCGGAGGCCGCTCGTTGGGAGCGACCTCGACCAGGTCCATGCCCGCCTCTCGGGCGGCTTCGAGGGCCTTGCTGGTCGGCATGACGCCGAGCATGGCGCCCTCGGCATTGATCACCCGCACGGGGGAGATGCGGATCTGCTCGTTCACCCTCAAACCACGATCGATCGGTCCGATGACGTCCTCCTCGGGGACGAAGTGCAGTGGTCTCTCGCCCTGCGGGGGCCGCCTGGCCGCCTCGCATGCGGCGACGACGAGGCCCCGACGAATTCCGGCGCCAGCCCCCACAGCCGGCCGCGCGTTCGCCGCGAGTCAACCTCAAGATTTACTTTCGAACAGGGGGAGTGTCAAGGCCGGGAGGCGCTTTCCTTCCGCCTATTCTAACCGGTTTCGCCGGGGGGGTGACTTCTTTCCTCCGGCAGACCGGGCACCACCCCGGGCGATCCTCACCGCCAGGGTGGGCCGTGTCGTCACGATCGCCGGCTACATAGTATCACCGATGTGCCGAACTCAGCGGCCGGCGGGGAGAACGGCTGCCGGCCGCTCCAGCTGCCGGGCCCGCACCAGCGGGGCAATCTGGCGAAGTTCCTGCGGGCGGGCCAGGCGGCGCTGGCGGCTCTGCATTTGTCGCTGGATGAGATCCAGCCGCCGCGCGAGACGGCTGGGAATCGGAGTCGAGGGCAGGGAGTACTCCGCGGGGCTCGCGTAGAGGCTGGCGTACAGGTAGGACCGATACTCCACGCCGCCGGAATTCATCGTGAGCTGATAGGTGCGTCGACCGTCGGGAAGCACCTCGACCGTCTGCCTGGCCAGCGGTGACACGAACGCGAGGTTGCCGTTGGGCAGCTTCTGGGCCCCCCCGGTGTAAGGGGCGAAGACCCCCACGTCGGCGTTGACCACCAGGGTCGCGACCCGCGCCCGCTCGTCGAGGACGAGTTCCTGCACTCGGCTCCGCGCCCTCTGGTTCCGGCTGCGGCGGGTGTTCCCGTTGTCGAACAGCACGAGCGTGGTGTCATTGATATACCGCGCGTCGTGCTGGTGCGAGAACCACGCGGACGGGGACGCGGCGTTGATCCGGAAATCGCCGCCCTGCCCGAGCCGCCAGAGGACGCGGCCGTCGCCCGTCCCGTTGGCGTAGTTGATCTTGATCACCCAGTCCTGATGTCGCATGGAGACGACCAGGTTCCCATCCGCCGGCGACCAGGCGACGGAGTTGGCGTGGGTCCAGCCCCCGGGGCCCTCGCCCAGCGGAGGGAGTCGGCGGACGTTCAACCAGCGGAAGGGATCCCAGGCCCACGCAACCTGGAAGTTCTGATCCAGGACGAGGACCATGTCTCCCTCGTACTCGGTCGGCCTCCCCCTGAGAGCGATGGTCCTGGGAGACTCGGCCAGGACGGCCGTGTATCCGTTGGGCAGGCGCTGCGCGTCGTGGTTGAAGTCGGTGATCGCGGGCAGCCCCAGCGCGGCGAGCTGGGCGCTGACGGCTTCGATGTTCGTCTCGCGCAACGTGTGGCCGGCCAGGTCGACCTCGCGGAGCGTGTCGCCGCCCCCCTGCTGGTCCAGCGTGCCACCGATCAGGAGGACCGTGCCGCCCGGCACCAGGCTCGGGGCGACGCTGCCGAACGCGTTCGCGGCCGCGTCATAGTACCACACGATGTTGCCTACCCGGTCCGTCGCCACGGTATTGACGTTGATGCCCGTGCCGACCCCGATGTGGAAGACGATGTCCTGGCCGAGGTCGGACCCGGGGGCCGGCGCCTGCTGGAGCGTGAAGGTCGGGAACGTCCGATCCGTCGGCAGGGGCCCGGTCGTGAAGGTCACGGGGGCCGAGGCCGTTCCGTTGTCCACGACGTGCCTCATCTGGTACGTCGTCCCGGGGAGCATCCCCGCCACGAGGAAATTGGTGCTCTCCCCCGGCTCGATGGGCAGCGCGGAGGTGGAGGTCCACGGCCCGTCGGAACCCTGCGGCCTGAACTCGACGCGCATCGAGCCGCCGGGGGAGGAGGGCGCGCTGTACAGGGCGACCAGGGGATTGGCCGTGGGGCTCACCACCGCGCCGGACCCGACCACCCGCGAGCCCGCGGTATAGCTCATGGTCGCGGACTCGCCGGTCGAGGCGTTGACGCTGTCCTTGACCGTCACCTGGACGACATAGCTCCCCTCCTGCATGGGGTTCCAGGTGAAGTTATTGCTGGAGCTGAAGTCGCGAACCACCTGGGACAGGCCGCCCGCCGGCCCGACGCGAAACTGGTAGACCGGTGATGCGCCGTGGCCGACGGCCGTCGCGGTCCAGATGACGGGCGATCCGACCAGGGGGACGGGCGGCTGGTTGCCCGACAGGGAGACCGACAGGAGGCAACGATCCTCAAGCCGCATCGCGTGCGGCCGGCACCAACGGGGCCGGCGAGCGGTGGCATGTGCTCCCTTTGTCCTGATGTGAAAGAGTGTTAAGCATTGCCACATCGGGTGCATTCCTGGAAAAGAGTGGTTGGCGAGTGGTGAATCAAACGGAGATCAATGGCGGCTGCCCCGCTCCGAGCGGCTACCCGCGTGCCAATCGGGTCACCTCGCTGTCGAGATTCCTGGGGTGGATTGACAGTGCGGCGTCACAGGTGAGAGTACGTTCGGGATGGGAGGGAAATCGACGGGGTGCAGCCGTCCACCGTCCCGAGTCGGGCTCCTTGCAGGCGCGGGGCGGGACCGAGAATGGACCTGAGAACGGTGTGAGCGCGCCAGGTCAATCCGATGAACTCGTCTCCAGAAAAGGGCGGCATGCCCATGGCGGCCATGCCGATCACCCAGGTCGTCCTCTACAAGCATGGAGTGGGCTCCTTCGAGCGCGAGGGCCCCTGTGGAGGGGGACGAGTCGGTCGTCCTGACGTTCAAGCAGGGCGAGGTGAGCGACGTGCTCAAGTCGCTGATCGTGCTCGACCTCGACGGCGGCCACGTCTCCTCGGTCTCGTACGACTCGACCAAGCCGCTCCAGGAGGTGCTGGCCGAAAAGGCCCGATTGATCTCGGCGCGTTCACCGGGGTGGTAACGGGCGTCCCGGTGGACCAGGGGGTGTCCAGGCGGACGTCCGGGCCGATTGTTGGAGCCGTCCGGGTTCCACGCGGTCCCCGCGCTCCGTCCAGGATGAACTCTTCAGGATGAGCCTGGAGGCGAGCCTGACCTCCACTTCATCCCTCGGGCTCCCGTGGTAGGCGGGTCATGGTGAGACGTTCGGAAACTCCCGTACCCCTGGTCGCTGCGTCGTTTTCGTGGCCCTTCTTTCAACGAGCGAGCCGCCGCCTAGCTCTCTGGGAGGGCGTGCTCCGGAGTAAGCTCACGAAGTCCCCGCCGGAGTGTCCGTCGCCGGAAGGGAATTGCCCGTGGTACTCACCGTCGAGAGCGTTGCCGGCGACATCGTAGACTCCCCACTTCGAGAAGTAGCGCAAAAAGTATGGCGGCGGTGCGCCGTCCCAGAGCGAAATCGTGACCCCGTAGGGATCGTTGGGGGACAGGGGGCGTTCGTCGCCAATGATGTAGTTTCCCAGTTCGTTCGCAGTGTGTGGCCTTTTCACGCTGGCATTCGGGCCCGCGACAAACTCCTCGCAAGCGGGATTGGTTGGCCCGGGGTAGATGGGCTCCCAGAAAAAGAATCCGCTTCCGCCGAGGTCCTGGAACTCAACGTCGATCTCCCTCTGCTGCGGAGAGAGCTTGAGGCCCGTGACCCGTGGGGCGATCGTGTCGATTACGAGATACGACGTGTTGGGCCGGGGAGCTGTGGATTTCACCTGGTCTGTGAACGGGTAAAGCGGGACGGGCGGCGAGTACCGCTGGCCACGCCCGGCCGGCCGGATGGAGACGAGGATGGAATAGGCGCCATCGGGCAACGCCCTTGCCTGTGCCTGCCACTCCCCTCGCCGATTCGAGGCTGTCTGGGCGATCAGCGTCAACCCCTGGCCATCGCTCGATCGAGCGTACAGGCGAACGGTCGTTCCGGGCTGGGCCGTACCCTCGAATGCGGGATGCCGATTGTTGGTGACGTGATCGTCATTCCACACCCCTTTGTCCGTCGAGAGACTCATCTGACCCACGGTCGTCGTCGGGGGTACGATCCTCACCAGCGAATCTGCTGTGGATGCCCAGATTGCGCCATCAGGGCCGTTGGTGATGTCCGCGAGGGCCGAGACCAAGTTGTAGCCCTTGGTCACACCAGGGAAAGAGGTGGTGATGCCAGACGGCGTGAATCGACCTAGGTCGTTGTCCGATCCCGCTCCTCCGAAGAGCGTGTTCGTGTAAGTCGTGTACCACAAGTTCTGATCCGATCCGGTAATGATCCGGAAGGGTACGTCACGAGTGGGCGCTGCATATCTTGTGATGTGGCCCTGGGTGTCGATCTTGCCCAGCGCCCTCTCAAATCTCGAGTAGTAATCACCCGCCGCTCCCATTGAGAGGGTTTCGGTCTGAGTAAACCAGAGGTTGCCATCCGAACCCGCCGTGATGTCGATCGCCTTGAAGGTCACATCGGACGCGGCTACCGAGCCGGACTCCTCGTCGATCGGCCATCTTGAAGGCGTTGGTGGCACCTTGCCGAGACAGAACTCGGTGATGCGCCCGTTCGGCGTGATGCGTCCGATCCGGCCCACCTCTCTGTAAGAATCGACCTCTCCATTCGGGTCCCCAAGCCCGACCGTGACCGTGAACCAGACATTCCCATCCGGGCCCGCCGTGATGCTGTCGAAACCATCGCCGTAGTAAGCGAGTTGCTCATGGAGCGGGTACTCGGTGATCCGCCCATCGGGTGTGACCTTGGCGACGGATCCAGACTTGGCGTCCGTGTCCGGGTCGGACGTAGACATGGTGAACCAGACGTTCCCGTCAGGCCCCGCCGTGATCCCTCCCAGATGATCGGGGCTAGATGGGATCGCGAACATCGTGACCTGGCCATCCAGCGTCATCCTCCCGATCCGGATGGTTTCCTCCGCGTTCGAGGTGAACCAGAGACTTCCGTCGGGCCCGGCCGTCAGTGCGTCAACGGGGACTTGAACGGGGAACCTCGTCAACTGCCCCGCGGGGGTCATCCTGCCGATGAAGTGATGCCTCTCGAAGGAACCCGCCTCGTAATACATCGCAGAAAACCACAGGTTGCGGTCCGCGCCCGTCGTGATGTCACCGGCGTAGCCGAATTCGTCCTGCAGCCAGAGGGGAAACGTCATGACGTCGAGGGAGAGGAGGCAGCGATCCGGCAACGCCTCCACCTTTGGCGACGCGAAATGACGCGTTCGCCATGTCGAGACCGGCCGCCATCGAATGCCGCGGTTAGACCGACCGAGCAGAGAGAACTTCATCGTCGTACCCTCCTCTCCGGTCAACACCCCCGCTCAACCGCTTCACGGCCGATACCGAAAGCCGAGCCCGACGACCAGATTCGTCTCCTGACACAGGTCCCGCAGCGTGCGCACCGACCGCGTCACCATCAGGCGAGGGTTATCGAAACTCATTTGCCTCTTAAGTTCAAGGATATCACAACCCTTTGTGTCAAAGGAGTGCTCGATGCCCCACGTCCCAAAGCGGAGATAACCTGGAGCGAGACACGCAAGACTTCGGGCCGCACCCCGCGTGAGGCTCGCCGCGACTGGAATCCTGAGGTTGACCCAACGCTCTCGTCGCCACGCGGGCATCGCCGCGCACCCCGGCCATCATCGCCAGGTCCAAGACGCCCGGGACCAATTTCGATCAACGCGCCCTGTGCATCAGCGGCGGCCTTTCAGGTGACCCCTGGAGGTCCCGAATCGGCGTCCTTGCGGGCACGCGGGTCGCGATCGAGAATGGAACCGGGCTGTGCACGCGCGACGCATCGATCCGATCGACTCATCCCTTGGGCGGGGCAGATCATCCATGGCGGACATGCCGATCACCCGGGTCGTCCTCTACAAGCATGGAGTGGGCTACTTCGAGCGCGAGGGCCCCGTGGAGGGGGACGAGTCGGTTGTCCTGACGTTCAAGCAAGGCGAGGTGAGCGACGTGCTCAAGTCGCTGATCGTGCTGGACCTGGACGGCGGGCACGTCTCCTCCGTCTCCTACGACTCGACCAAGCCGCTGGAGGAACTGCTGGCTGAGGTCGCCCTCTCGATCCCGGAGAAGAACGGCTTGACTGCCCTGCTCCCTCAATTGAAGGGGGCGCGGGTCCGGATGACCCAGACGGCGGCCGAGTCGGTCGAGGGGATGATCCTCGGGCTGGATACGATCCGCAAGCAGATCCCCGGCGGCTCGATCGACGAGCCGATCCTCTCGCTGCTGGGCGACGACGGACGGATCCGCACATTCGAGCTGAACGACCTCGCCGGCATCCAGCTCCTCGACGAGTCGGTCCGGCGCGACCTCGACTACTACCTGAAGACCGAGCTCTCGGCGAAGAGGAAGGACGCGCGGAGCTTCGCGGTCTTCGCCCGCGGCGAGGGCACCCGCCGGCTGCGCGTGGCCTACAACGTGGCGGCCCCGGTCTGGAAGGCGACCTACCGGCTGATCCTCGGCGAGGAGGGCCAGCCGCCGATGATCCAGGGCTGGGCCGTGGTCGACAACACGCAGGACGAGGACTGGGAGAACGTCCAGCTGTCGCTCGTCGCCGGGCTCCCGGTCTCGTTCGTCCACGACCTGTACACGCCGCGGTACATCCGAAGGCCGGTCGTCGAGGTAAAGGAGACGACCGGTGTGCTGCCGCCGGAGGTCGAGGTCGGGATGAGCGCCGGCGTACTCGAGGAGCACCTCCTGAGCTACGAGGAGCCGGCCCCGGCCTCGCTCGCGATGGCCGCCCCGGCCCGCGCGGGAGGTTACGGCATGAGGATGGCGAAGCGGCTCGCCGAGGATGCGATCAGCACGACGCCCGCCCAGGTCCGCGAGCGGAAGCTCGGCGATCTCTTCGAGTACGAGATCGAGCACCCGGTCACGATCCGCCGCAATCAGGCGGCGCTCGTGCCGATCGTGCTCCGCGAGTTCAAGGGCCGGCCGGTCCTGCTCTACAACAAGCGGAACCGGGCCGAGAACCCGATGCGCTGCGTCGAGTTCGAGAACTCCACGGGCCTGACCCTGGAAGGCGGACCGGTGACCGTGCTGGAGGGCGGCAGCTACGTGGGCGAGGCGATGCTCGAGACCGTCAAGCCGGACGAGCTGCGGCTCGTGCCGTTCGCGGTCGAGCTGTCGGTGCGGGTCCTGGATAACGTGCTGTCTCGCGACGAGCCGGTCTCGCGCGTCGTCATCTCCCGGGGAGTCCTGAAGGCGCAGCATGGCCAGGTCACGACGACGACCTACCACTTCGACAACAAGGGCGATTCCCCGGCGGTCCTCTACCTCGACCATCCTCGGGAGTCCGGCGAATGGACGCTGCTGGAGCCCGCCTCGCCCCACGAGGTGACCGAAAGCTCCTGGCGCTTCCGCTTCGAGATCGCGGCGAAGGCGTTCACGACCTTTCAGGTCCGCGTGCAGCGGCTGATCTCCCAGCGTTTCGGGCTGGCGGACTCATCCGACGCCCAGTTCCACGCCTGGATCGAGCAGCGGTTCCTGGACGACGCTGCGGCCGGGGTGCTCCGTGAGGTGCAGGGCCTCCGGCAGGCGCTGGCGGAGGCCGAGGCGCACGTCCGGCGGCTCGAGTCCGAACGGGCGGCGATCCACGCCGAGCAGGAGCGGATCCGCGGGAACCTGACGGCGCTGGGCGACCGCAGCTCGGAGAAGGAGCTCCGCGAGCGGTTCGTGAGGACGTTGGGCACGCAGGAGGACCGCCTGGAGGCGATCGAGAAGGAGCGGGCCACGCACGAGCGCGACGGTCAGGGGCTCCGGCAGCGGATCGCGGAGCTGCTCGACCGGCTGAGCTACGCGGCCGATCTCCAGGGCGCCGGACCGGGGCCGCCGGCCGGTCGTCGCGGGGGCAAGGGGCCGGAGGGAGCACGATGAGGCCGATCGAGGCCCTGATCGAGACAGGCATCTACGTGGACGACCTGGATCGGGCCGAGCACTTCTACGGCGAGCTCCTCGGGCTGCCGAGGATCGCCCGTGAGGAGGGACGGCACTGCTTCTTCCGGGTGGGCGACCGGAGCGTCCTGCTCGTCTTCCTTCCGGAATCGACCCTCAGGGGCGATCATCTCCCCGCCCACGGCGCCCGCGGCCCGGGCCATTTCGCACTCGGCATCGCGGCCGACGATCTGGATGCCTGGCGGGCGCATCTGGTCGCCCGCGGCGTGGCGATCGAGCACGAGGAGACGTGGCCGCGCGGGGGGCACTCGCTCTACTTCCGCGACCCGGCGGGCAACTCGGTGGAGCTGATCACCCCGGGGCCGTGGGACCTGAACTCGATTCTGGGGCAGGCCCAGAGGCGTGTTCTCGTGACGGGGACATGGTTCAGGCTATGGGGATCCTCGATGCATTGTTATTACGCATGAGTGGAGTCCTTTTGTGTTTTTGGAACGGTGAACTGTTGATCCCGAAGATGGAGACTACAAAGATGGCAACTGGCATGTGGCATGGTGGGAGCTTGGCAATTGCTTGCGTGAAAACCGAGATGATTCTCTTACTGCTGCTATCAGGAGCGCCGCTACTGTGTGCCCAGTCAAGCCCACCGGGGCAGGGCCAGCGCACACTAACATGTTGATCCAGTAATGACTTCCATCAGGAAGGCGTCGCTCCAGCCACAGCTCCTGCGTTTCATGGCCACGCTCTGACGGCCGGGATGCTGCTTCAGGAGCGACAGGGCGAACCGGTTGAGCCACGCGAAGTTCTCGGCGATCCGCCGCTGGCGGAGTCGCGACTCATCCTCGCGGAAGGTCAGGTCCAGGACCCAATGGCAGCCGTTCTCCACGCCCCAGTGCGAACGGATCGCGTGGGCGAACGCCCCGGCGTCCGGCTCCACCGGCAGGCTGGTGATGTAGTAGCGGACCTCGTCCGCGGCCTTGCCGTTGCGGACGACCTCGGAGATCGCCACCCCGATCGACTTCAGCCCGCGCCACGCCTCGAGCCCGGGCAGGTCCTCCGGCGCCTCGAGCTGGATGTACGTCCGCGACTCTCGGCGGCCGTGGCCCGTCTCATCGGCCTGACGACGACCCACGACGTCCCCCGCGAAGTCGTCGTCCCAACGCGCCAGGACGTGATCGACGACCGCCCGGTGGAGCGCTCCCTGGTTCCCCTTGAGCGCCAGCACGTAGTCCCCCTTGGCGGCGACGACCGCCTCGGCGATCTCCTTCTGGCAGCCCATCGCGTCGATCGTCACCACCCCCCCGGCGACGTCGACCAGCTTCAGCAGCTCGGGGATCGCCGTGATCTCGTTGGACTTCTCGCCGCAGGCGACCTGCCCCAGCGACAGCCCGTACTCGCTGGCCCAGGCGCTGACGGTGTGCAGCGCCCCCAGGCCCTTGCCGCCGTCATGGCTCCGCCGCAGGGTCTTGCCGTCGATGGCGAGGACTGGCTGCTCGACGCCGGTCGCCGCGGCCGCGTCGTCGCGCAGGGACCACAGCCAGCGGGCGAAGCAGGCCTGGAACGCGACAGGGTTGAGCACCATGAGCACGCGCCGGAAGACGTCCTTGCCGGGGATGCCGTGGGGCAGGTCGAGCAGCCGCACCAGCAGGTCCTCCTTCAGGTCCGCCCAGCGCGCGATGGCCGTCGGCCCGGCGGCCCCCGCGAGCACCGCGAGGATGGCGATGACGATCACGCTGGCCAATGGATGACGCCGATTGATGGAAGATCGCGGGTCTTCCAGCCCCTCGAAGAAGACCACGACCTCGTCCAGAGTCACGCGTCGCTCGCTGGCCATCGCTGCTCCCCCGGTGTGTTGCAGGAACGAAACCGGAGGAGTTGTACCCCAGGAAGGCCTGGGGCGCAAGCCTTACAGATTGCCAAAACTACCTATAAGTGCGCGCTGGCCCTGCCCACCGGGGAATGACGCCATCCAGATAAGGTCTCAAGAAGAAGTCCAGGAGCAAGCGAAGACGGCATTTAATCGAATCACGTCCTACGCAGATACTGACCAGCTTGATCAGCTGATACGGAGATTCCCAAAATCGCCGGCCGCAGATGCTGCATTCTCTGTCAGGTTGCATTTGCTGCGGCAGGCGCGCTCGATTGCAGAGTACAACAAGTTCAATTCGATCTATCGAGACCGCGTCGCACGGTGCTTGACAGTTCCAGAAGTCTACACGCTCTATAACGAGCAGGGCCGCGACGGAATCAGGGATCTCATCGAATTTCGAACGTTATATCCCGAGGCCCCACAGTGCGAAATCTTCGCGCTCAAGGTGCAGGCCAAGTTATTTAACCGTCTGAGCCGGATCGATCAGGAACTGAGGCAAGCTGCCTCTTACAAGCAGTTCGCTAAGAACGAACGAGACTTCGATCAGCTCCTTCAAGAGTACGACAACTTTGTGATGCTCTTTCCATTAGCGCCACAGATCAAGCTACTCCGGAAGCAGGCGAAAGACTTATCGAAGGCACTGGAACAATTGCGACTTGCCGAGTTCGACAGGATGCTGGACAAGCAAGAGAGCCGAAAAAGGAAGAAAGACAGGGCGACTCAAATAGTGAGCTCCTTTGGGCGTCTCTTTTCCGATCTCGGAGCCCGCGACCAGCGGGAAGTATGGCCACCCTTGATGATAGAGACGAAGGCAGATCGATATGCGTGGGTATTCTTTGAGGTGTACTCGGAGTTCGGGGACGCCAGTATAATCATCATTCTTGATCAGCACAAGAAGGATCGAGAAGCAATCAGGCAAGCCGTCGCAGAGCTTAACAAGAAACAAGACGATGTCATTGCGACCATCAGACAGGAGATGGCAGAAACAAGACAAACGCTCTTGAATGGATTCAGAGACCTGCAAGCAAAATTCGACGATTTGAAAGGGGTTATAAGCGAAGGCTTCACCGCGCTCGCCTCGAAGATGGATGTCCTTCACAACGATCTTCAAGATGTCAGAACTCAGCTTGAAATAGTTGCTGAGAATCAGAAAAAGCAAATTGAGATGCAGCAAAGAACCAACGACTTGCTAAGGAAGCTGGACGACGATGTACTCACATTTCACAATAATATGTACGTCTTGATCTCCAAGCTAAGTAACAGGCCGGCGCCTTACAATCCAGGCCCGGCAGAGTTCGCAGGTCAGTTCATCAAGGATCTCGCCCAGGTTGGAATCACAGTCCCGGTTGAGTCCGGTGCTCAAGTAGTCAACGAGTGGCTGAACTTGGGCCGAGCCGCGAATCAGATTGCCGGCCAGGCCGGTCGCGAGGCCACGAAGATAGTCGAGGACAATGTGCGGCAAGTCAACGAAGAATGCAAGAAGGCAGTAGACGCAGTGGGTATCGACGCCTCTCCCATCTTCGGGATGCTCGGCCTCGACCGACCAGTTATTGCCTATGATTACACCACGCGAGGTATCTTCACGGTCAACTGCCTGACAGGCTCTACATATTATTGTCATGAGTTCGCACCAGCGCTTCGATACTCGGGGAGATTTACGATCAAGGACGATGATCTTGCGCAACCGAAAGACGGAAACACATCCGCCGACAACAGCGAAGACGCCGCCAAGGAGAACGGTGGGGGCAGGAAGGGACCAGAAGGAGACCCGCTCGAGGCTGCGTCGCCAGGACTCCTCTCCATTACCAAGGAAAGCCACTACCAGGAGGCTCGCGACGCGTATCTCAAAGAACATCCCGACGACATCGTCTACTTCGCGTCCGAGCGTTTCGTCGATTGGGCCAGCTTGGAGACAATCGCTGATTATGTGTTCAAAATGTATATTACAGACGGATCGATGACAGAGCCAACACTCAAAGAGTGCCACCAGTATGTCATGCTCGAATACGAAGACATTCTCTCATGGCTTAAGCTTCTGGGAACCGAGGAGGCCGAGCTTGTCGCCATCGAAATTCTGTCGAGCCTGATGGACCAGAAGCAATCCGCCTACCTGGATGGCGGCAAGGAATGGAAGAGCGCCGGATGCACCTTAAACAGTTTACTGGTCGAGTACACATATGACGTCAAGCCGACGCTTCTCACTGATTTTCCCCTCGACCTGATACCCAAGCCGCCCGGTTTCACGGAGTCAGCGCCGGAGCGCGACTTGCCAGCACGAAAACACCACGCGGCGTTTGCGATCCGCATGACCCTTCCAGGAGGTCGGGACGCACGACTCAAGAACCGCGTGGAGAACTTTGCAGCCCAAAGATTGACTCTTCTCGAAGATAAGCTCGAATCGCTCAAGGAGAAGAGCACAGGCCGCTTGCATGATCTGCTCGTCCGAGGCAATTTCCAGCAGAGTATCAAAGAACTGAAGGAAGGAAGGATCACGGAGACATTTTTCGAGAAGATCGGCCTGAAGAAGGAGGACATTTCCTGGAACGGTGGGCTGCCGATCATCGACCTGAAGCAGACAGCTGCCGCTCGCACGATCGAGGAAAAACTGAGATGGGTTGTCTTCGGGAACGAGAAGGAGGTCAGATTTGACAAGTTTGAATTTGATATTGTTCACTGCACTCTCGAGGGCCGTGTAAGATTTCGGCATCGACATACCTGGCCTTCACTCAGAGAAGTCGATAGCGAGTTGCGAAAGGTTTTTTCTGCACGCTTGCCATAGCCATCCTGTGTTGTCTCAACATCGCTACGTAGCATGCATGTCGTTTTTCCTTAGAGCCTATCCCAGTAGGCGGATTCGAGGTCGGAATACATGGCAAGTTAGAGCCTACTGAGATAGGCTCTTAACAATGATCGTTCAAAAGGGAGCAAGCATCATGTTCAAATATACAAGGGTCGTCGCTGCATTGGCGCTTGCAGTTCTCACGAATTCGGCTACCGCACAAGATCGTGTCAAGCTGGCCGCAAGTGTGAGGTCTGGAACGCTGGTCACCAACGACGACGGCCTCAAGGTCACGCCTGGACTGGAACCTGTCTCCACAAGTCGACTGGGAGCCAAGGCCGATCAGGGCTACGTGTGGAGAATCGCGGGCGGCGACGTAGTCGGATTCCGATTCGACCTGATCGAAGGGTTTCAGGACCCGATCCTTGAGCTCGGTGTGATTGGCCCCATGGCAGATTCAAATGCGACCTCCGCTTCGCTGGACATTAACGGGACTCGCTTCGAGGTTCCAGCTGCGCCGCCGACCGAGTTCAAGAGGCTCGTTCTGGCTGGTCCACAGGGGATCAAGCAAGCGTTGAGGGCGGGGCCGAATGTTGTCCGATTTGCGTTTAAGGACGGAGGTGCAGGGCTGCAGTCCTTCTCCGTCTCATATGCTCCACCGGATCGCTCTTTCGTTGATCCCCGAAGCGGGGTCGCCGTAAAACTGCTGTCACCGGCCCGGAACGCCGTGCTGTCGCGAGGCCAACCTACCGAGATCCGATGGAATTCCGATAACGTGGCGCCGAATAGCTTCGTTAACCTGTTCTATCGCTTCGCTGGATCGCGCCTGTTGCCCATTCCCCAAGGCCTCGCATGTCCACTAACAGCGTCGCCTGGGATGACCGAAAACTCGTTGACATGGCAGCCACCTGGCTGGCTAACGGGGCAAGCAGAGATCGTCCTCGAACCTTTCGTTCTTTCAATTCCGAACCCGCAAGATGGCCTCCTCTTATCATCCGGAGGTCCGTTAAGCTCGTTCTTCTGCTCCAAAGATTTTAGAAGGGTTTGTGTCTACCCAATGAATGCGCGCAAGATAAGAATTTATGATCTTCCGTCGTCGCAGGTGATTCGCGAGTTCAAACAAGAAGCCCAAGCATACTACTCGTGGAAAATGATGGAAGACGGGAAGCATGTGATCGAGCTATCCAAGAAGGACGAAGTGTCGTCAGTGTCGCTTACCGTATATGATATTGATTCTGGGAAAGCCGTAATTGCAAAGCAAACTCCCTTTGTCGAATTCCCCAATGCTTGGTACACAGATGGAACGCGTGTCTTTGTTCATATTGCTACAGGGATACACGTCTGGAATATAGATGCAAATTCACTCGGAGGAGCATTCCCGGCTGAGTCGGTGTTCACTTCGCAAACCGAGTTTGTGCAGTCTCCAGATGGGAAGTTGCTTTCAGTGGTGACAACCGATGGTGGTCTACAGCACGTTGCTTTGATTGATTTGGAACAATTCAAGGCCAAATGGGCCAAAACTCAAAGCATCCATGTTATGCCATTCGCGTTTGGACCTGACACTCAGAAGGGAGTCCTCGCGGATCACAAGAGACCCAACGTTTACCCCCGAGTGTTACTCCTCAACACTGAGACTGGCGATCTACTTCGCACACTCGAACTTGATCCGCAATTCAAAGGCTATGGCGCCAAATTTCACCCCATACAGTTCATCTCTAAAGGTACTCGCTTGGTCTCGATTGAGAACGAGGGGGTCGAAACTAAATCCCAGGATCTGAAACACGACGTACTGCGGATCCGTAATCTCAGTACTGGAATCGTAGAAAAGTCTTTCACTATCGGTCCTGCCGCAGCTGTTGAGACTCCTGAAGTCTTTGTATCTCCCGATGAACGCTTTGCGCTTTGCTCCAGGAATCAATCCCTACCCGGCTTGTCCATAATTCGGTTGAACGAGTAGTCACTCCTTGAGTAAGTGTTGCGAAAGTCCCTGCAATGTCGGGGCGCAGCATCCGGTTTACGGTCCTTAGCCTTTCAGAGCAAGCAGGAACCCGAGGGAAAGTTTGCCACCTCCTTGGATTCGCATATTTTAAGGAGCCTGTGTGATGATTACGGTGCTTTACGCACGCTCCCATCTCGCTTTCGTTACCAGGTTCGTCACGCTGCTCTGCCTCATCTCATGCCTGGGAGAGTCGGCACGCGCCGACCTCTTGATCACGCAGTCCGTAGGCAAAGGCGGGAAGAACAAGTGCAACGACGTCCGCATCATTCAGTACCTTCTAAACCACGTGCCCAATGAAAAGGGTGGGACTGCCAACGCACCTCTGAAGATCGACGGGAAGACGGGGCCCATTACCGAGGCCGCCATCCTGAAGTTTCAGTCGATGAACTCGCTGGCCACGGACAGCCGGGTTGATCCGGGTGGCAGGGCGATCAAGAAGCTCAACGAGCTAAATTCTTCGGGGGACTTCAAGCCCGGACGATCTGCCAAGTTCAAGTCAGACGGAACCCCAGCTTCGGGCCCTCATCCGGGCGCTGGTATCGCCTGGGGAAACATTGTGACCGCCGAGTTCAAGGCCAAGGTCATACAGATCGCGAACGACCTCGAGGCCGACCCGTCGGACCTGATGGCCGCAATGTACTTCGAATCGGGAGGCTCGTTCGCCCCTGACAAGGTCAACGAGTCCAGTTGCGCGATTGGCCTGATCCAGTTTGTGTCGCTCACTTCTGAGGGTCTCGGTACATCTCAGTTCTCACTTCTGCAGATGGATGCCGAGACTCAGCTCGACTTTGTGAAGAAGTATCTCATGACCTACAAGGGGAAGATCAAAAGTCTGCCCGACCTCTACATGGCTATTCTCAACCCTTCATTCGTCGGGAAGTCAGGCAATTCGGCGGTGTTTACGAAGGTCGCGAACCCGCTCGAGTATGAGCAGAATAAAGGGCTTGATCTCTCTCCAGCGGACGGCGTCATTACAAAAGACGAGGCAGCCGCGAAAGTCAAGATGACTCGAGACGAGGGCCTGCGAGTCGGGAACGCTGGCTGAGCTTCGGGCTGGATGTTCCTCGAAGCCGAGCGGTCCATTTGGCTTTGGATGCCCTGACAAAACCGTAGCCCCATGCGTGAAACGAAGCGAATCGGGAGGACTTGTGAGAGGCTGATAACGACGATGCATTGCGGGTTCAGCAAGCTGGACGACCGAGCGTTGGCTTCTGCGCCCCTGATAACGGAACTCCTGGGATGGCGCAACAGAAACGCCGGATGCCCGGGAGGTCGATGTCCCGGGTATCCGGCATGATCTTGTTCAGGGTCGGGCTGTCCCCCAGAGGCAGTGCTCAGGCGCCGGGCTTCGTCGTCGCGGGGTTCGCGGGCGGGGCGCTGGGGAAGAGGTCCCTGGGCATCGGCTTGATCTCGATCTTGGCCCGCTTCCGCTCCTCGGTCAGCAGGTTCTTCTGGAGCTCGCCCGCGTACACGTTCAGGACCAGGGGCTTGTTCTGCTCGAAATCGACGGGACGACCGTCCTTGCGGTCGGTGACCTGGATCAGGTGGTAGCCGTAGGGGGTCTCGACGACGTCCGAGATCTTGCCCTTGCTCAGCTTGAAGGCGACGTCGGTGAACTCGGGGATGAAGCCGCTGCTGAGTGTGAAGTAGTCCAGGTCGCCCCCGCTCCGCCGGCGTTGGCGGGGTCCTCGGAGTACTTGTTCGCGGCCTCGGAGAAGGTCACCTTGTTGGCGTCGAGGTCGGCCTTGATCTGCTGGAGCTTCTGCTTCACCTTCTCCTTCTCGGCCGCCGCGGCGTCGGGCGCCACCCGGAGCAGGATGTGGCTCGCCCGGACCTGGGTGTTGTTGAACAGGTCGCGGTTGGCGGCGAAGTAGCGGCGCAGCTCGGCGTCGGTGGCCTTGGCCTTGACGTACTCGGACCAGCGGATGCGGTCCTCGAGCTCCTTCTTGATGTCCTCGATCCTCATGTTGTTGTCGGACAGGGCGGTGCTCAGATCCTGGCCGTCGGTCTTGAGCTGAGTCTCGAGTCGGGAGATCTCCTCCTCGACCTTGCCGGGCGGGACGGCGATCTTCTGCCGGTTCACGAACAGGGTCAAGAGCTTCGTGTTCACCAGCGAGTCGACGGCGTCGCGATAGACCTGCTCCCGGTTCTCGCTGGCGGGGATCGGGTAGCGGCTCAGGAAGTTGATCAGCTCGCCCTTGGTGATCTTCTCGGTGACGTTCCCCTCGGAGACCGTCGCCAGGACGTCGCCCGCGCCGGGGAGCGCCGGGGCGCGGCCGGGGGCGCTGGTCGCGGGCGCGGCGGGGCGTGCCGGCTGGGCCTGAGCCTGAACCGATGGGGTGCCTCCGCCGAGCCCGGCGAGAGCCACCGCCACTGCGAACGAAACAGCCTGGACGCTCCGGCGCATCACGCAACTCTCCGTGATCATGAACCCTGCGGTCCCGCGCCGCCCGAGACACGCTCCGGACGAGAGGGGACCGGCCTTCGGGATCCCGGCAAAGGATGCCCGATGTTCGAGTTCTAATGATTATACGGACTTTCCTCAATCCCGCCGCGCGAGTTCGGCCAGAAACTCCCTCCACCTGCGCATCCCGCATGACGCCCTCATCCGACAGCTTCGAACAGATCAACAGATGCCTCGATCAACTGTCGGGGCGATCGCCTGGGAGTACCCGACGACGCTTGCGTTCTTGTTCTTTCATGAAGCCAGGAAAGGATTTCGGACATGGCCGACTGCGGCCAGCCGGCGCAGGCTTTGCTGACCTGCTGTTCGGGTCGTGCTCCGGCGGTGCGGCGGTGAGTATTCCTCTCCAGCCAAGTGCCCACGCTGCGGGGGCAGGGCCCTCGTACTCGAATCCGCCCGTGGCCCCACCCGAGCTTCCAGGAGTGTCAACATGAGTCGAATCGCGAGCCTGGCCGCCGTCGCGGCCGCCTTCCTGACGTCAGCGGCCTTCGCGCAGATCACCACCACTCAGACCACCGAGACGCGAACCCAAACGCAGGGCGCCCGGCTAGCCCCGGGGCAGAACCCCGTTCCCGATGTACTCTTCGCAGCCGCGGCCGCCAGCGGCGGCCTTGCCGAGGTGAATATCAGCCAGATCGGACTTCAGCGCGCCACTCATCCCGAGCTCAGGAAGTTCAGTCAGCAGATGATCGAAGATCATACCCGAATGAACCAGGAACTCATGACCCTGGCCTCGCAGAAGCGGCTGTCCATCCCACAGGCAATCGACGCCCGTGCCCAGTTCTGCGCCGAAAGCCTCGCCGGGCTGACCGGCCCGGAATTCGACAAGTGCTACGCCAAGGCGCAGTTGATCCTCCACATGGACGCGGTCGCGATGTTCAAGGCCGAGGCTGAACGGGGCCAGGATCCCGACATGAAGGCACTGGCCGCGAAAGCCCTGCCCAAGATTGAGGAGCACCTCAAGATGATCAAGCCGATCGCCATGAGGTACGAGAAGGACCGGACCGAGGACCGCTCGGCGACCCAGGCGGGACATACCGAGAGCCAGCGCTGAGGGACTTGCCCGTCACAGAAAGAGCACTGGCTGCAACTCCCGGTCTCTGAAATGGAACGGGGCAAACGAAGAAAAAAACGCGAATAATGGGCCGGGGCTGATCTTCGTTCGTAAGGTAGGATGGACGGAACTTCCCACAAATCACCCGATGAGGCTACGACCGATCCCGGCGTCAAGAACTACTCAGAATTCACTCGTTGGATTCGAAAGGAGCTCGCAATCATGCGAACGACGATCCTCTCCCTCGTCATCGCATCGACCATCGGCACCCTGAGTTTCCTCGCCCCGAGCGTCCATGCTCAGGTCCCGGCGCAGCCGGGCGCGGTTTACGGGCCGGAAGGTTATGTGTCCGGTGAGGCCTGGAGGGTGTACCCGCCAGGCAGCGTCTGGCAGGGGTATGCGCCGGGGACGGCCTGGAGAGGCTATGCCCCGCCGGCGGTCACCGCGGTTCCCCCGGCCCCGGCCGGCGTGATCTACCCCCCGCCGGCCTTCGCGACCGTACCGGCACCCGTCGCGGCGGGAACGGTTTACCAGCCGGCCACGGTCTATACGCCGCTTGTCAGGACGGTACCGAGCCAGCCTGTCAGGGCGACCCAGCGAGCCGTGGCCCCCGCTTATTACCGCGAGTTCGGCACCGGGCGTAATGTCTTCATGCACAAGCCCTGGCTGCCGAACCAGTGAGATGAGCGGGTAAGACCTGATCCGATGATCGCCGGGCCGAACGATCGGGCCCGGCGATCCTCTCCGGCGGCAGCGGCGCACGTCGGCGAGATTAGTGCACGCCCTCGTCCTGCCGTCTTCGCAGCGAGGGGCCGGCCCCAGGGATCTCGAACGAGGCTCCGAAATCACCGTCCGCGCCGAAGAGGCCCAGGCCCGGGCTATTGTCCGGACGAACAGCCAGCGCGGCGCGGAGCAGCCCCTGGTCTCCGTAGAGATTCACCGCCGGCAAGCCTCCTCGGTGGATGTCCAGAGAGACGCGGACCTGGCCGGACGAGTCGAATAGGCCGAGCCCGGGCGTGCCGTCCTTGCGCATGGCGAGGGCGGCCTGCGGCTTTCCGATCCCGTCCATCAGGTTCACGGCCGGGCCGTCGGTACCCAGGTCGAGGGAGAGGCGGACGCGACCGTCCTTCTCATAGAGGGCCAGGCCGGGCGTGCCGTCCGGCCGGATCGCCAGGGCCGCGCGCATCTTGCCCGATTCATCACGGAGGATGAAGTTCCTCGCTTCCAGGGTCTGGGGGATCGTGACCGCGCCCGTCAGGAAGAGGATGGCGAGCGTCGCCGCGCCCACCAGGCCGCCCAGCCGAAACCGGCGAACGGCCACGGTCAGAGACCGATTCGATGCCTCGAGCCTCTCGATGCGTGCGCTCAAAGCGTCGTGCCCCGCCGACAGATCAGACATGCCGGAACTCCTGAACTCGTTGGTTGACTCTGGAGATCGATCCGGCGGCCGCCTCGCTCTCTCGCCGGTTCTTCGCAATGCCCGCGAAATCGCAAGCCATATACCGAATTGTGGTACTCCCGCGTTTGTGTGGCAAATCAAGATTATGTCAAGAATTACGTCAACCGTCGGATTCATGGACGGCCGCTCCATCCCGGGTAAGTGCACAGAGAAGTGACAGGCGTGCATACAAGGCAGGCTGTTCGTCGGTTCGATTTTCCTGCCGCCGCGTGATTGCGGGTCGGATCCGAGCCCGATTCAGGAACTTGCCGGCCGTAACCGAAAACTAGAGTGTTCTCTCCGTCGCTCGCCCGAATCGGGAGCGTGGGCACGTCCGCATTCCGGAAGCTGGGGATGAATCACGACCGGCTCAGGGCAGGGTGCGTTCCTGCCTGGATGTGGGGCATTCCGGCCATCGTCATGGTGGCCGGAATCCGGCCAGGCTTCGCGCCGGCGAGGGCCCAGACGATCGTCCCGGCGGGGCCCGCTGCCGCCGCTTCACCGGGGGGCCCGGGATCGGGCGCGGCAGGCTCGGTTGCGGCCGCTTCGGGTGGGGGCGGCATCGACGTTCCCCAGGCCGCCGAGACGACGCCCACCGGCGAGCAGCGTCAGCGCGAGGCTGAGGTCACGAAGGTGCTATCCCGGGCGCTCGGCCTGGAGGACTCGCCGGTCTCGGTCTACGGCTGGATCCAGAACAGCTACACCGGAACTCCGGGAATCTCCCCGCGCAACGGGAGCACCGTGACGGTCTTCCCGAATCGGCTCGCCAACGCCTGGCAGGGAAACCAGTACTACCTCATCCTGGAGAACCCGCTCGAATCGGGAAGCGAGCTGAACGCCGGATTTCGATTCGACACGCTGTTCGGCAACGACTGGATGATCACCAAGTCGTTCGGGCTCTTCGACGGGGCGTTCACGCCCCTGGGCTTCGCCGGGGTCGATTTTCCGCAGATCTACGGGGACCTACACCTCCCGCTCGCGGAGAAGGTTGAGTTCGTCGTACGGGGTGGTCGCTTCTACTCGCCGGCCGGCTTCGAGAGCATCCAGGCCGTCAAGCGGCCGCTCCTCTCGATCCCCTACCTCACCGAGTTCACGCCGTTCACCTTCCTTGGGGCCCTGACAAACCTCCAGCTCGGCGACCGCCTGACGATCACCAACGCCGCCGTCAACGGCACCGACCGCTGGTTCAACCAGAACTACCACTACAGCTACCTGGGCGGGGTCAACTGGAACTCGTCCAACGGCCGGAACACCTTCGCGTCCTTCACCCTGGTCGGCCCGAACCAGTTGCCCTTCTTCCCGTCGACGAATCCGCAGCAGACTCCGACGCTCCCGGTCGGGGCCTACTTCGTTCCCGGCCTGCAAGGCAAACGCAACCCGCTGTACAACCGCAGCACCCTGGTCTACCACTCGAGCGTCTTCACCCACAAATGGGGTGAGAAGCAGCGTTTAACCCAGGCGATGGAGGTGTTCTTCATCACCGAGGGGAACGTGCTGGGCTACGGCCGGGGGGGCGGCGTCGGCCGGATCAGCTACTACGGCGGCGCCCACTGGCTGCTCTACGAGGTGGCCCCGAACGTGACCGCCGTGGCGCGACACGAGGTCTTTGCGGACCCCAACGGCTTCGTCTTCCCGGCCCCGGACAATCACTACGAGATGACCTACGGGCTGATCATCAAGCCCCGCCCCTGTCTCTGGATCCGGCCCGAGATCCGGTACGACTGGGCTCAGTTCACCAGGCCCTACAACGACGGCACGCGCTCCGGCGAGCTCACCCTGGCGTGCGACGTCATTGTCCAGTTCTAACCCGAATCGCGGCCATCAGAGCCGGAAGCGTGAGCGGCAGCAGATCCACCCGGAACTGCCCTCTGACCCTCGCTCATGCTTCCGGACCGTCATCCGCACACGTCCGCCGGCTTGGCCTCACTTCGGCAGCGGCGACAGGCAGCGAAGCAGGTTGCCGTCGGCGTCGACGACCGCGAAGAAGCGGAAGCCCCACGGTTGATCGGCGGGGGAGGTGATCCGGGGTATCGACCGGTTGTCGGTCGGCAATCCGGCCCGGGAGAAGGCCGCGTGCAGGGCGTCGACATCGTCGACCCGCAGGCAGCAGCCGGAGTGGTTCTGGTACGGGTCGAGCCCGGCGAACGGGTAAAATTCGAGCTGAATATCCCCGCGACGGAGGACCATCCAGCCGTCGTCGCGGAAGGATTCCTCGAAACCCAGGCGACGGTAGAACTGTGAGGTCGCCGGCAGATCCCGGCTCGGCAGGTTGGGCGTGGCTCGATCGGCCATGGCTGGGATCTCTAACGAGCGCCCGGGATGAACCGCCGTCGGGACTGGGCGGCTCACGCGAGTCCCCAGCACCCGGCGATCCAGTCGGCGACCAATGACAGTACCCTCGATGAGACGTCCTCGACAATGGACTCGTATTCCTCGATCCTCCCGGTGGCGCACTCCTGGAACAGGTGGTTCACGCCCGGAACCAGCTCGACGATCGTGAAGGGGTGTCGGTGAGCGTCGAGAGCCCGGCGGATGGCGTCCAGGTTGGTCTCCGGTTCGACCTGGAGGTCGCGCTGCCCGTTCAGCGCCAGGACAGGACAGCGGAGCTGCCGCAGAGCGGAGGACGGGTCCGCGCGGAGCAGGGATCGGAAGGCCGGGGCGAGGACGACATCCGCCATCACCTCCGCCTGGGCCTCCTGCTCGTCCGCGCCGATCTCCAGGCCACCGGGCCACGACCCGAGGTGGCGGCGGATCGTCTCAACGACTCGTGGGCGAATCGCAGTCGCCTCGTCGTCGCTCCGGGCCAGCTGGAACGCCTGCGTGTTCATCCGGCGCTCGTGAGCGATCTCCTCCTCCGAGGCCCCGCCGGCTCGCGAGAGCGTCTCAGCCTGGCGGAGGACAACCTGGTCGCCCGCGAGCCCCGGTCCCGCCAGCAGCACGGCGAGCGAGACCCGTGAATCCGTCGCCGCCAGGCCGGCCACCAGGATCGCCCCCTCGCTATGGCCGAGCACCCCGAGCCGCCTGGGATCGATGTCGTCGCGGGCGGTCAGGAAGTCGAGCGCGGCGCCGAGATCCTCGAGCAGTTCGGCGTGGGTGGCCTGGTCCTTGTCACCCCCAGAGAGGCCGACGCCGCGATCATCGAGTCGCAGGACGGCCAGGCCGCGGCCGATCAGGTGATCCGCCCAGACGCGGAACGGCCGGTGGCCAGAGACCGTCTCGTCCCGATCCTGCTTGCCCGAACCCGGGATCAGCAGGAGAGCGGGGTAGGGACCGTCTTCGCCCGGCAGGCCGAGGGTCCCCGCGAGCCGGATCCCGGCACGTTCGTTGTGGACGATGACCTCGATCGCGCGGCAGTCTGGCACGGGGCTCGATCCTGCGAGTCAGGACGGCCCGGCCGCCGCCGGGCGAGGCGTTTGAGCCGAGCTTACGGCGTAACGAGATCCGCTCAGGCCGCGTTCAGCCAGTGCTTGATCCGGCCGACCTCGGCCGCCCAGCTCTTGCCCGTGCGGCGTCGGCGGTAGGCGTCGAAGAGGAGGTCGAGGGTCTCGCTCAGGTGGCGGAGGCCGTCGATCCGGGCGGAGCGGATGTCGTGGTCGGAGAGGCCCAGGTCCTCGGGCTTGGGCAGCGCCGCCCCCGAGACGGCCAGGGTCTCGGCCTGGAGGGTGAGCTCGTACTGGGCCCCGTGGCGGACGAGGATCAGCCCCGCCTTCCTGGGCAGCTTGCCCGACTGGAGGGCGCGAAAGGCTTCGGGCAGTCGCGTCGGGGCGTCGTCGGTGAGGCTGTCGCGGCCCGTCTCTCCCCTCGGGCAGTCGAGCGTCAGCGTCTTGGCGAGCATGACGGCCACTTCGGAGCCGTCGGCCAGCGGGATCGTGTCGCTGACGTTCTGGAGGGTGTGCCAGAGCCAGACCAGGAACTCATTGCCGAGGTGGTCGAGCATGTTCGGGGCGTTCTCGGCCCAGGCCACGGTGGCGAGCTCCTCCTCGGCGCCGCCGAAGAGGCTGAGGCCCCCCTGTGCCAGCCGGTCCTCGCCGTCGGGGCCGGTGAGGCTGACCGCCAGGTTGCCGGCGGTCACGGGCTCCAGGGTGCGGTCGAAGGACTCGCGGAAGAGCGACTGGAGCCGCTCCAGGACCGTCGTGCTGGTGGTACCGGCGTAGAGCATGCCGGCCTGGCCGTCCCAGAGCAGGGGGTAGTGATTGAGCCTGCGGAACCGCCCGTCGGCCGCCTCGGCCTCGGCGCGGATCCGGGCGGCTTCCTTCGCCTCCTGGCGCTGGACCTTCGTGGGCCGGCCGCTCGGGTTCATCTGCGCTCGGGCGTCGAGCTCGATCTGCGTGTAGGCCTTCAACAGGGCGCTCGGGATCTTGTCGGCGTCCACCCGCATCGACAGGTGGAGGGCGTCGTTCACGACGTTTTTACCCAGGTCGAACGAGACGTCGAGGACGTGGCCGCCGCCCGCCCAGCCGACGCTCACGCCGTCGGTCGACTCGGCCGCGCCGTGGCGGCCGATCGCATGCTCGTTGACCTTCGCGAGGATCTCGTCGTCGAAGGGGAGGGGGGATGGGCCGTCGACCCGATACCGCGTGAAGGTGATGCGTCCGTTCAGGAATCCCATCGTCTCGCCTCCTCGTCTCCGGGCGCCGTCGGGTGGGCGCGGCAGCCCCGTCCTTGTCCAGTCAGGTCACCATAAGATCGGCGGCCGACACGGGACTCTGAAGCCGAGGAACTGACGGCGGCCGGGCGACCTTGCCAGCGGACCGCATGGTTCCGGTCAGGAGAAGTTGACGAACTGGAGGGGATAGGACGGGCCGTTCTCCTTCAGGAAGGCGATCACCTGCTGGAGCTCGTCGATCTTCTTGCCGGTCACGCGGACCTTGTCGTCCATGATCTGGGCCTGGACCTTCACCTTGAGCTGCTTGATGTCCTTGACGATCTTCCGGGCGTCGTCGGTGTCCACGCCGGTGTGGAGCTCCAATGTCTCACGGACCGAGTCGTGCGACGCCTCCTCGAGCTTGCCCCGGATCAGCGAGTTGGCCGGAACGCCGCGCTTGGCCATCTTCTCCTTGAGCATCTGGAGAACCGTCTCGAGCTGGCCCTTGTGGTCGGCCAGCAGCGTGACGGTGTTCTCCTTCTTGTTGAATTCGATCGACGCCTTCGTCCCCTTGAAGTCGTAGCGGACGGAGACCTCGTGCTGGGCCTGCACCACCGCGTTGTGCATCTCGGCCTGGTTCACCTCGCTGACGATGTCGAACGAATGATTGTCGGCCAAGGCTGGGACCCTTCGACGAAAAGACTCAGGCCAGGGAATGTCTCAAGAACCGAGTCCAGAGCCCGCTTGCCCGGCTCAGCGGACTGGCCTCCGGAATGAAGACCAAGGGGACGGCAACACATCTCAGCGGGCCGGATCGCGGCGGCATCCCCTCAGGTGGGGCGGCCGGTCTCGGCCAGGCGGACTCGCATCACGTCTTCATTGCAACGCCTGATCGCCCCTATCAGCACCGGCGGGTAGGCAATCCATGGCAGCCACCTCGCCCCGACCGGGAGCCAGAACAGCAACAGGAGGAAGGCGCCGATGCCGGCCCAGAAGCCCAAAGCCCAGCGACTGACGATCCGTCGTTCCGAGGCGGAACGAGTCCTGTTGAGGCTGGCCCAGGTTCCCGCGAGACCGCCGATGAGACCAAGCGCGCCGCCTCCCCAACCGAGCACGAAGGCCAGGCTCGCCGCGTCCATTACCTCGACTCCCCGCCGCTGTTCGAAGAGGCTGATCTCCAGTCAGATTACCGGAAAACGGCCGCGAAGCCCAGGCTTCCAGTGAGCCTGGGCTTCTCGACCATCCGACCGGGCATCGGATCGGGGCTCTGTCAGACTGACTCAGGCGCACCAGGGACGCGTGCGAAGCTTCGTCCGCTTGAGGGCCTTGACGGTGATCTCCACGTCGGCGGCGAGCTGGAAGTCGAACATCCCGGCGATGACGAAATCGGCACCGTTCTGGAAGGCATGGTTGATGCCGATCTGCGCGGGGATCGAGCCGGCGGCCATCACCTTGAAAGCCACCCAGGGCTTCGCAACCTTCGCCATGAAGGCCGCGGTCTTGTCGGGATGGAGGTCGAAGATGTTGTCGTGGTACTTGTTGTGGTCCGGGCTGGAGCCGTTGTACCAGCACCACTCCTCGCGGCTGTCGGCGGGGGTGGCGGACCAGTAATTGTCCGGGTGGAAGGTCTTGACGTAGTAGTCGGGATTCAGGCCGTGCTTCTCGCTGGCGATCGGGGTCTCCAGCGAGTGGCTGCCGATTCCGCCGGGGACGCCGGCCGCCTTGATCAGCTCGACCGTCCGGCCGACCGCCTCGTAATTCCCCGCCATGATCTGCCGGTCGGTCCGCTCGCCGTGGGTGTAGAGGGTCTCGGCCCCCTTGTCGATCAGCTCGCGGATCTGGGCCTTGATCTTGGGCACGTCGGCCTGGTCGACGTCCACGCAGACCATCATCTGGAGCTTGCCGCCCCGTTGCTTGCGGTAGCGGACCACGAAGTCGACCGAGCCGGGCGAGACCTGGATCATGTTCACGCCGGCCTGTTCGGCGAGTTCGAACGTCTCAAAGATCTTGCTCTCGGTGTTGTACTCGCGGAGCAGCCGCGAGACGTAGAGCAGGTCGCGGCTGTGGGCGTACCCGCCGATCAGGTTCCCCCCCATCATCAGCCGGCTGATCGAGAGGCTGCCGATGCGTCCGCAGGGGAGCGTCTCCCCCTGGTACGCGGGCCGGCTCGGGGGAGCGGCCGTGCCCTTCTGGTCGAGGGCCGCCTGCAGCGACTTCTCCTCCAGGCTGATGAAGGCCCCCGCGCCCGCCGTGCCCAGCATCGTGGCACCGAGGAAGCGGCGTCGGTCCGATTGTTCCGCCATGGCAAGATCCTTCGAGAAAAGACCTTCGGCGCTGGCGCGTCGAGACGGGCGAAAGGTGGGATCCCGTCTATCGGAAGTATGATCGGTCGGAAGGGGTGGGGCAAGTGAGAACCGGGCTCGGGCCCGCCTCGCGAGCCCGTCTCGTCGCCCTCCAGATGCAGACCGCAATGCCCAGGGAGAGCAGGGCGGCTCCGGTTTCCGCCGTCCCGCTGGCTCGGCGGCGGCCGCTCCCCACTCCAAAGAAAGAGCCCCGGGAGGCATCGGCCTCCCGGGAGCTCGACAAGGTTAGACTTCGCGAATCCTGAGCCGTGCTCAGGCCAGGAACGAGCCGGCGCCCGGCCTTCAGCGGAATTGAGGACGACCGAGCTGATCAGCATCTTCTTGGAAGACGTCTTGGTCGTGCTGGTCGATTCGCGGCGAGGAACTCGTCGATCACGCCGAGGTCCGACTCCGACCCGTCACCGCCTCCGTTGCTCAGGAGCGACGCGGCCGCGGCCGGTGCGTTCACGGTGACCGTCGCGGTGCCCTTGACGGTTGAACGGCTCGTGTCGGTCGCGGTGACACCCTGGCTCCCCTGCGTGATGAGCGTGACCTGGAAGCTCTTGGAGCCCTTGTCACCGGTCGTGAACTTGTAGTTCGCGGGGAGAGAAATGCCGGCGTTCTTGTCGGTCGTGGAGAACCGCACCGTGCCGGTGTAATCCACGATGGTGTTGCTGTAGCTGTCGACGGCCCTCACCAGGATCGCGAACGGCGATCCGGACGTCACCGCGCTCGACGGCCCCGTCACGATGAAACTCTTGAGCGTGGCGGGATTCACCGTGATCCCGGTCTGGCTCGTGACGATCTTCCCGTCGGTGACGGTGAGCGACTGCGTACCGGCCGTCTTCAGGGTGGCCTTGAAATTGCCGGTGCCCTTGTTGAGTGCCGCGGCGGCGGGCAGGACCGCCTGCGGGTCGCTGCTGGAGAAGCTGACCGTCCCGACGAAGTCGGTCTTGACGTTGCCGTAGTCGTCCGTCGCGGTGACGGTGAAGCTCTTGGAGGCCCCGGCGGTAACCGTCGCCGGGAACTTCGTGATCGCAAGCTTCGTGGTTGCGCCGGGACTGACGACGATCGAATCGGAGGTGACGGTGAAGCGGCCGGCGTTGGTCGTGAACTTGATCGTGAACTTCTCGGCCTTGGTGTAGGACAGCCCGCTGAAGGTGGCGACACCCCCCGTGAGCACGAGAGTCGTGGTGCCTTGCAGTTCGGCCGATCCCGTGCTGTCGGCGGTGATCGTCCAGGTCCCGTCGCCGGGGATGTTGTTGCCGAAGCTGTCCTGAACCGCCACGATGGGCTGCGACGCGAACGTCGCACCCGCGACGGCGGTGGCCGAAGGCTGCTTGAGGATCACCAGCTTGCTGGCCGGCGCCGCGTTGACATTCAGCCTGTAGGGGATGACCTTGGACAGCCCTCCCCCCGCCTGCACGGTCACCGAGAAGTTGTAGGACTTGGCGAGGTTGCTCTTCCCGCTCAGGACTCCCGCGGGGGTCAGCGTGAAGCCTTCCGGAAGTTGCCCCGTCGTCACGGTGAAGGTGTACGGGCCTCCATTCATGCCTTTGGCCGTGATCGTCTCCTTGTAGGAGGAACCGGCCGTCGCATCGGGGAGGACCAGCGGAGAGACCTTGAGCTCGACGTTCGAGAGCACGAACGTCGCGCTGGAGTTGCCCAGGGAGGCCGTGACCGTGTAGCTGCCCAGGAGCCCATTCGCCGTCGCCTTCACGGAGGCCTTGCCCTTCACGACCTTGACGGACGTCGCGGAGAGGGTGGCACTCGGCCCGCTGGAAGGCGCGGTAAACGTGACGAACTGGCCCTCGGCGGACGCGTCGCCGTCGAGCGACGTGACCGTCACGGTCAGGAGGTTGTCGAAGGCTTCATTGGGCAACGTGCTCTGGGGAGTGCTCCCGAAATCGGGCGTGATCTCGAAGCCGCGACTCTCCACGGCACCGATGTCGTAGAAGGCTCCCTGGGGCCGCTCCACCCCGCGCTGATCGAAGGGCACATCACCCGGCGACTCGGCCGCATCGATGAGCGGACTGCCCGGCAGCAGTGCCATGGTCTGGGTGGGCCCGCCGTAGTTGCCCAGCGGCTTCAGCTGCGGGTCGATGGGGACCTTCACCGTCCCGAGGATGTTGCCGATTCCGACCACGCCTCCGCTGCCGTCGCCGATCAGGCAGAAGTTGGCCGAGATGTCCCGCGGGCCATTGTGGACGATGTCGGTGCCCTGGAGCTGCTTGGCGACGACGGTGTTGGTCAGGGTCGACGGGCCAATCATGACGAGGCCGCCACCATTGGGCGCCTGGTTGCCGCTGACGGTGACCTGAGTGAGGAAGGTGGTGCCGAGGGGCTCGTTCAGGTCGGTATCCCTCAGGAACATCCCGCCGCCGCTCGCCGCCCTGTTCCCGGCGATCGTGACATTCGTCATGTTCAGGGCGGCCGTTGCGACGAAGGGGCCGGTGGAGCCCGTCCTCACGTAGACGCCGCCGCCATTCTCCGTGGCGGCGTTGCCGCTGATGGTGGATGCGGTGAGGTTGATGGTGCCCACGTAGAGCCTGCCGGCGGGACCGGGGGTGACCCACGAGCCGGCATAGAGCCCGGCGCCGTTCTTGCTCGCCTTGTTGCCGCTGATGGTGCTCCGCTCGATCGTCATGACTCCGGAGGCCACGAAGATCCCGCCGTTGACCGCGGTATTCCCGCTGATCGTGGATCCGGAAATCGTCGTGTTGCTGTCTCCGAACGTGTGGATCGCGGCCCCCCTGGTGGAGGTGTTGCCGCTGACCGTCACGCCCTGCAGCGTCGCCTCACCGCCGAGGTACATGCCGCCACCGTTCGAGGTCGCGGAGTTGTTGCTGAAGCTGCCCTGGTTCACATGATCAACGCCGATCGAGTACAGACCGCCGCCGGAGGTGGCCTTGTTGCCGCTGACCGTACTGTTTGTGAGGGTCAGCCGGAGGAAGTTCGAGATCCCGCCGCCCAGTTTGGCGGCCGTGTTGTTCTGGATCTTGCTGTCGACGGCCGTCATCGTTGAGGTGTTGACCAGGCCGCCGCCGTCGCCCGCCGACTTGTTCCCGGTGATGACGGCCCGGGTCAGCGTGGCCGTCCCGTAGTCGTTCTGCACGCCGGCGCCGGATGCAGTCGCCACGCCGGCGGCGGGTACGATCGCGTTGTTGCCATCGACGGTCGTATCCGTCAGGTTGAGTGTCCCGAAGAAGTTCCTGATGCCGCCGCCGATGGTTGCCGTATTGGCGCTGATGCTGCTCTTGCTGAGGTTGATCGTCGCGCCGAAGTGGAACTGACCATCGGACACGCTGTTGCTGATGCCGCCGCCGGAGCTCGAGGCGATGTTGGCGCTGATCGTGCAATTGGTCAGATTCACGATCGCGGAATCGTCGGCGAAGAGGCCGCCTCCGAACCCTCCCTGCTTGGGTCCGGTGCCGCCCTCCGCCTCGTTCGCGGTGATGGTCGAGTCGGTGATGGTCAGGTTCCCGGCGAACTGGGCGATGCCGCCGCCCTTCGCGAGGGTGTCCGCCACGGCGTTCTGCGTGATTGCGACGGAATTGAGCGTGAGGTTGCCGCGGGACAGGATCCCGCCGCCGTTCAGCTCGAGCCCCTCGGTGACCTTGAGTCCGGAGATGATCGCGGTGACGCCGGTTCGTACCTCGAAGACGCGTCCGAGGTTGTTGCCGCTGACGGTCAGTTTCGTGGATCCCGGCCCGGTGATCGTCGTGGCGCCGGTGGTGTCGGTGAGGGTGAGCTGGCCCTGCAGCAGCTTGATCGTCTTCGCCGAGCTGAAGCTGCTGTCGAAGCTGATGGTGTCGGCACCGGGATTCGTGTTCGCACTGGCCACGGCCCAGCGCAGCGTGCCCTGGGAATTGTCGTCGGCGATGCTCTTGACCACGAACGTGGAGAGCAGCTGGCGTTCCTCGAGCTCGCTCAGCCCCGGCTTGAGCCGGAATCGATTGGATCTCCGGTGCCGAAGCGATCCCGCCCTCGCCCGGCGGTCACCCCAGAATCGCCGTGATGTCGTCATGCTGTGATCCATGATGGTTCTCTCCCGGAAACTCTCCGTCGTAGGATGGTCGCCACACCGGAGTTGCTAGGCTCTGGAAATCCGATCGATTCGTCGACAGCGTCACGAAGCTGCGGCGAGGCCGAGGCACCTAAAGGAGCGGGAACAGGCGGCCGACCGTGTCCTCCGAGGGATCCGTTCCGGGCATTCGAAGAGGACTGGAACCCTCCGGTCGCATCGCTCTCCCGCAGGGACCGCAATTGGCCGGACAGGAGCGAGAAACCTTCCTGCCGCTGATCGCGGCAGCGGCCGCCGGGGGTGTCAGAGTGTCGAACGCCTGCCACGACTCCCTCCCCCCGATCCCGTCGCCTGCTCCTCGAAAAGATCCGGAACGATCTTCGCACGCAATGCGGCCCGAGAAGAGTGCGAAGGGAACCTCCAGAATCAGAAACGTCCTAGAATGTAACTGAGCCTTTGCGACAAAGCAAGTACACTTTTGGGCGCTCCTCAAGGAATGCCAGGGTTTACGTGGTCCTTCTACCCCGGCCGGCCCATTCGTTTCGATCCCTTTCGGTCAGCTTATCCCCGGCTTAGGAGACGCACAAATGCAACGGAAACAGTTATACCCACCCATGATGCATCGATCGATTGACTGTTCGCGTTCAGGGATACGAACGTGAATGTGTAGATGCATAGCGGCCGCATCGGTGGGCACGTGGATTCGTGAATAACTGAAGGGCTGCACATACTGAGTACGGCGTAGTTCCCGAAAGCTTACTCGCGGTGCCTCTTGGTCAAGGTGGCCCCGCAGGGCGATCGGGATCGAGAAAAGCCCCTCGATACCCCGGCCTTACCACCCGGGGTAGCGCGCTCATTCTCTTTGAATCGATCCCTGGCGTGGGAGGCCAGGGTTCGATGCTTGTCGGCGTGATCGCCATGGTGAGCCACGATCACGCTGGTTCTCGGAATTCACTCGCAGGTCGGTGGGAAGAAGGGACTTCAACGCATCGAAACGGAAACCCTTTCTTGGTGAGTACTAATGGACCTGTCCGACGATCTCGGTCCCGTTCAGGGCCCCCGGTCGGAGCTCCGCGGCACCTGCATCGATCTAAGAGATATGCACACGGCAAAGCAAACTCAAGGCGATTACCGCATTTTGTTCCGGCCCCTTGATGCAAGATAAATTGAAATAGAGGTTTATGTGATGAAGCCGATGTCCGGATGAAGCCCATTCGAAACGATTTCAGCCGCCGCCTCGGAGGAATAGGGAATCTTGTGCGTTCAGGAGGATGAAACCAACGGGATCGATCCTGGCGAGTGATCGGATTGGATCGATCCGGGGGGAACCCGATGAGTCCCGACAGCCGGAGGAGCGTCTTCTACGTCGTTCTCGCCTGCACGCTGGGCGGTTGCGGAGAACCCCCCATGTTCCAGGTCGAGACGAAGATCCTCGACGACGGCTCCTGCGAACGGACCATCTGGCAGCCGGACGGGGAAATGCTGCCCGCCGAGGCGGCGGAAGCTCGGTGGAGGTCGCGATGGGGACGGGTCGCGCCGGCCGCCGCGCCGCCCGCGTTTGCCGACGAGGCCGCCGGCAACCGGGAGCGGAAGTACTTCACCGCCGGCGGCACGTTCCGCAGCCCGGCCGAGATCCCCGAGCATTTCCGCAACACCGTCTCGCTCGGCCCGGAGCAGGCGATCGGACGACTCGATCGATCCTACGAGCGAATCGACTACGCGTTCGTCGTCGAGCATCGCTGGCGAGAGACGCTGACCAACATCGTCACGCGGGACGGCTTCCTCGCGGCGAGGGCCGAGTTGCTGGACGTCGCGCTGCCGATCCTCAGCGGTGGGATCAGGAATGTCTATGGCACGCAATACGACGTCGACGGGATCCTCCGTTACGTCCACGAGGACGGGCGCAAGTTCCTGGAGCAGGCGGCCGAGGTCTGGTTCGAGCAGTCGGCGGCGCACCGACCCGAGGAGGAACTCGCGATCCGGCTCGCCGGGCTCGGCCGGGGATTCGGCCTCGACCTGCTGGATCCCTCAGGGAAGCTCGTCCAGGACCCGGAGCGCGGCACGCGCCTGGAGCGTTTCCTCCGCCACAGGATCGTCCTCGGCTTCCGGCAGAAGGACGGCGGCCGGCTGAGCGAGCCCGAGCTTCGGGCACTCCTCGACGTCCGCTCGGAGGCGCCGTTCACGAAGGCCTGGTCGCGCTACTGGGATCAGCGACGGCCCGAGGTCGAGGCCCGACTTTCCCGGCCGTTCCTGAGGATGGTCGGGCTCTACAACCATCCGCTGGGGATGACCGGCGATCCGAAGTTCGCCTTCTCGCTGAGGCTCCCCGGTGAGGTCGTCGCGAGCAACGGCTCGATCCACGGCGGGTCCGAGGTCCGCTGGCGATTCCGCGGCAATCGGTCGTTCCCGGACGGATTCACGATGGAGTCCCGCAGCCTCGAGATCGACCGCGAGGCCCAGCGCAAGATCCTGGGCCGGGTCGCGATCGGCGACGTCGACCAGGCCCTGGCCCTGGTCCGCGAGGTCGAGCCCTCTGCGAAGCTTCGCGCCCTGTTCATCGAGACCCGCGAGGGTGGAACTCTCGGACCACTCATGCGGGCCAGGTTCGACGGCGAGGACGATCGGGAGCGGCTGTCGCGGGTCCGTCGGCTCCTCGGGCTCACGGAATGAGCGGCTGGTCCGATTACGGGCGGGGCGCCGCCTGGTTCATGACTTCACGGAGCGGCACTCGAGGAAGAGCGGCCAGAGAGCGACCGACTCCGGGGGCTCGGTCGGGGCCGTCGTCTCTCCGGCGGGAAGCAGCGCGTTCCAGCTCGAGAGGACATCCGCCGGCAGCAGATCTCCCAGGTTTACGGACCGCCCGCGCCGGACCATCCAGCAGAGATGGCGGACGATGATTGCCGGCTCGATGCTCCGGATCGCGGCGGCATCGGAGATCGAGAAACCCCGCTCGATCAACCGATAGGTCCATTCCTCCGTGCTGACACGACCGGCGGTGCCGCCGACCGCCTGCGCGGAGGAGACCGGCTGCGTCGGAGGGGGCGGTTCGATGGGGGGGACCGCGGCGATCTCCGCGTCGTGCCCCGATTGCTGGATCGCCCGGAGAAGGGCCCCGCCGTGTCGCTCGATGCGGGCCTTGCCCAGCCCCTTGATGCCGGCGAGTTCGAGCGGGCTCGACGGACGCTGTCGGACCAGGGCCTCGAGGGTCTCGTTCGAGAAGATGCAGTACGCCGGCTGCTTCAGCTCCCGGGCCCATTCCGACCGCAGCCCCTTCAGCCGCTGCCTGAGGCGCTCTGATTCGGGATCGGCGTCGGCCTCGGCCGGAGCCTGCTGCGGTCCGGCCGGAGGGAGTTGATCCGCCGGGGCCGAGCGGATCCTCCGGAGCAGGTCCTCCGGAAGATCAAGGAAGAGCGCGGGTGGCTCCGGGCTCCTGAGCCATCCCCACCCGGCCTCGCTGAGCGAGATCACCGGCTTGAAGCGATCGACCTCCTGGGCCTCGACGAGGCCCGCTCGCGTCAGGGCGTCGATGATGTCGCCGATCTCCTGGCGGGTGAATCCGCCCTGCTTCAGGATGCCGAACGTGCTGAGCTGGTCGAGCCGCCAGCGGGACATCCGCTCGGAGCTCGAGCCGGAAAGCATCTGGGCGACGGCCAGCTTGCCGAACTTCCCCTTCGTCCGGGCGACCCCGGAGAGGATCTTGAGGATCAGCTCGCGGCCCGGCGGGGTGTCGATCGGCAGAATGGGGCGCCCTTCGGGCGGATCGGCCGCTCCCAGGGCCCGCCCCCCTCGCTGGCAGTTGTCGCAGCCGCCGCACGAGGCTGCCTCACCGGGCCGCTCGCCGAAGTAGCCCAGGATGTACGACCGCCGGCACTGCCTGCACCTGGCGTACTCGATCATCCGCTCCAGCTTCCGATACTCGTGCTGCTTCCGCGAATCCAGCGCGGTGAAGTCGATCTTGAGGTCTCGGCCGGGGCGCGAGCGATCGACCACGCGGATCGCGGTCCCGCGGAACGGCGGGACGTAGTCGATCGGCAGCTCCGACGCCAGCGACCGGATCGCCCGGTTGAGCGCGGCCCGGTCCAGCCCCAGCGCGGCGGCCAGCTCGTCCGGGTGGAAGTAGACCGGCTCGCCCGGCCGGCCGCGGGCGAGGCCCTCGATCCCCCGGAGCACGGCCTGCTGGACATGGGCCTGCGGGCTGACCCGGTCGATCAGGCTCGGCGCCGAGCCCGACTCGTCGGGCTCGAGGTTGATCCGGACGATGGCCTGGTTCTCCCGGGGCAGGAACTTCTCGATCGCGCCCGCGGCGTCGAGGATGGTGAGCACCGAGCCGACCGCCGACTCGCTGATGTCGAAGTCGGAGGCCGCGCGGATGTCGGCGTGCGTCATCTCGATCGGGTCCTGCTCCTGCCTGCGGAGGAATTCGTAGATGTGCAGGACCCAGCCCCGGGGCGGGTACTCGTTCTCGATGAACATCTCCTGGAGGAAGCGGTCGGAGTGCGAGTAGAGCAGCAGGCAGCTCGCGGTGCCGCCGTCACGCCCCGCGCGGCCGGCCTCCTGGTAGTAGGCCTCGAGCGTCCCGGGCAGGGTGAAGTGGATCACCGAGCGGCTGTCGGCCTTGTCCACGCCCATGCCGAAGGCGTTGGTGGCGACGACGATCTCGGCGGCGCCGCTCATGAAGCGTTCCTGCGCCTCGGATCGCTGCTCGCGAGGCAGGCCGGCGTGATACACCACGGCGTCGCGGCGGAGCTCCCGCCCGAGGAAGCCGGCGACGGCCTCGCAGCGGGCCCGGCTGGAGGCGTAGACGATCGCCGGCCCGGGGTTCTGCTCCAGGGCCCGGGCCAGCTCCTGGAGCTTGACCTCGTCGCGCCCCGCCTCGGCCACGGCGTAGCGGAGGTTGGGCCGGTCGAAGCCCGTGATGAACAGCTCGGGGTCGCGGAGGTCGAGCTGGGCGGCGATGTCGCGGCGGACTGCGTCGGTGGCCGTCGCCGTCAGGGCGATGCACGGGGGCGAGCCGAGCTGGCGGCGGGCGAATCCCAGCCGCGCGTAGTCGGGCCGGAAGTCGTGGCCCCACTCGCTGATGCAGTGCGCCTCGTCAACGGCCATCAGGCTCGGCCGGATCCGCGCCATGAGCGCCAGGAAGCGCGGGCTGCGGAACCGCTCGGGCGCGACGTACAGCAGGCGGTGGCGGCCGGACTCGACCTCCAGCAGCCGCGACCGCTGCTCGGCGGGGTCGAGCGTGCTGTTGATCAGAGTCGCCGGCAGGCCGCGCACGCACAGCGCGTCGACCTGGTCCTTCATCAGCGCGATCAGCGGGCTGACCACAAGCGTGACGCCCGGGAGGAGCAGGGCCGGGAGCTGGTAGCAGAGGCTCTTGCCCCCTCCCGTCGGCATCACGCAGAGGACGTCCCGGCCGTCCAGGACCCGCTCGATCACCTCCCGCTGCCCGGGGCGGAAGTGCTCCAGGCCGAAGTGCCGTTGGAGCATCCGTTCCAGGTCCGTCTCGACCTCGGTGTCATTCATCCGCCACCCCTCCCGACCCTACGAGTCACGCGTTCATTATACGGGGAAGCCCGCTGTTGCGAGGAGGCAGGGAGCGAGGTGGGGGACATGGACCGCCAGGGGCCCGGGGGGCGGCGGCTCCCTGCCTGACTCACGCACGGTGGGTTATCCTGGCACGGGTTGGCGACCATGGAGAGACTGCGATGAGGTTCGACGACCGTCTCCGCTCCCGAAGGGCATTCACGTTGATCGAGCTGCTGGTGGTGATCGCGATCATCGGGGTACTGGTGGCGCTCCTCCTGCCGGCGGTGCAGTCGGCACGCGAGGCGGCCCGCCGTGCATCCTGCACGAATAACTTGAAGCAAATCGGCCTGGCGATGCACAACTATCACTCGGCCCTGGACGCTTTCCCTCCGGGATACGTCTCGAGGACGAGCGACGGGAAGCCGCAGAGTCCCGAGACCGGCCCCGGCTGGGGCTGGGGCACGATGATCCTGGAGCAGCTCGAGCAGCGGGCGCTTTTCGCAGCCGCCAACTTCAGCCTCCCGATCGCCGCAACCGGTTCCCTGACCGTGCGGACCGGCAGGCTCGCCGTCTACCTCTGCCCGAGCGCGTCGGGGGGGCCGGAGGGGCTGGTGCTGTACCCTGACGGCGATCCTGGCGGCGGCCGGCCGATCGTCGCCGACCTCTCGCCGGCGCATTACGTCGGCTCGGCCGGGCAGTACGACCCGGGCAACTCCGCGGCGAACAACAATGGGCTGTTCTACCGCAACAGCTCGATCGGCCAGCGCGACATCCGGGATGGCCTGAGCCAGACCCTCATGGTCGGCGAGCGGTCGCCGAACGTGGCCGAGGCGACCTGGGTGGGGGCCATCCCCGGCATCGGCCTCTGCACCAATCCGCGCTGGCCGATCCGGGACTGCGAGCCGGCGAACGTGATGGTCCTGGCCCACACCGGCCCGTCGCCCGACCAGGCCTGGGTGGACGTCCCGAACTACAAGGGCGCCGGCGCGGACGATTTCTGGAGCCTCCATCCGGGGGGGGCCAATTTCCTGTTCAGCGACGGCTCGGTCCGGTTCATCAAGGAGACGGTGGATCCGCGGATCTTCAGCTTCCTCTCGACCCGCGCCGGCGGCGAGGTCGTAAGCTCCGATCAGTTCTGAGGGGAGTCGGGCCGGGGGAGGTCGGCGGCGGGCAGGCGGACGACGAACGTGCTGCCGCGGCCGAGCTCGCTGCGGACCTCGAGGTTCCCACGGCACTTCTCGAGGATCAGCCGCGAGATGGCAAGGCCCAGGCCCAGCCCGCGCGGTTTGGTCGTGAAGAAGGGCTCCATGATCGCGTCCAGGCGCTCCGGCGGGATGCCCGCCCCGCGATCGGTGAAGGAGATCTCCAGGAAGCCCTCGCGGGCCTCGCCGGAGATCGCCAGCGGGCCGCCCTCGGGCATCGCGTCGCACGCGTTGCGGATCAGGTTGCTGAAGACGTTGCGGATCTGGGACTCGTCGGCGAAGGCCCTGGGCAGGTCGTCCAGGCCGGCGGTTGTCAGCTCCACGTTGCCCGGCGGCGAGGTCCTCGCCAGGACAGCGGCCAGGGCGGCCCGGACGCGGAACGGGCGCGGCTGCGGCGCGGGCATGCGCGCGAAGTCGTAGAGCTCGGAGACGACGCGGTCCGCAGCCTCGACGTGCCGCTCGATCCGCCTGAGGTGCTCCTCCTGCTTCTCGCGCGAGAGCCCGGCGGCCTGGCGGAGGTAGTAGACGGACGTCTGGATCACGTTCAGCGGGTTCCGCAGCTCATGCTCGACCCCCCTGGCGACCTGGCCGAGGGTCGCGAGGCGCTCAAAACGCTGCACTCGCGCCAAACTGGCGCGCTGGTACGCGTCGCCGACGATCGCCAGGTCCAGGTCGAGGATGATGTTGAGCGCGCGGGACGTCGCCGTCAGCTCCTCTGAGCTGCCCGGCCAGGCGTGCCGGAGCCGGTCCAGGAGCTGGCCGCGGATGCGGGACATGGCCGCGGTGTAGTACACGGGCTCCAGGCCGAGCTCGGCATGCCGGAGTCCGACTTCCCAGCGCCGAGCGACGTAGGAATCGTCGTAGCGGCCGCGGGTCAGGTCCTCGAGCCAGAGGAGCAGGCTCCGCCTGAGCCGCTCCCGCTGCGCTGCCTCGCCGGTCAGCACCCTCCGGAGCTCGGGGTGCCGGTCGATCCGATCGTAGAAATCGTCGACGATTCCCGGGAACGCCGGCGCCAGCAGGGCAGCGCAGCCGCCGAGCCGACGGGCGTCGTCCGGGTCCCAGCCCGCGTAGGCCTGGAGTTCCCGGAACCGGGAGATCGAGACAAACTGATCCATGGCCTCCTCCGGACGGCGAGGGCATCGCCCGGGATGGACATTGTCGTGCGGCGGGCCGCGGCCGCCTACGGGGTCCCGACGATCGTCTCGCAACGGCGGTCGATCGGCCGCCCAGGACCGGGCATGAGGCGCCGCGCGAGGGCTTTCAGGGGAATGCCGGAGATTGTAGGGCCCGGGAAGGGCAGGCACAAGCGCGGGCCTGGATCAGGGAAAAAATGGCGAGAATTCGAGCAAAGGAGATTGACGCGGGTGGGGCGCTCCGGTATCCTCTGCCAATGACGAGACTGTCTCAAGACGGGACGGCCTCGACCGGCTAAGACAGCCCTGTACAGGCGGTCGCCTGCAGAGGGCTTTTTTTGTTGGGTGCCGACGGATCTGCTCCGTGCCGGATCGACCTCGAAGCGATGCATCTCCTGGCCTCCTGGTGTCCCCAGCCTTCATGTACCGTCCCGTACTCGAGACTGAGATGGATCATCCCGGAACCCTGGACATGCCTGGTCTTCCCGCGTCCGGTTGCCTGCAGGTCGAAACGGGCACATGACCTGTTCACTGGCTCGCGAGTTCCAAGACGATGAGTCGGAGATGGACTATTCCGTGCTTTGACCCGGCAAGGAGGTTTCGTCATGTTGGTACTGAGCCGAAAGGTCGACGAACAGATCATCATCGGCGATAGCATCCGCGTAACGGTCGTTTCCATTCGGGGCAATCAGGTTAGGCTCGGCTTCGAAGCACCGCCCAGCGTCCCGATCTTCCGCGAGGAATTGCAGTCCAAGGCCCATCAACATCCGCTCCTCTCGGGCGAGATTCCCGGGGAGATCGCCCAAACCCGTTGTGGCTGCGTACTCACCGCCAGCGGGGAACACTGAGCCCAGTTTATCGATCCGCGAGTCATCACACCGGAGGGTCTGGGAGGTGACGGCATGTTCCTCCAGTTCCCTGGAATCGGGTTCTCAAGTTCATCATTTCTTGAAGCGATCTCACTCATGAACCCTACATCGGTTTCCCGAGCCGAAGGGCCAGGTCGGGCGGTCGTCCGCGACCAGATCGACCTCCAGGAATCGCGCCTCTGGGATCGCGCGCGGCTGAACCTCATGCTCCTGTACGGTGGTCGAAAAGGCGGGTACGTCAACAGCCAGGTCAGCGCGAGCGGCGGCAGCGGCAGTCCCTTCGGACCGACGGACCTTGAGATCTGACTCTTCGGAGCCAGCCAGCCTGGTCTCCCTCGGTTCGCACGGCATGGGCGGCAGGACTCGGCCAACAGCATCGGCGAATTTGCCGCCCTGTGCCATTTATAAGACATTCATGTCGGTGCGGCTTCACGCGCCAGTCGCCGCGGAGGAGTGACGTCCGCGCTCACCCTGTCCCCGGGAACGGATCCTTCGTTGACCTCGTTCCTGACGTAGACCAGGTGATTGCCCCGCTTCCCGACCACGCGCGCCGCCCCCGTCAGGCGGAGGCAGTAAGCGACGCGCTGGGCCAGCCAGAGCGGCCGTCCGGTCCGCGAGGCGATCTCGGCCGTCGTGAACGGCTCATCCCAGTCGGCCTGAGGGATGATCTGCCAGAGATCGCACGCGTCGCACAGGAGGTGTCGCGAGCGTAGGCGGGCGAGGCGACGATCGACGACATGGTATCCCGGCCAGCGCCGCCGGGGGATCCGGATCTCCTCGACGGAGACTCCCAGGATCTCGACCTCGAGACGGGGGGCCGGGAAGAGCGTCGCCAGGCCGACCAGGTGCTCGAAGGCGTCGATCAACTCGCCCCGCCAGGGGCTCCGCCGCGCCGAGAGATCGGGCCCGTCGCGTCGGGTCCGGCGCACGACGCGACGATCGAGGGCCACCGGCTTCACCACCCGCACGCGATGTCGAGGCAGCAGCCGCTTCAGCTTGGCCCGCAGGGGGGCTAGCGGGCCGGACTGGACCTCGATCAGCACCCCGGCCTCGTCGATTGCGTCGATCCGGAAGCCGTCGAGCGTCACCTCGGACCGTCCCGGCAGGCCCTCTCCATACCGGTCCTTCAGCGCCCGATGCAGGCTCGTTTCCATCGCCGACCATCCCTGAACAGCAGGCATCCCGCCGGGGCGCACCCTACACGGCGGCTCAATCACCTGGCTCGGTGCGCAGCGGCTCCACGCCCAGGTCGCGAATCGTCAGCAGCGAGTCGAAGCGGATACCCCGGGCGGCGAAGGCGGCCGCCGCGCCTTCCAGCCGGTCGAGTACGACGATCACCCGCGCTACGGTGCATCCCATCGCCTCGACCGCGTCGGCGGCCTGAAGGGAAGACCCGCCCGTGGTCGCCACGTCGTCGACGATCAGCACGCTCGATCCCGGCTCGAGCGGCCCCTCCACGAGGCTACCTGTGCCGTGGGCCTTCGCCTGTTTCCTCACCAGGAAGCCGCGAAGCGACGATCGTCCGCGAAGTCCGGCCAGCGCGAGGACGCCGCCGACGATGGGATCCGCGCCCATGGTCAACCCGCCCACGGCCGCGATCTCGGGCTCCTCGCGGATCAGATCGAGGATGCCCTCGGCGATCAGCGGTGCCCCTTCCCCGGAGAGTGTGACCTTCCGGCCGTCGATGTAATAGTGCGACTTCCTCCCGCTCGCGAGCGTGAAGGAGCCCAGACGCAGCGAGTCCCGCCTGAGCAGCTCGGCCAGCTTGCCGCGATGATCGTGCACTCCGCTCGACACCGGCTCATCTCCCCGGCCCGACCGCGGCGACGCCGGGAAGCCGGACCATCCGGCGGGCGTTGCATCCGCCGACTCCTTCCCGCACCTCGGGACCGTGGTGTCAACCTAACAGATCCCGGTGGCCCATCCAAGTCGGAGCGGGATCAAGGCGTTGAGCGAGTTTGCATCGGAAAATTCGATCATTGCGCGAAAGAAAAATCGATCAAATCGTCCAGCAACATGGGTGGTCGCGATGTCCCGACCCAGACATGCAAGCGTGATGACCCGGTTTGTCGCGGTTTTCTGGCGATTTTCATAGAAGGATCTACCCGAAGACCGGATTTCACTCTAGAATGAACTCGTTCAAACCGTTCTTCGAGCGTGAGAAACCGTTCATGGCTGCTGAGGATTACCTGAAGACGCAGACGGTGGCCGAAGCCCTTGGGCTGAGCGTGTCCACGGTGAAGCGCTGGGTCGATTCCGGGATGATCCACGCGATCCGGACGGCCGGGAAGCACCGGCTGATCCCCCGCTCCGAGGCGGTCCGCGTGGCACGCGAGATGGGACTGGACGTCCGCGGCATCACCCGGCTCGGCGGGGTCTCCGGCGGCGAGCTGTGCTCGATCGAGGAGGCCACCTGCGATCGGCTCTACCAGCTCCTGCGGGACGGGCACGTCCAGCAGGCGAAGCTATTCATCCACTCGGTGTATGCGTCCGGTCCTGGTGCCGTCGTCCTGACTGATCAGCTGATCCGCCCGGTCATGGCCCGGATCGGCCACGGCTGGATGGTCGGCTCGCTCGACATCTATCAGGAGCACCAGGCGTCCCATGTGGTCGCGGCCGCGATCACGGAGATCCTCGAGCGCGTCTCCAAGGAGCGGGTGATCACGGGGCCGCTGGCCCTCGGGGCCGTCACAGAGGGCGATCCCTATGTCCTGTCGAGCCTGCTGTCTGAACTCGTCCTCCGAGAGCTTGGCTGGGAGGTGCGGAATCTGGGGGTGAACCTGCCGCTCCGCTCGCTCGCGAATGCCACCCTCCAGTATCGGCCCAAGCTCGCCGTCCTTTCCATCAACTACCTCCGCGATCAGGACCGGTTTCTTCGCGAGTATTCGGCGTTCTACGAGACGGCCACGGCGGTGAACACCGCCGTGATCGTTGGTGGGCAGGCGCTCGATGAATCGCTCCGGTCGCGGCTCCTCTACACCGCGTATGGGGACCGCATGGCTCACCTGGCCGAGTTCGCTCGCCAGCTGGCCCCGACGTCCGCCCAGTCCGGTATCCAGGATCTCGGCTCCGAGAGATCTGATCGATCGGTCATCGGCTTGACTCGATTGGGTGGCCTTTAAATTCACGCACCCCGGTGTGTTCCACCATGAAAGGAACTGCGATGCGTCCCAAGCGACTGGATCCGATGAGAGACAGCTACGCCGACCTGGATAGCTCCGTGATCGAGGTGCTGAGCTCGAAGCAGGAGAGGTCGCTTCTGCAGGAACTCGCCGACTGCAAGGCGAAACTCGCCCAGGCCCTGGCGAGCATCGAGGGCGTCGAGGTCCCCGCGGGTTCGGACGATCCCCAGGTGCTGGCCAGCTTCATCTCGGCGGCGTACTCCAGCGACGGGCCGAAGGGCGCCCGGCTGGGTGCCGTGTACCGGAAGTACTCGGAACTGAGGTCGAAGCTGGCCCTGGCGAACCTGCGGCTGGTCGCCCACGTCGCGAAGCGGTTCCGCGACCGGGGGATCCCGTACTCGGACCTGCTGCAGGAAGGGTTCTGCGGGCTGCTCGAGGCCATCGATCGTTTCGACATGACCCACCAGACGAAGCTCGCGACTTACGCCACCTGGTGGATCCGCCAATCGATGCAGCGGGCGGTCGCTTCCGGCGCGTATCCGGTCCGGCTGACCCCGCGCCACCTCCGGCAGCTCGCCCAGAGCCAGGAAGAGCTGGAGCGGATCGAGCGGGAAGGGCGCAACGTGACCGACGACCAGCGCCCCAGCCGGTCCAGACCGAGATGATCGATCGCATCCACACCGCGACGCGGCCGACGGTCTCCCTCGATGCCGCCTTCGATGCCGATTCGAGCTTCAACCTGCTCCAGACGATGAGCGACCCCGAGGGTGACCGCACCGGAGATGTGGACACCGACGAGGCGATCGACAAGCTCATGCGCACGCTCCGCCCGCGCGAGCAGGAAGTCCTCTCCCTGCGGTTCGGCCTGCAGGGCCGCGACCGGCTCAGCCTGAGCCAGGTCGGCAAGGCGCTGCACGTCTCCAAGGAGCGTGTCCGTCAGATCCAGGATCGCGCCCTCCAGAAACTCCGCTCCCTCGCGGAGAAGGAGAACCTGATCGATCGCCTGGCCCTGGTCTGCTGACCGCCAGGTCCGCCGGGCGGGGTCCGAAGTGGCTGATCCGGTGAAGATGCACGGCCGGCCGAGCCGATGAAGTAAGTTCAGGTTGCGTCGATGCCTGGCCGCCCGGCGTGGGTGGTCCCCGGCAGCTGGCCTGCAGGCTCCGGAATCAGGCAGTTCCGCTCATGGCAACCCCCCGGTACAAGCCGGATCCCCGTCGTGATCCGGTCGGTCCGTTCCTCCATTATCTGATGGCCGAGTGCGGCGTCTCGCCACACACGCTAGCCGCCTACCGCTCGGACCTGATGCGGTTCCTGAGGTGGCGGAAGGAGCATGCCCCGGGGCCGCTGGCGAGCCTCTCCGTCGGGGTCCTGGCGGGATACGCCGACGAACTGGCCCGGTCGGGGCTGGCTCCGAGCAGCATGGTCCGTCACCTCGCGAGCCTCTCGACGTTCTTCCGCTACCTCGTGCTCGAGGGAAAGCTGAAGGAGAATCTCGCGGCGCTGGTCGTCTCGCCGAAGGTTTGGGACCGGCTCCCCACGGTCCTGAGCCCCGAACTCGTCGAGCGGCTCCTGCACGCACCTAGCCCGGATACGACCATGGGGAGGCGCGACCGCGTCGCCCTTGAAATCCTCTACGCCTCCGGCTGCCGCGCCTCGGAGGTGGTCGGCCTGCGGCCGGGCGACCTGGACCTCTCTCAGGGGCTGGCGCGTTGCATCGGCAAGGGGGACAAGGAGCGGTGGGTCCCCCTGGGCTCCCGCGCCGTCGCGGCCATCCGGGGCTACCTGGCCGCCGATCGGCCGCGCCTGGTGGCCCGCCATCCCGAGACCGCGACCCTGCTCGTGGCCCGCTCCGGACGTCCGCTGTCCCGCATCGGTCTCTGGCGGATCGTCAAGCAGCACGCGAAGGCCGCGGGACTGACGAGGTCGGTCAGTCCGCACACGCTTCGCCACAGCTTCGCCACTCACCTCCTGGCCGGTGGGGCGGACCTCCGCGCCGTCCAGGAGATGCTCGGGCATGCGTCGATCGCGACGACCCAGATCTACACCCGGGTCGAGCTCAGCCGCCTCCGAGAGATCCACGCCCGCTGCCATCCCCGATCGGCGACGCGCCCGACCACGCGTTGAGCGGCCGCCGCGTACGCGTCAAGGCGTGGCGCCTTCGGGCTCCGCCGGGCCGAAGGCCCGGTTCAGCTTCTCCTGGATCGTGGGACGATAACCCATGGGGTCCGTCCCCTTCGGGCTGGCGATGCCGATCCCCTTGCAGTCGCTGACGGGCATGATGCGGACGATCTTCCGGTCCTGATCGGCGAGGAGCGCGACCCGGGGCGCGCCGACCATGGCGGTGTCGTCCCAGTGGCATCGGCAAGCCGTGCCATCCGGGAGGTAGAGCATGACCTCGGGTAATCCGGCGTCGCGCAAGGCGCCCCACAGCTCGCTGATCAGGTCGGTCATCGTCATCCTCCGCGGCGTGCCGGCGAGTCAGGCCCTCGCGGCGACCGCCGATCCGAGTCAACTCTAGGACAGGTCCGAGGGCGAGTCGAAAGGAGTCGGGATTGCAGCAACTCCTGCTCGCTGCGTGCGCGGCCTCGGCGTGGTACATGACCGGGCTGATCTGGTTCGTCCAGGTGGTGCATTACCCCCTGTTCGCCGGGGTCGGCAGCGAGTCGTTCCCGGAGTACCACCGGATCCACGTGCGGCGGACGACCTGGGTCGTCCTCGCGCCGATGCTGGTCGAACTGCTGTCCGCGATCGGGCTCGTCATCGACCCGCCCGCGACGGCCGGGCGGGTGTTGCCATGGATCGGCCTGTTCGCGACCCTGCTCTGCTGGCTGTCGACGGCGTTCGTGCAGGTGCCCCTGCACGAGCGACTCGCCCGGGCTAGCGATCGGGGCCTGATGGTTCGGCTGGTCAGGACGAACCTCGCTCGCGCCCTGGGCTGGACGGCGCACGCCCTGATCACGCTGGCGATGATGCCGGGTTTCTCGCGAGGGACCTGAGCGGTCCGGCCGGCAGCCGTCGCGGGGCTCGCTCAGTGCGACTGAGCCGGCTTCCGGCCGATGGCCTTCAGCACGCGGGACTTGAGCTCTTCGAGCGCAGCGTGCGGCTGTTCGGGCAGGTAGGCGTCTCCGAGGGAGACGAGATTGCGATAGTGGCGGTGGGCCCGGCGAAAGGCGGCGTCGGCCTCCGAATCCTGCCCCTGCGCCTGCTGGACCTCCCCGAGCATGAGGCAGCTCTCCGTCGCGATCCACAGGTAGCGGTAGACGAGCTGCGCCAGGTCGTTGCCGCGTTGCGGGCCGCCGAGCTGGCTGCCGATCGAGGAGACGAACGGCTCCGCGGCGGAGAGATCGTTCGAGGCCTGCTGCATCAGTTCGAGGGCGCGGCGGGCATCTTCCGGGCGATGGCCGCCGAGCAGTTTCCGCGACCATTGCACGGCGACCCGGTTTCGCTGGGCGGTCCACTCCAGCAACTCGCTCGCTTGCTCCGGGGCCAGGTTCGCGCGCAGGGGCTCAATGATCTGAGTGAGGAGCTGATGGGCCCGCTCGTAGTCGCCGAAATACTCGTGGATCGAAGGCAGTCGGTTGCGGAGCTCGGCGGAATTCGGGGCGAGCTTCAGGCCGAGGTTGATCAGCCTGAGCCAGGTCTCATGGAACTTGCGCTCGATGGCCCGATCTTCTTCGTGCTGGACGGCGTGCTTCGACTTGAGCCCGTTCAGGTAGTCTCGCTGACGATCCACGTAACGGCCGATCTGGCCGACGACGTCCGGGTGGAAGCGTCCCCAGTCGAGGAGGGCCCGCTCCGCGGTCGGCAGGCCGAGCCCCCGATCGACGTCGAGGTGAGCGTCGTTCTCCACGAAGCCCGTCGACAGTGCCTCCACGATGCCCAGGTAGGTCCTCGGCAGGGGATGGCCGGGATAAGCCTCGACGAGACTGCGCAGCGGCTTGATCGCCTCGTGGGCGCGGCCCGCTCGGACGGATACCGCCGCCTGGTGCATCAGGGGGTGATTTGCCGGGTCCGCCTTCGACCAGGCGAGGATCCATGGATAGGCCACCATGCCGGCCAGCAACACGATCACCGACGCGACTCCGAGGTCTCGCCGGTTGCGGTACAGCCAGTTGCTCGCCAGTTCGCGGCCGGACGGGTTGTCGGCCGTGACCAGCGGCCGACGGTCGAGGAAGCACTGGAGGTCCTCGGCCAGCGACCGGGCGTCGGGGTAGCGCGCCTCCGGGTCGAACCTCAGGCAGCGGTCCACGATGGACCGCAGCGCGGGCGGGACCTCGGGGTTGTACCGTCCGACGTCGGTGTCGAGGCACGAGCGCCGATCGAGCAGCTCGCGCATGGCCCGCGCCGGAGGCAGCTTCTCGTCGGGTAGGTCGGGTGCCTTGCCGGTGAGCAGCTCGCGGAGCAACAGCCCCAGGGAGTAGAGGTCCGCGCGGGCGTCGACCTTGTTCCACTGATCGGGGTCGAGAAACGCCTCGATCTGCTCGGGCGCCATGTAGGGGAGGGTGCCTCCGAGCATGGCCGACTCGGCGTGCTTCGCCGAGTGGGGTGAGTCCGCGAGGTTGAAGTCGAGGAGCTGGGGGCCGTGCTGAAGGGTCAGGAGGACGTTGCCGGGCTTGACGTCGCGGTGGAACGTCTTCATCCGATGGGCGTAATCGAGGGTCCGGGCCAGGACCAGCGCGATCCAGGCGGCTCCCTGGGCGAAACTGCCCGAGACGGGGAAGCCCTTCCAACCATCCCCGGCGGGCGCCGTCGCCAGGAGCCCTGCCTGCTGCTCGTCGCTCAGGGGGAGGTCGCCCGCGGCCAGGCCATCGGCGAGCGCCCGCCAGAGGGAAAGGGCTCGCCGGCCCTGACGATCGGGCCCGAGCCGCTTGACCACCTCGTCGAGCGGAAGCCCGGGGCGGAAGGGCATCGACAGGCCGCGCAGTTCGGTTTCCGTCTCGAAGACGACCGAATTGACCGGCACGATATGGGGGTGGTCGAGGGCCCCCTGCGTCTTCGGCTCCTGGCCCCGATCCAGCGAGATCTTGAGCACGACCCGCTTGCCCCCGAGCGAGCGATCCCGCGCGAGATACACGCGCGAGGAGCCACCCTTGCCGATTACCGAGAGGAGCTGGAACTCCTCGAAGTCGGAGCCGGGCTCGGGATAGCGGGGTCGGGGAGGGGCCAGGCCGGCCGCCTGGCTGAAGATCCGATGACAGTTGAGTTGCGAGGGGAGCGAGTCCTTCCAGCGGGGGTAGCGCGCGCAGAACTCCGAGACGTCGACGTGCTCGCCCCGCTCCTCGCGAAGGCAAAACTCCTCGTAGATCAGGCTGATGACCCGGCTGCCGAACGCGTCGAGTTCGGGGAACCGCTCGAGGTACTCCGACACGCCGGCGGCCTCGCCCCGCTCGAACCGACGGCGGAGATCGGCCTTGATCAGGGCACCGAGGTGCACGGCCTCCGACTGGTGCAGGCCGGCATCCGGCCGGGGATGGCACTCCCGCCAGAACTCCGAGAGGGGAACCTCTTCGCCACGCTGCCACCGCTCCCTGAGGCGCTCGACGTCGAGGTCTACCCTGGCGAGCTCGCCGACGACGCGAGCTGAGGCCAGCTGCGTCCTCATGATCAGACTCCGGTGTCGTTGAGCGAGTCGTGCAGATCCTTCAGGAAACGCTGCACTTTCCTGATGTTCCAGCCGGTCAGGTCTGAAATATCCCCGTTGGAGTATCCCTGCCTGCGGAGATCGATGATGGTCCGCTCGATTTCATCCTGCCTGGAGAGCAGTCGCTCATGCACCTCGTTCGCCTGCGCGAGCTGGCTCGCCGTCGGCTCGTCCGAGGGGAGCTGGACGGGGGGGGAATCCGGATCAGCGGTACTGAGCCGGCACTCGCGCGTGAAGTCACGCTTGAGCGTCCGGCGTCGACGGTATTCGTCGATGACCTTCTGCTCTGCGACGTGGACGAGGAAGCTGATCAGCGATTGGATCGACGCGAAGCTTAGGTGATCGAGGTTCGCGGCGAGGCTCTTCATCACATCGCTGGCGAAGTCGGTCGAATCATAGAGCGAACGCATCGACCGGTCGAGCTTGCGCCGGACGACGCGACGGACCTTGGGATAGCACTCCCGGAACAGGGTCTCCCAGGCGGTCTGGTCCCCCCTCTGGGCATCAGTGAGGATCTTCAGCAGATCATCGGAGAGCTCTGGATCTGACAGCATCGTCATGGCGCTACCTCCCCGTGCCTCGGCGAGAGGTACCACGCCCGGGCCCGGTGAGATCCTAGACCGCCGCTCTCGGGATCCCAGGCCCGACCCTCCCACCGACCAAGTCGATTCTAACCCCGTCACTTCCCCGTGGAAATGCTATCATCTCAAAAAAGCCGGGCATTTCGGTCGTTTCAAGGGAAGATGGTAGGTCTGGGGAGGATGTATGGTTGGATCCTTCGGCCATTCCCCGATCCATCACAGATTCCTGGTCGGCCGGATTGGTCCACCTCCTGAAAGCTTGGATTAATTAAGAAATCCTGAGACACCGCCGTCACGATCCGGTCCGCGTCGTCGCGGTGTTGGCCTGACGGGGCGCCTGATGGCAGCCACAGGCGGCGGTCGGCGTCGATTGGTGTCCTACTTGGATCGACTCATCAAAGCCCGATCTGATGCCGGCTCACTTGCTGGTAAGGAAGGGTGCCTGCTGGGGTCTATCAATCAGCAGTAGGCGTGGCCCGAACTCGGCGTGACGTATGAGCCTGGGCTGCTATACGTCGTGCCGCTGCCCGAGGAGGTCGAGGTCGGGTCCATCGGGCTGACGGCCGACGAGCCCGAGCCGGTGCCGACAGATGTCGGGTCCATCGGGCTGACGGCCACCGTCGACGGGGCCAGACGAGTGGGCAGGAAGTCGAGGACCGGGCGAAACCGTCTGTGCGCGCGCATGATACAACTCCCGCCTTGAGGCGTTAATAAACCACTGCGTGACCTTGATAGGGAAATCCGTCGAGTTGCCCGAGCGGCGCTCGGGTCGAGAAGACCAGGGGAGGCGACCGTCCAGGGACGTGAGCCCTGGGACGCCGCCTAATCTGCTGGTCGGCTCACGATCGGCCGTGTGGTAGACCGGATCGGACACCGAACATCTAGTCGGCGAGTTGTCACGAACTCTTCATCCCGGGACGACTTGCGGGGCTGAGGACGCCAGCACGATTCCCTCCCCGCTGTCTTCGAGGCTGTCCACCGGCCATGGGTGATTAATTCATCGGGGCTAACTGCCCCTGGAGCGGCTGGGCGGCATGGGGTTCGGCCGGCCAGGAGCGGTCGTCCATCGGATAATCTTCCGATGGCAGCAGAGGCCGGCAGGCCGCGCGGTAGAGCGGGCAGCTCAGGTGCTGCTCGATCACGCGGTCCCGGAGCCCCATCGCCAGATCGAGCCGTCCGGCTCGGTGCGCCGTGATGTAGAGCCCGAGGGCGGAGAATCGTGGATTTCGTCCCGTGAGGACCTTGCCGATTCCGTGACCATGCTGGAGGAGTTCCTCGGCGCGCACCACCTCGCGCTTCAGCTCGGCCCGAAGCCGGTGGATGATCCGGCGGACCCGGCGGCGGTAGCGCTCACCGGCGGCAGAGTTTGCCAGGCAGGTCCACGGGTCGGAGTCCCTCCGCTTCATCGGCTGGCAGGCGACATAGAGTTCCGGATCCAGGGGGATCTCGCCGTTCTGAACGCTCGTCTCCCAGAGTACAGACGCCGCAGCCGCCCAGACTCGGGGAGTCGAGCAGCCGTGATACCAGGGCCTGCACCGCAAGCTGAAAGCCCGTTCGATTCGCTTCGCGAGCCGGTCGATTGTCTCTTGTGTGGGCAGCACTCTTTCCGACCTCGACAGCCAGGAGATCCCAGTCCCTCTTTATCGGCTCCGAAGCACTGTTACTCTTCGGCCGCCTTTCTCTCACGAAGTCTAGAACCGGATTCTTCGGCAGATCGCGTCACGCCAACTCAATTTTATTCCGAGTTTCCACCGGAGGGGCCCCGGTCGCTCGAACGCCCTGCGCCGCAAGGCTCGACGATCAATGCGTTAACGTCAGAGCCGGGCTCGCCGACGGCCTCCGGCGCCCCACGCAAGCCGGGCGGGCGATGGGTGTTTTGCCGGCTGGCCTGTCCCCGCCACCTCGATCCGCGGCGGGCCCCACCTCCCTGCCCGAGGGTGGAGCTTCACTGGAATCTACCACCGGACGCACCATAATGGAGTCAGCTGAAGCGTGCGGTTCGGTCCGAGTTCCTCGAACAGGTCTGACGCCGATGGACGAGCAAACTCCGGGATGCGACTGGGCCGGTCTCAAGGACGGTGTCGCCCGTCGCATCCGAGAGATCCGCGAAGAACTTTACGGAGCAAATGGCGGTCCCCTCATCGCCGAAGCCCTGGGCATCCCTTTCCGTACCTGGCTCAGCTACGAGAGCGGCTCCACCATCCCCGCCTCGTCGATCCTCCGGTTCATCGAGCTCACCGACGCCGATCCTCACTGGCTGCTGACGGGTCGGGGGGAGAAATACACGACCTTGCGTCAAGAGGATTGATCCGCCCGGATCGTTCGCTGCAGGGTCTGACTCGGCGCCGGAGGAGGAGGCGTGCGAGGATGCGCTCGGCGACGGCTCTCGGCGCTGAGGGGAAGCGATTCGGTAGCCTGCGCAACGCAACCGGGCATCGCGGCCCGTCCGCCGCCCTCCTCGCGAACGTCGAGGAGACGTCCTTTCCGCCGCCCCACGAGCCGTCTTCTGACGCCGGGGGGCACCGGCGCGCCAGGTGAGGTCGATCGCCGGTTTCGATCAGCCGTTACACCGGGACGACTTCCCGGGATCAGCATCGCGGGTTTAACGGGGCGGATTCGCCTGGGGCCCAGGCGACCTCGGCCGGTCCCCACGCCAGAGATTGATCCGGCCCGCTTCATCGCACGAGGCGAGCGTCGCCCCGTCGCCTGAAAAGGCCAACGCATTGATCGGGCCCTGATGCCCCTTCAGTGAGTAGAGCCGCATGCCGGTCTCGGTGTCCCAGAGCCGGATCTGGCCGTCATCGCAGGCCGTCGCGAGGACCTTGCCGGACGGGGCGAAGACGATGGACCGGACCGGCAGCGGATGTCCCGCCAATTTCGGCCCCTCGTTGAGCGCCGGGAGCTCCCAGATCTGCACGATTCGCGGATCTCCGCTGGCCGCGAGGAGACGGCCCTCGGAGTAGGCCACCGTTCTCATGGAACCGGTGAACGGGTCAGTCTTCAGGTACGGGACCGGGTCGGCCACGTCCCAGACGTACACCCTTCGGTCCTCCGAGGCCGAGGCCAGGATGTTCGAGGCGAAGAACACGATGGATCGAACAGGACCCAAGTGCCCCTTCAGCGGGCGGCCCATTTCGCTGCCGTCAGGGTCCCAGATCCGAATGGTCCCCGAAGAGCCGCCCACGGCGATCAGGGGAGGGTTGGAGGTCGGCGCGACGCTGACCGCGAAGAGCGGCTCTCCGGCAGGGCAGAGCATCCCCGGTGTCGACGCGATATCCGCGTGATCCCCCTCGACCCGGCGCAGCTTCCAGCGCAGCACCTTCCCATCGAGCCCAGCGCTGACCAGCTCGTCGTCGGTTAGAAACGCCAGGCTCGTCACCGACTGGTCGTGGCCGGTCAGCTTGCCCAGCTCGCGGCCGGTCGAGCCGTCCCAGATCTTGATCGTCCCGTCGGCCGCCCCCGAGGCCAGGAAGCGGTCGCCGCGGGAGAAGGCCAGTGCATTCGCCGCCGCCCCATGACCCGCCAGTGCCTCGGGCCGGTCGCCGGTCTCCCGGAATCGCAGGTCACGCATGCAAGAGTCGGAACAGGTCACGATGACTGATCGGTCGTCCGGGGCGAACGCGAACGCTCCGATCGGCCCGCTCGTCGTCGAGTACGAAGCCAGCAGATCGCCGGACCTCAGGTCCCAGACCGCGAGGCGTTGGCGGTTGCAGTCCGCGGCGAGGATCGTCCCGTCGGCCGAGCGCGCAATGGCGCCGACGCCCCATTCCCCCCCGGCGAGCCGTCGGATGGAGGCGTCGCCCAACCGTTCGAGCCGGAGGGAGCGGGAGCCGTCGCGGATCACCAGGCCGGCGTCCCCGTCGACGAAATCCACGAAATCCGCCGGGCCGGGGTGGTCGGCCCTGTGGCTCCGGACCCGCCGATCCGCCAGGTCCCAGACGGTGACGCTTCCGTCTTCCCGGCCTGCGGCGAGCTGGCTGCCCTTCCGGGAGAACTTCAGGGACGCGACCTTCCCCCCCGGCCGTTGCTCGAGGGACAGGGCGAGCCGATCCCGGGTGCCCTCGAGGCGGACCGTGCCGTCGGGGTGGCCCGTCGCGATCAGCGCCCCGTCCGGGGAGAACGCCTGGAGCAGGCCGGGCGCCTCCGAGTTTGAGCGGTCCGGCTCCCAGGCCTTGCCGCTCGATCGCCACAGGAGACAACGTCCATCGGGGTGTGTCGGGGTCGTGCCCCTCACCGAGAGCAGGCCTCCGTCCGGCGAGAACGTGAGCCCGGTGGCGTGAAACCGCTCCTCCCGGAATGCCTGGAGCTGGGCCCCGCTGGTCGCGTCCCAGAGCTTCAGGTCCATGGCCCCGTCCGGTCGCTCGGTGGTGCTGGCGATCACCGCGCCGTGAGTCCGGGAGACGGCGGCCGCGAGGTGGTCGACCGGGCCCTCGTGACGGCCGCGACACGGGCGGGGAGGGCCGTCGACGCGGTCCCATGCGAGGACCTGGCCGTCCCGGTCGCCGGAGGCGAGCAGCCCGCCCCCGTCGGCCGTGGCGAGGGAGGTGACGGGGCTCGAGTGTGCCTCGAGGCGTCTGACGGCGGCACGGACGAGCCGGTCCAGGTAGCTCCGTTCGAACCCCGGGGAGTTCTGCTCCGGGAGCGACCCGAAGAGCTCCTGCGCGAGCTCGACCTGCCCCGCCTCGGCAGCTTGCTTCACCTGCCCCAGCACGAGGTCGTACCGCAGCCGCTGATCGTGCAGCTCTTTGTCCTCCAGCTTCCGGTCGCTGACGCGATTGTCGATCCGCCCCTTCTCGATCTGGTCCGCCGCGCCCACGCGCTGGAGTCGCAGGCTCTCCACGGTGACGAAATAGCCGCCGGCCAGGCTGAGCACGGCGATCGTCAGCAGGGAGCAGAGCGCCAGCAGGCGCGCGGCCAGGGGCTGTCGGCGCGACCACTGGATCGCCTGCCGGAGGCGAGAGGTGCGGCGGGCCAGGACGGGCTGGCTCTCCTGGAACCTCCTCAGGTCGTCGGCGAGCTCCTCGGCGGTGGAGTAGCGTCGAGCCGGATCCTTCTCGAGGCACTTCAGGCAGATCGTCTCCAGGTCCACGGGCACGCCGTGCCGCAGGCGAGAGGGAGGCACGACGTCCGCCTCCATCACCTGGCAGACCGTCTCCATGGGGGTGAAGCCCCGGAACGGGGCCGTCCCGGTGAGCATCTCGTAGAGCAGCGCCCCCAGGGCGTAGATGTCGGTCCGCGCCGTGATACCCAGCGGCTGGCCCGAGACCTGCTCAGGGGCCATGTAGGGGGGCGTCCCCAGCATCGCGCCGTTCTGCGAGACGCCGGCGTCTTCCAGGAGGAACTTCGCGAGCCCGAAGTCGCTGATCTTGGGCGTCCCGTCGGGCGTCATCAAGATATTCGTCGGGTTTAGATCGCGATGGATGATATTTTGTCGATGAGCAACGTGGATCGCCCGGGCCAGGGTCTCCGTCAGGCGGGCGGACCAACGGAACGCCTGGGGCATGCCCCGGAGCATCCCCAGGAGGGTGCCGCCGGCCACGTATTCCATGGCGAGGAAGGGGAGGCCCTCGTGCTCGCCGATCTCGTAGATCTGGACGACGTTGGGGTGCAGCAGCCGGGCGGCCGCCTCGGCCTCGTTCCGCAGCCTGGCCCGGTCCTTCAGCCCCGCGTGCTCGCCCGAAAGGATCATCTTCAGGGCGACGATCCGGCTCAGGCCCGTCTGGCGGGCCTTGTAGACGACACCCATGCCCCCCCGGCCGATCTCCTGGATCAGCTGGAAGTTGGCCACCTTGGGCAGCCGCCGGCGCTCCTGGGCCCGGTCCGAGGGCGCGGCGACGCCCAGGCCCGGGGGCGGCGAGTCGGCGAGCGTGTGCATCTCGGTCCCGAAGATCGACCGCAACGAATCGACGACGTCCCTCCGGCTCAGCAGGGAGGGGAACCGCGCCTCCCATTCGTCGAGCGTGGGCCGCTCGCCGAGCTCGTACCGGGCGGAGATCTCGGCGTGGATCAGCTCGAAGACCGCCTCGTCGCTCACCGCGAGCGCCGGGTAGATCTCCAGCAGTTCCTCGACGCGGGTCGCCTCGCCCGCGCGGAGCCGGTCTCGGAGCGTGGCACACGCGTGCCTCACTTCCTCCGGATGCTGACTCGTCGTGGAGGTCGCACGCATCGACCGAACCTGATTGTGAGAGGGATTGGAGATGGGCCGGGGTGGCTGCAAGCCCGCATAAGGTTCACCATTGTATCGATTCATTCTTCATCGCAGCAAGGTCGGGGAGCATGGAAAGACTCACCCGGGACGGAACTCATGGCCGGATCCGCCGCGTCCCCCGGCCCTTGCCCGGCGCCTCGAGTTCTCCCGGCCACCCCAACCGGTCTGGCCAAGCCCGAGGAGAATTTCGTACAACGCCTCCACGAACCCGACTCGGGTCGTCCGGGCGATGGGAACGGGACTGCCCCACCCGGAGAGATCGGAATTCCGGGGAGATCCCATGTCCGAACTCGCTGAAGCCTCGCCCTCGAACGTTGCCCCCGAATCGTGGTTCGTCCGACTGGGCGCGACCCTGGGACTGGACCGTCCCGAGCTGCGGGCCTGGGCGCTGTACGACTGGGCGAACTCGGCGATGGTCTGCACGATCGTCACGGCCGTGTTCCCGATCTACTACTCCAGGGTCGCCTGCGCCGACTCGCCCCCGGAGCAGGCCTCGCGCCGCCTGGCGATCGCCACGACGGTCGGCATGGTCCTGATCGCCCTGGCGTCTCCCGTCCTCGGTGCCTTCGCCGACTACATGGCCGTGAAGAAGAAGTTGCTGGGGGGCTTCCTCGTCCTGGGGCTGGCCTCGGTCGCGGCGATGTACTTCATCCATACCGGGGACTGGGTCCTGGCCTCGGTCCTGTTCATCCTCGCGAACATCGGCGCCAACGGCAGCTTCGTCTTCTATGACGCGCTCCTGCCCCACATTGCCCGGCCCGAGGAGATCGATCGCGTGTCGACCGCGGGATACGCGCTGGGGTATCTCGGCGGCGGGCTGCTGCTGGCCCTGAACCTCGCCTGGTTGCAGCGGCCGGAGTGGTTCGGCCTCCCCTCGGGGCCCGGCCTGGGCGAGGCCCAGGCGACGCTCCCGGCGCGCCTGGCGTTCCTCTCGGTGGCCGTGTGGTGGCTGATCTTCTCGATCCCGCTCTTCCTCCGGGTCCCCGAGCCCGCGGCCCTCCACCCGAAGGGTGAGCTCCACGGCATCTCCCCGTTCCGGGCCACGCTCGCCCGGCTCCGCGACACCTCGCGCGATCTGCGTCGCTATCGCCAGGGGTTCCTCATGCTGCTCGCGTTCCTGATCTACAACGACGGGATCGGGACGATCATCCGGATGGCGACCGTCTACGGCACCGAGCTGAAGATCGAGCAGGGGGCGATGATCGCGTCGATCCTCATCGTCCAGTTCGTGGGCATCCCCTTCTCCTTCCTGTTCGGGGCCCTCGCGGGCAGGCTCGGCGCCAAGCGGTCGATCCTCCTGGGCCTGGTGGTCTACACGGGGATCTGCCTGGTCGGCTACTTCATGACCACCGCACTGCATTTCCTCGCCCTGGCCGTGCTGGTCGGGATGGTGCAGGGTGGGACTCAGGCCCTGAGCCGCTCGCTCTTCGCTCGCCTGATCCCCGCCGACAAGTCGGGCGAGTATTTCGGCTTCTTTGCCGTGGTCGAGAAGTTCGCGGGCATCCTGGGGCCGGCATCGTTCGCGGCGATCAATGCCCTGACCGGCTCCAGCCGCGGCGCGATCCTTGGCGTGATCGGCTTCTTCGCCGTCGGCGGGTTCTTGCTCTGGCAGGTGGACGTCGAGGGGGGGGAACGCGAGGTCAGCGGCCTCGGTGGCGCCGCGGCGGACCCGCTCACACGGGCGGCTTCCGCCTCCACCAGTCTCTCAGGGTGATGACCCACGAGGCGCCCATGTAAAAGGCCGGATAGACCAGCGAGACCGACGTAAGGCTCAGGAGCGAACCGGCCTCGGCCGGGCTCCCGTCCTCCGGCAGGATCCAGATCGACCAACCGATGAGGAACGCCCACAGCACGCCGAGGGCGGTGGCCAGCCGATTGAACGCACCGGGCTGGGAGGGATACAGGTACTTGCTCGGGACGAAGGTCAGGAGGCTCAGCAGGATCACCACCCCCAGGCTGGCCCACGGGCCAAGGGGCAGGACATACAGGTAGAAGGCGACCAGGTTCCAGAGCGAGGGGAAGCCGAGGAAGTAGCCGTCGTCGGTCTTCGCCTGGACCTGGCAGAAGCCGTAGATGCTCGCCAGCAGGGCCAGGATGAGCCAGGCCTCCTGGCCGGCCGGCAGGATGCCCGCCCGCCAGATCAGCAGCATCGGCAGGAACGTGTAATTCAGGTAGTCGATGATGTCGTCGAGCCGGCGGCCGTCGAATCCCGGGACGACCTCCTTGATTCGGACCTTGCGCGCCAGGGCGCCGTCGGTCGCGTCGACGATCGTCGCCAGGGCCATCAGCAGGAAGCACCACCGGAACGCCGTCGCCCCGCCCTGCACCAGCAGGACCGCCATCACGGCCGCGGCGACCAGCCCCAGCGCGGTGTAGGCATGGACACACCAGCCGAGTACCCGCTCCAGCGTCGTGGGACGTCGCGCGGGTTCCCCCGGGGACGGGGCCTGGCGTTGTCCGAGAATCCGGCGGCTTCATCTTCAGCGGCAGCATCGCATCAGTTCCCATCGGGTCGTTGATTCATCGCCCGGCCGCGAGGGATTCTTGGTCCTGCGCCGCTTCCTGAGCCACCCCCGCCGCTTCGCGCGATGCTCCACCAAAATTTTGGTCTGGTCGCGCTGGAAGGCCAGGTAGTAGAGGATGCCCGCGCCCACCAGCGCGGCCGTGGCGTAGATCGCCGCGAAGCGGCTGGAGGGATTGTCGCCGTAGATCTCCGGGCGCGGCCAGCTCATGTTAACCACGGTGAAGGTCCCCCAGGCGACGGCCACCAGGTTCACGGGCAGTCCCCACCGCCCCAGGGTGAACGTCCCCTCGCTCAGGCACGCGCCCTCGGGCAGGTTCGCGGGCCAGCCCCTGAGCCGCCGGAAGAGGAGGGGGAGGCTCACCAGCAGGTAGGCGAGGTTGGCCCAGATGATGGCGACCGAGCAGAGCGTCTCGATCATCTTGGGCAGGTTGGCGTTCACGAACAGGATCAGGGCCGCGAGCACCCCCGTGAGGAAGGCCGGAGCCGGCGGCGTCTTCGTGTCGTCCGTCACCCGCGAGAGTGCGTGTGCGAACGGCAGGCCGTTGTCCCGCGCCATGGCGAAGATCAGCCGCACCGTGCCGGCGTGGACCGCCAGGGCGCAGACCATGATCGAGAAGACCACGACCGAGAGGAAGACCCCGCCGAGCCGCCGGCCGAGCGCGTCGTTGACGATCATCGGCAGGCCGCCGGAGATCTCCCCCAGCGCGGCGGCCGACGGATCCCGGGCCGCCAGGATCGCGGCGGCGATCAGGAGCCCTCCCGTCAGCCCCGCCGCGGCGAGCGCCCGGAGGATCGCCCAGGGCGCCCTCCGCCGGGGGTCGGTGGTCTCCTCCGCGAGCGTGCCCGCCGTGTCGAATCCGTAGAGGACGTAGCTCGGCATCACCGCGGAGGCCAGCAGGGCACCGATCCAGCCGCGGGGGTAGGCCCCTGATCGGGCCGTCCTGCGGAGGAGCAGCGCCGGCTCGTGATGGGAACAGGCGAACAGGAGGATGATCAGGAGGACGACCCCCGCCATCTCGCTGATCACGCCGACGTTGTTGATCCGCGCCATGAGACGGACGCCGATGACGTTGATCATGGTCGTCAGGGCGATCAGCCCGCAGCCGAGCACGACCGCGTTCCAGGCCCGGTCCTCGGGATTCGAGCCGTCCCCCAGCATCTGGAAGCCACCGTCGATCTGGGGGAGCGTCGCCTGAAGGGCGAGGGCCACCGCGGCCAGCGAGATCACCGAGCACGCCAGGTAGATCCAGCCCGTCAGCCAGCCGAGGGCCGGAGAGCCCACCCGCCGGGACCACTGGTACACGCCGCCCGAGAGGGGATACTGGGCCGCCAGCTCGGCGAAACCGAGTGCCACCGAGAACTGCCCCAGCAGCACCACCGGCCAGGTCCAGAAGAACGCGGGGCCCGCCGCCGCGAACCCCATGTAGAACATCTGCGAGACGCCGGTCAGGATCGAGATGTACGAGAAGCTCGCCGCGAACGACGAGAAGGCCCCCAGGGACCGATCGAGGTCCTGACGGTAACCGAACCTGGCGAGGTCCTGGATGTCCTTCCCGATCGTGTCCGACACCGGCAACGCCCCTCCACCTCACCTCTGCGACGAGGAAGCCTCGTGACGGCCGCCGGTCAGTCGCGCCGGGTCCCCAGGAAGATGCCCCACTTCATGTCGCCGGCCTCGCAGAACCGCTCCTTCATCGCCCAGCGCTCGACCAGGTAGTTGAGGTCCTCCTCCGAGAACTCGGCGAGGAATTCGGACCGACGCTCCACCAGCCGCCTCGACTCTCGCTGCAGGATGTCCACGAACATCGCCGTCGCGTCGTTCACCTGCACGTCGACGAAGCCCGCGTCCTCGAGCAGCTTGCCGTACGCCTCGGGCGCGACGACGTGATAGCCGGTCTTCGCGATGTACTCCTCGAACGCCGGGGAGCCCGGGGTCCTGCCGCGGCAATAGTCGGTGATCACGACCCGGCCGCCGGAGTCGAGCAGGTCGTACAGCCGGGCGAAGAGCCTCGGCTTGTCGGGGACGTGCATGAGCGCGTCGCGGCTCCAGGCCAGGTCGAACCGCTCCGGGAACTCGGTCTCCAGCACGTCGCCGAGGATGAACTGGATGGAGTCGGCCAGCCCGACCTGGCGGGCCTGATCCAGCGAGATCGCGACCATCTCCTCGGCCAGATCGATGCCGGTGACCCGGGCCCCGTACTTGCTCGCCAGGTGGAACGCCGCCCCGCCGATGCCGCTGCCCACGTCGAGGACCCGGATCCCGGGCCGGAGCGTCGCGCCCAGCCGGCTGCACAGGTCGTCGGTCGTCTCCCGCCCCCCGGTGCTGATGTAGTGCTCGCCGAAGATCTTCTCGTATCGCAGGATCGAGCTGCGGCTGTACTGCCCCTTGTTGTCGAACCGGGGCTTGGCGGAGCTCTCTTGTGGAACGGGCATGGCAGGTCCGTGGAAAAGGAATGGCCGGATCGCTCGGCCCGGCCCGGACAGGTTCCGGACGGGTACCTGGTCTGACCCGGCAATGGGCCGCTCGGGGCGGTTGGGATCTCGCATTCTGCGAGACGGCGCGAATCATTGTAAAGGCATCTTCCGGAGAACGCACGCCACGGCATCCCCCCCGGCCTGCGCATCCGCCTCGACCCCGCGACCCGCGGCCGGGCCCCGGGGCCGCCCCCGATCCGGGAGGAGCCAGTAGTTAGTTTATATATAGATATGTACAGATATAAATTAAACCGTCCGCGCTCCGCAATCTGTGGGTTGCCGATTGCTGCCTTGCATGCGCCTCGCGGGGTCGACGGCCCGCCGACCTCCTCGCCCCATGACCGCGCATTATAATCGTGCGTGGAAATGCGAGCGGGTGATTTCGTGAAGGAAAGTTCAGGATCAGGAACATCCTTAGTTCGACCCCTTCCGATCCCTGCAAGGCGGGACGGTCAGCGGGCCCGCACGCCGGACTTCCGGAAGGATGCGGACCGGGGGGCGGGGGTGCCCTTGAAGGCGGCCGGCGGCTTGTAGACGATCCTGACCCCGGCGGCGCCCTGGATCGGCGGCATGGAGGTGGTCCGGCCGCCTCCGGTGCCTGCGTGCAGCTTCAGCACGCTCTTGCGCGGGGTGGCCCCGACGAGGGCGACGCTCTGGGGATCGCCCGAGATCGACCGGAAGACCACGCACACGCCGCCTCCGGTGAGGTTCAGCGAGATCCTCTTGCCGCGCGAGTCGGGGTAGGTGAACTGCGTGCCGGCGCAGAAGGTCGCCACGTAGGGTCCGCCGGCGACGCCGTTGCCCGCGCCCGAGAGGAGGTTGCCCGACGTGTCGGCGAGTCCCCGGCCGAGGATCGGGCTGGCGAGCTCGTTCAGGACGATGCGTGCGGACTGGTTCCAGGGCAGGGGGGACGACGGGATCACCGCGATGCTCCGGCTGGCCGCATCGTACCGCGCCGCCGCCAGCGCGACCCAGCCGTCGTCGGAGGTCCCGAACTGGCCGTCAGGGCCGGCCAGGATTGCGTAGTACCCGTAGTTGCCCAGGTCCTGCACGCGGACCGCATCCATCGGCTTGCTGAACGAGAAGACCACCGCCTCGATCCCCCCGGCCACGAGCTGGAGCTGCCGGCCGACCACCTGGGGCGGCGTCGCGTCCACCGGACCGACCGGGTTGACGTTCGAGGTGATGATCCTCAGCGTCGCGTCGCTCTGGGTCCCGAGCTCCGCCCCGGACGAGGGATCCTGGAGCACGAGCCCCACGGTCACGGTTCCGACGGGGTGGCTGCCCGGGACGATCGGCACGGAGAACGTGGTGGTCGTCTGGTTCGCCTGGAAGACGAGCGTCCCGGAGACCGGTGAGTAATCGACGCCGGGGCTCGCGGTCCCGCCGGAGCACGCATACTTCACCGAGACGGCGAGCTCGCGGCTGCCGCCCCCGCGGGTCACGGTCACCAGCGCGCTCGGCGAGGTCGAGTAGGTCGTGTAGGTCGCGGCCTTGAACTGGAGGATGGGAGGGAGATTGTTGTAGATCGTGAGCACCGACGAGCCGATCGCTCCGATGGTCGCCCCGCCGGTCGGGTCGGCGAGCGCCAGGTTCACCGTGACGAAGCTCGCGGTCTGGTCGGGATTGGCCAGCAGGGTGACCGGGAACGTCTTGTCCGTCTGCCCGACCTGGAAGGTCAGGACGCCCGACGCCGGCGAGTAGTCCTTGCCCGCGACCGCGGTGCCGTCGCTCGTCGCGTAGCGCACCGAGACGATGGCGTTCAAATTGCCCGCGCGACGGACATGGATCAGGGCACTGCCGGCGCTCACCTCGACGGCCCACGACGCGGCCGAGAATTCGAGGCTGACGGGCTCGGCCGAGACGTCGTTGGAGAACTCCGAGGTGTCGCCGGTGTCGTCCCGGGTCGCCGTCGCGCTGATCCACCGGCTGGAGGTGAGTCCCTCCGCGGGTACGTACGAGAAGCTGGCCCGCCCCTGATCGTCGGTGGTGACCACCGTCGAGCCGATCGGCGTCTGCCCCTGTCCGAATCCCGAGGGGTCGGCCACCTGGTTGCTGAAGAACTGGATCGTGAACGTCGAACGGGCCGTGCTCTCGAGCGTGCCCTGGATCGACCCTCCGGCCCCTCCGGCCACGGCGGTGACGAGCACCGGGGCGTTCTGGAGGTTGTTCGGCCCGATCCGCACGCCGGGTTCGTTCGGAGTCACACCGCTCCGCGGGTCGAGCGGCGCGACCAGGTCGATCCCCAGTCGGCCATTGGCCCAGATGCGGTTGGTGAGGATGCTGTTGCCGGTGCCGGACTCGATCGAGACCCCGGCCAGGACATTGAACGCGATCGCATTTCCGTCGCTGGCGGCCGGGCCGCCGATCCGGTTGCCCGAGGCCTCGTTGCTGACGATCACGCCGTTCACCTCGTTGCCCAGCGACGAGGTGCCGGTGATGTCCGTGCC
>JAXMBE010000041.1:0-81683 GCA_046349995.1 Isosphaeraceae bacterium | reverse complement strand
GGCAATGCAGAAGAGCATCGAGCCGATCAGTCCGACGCTCGCGGCGAGGCCGTCCATATTGTCGAGCATGTTGAACGAGTTGGTCAGGCCGACGATCCAGAGCACCGTCACGGCGCCGCCGGCCAGCGGGTGGGTGAAGGGCCAGAAGAGGGTGACGACGACGCCCGATGCCGCCAGGGCCGAGGCGCAGAGGATCTGGACGCCGAGCCGCATCTGCCACTTCAGGTTTTTGCGGTCGTCGATCAGGCCCATGACCATGATGACCGTCGCCAGGGCGAGGATCTTCAGGAGCTCCCCCGCCCGGGCTCGGGCGCCGCTGACGTGGACCGCCAGCGCCTCCGGGAGCCTCTCTCCCCAGAGCAGCACGACGAGCCCGCCGAGGCCTAACACGAGGACCGTCGTCATCCAGATGGCGACGCCGCCGCCCAGCGGCACCGGAGCCTGGTGCCCCTTGTGGCCGCCGGGCCGGTCCAGGAAGCCGAACCTGACGGCGTAGCGGCGGGCGGTCGCGCAGAGGATCGTGCTCAGGAGGAACGACGCCGCGACGAGCCCGGCCCCGGTCGCGGCGAACACACCGTCTGGACTCGACATCAGCGTCGCGTCTCCCACGGCGTCCGTTGCCGATCGAGCGATCCGTCACCGGCGGACGATTCGAATGTGTGGCTCTGCCCTCCGGCGGGCTTCCCGGGACCGGCGTGCGCGGCGGGCCGGAACCACAGGCGGATGCTCACGCAGGCGGCGAACAGGCCCAGGAACAGGACCATCACGACCGCGATGACGGCCCACTCCCAGGCCCGGTCTGGGGGCCAGCCGGTGCTGTCCCCCCCGCGCAGGGCGGCGAAGATCACGAACGGCCCGCCGAAGGAGACGAGGCTCATCAGGAGCAGCAGCACGTACGGCAGTCGGGGCAGTGGAGCGGCCGCGTTCATGCCCCCTTCGCTCCCGCCCGCGCGGCGATCCGGTCGCGGCAGTAGGCATCGTGGCGGGCCTTCGCCTCCTGGAGCTCGCGGAGCACGCCCGCCCCGCCCTCGGCCAGCGGCAGGGCCTTCGGCGCGGACTCACCCCGCCACTTCAGCTCGAGGTTGCCGTCCTTCAGCCCGCGCTCGCCGATGACCACGCGGAGCGGGATGCCGATCAGGTCCACGTCCTTGAACTTGACGCCGGGGCGCTGGTCGCGGTCGTCGACGATCACGTCCACGCCGGCCGCCTCCAGGGCCTGCTCGATCTTCGCCGTCTCGGCCATCACGGACTCGTTGTTCACCTGGAGCGGCACGAGCGCCACCTGGTACGGGGCGATCGCCAGCGGCCAGAGGATGCCGTTGTCGTCGTGGGCCGCCTCGATGGCCGCGGCGATGATCCGGTTGATGCCGATCCCGTAGCAGCCCATGATGACCGGGATCTCGGTGCTCTTCTCGTCGAGGTAGGTCGCGCCCATCGCCCTGGAGTACTTCGTGCCCAGCTTGAAGACGTGGCCGATCTCCAGTCCGGCCTTGTTGACCATCCTCTCGCCGCACCTCGGGCAAGGGTCACCTGCGTCGGCGTTCCTGACGTCGTGGACATTCGCCAGCGGGAAGTCGCGGCCGGGGACGACCCCCTTGAAGTGCACGTCCACCTCGTTGCCCCCGACGACCACCGTCGGCATGGCGGCGATCGCGCGGTCGATAAGCATCGGGATCCTGATCCCGACCGGGCCGAGGAAGCCCATCGGCGCCCCGGTCGCCTTCTGGATCGTCTCCGGGTCGGCCGGCACCAGGGTGGAGACGCCGAAGGTCCGCCGCAGCTTCGCCTCGTTGGCCTCGTGGTCGCCCCGCAGGAGCACGGCCATCGGCTTGCCGTCGCCCAGGTAGACCAGCAGCTTCGCCGAGGTCGACTCCTCGACCTTCAGGAAGTCGCAGACGTCCTTGATGGTCTTCTTGCCCGGCGTTGGGACGGCCTCGTACGGCGGGGAGCTCAGGTCGGGCTTGGTGGGAAGGAGGTGATGGGCGCCAACCTCGGCCCGCTCCTGGTTGGCCGCGTAGCCGCAGGCCGGGCACTGGATGACGCGATCCTCGCCGGTGGAGCAGGGGACCATGAACTCGTGCGAGGCGTCGCCGCCGATCGGTCCGCTCTCGGCCTCGACGATGACGTAAGGCAGGCCGCAGCGATCGAAGATCCGGCAGTAGGCCTCGTACATCGCGTCGTAGCTACGATTGAGCTGCTCGACGTCGGCATCGAAGCTGTAAGCGTCCTTCATCAGGAATTCGCGGGTCCGGACGATGCCGAACCGGGGCCGGGGCTCGTCGCGGAACTTGGTCTGGATCTGGTACATCGTGATCGGGAGCTGCTTGTACGAGCGGATCAGGTCCCGGACCAAATCAGTAATCACTTCCTCATGAGTTGGTCCAAGGCACATCTGGTGGCCGCCGCTGATTGTGAGCTTCATCAGCAGGTCGCCGAAGGTGGCGAACCGGCCCGACTCCTTCCAGATCTCGATCGGCTGGAGCGCCGGCATGAGGAGCTCGATCGCCCCGGCCGCGTCCATCTCCTCGCGGACGATCCGGGCGGCCTTGTTGAGAACCCGGAGGCCCAGGGGCAGATACGTGTACGCCCCCGCGCCGAGCTGGCGGATCATCCCCGCCCGGAGCAGGAGGACGTGGCTCGGGGCCACGGCATCGGCCGGGGTTTCCTTGAGCGTCGGGATCAGGGCATTCGACCAGCGCACGTGAACTCTCCTCCGAGGAACTGCGAACTCGCCCTACATGCCCGAGCATCAGGGCACCTGACACCGGGCCGCATCGCACCGGGGCGAAACGAATAGTCTACCAGATTTACCCGCGGCTACGGAACGCGGTCCACCAGGCCGCCGCGTCCTCCGGGCGCCATCCGCCATCGCCGGCGGAGCGAGCGAGTTCGGCCTCGAGCGCGCCTGCGGTCGCCGGCCTGTTTTCGGGCCGTTTCTCCAGGCACCTCAGGATCACGGCCTCGAGCTCGGGCGGTACCTCCGGGCGGAGCAGCCGAAGCGGGCTGGGCTGCTCGTACACGTGCGCAGCGAGCGTCTTGACGACGTTGGGCGCGACGAATGGCGGCCGTCCGGTCAGGAGGAAATACGCCAGCGCCCCCAGGCTGTAGATGTCGCTGCGCGGATCGAGGTCCTCCTGGCCTCCAGCCTGTTCGGGGGACATGTAGGACGGTGTGCCGGTGATCGTCCCCTCCTGGGACACTTCCCGGTCTCGGGTCTCGTCCGCCCTCGGCAACACGAGACCAAAGTCCAGCAATTTGGCCACGTCATGCACGCCGCCCCGGATGCAGATCATGACGTTGCTCGGCTTCAGGTCACGGTGGACGAGGCCCGCCTCGTGGGCCTCGAGCAGCGAGCCGCAGACCTGGCGAAGGATGTGGACGGCCCTGGCCGGGAGCAGCGGTCCATCGCGCTCGACCAGTTGTTCGAGCGTCAGGCCGGGCAGATACTCCATCGCGTAGTAGAAGGTGCCATCCTCCGTGTGCCCGTAGTCGTAGACCTGTACGGTATTCGGATGGGAGAGAGTGGCCGTGGTCTGGACCTCGCGGGCGAAGCGGGCAATTTGCCGTGCGTCGCTGGCCCGTACCGGATGAATCAGCTTCACGGCGCAGGGCCGTCGCAGCAGAACGTGCTCGGCGAGGTAGACCTCGCCCATCCCACCCGCACCCAGCAATTCCTTGAGCCGATACTGCCCGAGTTGCCGGGCCGCCGCGGCCTCCCGCCTCAACTTCTCCAGGCGGTGAGAACCAACAATTGCGATGACGACGGCGTACATCATCCACACGGTGAGGGTCAGCAAGTACTGGATGAGCTCTCCGGCAGGGACCGCCGGATTCACCCGGAGCGCGACGGCATTCAGGGCGAGCGCGAACAGGGCCATGCCGATGACGACCCCAGCGCAACGACGTCCCGTGTTCGGGATCAACGTGCCGTACCCGACGATGATGAAGAACCAGTTCATGGAGATCGCCGTCGACAGGATCACGCCGTAGCGCAAGACAGCTGGCAGCCAGTCAGAAATGACGAGGACGCGCCAGTTGTAGATCGAGGTGAAGTTGAATCCGCCGAAGAAGATCAACGCCTCGAACAGCCGGAGCGTGCCGAGTGTCCTGGGTGGGCTCTTCGACGCGAGTACCGCCAGGACCAGGTACGCGGGGACATGGAAGTGGTTGATGAAGCGAATCGGGTTGTTGACGATGTAGGCCAGATATGCCGGGTCCGAATTCGGGTCGTGATCGAGGGCGTACTGAAGCACCGCGATCGCGTTTGCGGCGGCGACAACCAGCGCGATCGCCCGCAAACGGCGTCTAAGGAGCTCTCGCAACTCCAGGTCTCCGCCGCCGCCGGAGGCCGGAAGCAGGGTGACTTTCGGACGAAGGAGGGGCCGATTGCTTGTCTCCGTTGCGTGAACCGATCCGCTCTCGGCCTCGGGAGGGGCCATCGTGACGGTCAATCTCGGCTCATGGTTCTCCACCTCTCACCCCTTCAGACCGGAGGTCCTCAGGTGGAAGCTCTTCCGCAGGAAGGATCACTCTCGAGTTGTCGAGGAGCATTTAACTCGACCCCTTGAGATCGATCAAGGAGGAAGACTCAGGATGGTCCCGCGTCTGACCCGGCGTCGCCGGTCAGCATCGCCGCCCCGGGATTCAGAACCCACGGACCGGGGAGAGCCGAATGCAGGGATCGGTGAGGACTCGTCCGCCGACGTGCCCGGGCGAGGATCAAGCCGACAGGCGCCCCGTCCTCGGGTATGATTTAGGAGAAGGAACCTCGAGCGACCCGAACCGGAACGATGCCGCTCGAGGCAGCGAGGCTCGACCGGAGGATTCCGGGAATGAACGGCTCGACCTGTGATCCAGGGACTTCGAGGACCAGGGCCGCACGGCTGACGCGGGGATCGACGCTGCCGGTCGCCGTCCGCGGGGATCGACGCGACGCGGCTCACCCGGGCTCCGAATACTCGACGGTGGGACGCCGCTCCGCGCCTCGAATCCTGTCTGCCGTGCGCTTCGCCGTCGCCTTGCTGGCGATCGTGGTGTTCCCTGGCTGGCAGGTGTCTCCGTCGGCCGCCTCTTCCCTGGGCGAGCAGAGGTCGATCGTCATCGAGGTCTTCTTGCGTGAGGGCTCGAAGCAATGCGACCAGATGCGTGAGCTCGTCGCCGACCTGCAACGGCGTCGACAGGGGCTCCATGTCGTGTTCCGCGACGTGGCCAGGGACGCGTCTGACCTCGCCCGGCTCAAGCAGTTGACGGAGCACTTCGGCGCGGGCAAGCCCAGGGTGCCCACCGTCTACACCACCGGACGAATGCTCGTCGGCTTCCGCGACGCCGAGACCACCGGGCGCAAAATCGAGGACCTGCTCCGGGTCCAGATCTTCACGCGCGACGGCTGCCCTCGCTGTGCGCTGGCCATGCCGTACATCAACGGTCTCGCGCGACGCTACCCCGGCCTGAGCGTCGAGGTCTACGAGGTCTCGCGCGACCCGAACGCCCGAGCGTGGTGCGAGCAACTGACGCGCCAGCACGGCATTCAGGCTCCGGGGTTTCCGACGTTCCACCTGCTCGGCCGCCTGGTCGTCGGCTATTCCGGCCTGGAGACCACCGGCTCCGAGATCGAGACGATGCTCCGCGACGCCTCCACCCCGGCAGAGCAGGGTGGATCGACCGCGTCTCCTCCGACGAGTTTGCTGGACGATCCGCCTCGTGCCACTTCCCTCGCCGTGCTGCTAACCGCGATGCAGGTGCAGCGGAAGGACCGGACGGTCGCCGCAATCGACTCGGATCGGTTGCCCGACGAGGCGGATCTTCCGGCCGAGTCGGAATCTCCCGGCGTCCTCTACGGGCCGGGCCAGGGGCCGACCTCCCGGATGCCCTCGCCGGAGAGCATCCGGGTCCCGATGCTCGGCGAGCTCCACGTCCGCGACCTCGGCATGCCCCTCTTCACGTTCCTGATCGGCCTGATCGACGGCTTCAATCCCTGCGCCATGTGGGTCCTGGTCTTCCTGCTCTCGGTGCTTGTCAACCTCCACGACCGCCGCAGGATCGCGCTGATCGCGGGAACCTTCGTCGCGGTGAGCGGGCTGGCCTACTACGCATTCATGGCTGCCTGGCTGAACATCTTCCTTCTGATCGGATTCGCCCGCCCCGCCCAGGTGATCCTCGGCCTGGTCGGCGTCCTGATCGGTGCGCTGAACGTGAAGGACTTCTTCGCCTTCCGACGGGGCGTGACGCTGTCGATCCCGGAGGCCGCCAGGCCGGGCATCTACGGCCGCGTGCGCGCCATCGTCGCGGCGAGGAACCTGACGGCTGCCCTGGCCGGGGCCGTCCTCCTCGCCCTGCTGGTGAACACGGTCGAGCTGCTCTGCACCGCCGGGCTGCCCGCACTCTACACCCAGATCCTGACCCAGCGGCAGTACCCGGCCTGGCTCAACTACGCTTACCTGGCCCTTTACAACGTGGCCTACATGCTCGACGACGCGATCGTGCTCACGATCGTGGTGGCCACCCTGTCGAGGCGAAGGCTCCAGGAGCGCGAAGGGCGGTGGTTGAAGCTGGTCAGCGGCCTGGTCATCCTCGCGCTGGGGCTGGTGATGTTGTTCGAGCCCGAGTGGCTGGTCTGAGGCCGGCCGGCGACCCTGCGATCACGGAGAGGCCGCTGGCTTGTCGCCGACGCATGCTCGCTTGCGCTCGCTCCAACCGGCCGGCGTGAGGCTCCCGACGGACTGGAGGCGGAGCCGGCCGTCGCGGTATCCGGGCTCGTCGGGGATCGGGATCTGGAACTCGAGGATGTGCCCCTCGGCCGCATCGGCCCAGAGTACTCCCTCGGCGCCGTCGAGGCCGGGGCCGCCGATCCGGTATCGGCGAGCCGACTTGCCCTCGTGCTCCTCGCGCCGCTCGAATCGCAGCGTCACCGGCCCGAGGTCCTTGAAATCGGTGAACTCGTTGCCGACGACGGTGGCGTCGACTCGCTCGAAGGTCACCGGCCGTTCGGGATCGATCAGGTGGGGGAGGACGAAGCCGAGGCCGGCGAAGTCGAAGTCGTAGCTGTGCCAGGGCCAGGCCCGGATCGGGATCCGCTTCTCCGGCAGGACGGAAACCCGGAGTTCGTCGGCGTCTCGGGCGGTCTCGAGCGTCACGCGTCTCGCGTCGGGCTGGCCCCTGCGCACCTGCCAGTTCTCGAACCGGGCGACCGAGAACCGGGTCCAGTCGATCCTCGCCACGACCAGCGTCGCCGTGTCGTCGCCCGGTGCCCACTTGAGCGCCTCCAGCCGATCGGCCGCGGCGACGTAGAGGGTCACGCGGCCGTGGTGCGAGCCGTCGCGGTTGGACTTTAGGTACTCGTACACCCGCCCCACCGGGACTTTCGCCGCGTCCCTGCGGAAGGCGGAGACCTGGGCGCTCGCCGGCGCGGTCCCCGAGAAGATCCATGCCAGTGCGAGGGTCAACGCGAGACGTCTCAAGGGGCGCTCCTCATGGGCCGGAGAAGATCACGGGGGCCGAGCCGGACGGAAGGCCGCCGACCCAGAGGGCGTTCCCCTGTCTCGGGACGTGGCGGATGAAGTCCGCGAGGATCTGCTTGATCACCTGTCGACGGCTGTTACTGTATTGCCAGGCGACGCCGTCCATGAAGAGCCCGATGTCCCCGAGCCGGGCATTTGTTCTGGTGGCGCAAGGCTTCCTCGGACGCCTCACTCCGGCGCGATCTCGCGAGGGAGGATGTCGCCGACGCGGATTGTGCCGAGTGTGTCGGTTTCAAGGACGAACGGTACCGCATCGTCTTCCTTGAAGGTCTGCACCGATCGGTATCCGCCGGGGCCGGGATCGGCGAACACCTCAATCCGGCGGTCGACCAGGTTGACGATCCAGTACGCGGGGATCCCGGCCTCGCCGTAGAGCCGGGCCAGGCGGCGGTCATCCCCGAGGCTGGAGCTCGACACCTCGACGACGAGCGCGACATCGCGAGGCTCGGGGTGTCGCCGCTCATCGTCCCGCCACGAGCCGCGGGCCACGACGAGATCGGGCTCGGGTATGCTGGCGCGATCGGGGATCTTGAGCGGCCTGTCGCCCCGGACGCACCAGCCGGGAGGCAGCAGTGGTTGGACCGCCTCGCGGACGACCTCGCAACTCGCCGCGTGGGGGGGATACTCCGTCATCTTCGTCACCAGCAGCCCGTAGATGAGCTCGAAGCGATCGCGCTTCGTGAAGACTCCCGAGGCGACCATGGCCTCGTACTTCTCGATGCTCATCCGGTAGAGGGAGCCGGGGGAGGGCACCCAACCGCCCAGGGGCTCCGCGCCGAGTTCCGGTGGCGTGATCGTGGACATCGGGATTCCCGAGATTGGCTTCCGCCGAAGGATCGCGACGGCCTTCATGGTGGCAGGACCAGAGATCCGTCAGGACCATCATAGCAGATCGAGGAGGGGACCGAATCCCCGGCCAGCCGCAGGAACCCGCACAAGTGTTGCAGGTCGGGCCACCGATCTGGAAGTCATCTCGTTCATATCGCGATCGAGGCGAGGCAAGATGAGAGAAAAGGCTCCAACCCGCGGGAGTGCGGAGGTCGACATTGAGGCCAGGGTTCGTCGATCCCGCGCAGGGAACAGGGTACGCGGGGCGTGCGAGCCGTCGTCTCAACACGTGGTGGTCTCGCGACGTTTCAACCGTGTCACTGGTTGGGGGATTTTGCCGGCTTTCCCCACTCGCGGAGAGACCGTGGGCCCTCGGCCGCAGGGAGGTGTTCGGTGTTGCCTTGGGAAAACCTACGCGCTGGTCATGATCGTCGCGCCCGACGCCGGACGGACCTCTCCGCACCCGAGGTCCTCGAGGGTCGGGAATTGATGGCTTACTTCTCGGTGGGGTATTCTCTGCCCGACCTGCGGATCCGCGGCGGGGCGGGGTCGCTGGCCTCCTGGGGCGGGACACTGCGGGTCTCGATCCAGCTCCAGAATGTCGGCGCCAGCACGTTCGTGGAGCCGCTCTCGCTGATCCCCCCGTCGCAGGTGACCGTGGGTCCCGACGGGCAGCTCGTGCCTCCTTACGCGGTCCCCAGCTCGGCCTCCGCGGGGACCAGCCAGGTGGGGATCTACATCTCGCCGCGGCCGAACACCCTCAAGGGGGCGCTGAAGATCGGCACCGTCGATGCCCCGCCGCTGGCCCAGAACGACGTCGAGCAGTTCGACACCGCGGTCCAGTTGCCGATCAATCCGGTCGGGCTGCCGGTCACCGGCATCCTCTACCTCCGGTTCGTCGCCAACGAGGACAACGCCATCCTCGAGTGCGACAATACCAACAACGTCAGCCAGCCGATCCCGGTGCGGTTCATCGCCCGGGCCCTGCCCCAGCTTGCAGTCACCGCCCTGGACGTCCCGCCGGTGATGCAGCCGGGCGACACGATCGCCCCGACCTTCCAGGTGACGAACATCGGCTCGGCGAGCACCGCGGCGCAGGGCCCTGTGGAGGTGGCGCTGGTCGCCTCGACGTCGCCGGACTTCAATCTGGGCAGCTCGATCGTGGCGCTCTACACGATCACCGACCCGATCCCCGGCGCGTCCGGGTTCGCGGCTCCGAACACGGCGCGGCACCATCGCCGGCTCTCCGGGCGGGCCTCGATCCGCAACAACGTGAATCCGGGCTCGAACGTGATCACCTTCCCGGGGACGGCCGTGACCCTGCCGACCTCGCCGAGCACGTACTACCTGGGCATCGTGGTCGACCCGAACAACCGGCTCCGGCAGCTCTCCACCCCCGCGAACCGGCTCGAGCAGGTTCGCCCGGTCGGGCCGCCCATCCCGGGGCTGCCGCCGGCCGGCGTCGTGAGCACCGGGCTGACGCAGGCGTTCCCCAATCCGCCGGACGGGGTCCCGATCGGGACGGTCAACCCGGCCTCATTCTGACCTCGGCGGTCGGCCCTCGCCGATGCACCCGGACGGCCCGCACCGCGCCCCGGCATCCCGGACGCGGTGCGGGCCGTCGCGCTGCCGCGGACGCCTGCCCGGCCGGCGGCGGGCACCGACCCTCAACCAGGCGGCTCCCTTGACCCCGGGCGCCGCCCGGCCCTACAATCGGACCCCTGTCGGGCCGCCAGGCCCTGCGTGTCCCTTGTCACTCGTGCTCCGAATCGATCCGCCGCATGACGCGCCGCTATGTGAACCAGTTGTCCCACGGAGATTCCGTCGACGAGTCCTACTTGGTCGCGGACAAGCAGCTCAGGGCCAACCGCCAGGGCAATCTCTATCTCCAGCTCGAGCTGCGGGACAAGACCGGGAGTGTCGGGGCGAGACTCTGGAACGCCACCGAGGAACTGGCCCGGGCCTTCGAGCCGGGCGACTACCTGCGGATCCGGGGCAAGACCCAGATCTTCCAGGGCTCCCTCCAGATCATCCTCACCCACATTGAGGTACTGGACCCCAAGCGGGTGGAGTCCGAGGACTTCCTGCCCCAGAGCTCGCAGAACGTCGCCAAGCTGATCACGCGGCTCCGCGAGATCCTCCTGGCGATGAACAACCCGCATCTCCGCGCGCTCATCGAGTGCTTCCTGATCGACGACGACTTCCTCCGCAAGTTCACCTCGGCGCCGGCAGGCATCAAGAACCACCATGCCTACCAGGGCGGCCTGCTGGAGCACGTCGTCACCCTGCTCAACATCGCCGACCGGATCCTGGAGTTCTACCCGGAGATCGACCGCGACCTCCTGCTAACCGGGATCTTTCTCCACGACGTCGGCAAGGTGGACGAGCTCTCCTACGACCGCGCCTTCGCCTACACCGACGAGGGCCAACTCGTCGGGCACCTCGTGATGGGCGTGGAGTTGCTCGCCGCGAAGGTGGAGCGGACCCGGGACCTCACCGGCGAGTCGTTCCCCGATGAGCTGCTGCTGCGGCTGAAGCACATGATCGTCAGCCACCACGGCACCCACGAGTTCGGCAGCCCGAAGCTCCCCATGACGCTCGAGGCCGTGGCGCTGCACTATCTGGACAACCTCGACGCCAAGATCCACACCTTCAGCCGCGAGATTCGCGACGACCCGAGCCGGGATTCCTGCTGGACGCCGTTTCAGCAGAGCCTCGGCCGACGGCTCTTCAAGGGCACTCCCGGCGGGATCGACCCGGGCGACAACGGCGTGGAATCCTGAGCCCCGGGGACGGGGCAGGGGCCTCCGCGCGACCAGCCCTTCATTGGCATCGGCGATCCAGACCGGAGGCGACCATGCGCCGACCCCGATTGACCCTCGCCGGCTCGCTCGGCATCGTCGCGGTCCTGGCGCTCGGGATGGCCGGCCTCCGCTCGGCGACGACCTTCTGGACGTCGGCCGCGGCCACGCTCACGCTCGGCCTGCTCCTCGGGGCCGTGCTCGGCGCATTCCTGCTGGCGGGGCCCGAGCGGGCGGCCTGCCTGGGGTTCGCGGTCTTCGGGTTCGTCTACCTCGTGCTCGTCGGCTGGGACTGGGTGGGCGGCCAGTTCGGCCACGACCTCACGGCGGGCCTGCGCGACCTCGCCGAATGGTTCGTGCCGTCCCCGGTCGGTCCGACCCGCGCCAACCCGTCGGGCACACCGGCCTTCATGACGCCCGCGGCAGACATGGCTGCCCACGCGACCCGTATTGGCAACTTCGTCGAAATCGCCCGGATGGTGCTCGCCCTGCTCTTCGGCGCCGCGGGCGGCTGGATCGCCGTGTGGTTCTCGCGGCACGGCCAGGCCGCCGCGAGAGACGGCAGAGACTAGGCGACTGCCGACGGGCATCTTGGACTCCTCGTCAGGTTCGCGCGGGTGACTGGCCCGGCCGACCGCCTTGTTCTCTCGAGAAGAACTTCTGCGATCGGCCAGTAGGCCTCACGCCGCTCTGCGCGCCCTGCCGGCAGCCGCGCGGTTGCCGCGGATCTCACGGCCCGTTAACCTCGCACTCGGTCCCACACAGCGCGAGTCGCCGAACACCGAACGATCCTCTCACCGCTGGGGATGGTCCCATGATCCGCAAGAGCCGATCGATCCGCCCGTCTGCCGTGGCCCTGCTCCTCGTCCTCACCGCCGCCGCCGCGCTGACACTCGCGCTGGGGCCGGCGGCCGCCGGTCCCGGCCGGGGCGCGGTGCAGAACGCCCCCGCCGTGGCCGCTCAAGCCAGGAGCTTCCCGGCCGCGGCCCCGACGCATCGTACGGACGAGGACCGGGCGCTGCTGAAGCTGTTCGACGGGCTGCGCGTGGCGGACGTCTCCGACGGGATGGACGCCGCCGGGCTTCAGGACGTTGGGCTGATGGACCCGCGGATCGCACCGCTGTGGCGCGACCTGGACTCCTTCGCGCACCGGGTCTGCGGGATCGCCGTCACCGCGCGTTACGTCCCCACGAACCGGCGGGCGCCGCGGATGAGCCCGGAGGAATTCCGGCGGTACGAGGGCCGCTGGTATCGGGAGTTGTCGCCGGAGCCGTTCGTCGACCTGCTCCGCCCCGGCTCGGTCATCGTCATCGACGGCCACGAGGACGGGGATACCGGCACGATCGGCTCGAACAACATCATGCTCTGGAAGACCCGCGGCGCGGTGGGCGTGGTCACCAGCAGCGGGGCACGCGACACCGACGAGATCATCAAGGAGAAGATCCCGCTCTATTTCCGCGGCCCGGGCCGGGGCATCCGTCCCGGTCGGAACGAGATCGAATCGGTGAACCGGCCGGTCACCGTTGGCGGCGTGCTGGTGCGGCCCGGTGACGTGGTGGTGGCCGACGGCGATGGCGTGGTCGTGGTGCCGCGCGAGCACGCGGAGGCGGTCGCCCGCTCCGCGCGCGAGGTCCTGGAGTCCGACAAGGCCGCGCGGCGGAAGCTCTACGAGAAGCTGGGCCTCCCCGCCGACCCGACGGTCGCTCCGGCGACTCCCTGATACTCAGGACCCCGCCGAGGCCGGCCCGCCGCGCCGCGAAAGGGACCCTTGAGGCCGGCAGTGCGCGGCCGACTTGCAGGATCGCCTGTTCCGCGCGCGGAAACGGCCGGCAGCATGCGCCGGCCGGGTCTCTTCTCCGTCGGTTGCCTGGCCCTCGGTCGCGGGGGCTCAGCCGAGCCCGCGGGACGCGGCCGCGCTCTTCATCAGCCGCTCGCGGATGCTGAACCACGAGCCCATGGTCAAGGGCGTGGTACTGTTCACGGCTGTGGCGCCGGTCGTCGGCGCCTTGGTCGTGACCGGCCGGGTCGGCTTCGGAACGCTCACCGGAGCGGGCCGCCTGGGGCGGGGCTTCGGGTTGGTGGGGAACTTCGATGGCGGGTCGTTCGGGTGCGGGTACCCAAGGACCGTCAACGGGCCGGAGTAACCGTAGCCCGGCGTGTTCCCGTGCAGCGACTTGAGGTTCGCGACGAAGTCGCCGCCCTGAACGCCATTGCCCGTGGCAGACTGCTGCCCGTAGAACTCGCCGTCCAGGGCGTTCCCCGCCCGGTCCTGGATGCCCAGGGGAAGCGGGGCTCCCTTGGAGCGGGCGATCAGCTGGAAGTAGCCGCCCTTCAGGGGCGAGCCGTTATTGAAGACCACCGTGACGTCATTCGACGCCACCGTCGTCCCGGCGGCCACGGTGATGGCGCTGACGATGTAGGTGCCCGGGGGTCGCGTGTGGACCCGGTTCAGCGAGAAGTTCGCCGAGTCCTCAAGCGACTGGACGAGCGGGCCCGTCCCGCCGGGCGTGTGCTGATCGGGCAGGTAGTCCTGGAACGTGTAGTACGCCGTGCCGATCATCCGGTCGAAGGCCGCGTACGTCATCCTCGGGGCGATGGTGTCGATCACCAGCGCGGGGACGATCGTGACCGGTGTCGGGGTGGTGGTCACCCCGAACTGGTCGATGGCCTGGGCCGTGATCGCGTAGCTGCCGTCGGACAGCAGGTTGCTGGTGATGCTCCAGGCGCCGTCGCTGTTCGCCTCGGCCTGCCCGATGAGGCTGCCGTTCGCGTAGAGCACGACGTCCGAGAACGGCTCGCTGGTGCCGTAGAAGTTCGGCTGGTTGATGTTGGTGATGGCGTCGTTATTGAACTTGCCGCTGTCGCTGGCCGGATTGAGCACGCCCGATAGCGCGATTGCCCGGTCGGCGACCGTGGCTGTGTTCCTGACGATCACTCTGGTACCGTCGAGGTCCTCGATGAAGACCTGGACCGTGAAGGTGCCGGAGCCGCCGTTGACCTCCGCGTCCGCGTAGGTGTGCCGACCGATGACGATGAACTCCGTCCCCGCTCCGCCGGGCTGGGTGACGAGTCCGGCGTTCCGCGTCGTGCCGTCGCCCCAGTCGATCATGACCTCGAAATCGGTCACGAGCGCCGTGGAGCTTCCATAGGTAAACGCGGCCACAGGACCGATGAAGACCGGCGGTGCGAACACCGGGACCGGGAATCTCGCGGCTTCCACCGTGTTGATCACGGGCTGGGTCACCGAGATCGAGATCTCAGCGTCGGCGATGAATGCCGTCGACGCTGCGATGTCCACCGAGGTGAGCGTGTCCGGCGGAGTCCCCTCGGTCTTGGTGATCGTGACGATGACCGTGTAGGTCCCGGAGACCGCGTAGGTATTGGTCCCGAAGACGCTGAAGACCACGCCCTGGGGCGTCCCGGCCACGGTGATTCTGGTGGCGGCGCTGACGTGGCCGTCGCCCCAGTTGATCGAGGCCGCGTACGCGGAGAGGCCGAGGATGGTCCCGGTGTCCTGGAACGTGGCCACGAGGACATCGGCCGATGGCGGCTGGATCGTGGTGAGGGGCACACCTTCGGCCCCGCTGACCGGCACGCCGTTGGCCCACAGGGGTGCCGTCCCGATGTCGGCATTGGCGGCCTCGGGCGTGATGTCGATCACGGTCCCGGGGATGTCCTGGATCGTCACGGGCGTGGCGCCGTCGGTGGTGAAGTTCCGCTGGCTGCTGAGGTCGGTCACCGCGGTCGACACGGTGTAGCTGCCCGACGCCGCGTACTTGTGCGTGCCCTGTACGACGAAGCCGCCGCCGCTGGTGCCCACCACCGTGCCGGGGCTGGTGCTGCCGTCGCCCCAGTCGATCGTCGCGCTGAAGTCGCTCGCACGGCCGAGCACGACCGGAGTCGCCGGATCGCTGAAGTTGAACGACGCCACGGGCACGTCGATCAGGCTCGCCCCCTCGCTGCCGCTGATGTTCAGCGGAGTCGAGTTGTAGGCCACCTGGGCGTGGAGGATCTCGATGCCCTTCACGGTCTCGTCATAGTTGACGGGAATGATCGGCACGGTGTCCGCGATGTTGACGGACGTGACGGTGATGTTGCTCGACAACACCGGGAAGCCGTTCGCGTCGACGACCAGCTTCACCGTGCCGGCATTCCCGGTCACGTTGATCGCGGTGAGTCCGCTGGGCCTCGAGGTGTTGTTGATGGTGACCGTGTCCTGGCCCGCCAGGCCGTTCAACGTCAGCGCCGTCTTGCCGGTGAAGGTGATCGCCTCGAAGTCGTTCACCGTCACCTGACCGGTTGTGCTGATGACCCCCCGGGTGTAGGTGATCGTATCGTTCCCCAGGGTCCCGTTCACCATCAGCGGGCCGGCAACCGAATCGAACACCGGGCTGAGATTGTCGAAGGCGACGATCTGCGTCACGCCGCCGATCACGATCCTCGAAATTCCCTGGCCGGCAGCCGGGCCGGGGTAGTACTGATCAGAGGTCGCGGTGCCTCCCTGGAGCCGCAGGTCATTGAATCCCGTCCCGCCGTCGTAGGTGATCGGGATGGTGAAACCACCAAGCGTGCTGTCGACAACGAGTGAATCCCGGCCTTCCAGCCCGTTGATGATCACCCTGGCCGTCTCCGGGCCCTCGCCGACGTCGGCGATCGTGGCCTGGAGCAGGCCGCCGACTTGCACGACGGGCACGGTGGACGTGCCGAGCGTCTTCATGCTGGCCGTGATGCTGTCGAAGTCCGCCGTGCCCAGCACGGTGACCGCGCCGTCCTGGCCGGGATCGAGGGTCAGGCCGCCGGGCTCGTTCAGGACGCCCTCACGTAGAACGTCGACGATGGCGGGTCGGTCGTCACCATCCCGGTGTCCACTCCGGTCGGCGTGTAGATGAGCCCGATGGGCACGCTGACGCTGCTCGCGAATCGCAGCGTCCCGCCGGTGGCGTCGACGGTGACGGTCCCCACCCCGGCGTAGCTCACCGTGCCCATGGTCGGTTCGGTGATGATGTGCTGGGAGAGGTCGACCAGTGCCGACCCCCCGGGCAGGCCAAAATATCTCAGTGAGTTGGTCGAGGGATCGGACCCTGTGACGTTCACGTCGTAGAGCAGCGGTGTCGCCAGGCTTCGACCGACTCCCACGCTGTTTGCGCCGCCCGAGGCCAGGTTGACGTTCAGGCTGGCGATGCCGTTGACGGCGAAGCTCGAATAGAGCTGGTTGCCGACGAAGACCAGGGTCTTCTCGGGCGAGATCAGCCCGATCCCCGTGTCCGACCCCGCGGGCGCGTTGAAGGTGAAGGTGTCCCTTCCGCCGGAAGGCGTGCCGTTGGCGAAGTCGTAGGCGATGGCCTGGAATGGGTTCGGCAGGGCCTGGGTGGACGGGAGGAAGCCGGTGTAGCTGACCGTCGGGAGCGTGAACGGAACCGCCAGGGGGGCGGCATCGTTCGGGCTGTTCATCGTCCCGGTGATCGTCCCCGACTGGCTCGTCGCGCCCGGCGTAAGGGTGACCGAGTCGTTATTCGGGGTCCCCTCGATGTCCAGCGCGGCGTTCGGGAACTTCGAGCCGTCGATCTGGATCGCCGCGATGTTCGTGTAGTCCACGTTCAACGGGGAGCCGAGATCGGCGACGACCGAGCCTGCCCCCTGCGAGGATGCCTCGATCGAGACGCCCAGGTCGGCACCCAGCTGGTACGCCGTGTAGATCAGCGTGTTGCCCGAGTTCGGGTCTCCGCCGTTGACCTTGACAGGGGCCGTCATCCCGGTCGGAGCGGTCGGGACGTTGACCGAGACCGTGTCCTTGCCCAGCCCCGTGTTGATCACCAGGGCGGCCTTGTTGGCGAACTGAATCGACTCCTGATCGTCGACCGCCACGAGTCCCGTGGTGTCCTCGCCGATCGTGATGCCGTTCGTGTAGCTGATCGCGTTGTTCGCGTCGCTGCCCTCGATGGTCAGGATCGGCGAGACCACCAGGTCAATCACCGGGGCGAGGTCGGTGAAATTCACCACCTGGGTCCCAGCCGCCCCGAAGTCGATGATGCTGGTGCCCGATCCCGGCGCAGGGCCGGGGATGTAGGTGTCGCTGACGGCTGTCACCAGCGGCGAGGCGTTCTGGACGAGCGTCAGTGAGTCGCCACCCATGCCTCCCGCGAAGTTGATCGGGAACGTGAAGGCGCCGCCGGTATTGTTGATGAGCAGGTTGTCGCCCCCCGCGGCGCCGTCGATGTTCAACGCTGCGATCCCGGCGGGCGCCAGGGTGATCGTCTTCAGGGCCGGTCCGCCCACAGGGGTGATCTGGAGCGTGGGATTCGTTCCTGCCGTGGCAGTGATCAGGTCGTTGCTGGAGGTCCCCTGGAGCGTCACCGTGTCGCCGCCGAGCGTGCTGAGCGTAAGCAAGCCCGTGTTGGTGGTGATCAGCACGGCCTCCGATGCATGGGAGTGGAACACCGCCGAGTTCGGGCCGGACGGAGCGATGACGAAAGCATTCGGGCCGGCAGTTCCCGCGACCGTGATGCTGCCGGCCAGGTTGTCCAGGTTCACGGCGATGTCGTCGCCGGTGATCACCAGTCCATCGAGACCTCCGCCGGAGAACGCCACCGACGGACCGATCATGTTGACGATCACGGGCGTCCCGTCGCCCACGACCTCGTACGTCCCGTTGGCGTCGACCGAGAGCGTGACGCCCACCGGAATGACGTTGAGCGTGTCGTTGGCGCCCCGCCCCTTGATGAAGGCGCTGGTGATGTTGTTCACCTGGATGTTGGCGTAGAGCTGGTCGTTGGCCACGTTGCTGATCGCGATGCCGTTCACGCCGCCATCGGCAACACTGATCACGTTTTCATACGTCGTCCCGTTGTAGACGAACGAGTCCTCGCCGCCGACCTGTTCGAAGACATTGAAACGGATCTCGTCCACCTGCGACATCCCGGTGAAACTGATCGGCACCAGCGGGAATGCGTTGGCAGCTTGATTCATCGTCCCGGTGACGGTCCCGGTGTCGGGAGTCGCTCCAGGAGTGTAGATGAACTGGTCGTTCCCGGTGGTCCCATCGACGCCGAAGGGATCGCCATCGGCGAGCTGGCCGACGAGGGTCAGGTGTTCGATCCCGGTAAAGGCCACGTCCGGGAAGAGGTTGTTGAAGGAGGCGACAATGCCCGCGCCCTGGGCCGTCGGCTCCACGACCAGCGGGTCGCTCACGCCCGGCACCGAGTTGACAATCAGCGTGTCGCTCGCCGAGGGTTCGCCCCCGTTGATGAGGACCCCCGTCAGTCCGGCCGCCGCAAACTCCGGACCGCCGGGCGGGCCGCCTGCCGGGGTTCCGGGATTGATGACGCTGATGACGTCGTCGCCGGGGCCAGTGTCGATGATGAGGTTGGTCTTGTTCGTGAAGTTGATCGGCTCCCAGCCGTCGATCGTGACGCCGCCCCAGGCCGGGTTGGGAGTGTCCGGCGCGGCCGGCGCGTAGCCTTCTCCGTAGTTGATCGCGTTCGAGGCGTTGAGCACGCTGGCCCCGACGCCCGGCTCGATCGAGAAGACCGGCTCGTTCAGGTCGGAGTAGAACGGCTTGATGTTCTCGAAGTAGACGGACTGCACGTTCGTGCCGTCCGAGACCAGGTCGATGCCCGAGCCCGGTTCCGAGCCCACGATCAGGAGCTCGCCGAGGATCGGAGTCGGAGCCGCCAGCGGTCCGGCCGGGGTAGTCGGCGGATCGACGAGTTCGCTCAGGATCAGCGAGTTGGTCCCCTCCTGTCCGTCGAAGAAGATGTAGTTCTCCGCGTCCGGCACCAGGGGATCGGTGCCCGTGAACTCGACCAGACCGTTGACGCTGCTCACGGTCAGCGTGTCGTTGCCCAGGTCGCCGAAGATCTGGACCTGAACGATCATCGACTGGAGCCTGTGTGCGACGCGCACATTGTTCATGTAGACGTCGACGAAGCCGCCAACGCCGTTCACGATCAGGAACTGATCGTCAGACTCCGTGCCGACGATGATGAGATAAGGGGAGACAACTTCCGTCGTGGCCGTGGAGGAGTTGTTCGTCGGGTCGGGGTCCGAGGTGTCGCTGGCGATCGTCGCCGTGTCGACGAGATCGCCCGCCGGCGCCGACGCGGACACATTGACCGTGATCGTGAAGCTCGCGGTGGCGGCGCTGTCCAGGATCGACCGGGTGAACGTCACGGTGCCGTTCGTGCCGATCGGCGGTGTCACTGCCGTCCATCCGGCTGCCGTCGTGACCGAGGCGAAGGTCGTGCCCGGGGGCAGGGGATCGGTGACCAGAACGTTGGTCGCGACGCTCGGCCCGTTGTTGACCACGTCGAGTGTGTAGGTCAACGTGGTGCCTGGAAGTACCTCAGCCAGATTGACGGTCTTGTCGATGGCCAGGTCCGCCAGCGAGTACCGCGGCTGGGCGATCGCGAATCCGTTGGCCCCCGCCGCCGCCGTGATCACCACGCTGGTGAATTGCTGATCGGGGGTCGAGCCGGCGAACAGCAGCGCACCAGAATCGCCCACCACGGTGCGGGCGACGGTGCCGACGGTGGTCGAGCCATCCATGAACGCGACGCTGATCAGCCATCCTTCGGTACTTTCATTTTCATTCGGCTCGACCTCGATCCCGAATATCTTCGTCGCCTCGGAGAAGGTCACCGTCAGCGTGGTGGTCGCGTCGCTCGTGAACAGGACGCGCGGAGCGTCGCTCTCGACGGCCGGGGGAGAGTTCCAGGTGCTCCAGCCACCGAGGGGCACCGTCGCGGCTTCCAGGGCCGACGAGAAGGTGAGGACCTGGTCGCCGTCATTCAGAGCGCTGGTCGTGTCCCCATTGGGGGGGATTGACCCCGACATGTTGGTGGTCAGCGCGGTGTAGATGACGTCCGGCTGGCTGATGGGGGTGAAGCTGAGCAACGTCCGATCCTCGAGCGTCTCGAGCAGGTGCACCGACCGGCGCTTCCGCGTCGTGGGGCCCCGAACGCCGTCACCACTGCGTGCCGAACCACATGTTCTTCGTCGTGCTGGGAGTGTCCACATCGTTGATGGTCCTCGGCATTGAGTGTGAGATCAGAACCGTCGTGGGTCTTCCCCGGACCGATGACCGGGATGCTCGGCGACCGGGTCAGCACTCACCTGGAACGGAACACGAGGGCGGAAAGCTCATCCTTTCGGCCCGATCACGTCTTTTAATGCGTTCAGAATCAACCACTCGGGGATTCCCGGAGAACGCTCACAATCGTACTTCTTCGCACGCGACCCTGATGTCTCGATTGCTGGAAGGCCTACCTTTCCTACATAGAGCACCCCGCAGGTCGGGTCAATAATCCGCCGATCTCCTTTCTCTAGATTTCCAAGAGCCCTCAAGGTCGCCAGGGTCTGTCGGCAAACGGCCTCTCTTGGCATGAACGAGTCGTGTCCACGCCTAAGAATTCTGCGAGAAAGATGTGAAAGAAGTGAAATAGGAGAACCCCTACACTCCTCCCGTCCCGCCAACAGGGGAATTCCTGAAGTGCCTGGATTCATCGAATTCGATCCAAAACATTCGATTATTGATGCGGTCACCGCTAAGGAAGTGCCAGATCTGGCATCATTCGAAAAGGGGAAGTGGAACCCCGGATGGGAACCCCGCGGCGGATTCGGTGTTGGCCCGCAATCGCTTCGAACGGTCGGGATCGACTCCCTCCGGGGACCGTCCCGGGGGCGTGACGTGGTGTGGGCCCACTTGCGCGATGGTCGCGTGGGGAGTGGTCCAGTAGTTTCGAAGGGATCGAATCGGTGAGAAGGGGGTGTCGCGGGGAAAGGCCAAGGACGATTGTAGAGGCTTGCTCGCGGCCGCTCAATCATGCGAAGGCGGCCGCGAGCGAGGCTGGCCTAGCTCAACGTGGAATGCTCGGGTATCGGGTGTGATGCGGGCTTGGGGGAATCGTCACGCGCGGCCCTCAGTCAATGGAACACGGCGCGGGGCAGCGACTTGCACTGGTCGATCCAGCCGGAGACCTGGCCCACCGAGGGGAGCCGCCGGACCAGGTTCTTGGCCGTGTTGACCTCGGACATCTTCGCGTGAAGGTTCTCCGCGACTCGCTTGGCCAGCTCCGGGATCGAATCGACGCCCGACGCCTCGAGCAGCTCGGCGTACTGCTCCGCGACGCCGACGATCCGGATCAGGTCGGCATGGTTGACCCAGCGGAGGATCAGGGCTGAGGAGATACCGGTCTTCTCGGCGATCTGTTCGCGCCCCTTCGGCTGGGCGCCCTGTTCCAGGAGTTGCTCGACTGACTTGATCCCGGCGTCCTCGAGCTTCTTCGCATAGACCTCGCCGACGCCTTCGATGTCGATGATCTTCATGGAAGCCTCCGCGACCTGGGCAGGTCCGGTGTCTGGTGATCCGAGCGGAACGCGGCGCATCGAACGCCCGATGGCCGCCTGTACGACCGTCCCGGTCGCTATCGGTGCCGGGCAATCCACCGACCGGCCGGTTCCGTGCCCTTCGCGCGCGGCAGGATCTTCGCCGGCCGACGGTCTTGCCCGGAGCATCATCTTCAATGCTAGGACGTAAACTACCCATGCGGGGCAGTCAATGCAATCTGTTTAATATCGCCTGCCTGGCAACGTCCTAAGACCCCGCATCGCTAGCCGGCGGTACAGGCCGGTCTCGGAAACCGGATCGATGGGACTCGGCACCCGCGTGGACGATACGATGACGACCGGATTGTTGACGCAGTCGGTGCTCTGGTCCGCCGCCCCGAGGGAAGGGTAGGATGCATGACGACGGAGGGCGCTCGGACATGATGCGCAGTGGCTGCATCCTCAGTCTTTGCTGGCTGACGGTCCGGCTGGTGGGCGCGACGGCCGCCGAGCCGATGACGGGGCTGGCGTCGAGGGTGGAGGCCGGGCGGCTTGCGGTCCGGCGGCCGTTCAATCCGCCGTTCTGGTCGTACCACGCCTACCAGGAGGCCTGGCGTCGATGGGGCGTGAGCGAGCGTCCCGCTGACTACAGCCGGGCGTTCCGCGAGCGCTACGGGCTGCACGAACCCCCGTATGAAAATGGCGGCCTGCCGATGGGGTTCACGCGGCCGAAGGGGCTGCTCGGGATCGGCCGGGGCCTGGGGAGCGACTGCCTGCTCTGCCACGCGGGGACCATCGCCGGGCAAACAATCGTCGGGATGGGGAATGCCTCGCTGGACATGCAGTCGCTCTACGAGGACCTTGCTGCGGCGGACGGCGTGCCGCCGGCCATGCCGCTGGTCCTCTGCAACACCCGCGGCACGAACGAGGCGTCCAACTTCGCCGTCTACCTGATGCAGTTCCGCGAGCCGGACCTGACTTACCGGGTCCCTCCCCGGAAGTTCCCCCTCTGCGAGACGCTCTGCGAGGACGTCCCGGCCTGGTGGCATGTCGCCAGGAAGAAGACGATCTACCACCTGGGCCTGGCTGACAGCCGCTCGGTGCGGACCCTGATGCCGTTCCTGCTCATCCCCGGGAATGGCGCCGCGTACGTCAAGGAGCGGGAAGGCGACTTCGCCGCCATCCGGGCCTTCCTCCTCAGCCTTAGGCCGCCCCGTTATCCTTTCCCGATCGACGGCGCGCTCGCAGAGCAAGGCCGACTCGCGTTCGACCGCGACTGTGCCCGATGCCATGGGACCTACGGGCCGGGAGGCCGCTACCCGAACAAGATCGTGCCGCTGAATGTCGTCGGGACCGATCCGACGCTCGCCCATGCCTTCTCCCCCGAGGGGGTAGCCCACTATCTCAGGAGCTGGTTCGCCCGGGAGCGCGGGCCGGCCGGCGAGCGGTTCCACGGCCTGGGAGGGGGCGGGTACCAGGCCCCCCCGCTCGACGGCATCTGGGCCACGGCCCCGTACTTCCACAACGGCTCGGTGCCGACGTTGGAAGGCGTGCTCGATTCACGGATCCGCCCGGAGCGATTCACCCGGAGCTTCCTCGGCCGGGTCGAGGACTACGACCCGCGGGCCATCGGACACCGCTTTACGCGCGTGGCCAAGCCTGCGCCGAGGTCGCTGCCGGCCATCGAGCGGCGGAAGGTTTACGACACGACCGAGCCCGGCCGGAGCAACCGCGGGCACACCTTCGGGGATGACCTACCCCCGTCGGAGCGCACAGCGATCCTCGAGTACTTGAAGACTCTGTGAAGCCGACTCCCTCGAATGCGCGAGCAGGCTGGTACGCCGCGCGGCGACCCGGAATCAGAGCTGGAAGCGGAAACGTCAGCGACGGGCCCCCAAACTTAACGCGGGGCCGGACGTCGCTGACGCCTCCGGCTCTGAGCAATCGCTTCAGGACCTGATGTTCGGTCCCGTCACTCAGACCGCTACCAAGTCGTCCTCCCGCTCCTCGCTCTCTTCCGCCTCGGGCATGGCCGTCGATTCGAGCCCCTGGACCAGGGCCCCGAGCTGAAGGGCGAGCAGCCGGTCTTCCGGGCTCGCGCCCCGGAGGATCGACAGGAAGGCCTCGGCACCGATCAGGACGGCTTTCGGCTTGCTATGGATGGTCAGGACACAGCGGGCATTCGGATTTTCCAGGTTCTCAAGGACTTTTGGCAGATCGCGATGAAGTTCTCGGCTTCCAATGAAACGTACACGAGATTGAGGCATCAGTGACCTCGGGGCCGCGTGCGGCCGGGACAGGGGATTCGAGGCGATCAGACGGGAGCCGCCTCGGGGCGAAGGGTGCTAAAAGACTATCCAACGATCAGGCCCCGCGTCAACGAGGGCTCACTTGTAAGATACGGAATTCACGCCGGAGACGTTTGACAATCTTTGGTCCGAAAATCCGGTCGATCCGGCTCCCTTCGGACGCATGTTTCTCGGGATTGAGTCATCAATTTTGCCATGCATGGATCCCCTGCTCCAGGTGTCGGTACGGGCGGGGCCGGGTGAGTTGGGGATCAGGCCCCGGGGGTGTTCCCGTGCTTCGGCGATCCCGCGGGACCGGGGGAGGGACGGTCCGGGTCCCCGGGGGCGGGGGCAGGTTTCTCGGCCCCCTCGGGGGCGGCCTGGTCGTTCGGTCTCGGCCCGGCGGCGGCCTCCAGCAGCGGGCGGACCTCGGTGTACCGGCCGTAGTCCCTGGTCAGGCGGTCGCGGATCGCCCGGGCCTCGGCCGGCCGGCCCTGCTGGTCGAACGTGGTCGCACGCACGAGTTGCTCCACCACGTGGGCGTGACGGTCGCTAATCTTCCTCTGCAACTCAGCGGCACGCTCCAGCGCCAGCAGGTGCCAGGGACGGTCGGCCGGGTCGTCGGCCTTGAGGATGCCGGCCATCTCCTTCCAGTAGCTGAGGGCCTGCACCTCGTTGCCCTCGGCCGCGGCCTGGGTGGCCTGGGCCTCGAACGAGGCGTATTGCCGCTCCCCATTGTTCTGGGGCTCGGAGAGGACCTTCAGCCGGCTGGAGAGGACTTCGGCGCGGCTTCTGGCGTCCTCCAGGACGATGTGGTCGCGCCACTTCCGGACCTGCTCCTTGTAGGGATGGTCGGGGAACCGCTTCTCCAGGGGGTCGAAATACTCGTCACGGGCGGTCAGCCAGTCGGAGCGGCGCTTCGAGGCCATCAGCTCCTCGGCGTGGCGGTGGAGATACTCGGCGCTCGGCGGCCAGACCCAGTAGCCGATGAAGCCCCCGATGGCCACCAGCGCGACGACCATCCCGATGACTTCCAGCAGCGCCCAGTTCACCCCGCCGGGCTCCCCGTCGGCGTCGCGGTCGCGTCCCAGGAGCCGCGAGCTCAGGGTGGCCAGCGTGCCGCCCTTTCGGGCCTTCTTCCTCGGCCGCCCCGGGGCCGCCGGCACGCCCAGTCGGGAGGGGTTGACCGGCCCGGACCCCTTCTCGGGCCAGACCATCTTGATCGCGTCGCCCCGCCGGTCCTTCTCGCGCAGCTCACGCAGCTCGTGCCCGACGGCGGCGGCGTCCCACGGCCGGTCGGCCGGCGACTTGGCCATCAGCCGGAGGACCAGGTCGTCCAGCTCCTTGGGGATCTCCTGCACGGTCTGGCTGGGCCGGGGGGGCTCCTGGTTGAGGTGGTTGTGCATCAGCATGACGGCCGAGGTCCCCTCGAAGGGGGCCTTGCCGGTGAGCATCTGGTGGAGCAGGACCCCCAGGGCGTACAGGTCTGTCTTGTGGCTGACCGCCGGGGTGCCGCGAATCTGCTCCGGGGCCATGAAGGCGGCGGTGCCGAGGGTCCGCCCCGGCGCCGTCAGCTGGGTGGTGCGGTCCAGGTCCTTGGCGATCCCGAAGTCCGAGAGCTTGAGCGTCCCGTCGCGCGCGATCATCAGGTTGGAGGGCTTCAGGTCGCGGTGGATCACGTTGCGGTCGTGCGCGGCCTGGAGGGCGTCGCAGAGCTGGATCGAGAGGTCGACGGCCTCGCGCCACGGGAGATCGCCGCGATCCTGGAGGATCCGCTCGAGGGTCTGGCCCTCGATGTACTCCATGGCGAAGTACGAGGTGCCCTTGTACCGGCCCCAGGCCAGCCAGCGGACGATGTTGGGGTGGTTGAGCTGCTTGAGGATCTCGGCCTCGCGCTCGAACCGCTCGTAGACCTTCCCCTTCTGGCCGAGCTCGGCGTGCATGATCTTGATGGCGGCGACGCGGCCGGTGGGCTCGTGGGTCGCCTTGTAGACGACGCCCATCGCCCCGGAGCCGAGGGGCTCGTCCAGCCGGAAGGAGCCGAGCCGTTCGCCGATGGATCCCTGACTCATGATCGCGTTCGCAACTGGAGTGATGGGAGGGGCCCGATCGCCGGATCCGCGGCGTCCCGGCCGGCGGGTCAGTGACCGGGCATCACGCAGGAGACGGCGCCGGCCGCGGGCAGGTAGCTCCGCTGGGCATAATCCATGACCATGCGGTCGGCGTTGAACCTCCAGGCCAGGGTGCGGAACCCGCTCTTCTGGCGGGCGATCCACTCCCGGGGCAGGCCGGTCGCGTCGCGCTTGTAGTAGAGCGGCACGACCAGGCCGGTCAGGGTCTCCAGCAGCGAGTCGTGATCCAGCTGGTCCTGGGTCGCGGGCACGGCGTGGGCGCGGCCGCTGCCGATGGCGAATCCGTTCGTCCCATCATACGCCTCGGCCCACCAGCCGTCGAGCACCGAGAAGTTGAGCGTGCCGTTGAGCGCCGCCTTCTGACCGGAGGTCCCGCTGGCCTCCTGCGGCCGCCGCGGGTTGTTCAGCCAGACGTCCACGCCCTGCACCAGCGAGCGCGCGACGTTCATGTCGTAGTCCTCGACGAACACGATCTTGTTGAAGAATCGCTCCTGCCGGGTGATCTTGACGATCCCCTGGATCAGCTCCTTGCCCAGCCGGTCCTCGGGGTGGGCCTTGCCGGCGAAGACGATCTGGATCGGCCGGTCGGTCGCCCTCACCAGGTCGGTGAGCCGCTCCACGTCCCTGAGGATCAGCCCGGCGCGCTTGTAGGTGGCGAACCGGCGGGCGAAGCCGATGGTCAGGGCGTTGAGGTCCAGGGCCTCCATCAGCCGCTGGATCGAGGCGTCCGACTCGTTGCGGCGGCGGGCCTGGCTGACCAGGCGGTTGCGCACGAAGTTGATCAGCCGGGCCTTAAGGACCTGCTGGGTCTCCCAGAGCTCGGCGTCGTCCACCGTCTCGATGCCCTCCCAGGTCTCGGGCAGGCGCTGGTCGCGGGTCCAGTTGGTCCCAAGGTGGCGGTCGAAGATCAGCGACATCTGGGGCGCCACCCAGGTCGGCACGTGCACGCCGTTGGTGATGTGCCCGATCGGCACCTTCTCCTCAGGGCAGTTGTGGAACAGAGGCTGCCACATCCGCCGCGAGACCACGCCGTGCAGGGCGCTGACCCCGTTGGCGTAGCGCGAGAGCTTCAGCGCCAGCACCGTCATGCAGAACTGCTCGTGGCCGTCATGGACGTTCACCCGGCCCAGGCCCATGAAGTCCTCGTACGAGAGGTGCAGCGCCTCGCGGATCTTGCCCAGGTGCTCCTCCACCAGCGACGGCGGGAAGCGGTCGTGACCGGCTGCCACCGGCGTGTGAGTCGTGAAGACGGTCATCCCGGCGACGTCGCGCATCACCTCGCCGAAGGGGAGGTCGGTCGCCGCCATCATCGAGCGGATCATCTCCAGCGTGGCGAAGGCGCTGTGGCCCTCGTTGAGGTGCAGGACCGAGGGGGAGATCCCCAGCGCATGCAGGGCGCGCACGCCGCCGACACCCAGGAGCAGCTCCTGTCGGATCCGGACCCGGGCGTCGCCGCCGTAGAGCCGGGCGGTCAGCGCCTGGTCCCACTCGCTGTTCTCCGGCACGTGCGAGTCGAGCAGGAGCAAGGTCGTCCGCCCCACCTCGACCCGCCAGACCCGGGCCTTGAGCGTCCCGCTGTGGGTGTCGATGGCGATCTTCAACGGCTGGCCGTCCGGGCCGGACAGGCTCTCGATCGGCAGCAGGTCGGTGTCGGTGTTCAGGTAGAGCTCCTGCTGCCAGCCCTCGGCGTCGAGCGTCTGGCGGAAGTAGCCCTGATTGTACAGCAGGCCGACGCCGATCAGCGGGATGCCCAGGTCGCTGGCGCTCTTGAGGTGGTCGCCGGCCAGCACGCCCAGGCCGCCGGAGTAGATCGGCAGGCTCTCGTGCAGCCCGAACTCGGCCGAGAAGTAGGCCACCGGGCGGGCCTTCAGCAGCGAGGCGTGCACCGCGCCCCAGGAGTCGGTGTCCTTCACGTACTCCGCCAGCCGCCGCGAGGCGTAGTCGATCCGGGAGTCCAGCGCCATCTCGGCGGCCCGGCGCTCGAGCTGCTCGGCAGGCAGCCGCTTGAGGAACTCTACCGGGTTGTGGTCCACCTTCCGCCAGAGGGCCGGATCGAGCTCCCGGAACAGGGCGATCACGTTGGGCTGCCACACCCACCAGAGATTCCTCGCCAGCTCCCGCAGCTTGTTCACCAACTGACTCTGACCCACCATGGCTTTCCCTCGGCTCGTCGCGGTTTCGGAACTCGGGGCACCTGCTCGGTGCCGGCCGGAATCAGTCATCGATCGGCTAGAGGGCGGGGGAGGGCCGCCTGCCAGGAATCGACCTGAGGGCGACGGGGCAGCCCCCGTCCCCATCCAATAGAAATGCCCAGTATGTTCGCGGCCGGCCCGAAAGCCAAGACCAGCGCCGCGGCCGGGGCCCGTTTGTGCCCCCTTCCTGCATCCGCCCCGGATTCCTGTCCGACTCGCCGCGACCGTCACGCCTTGCCCGGCCTGCGCGATCCGGGCCCGGAGCCTCTACGGGCGGCCGGACGGAGCGCCGGACGACTCACTCACCCAGGGCGCGTAGCGGACCAGGCGGAAGCGGGCACCCTGGGCCTCGCGGATCCGGGCGGCCAGCTTCTCATGCAGCTCGGGCGTCCAGGCGCCCCATCGGTCGAGGAAGGCACCGGCCGCGGCGCGGTCGCCCTCATGCTGCACGCCGAGCACCTCGCGGAGGAGGTCGCGCACCACGTCCCGATAGCGAGCGTAGTCGATCGTCACTCGGGCCGTCTCTCGGTCGGCGGCGATCAGGCCGCGGTCGAGGAAGTAATTGAACTGCGCGAGCTGCATCCTCTGGTAAGGCTGGTCTGCCCGGGGCCGGACGTTCTGAAGCGTCCGCAGGATGCCGGACGCCTGGACGGCACGGAGGGTCTCTGCGTCGATCGCGCCGGAGTCGGCCATCGCGGCCAGGGCGAAGAGCGAGACCAGGTCGGCCTTCATCTCCTCCAGGGCGTCGGCATGCTCGCCGAGGGCCTGGTCGAGCGGTCGGCCGGCTCTGTCGCGTTCGACGCCCAGGTAATGGCCGACCTCATGCCACAAAGTGCGCTGGAACCCCCCGACGGGCTTCAGGTCGCTCGCGTGGCGGTCGGCCGTCGCGGCCTCCCAGATGCGGCGGCTGGCGGCGAACAGCTCGGGATGCTCCATGATGTTCCGCCGGAGCAGGATCGTCCGGCCGTACCGGCAGGTGAAGAGCAGGTCGTTCGGCAGGATGGTGGCGGTGTTCGTCCCGCGGGCCTGCCCGAAGTCGGCGATCACGTCGTAGATCCCGACGAGGATGTCCTCGCGGACGCGCTTGTGCTGGGCGTGGGGCAGGGCGTCCTCGATCACCTGAAGCCCGCCGAGCCGCTTGCGCAGCTCGGCCGTCGCCTCCTCGTCGGTCAGCAGGACGCTGAAGCTGGGGAACGCCTTGACGCCGAAGAGTGCGTCGTCATATGTCTCGTACGCGCCGATCTGGGCGTTGAGGCGGCGGAATCGGCCGGTGATCCAGGAGGCGTCGCCGCTCTCGTAGTCGTTCGAGAGGAAGTCGCGCGCACGGTTGCGGAGGTAGCGGGCGAACTCGGTGTCGGCCCCCTCGATCGCGTCGGCCGCGGCGCTCAGGTGGTCGAAGATCGCCCGATACTCGTCATCGTAAGCGACCGCATAGGGCACGGCATACAGCACCTTCGGGTCGGGATGTCGGGCCAGCGGCTCCAGCTTGCGGCGCAGCCTGGCGTGCAGGGCGCCCAGCGCCCCGTCGTCGAGCGCGCGCAAGTCGCGCGTGAGGTTCTCCTCGGTCGCCCGCCGGACCACGGTGCGCTCGCCGAGGATCGCAGCCCGCCGGTCTGGGTGAGCCCCCAGGAAGGCGTCGACTTCCTCGCGGGTCGCGTCGGGCGGGTAGACGTTCCGCGCGGGGACCTGGGGATCGACCGGCAGGAAGGGCTCGCGGCGGTTGTCGAGCGTCGTGGCGATCGGCCCCTGGACGAGCCGGTACAGGTCCAGGAGCGACCTCGTCCGCCCCGGGGAGCCGAGGCGGCGGTCGAGGGCCTGGAGGTCCTGATGGGCCCGCAACGCCTGGTAGTGGCGGGCGTCCTCGTAGAGCCGCTGGACGATCGCCCCGGCGCGGAGCAGGCGATCCACGGCCTCCCGCTCGCCTCGTTCCAGCCGGGCAAGGTCCGGGGCGAGCCGGATCGTCTCGGTCTTGGCCAGGATCTCCGCCACCTTCGACTCGGGCCAGTAGCCCTCGGGCAGGTGGGAGGTCTCGTCGGCGATGGCGGAGACGGAGACGGTCAGTAACAGGGTGATCAATGTATTCATGATGTTATGAGTCTCCCAGGGCTCAATAAGTCCGCCCCAGGACGCCGACGATCGCTCGTTTCACCTCCAGCGGGTCGATCGACCCCGACTTCCGGTAGATCACCTTGCCACCGGGCGCGACGATCAGCGTGTAGGGGACCGGGCCGGGCCACTCTCTGTCCAGGGCCTCCGCGAAGGCATCGCGGTCCCTGGAGTCCAGGATGTAGTTCGTCGCCGAGACGTGGTTCTCGGTCAGGACCCGGAGGGCCTCGTCGCGCTTGGCGGGTTCGTCCAGGCTGATGGTCACCAGGCGGAACGGGCGGCCGCGGTACATCCGGTTCATCGTGACGAACTCGGGTAGCTCGGCCACGCACGGGCCGCACCAGGTAGCCCAGACGTTGATCACCGTGAGCTTCTTGCTGTCGTTCCTCGCCAGGTCCTTCACGGCCGACAGGTCGATCGGCTCCAGCTTCACCGGCTCGGCGTCCCACTTCTCGAACGACCGCCGCGCGTCGGCCTGCTTGTCGGCCCACTTGGTGGAGCAGCCGAAGACCCGCGTCGTCTCCGTCGGCACCGGCTTGCCCGCGAGCAGCGCCTCCACGGCGTTCACGGCGTCGTGCGAGCGGACCTCCTTCACCTCCGAGTCGTCGAACCGCCCCTGGTAGCGGAGCTTTCGAGCGGCGTCGAAGATGAAAAAGTGCGGCGTGGCCAGCACGCCGTAGGCCTTGGACACGGCCTGTGTCTCGCCGTCGTAGAGATAGGGGTAGTTGTATTTATGATCTCTCGCACGGATCTTCATGTCCTCGAACGAGTCGCCGAGGTCGGTGTAGCCGAGCTCGTCGAGCCGCACCGCCCGAGGGTCGTTCGGCGAGATGGCCACGACCGCGACTCCCCTGTCCTTGTAGTCCTCGTGCAGCCGGGCGACGCGCGCCTCGTACGCCTGGGCCGTCGGGCAGTGGTTGCAGGTGAAGATCACCACGAGCACCTTCGCCCCGGCGTGGTCGGCCAGCCGGTGCGTCTTCCCATCGACGCCCGGCAGCGCGAAGTCCGGCGCGGGGGCCCCGATCGCCAGCGGCTTGAGCCCGGGCGGGTCGGCCGCGGCTCGGCCGGCGAGCATCACGAGGCATGCGAGGACGAAGTGGCGGCAACAGGAAGAAGCGTGCATGGGTCGAATCCCGGTAAGGTGAGAGGGGAGGCAGCTTCTCCGGTAGTCTCTCCCTCCGGAAGCTGTCGTGCAAGAGCCTGAGGTCTACGCTTCCTTGCACGGAACGTGTGGTTCGCGTTGAATGAGGGACGAGCGCTAAAGGACGCCTCGTGCGAGGCCCACGGCCCAGGAGCAACCGTGCCGGTGATCATCGATGGCGAGGCGGTCGGGCGAATTGAGGTCGCCGCGACCTTTCCCTCAACGCTGAAGCACGACCGCGGCGGGTCCTGGAGCCCCTTCGCATGAGGTCCTTTCGCCTCGACCCGGAATGCGTGACCCAGTTCCGCGAGAACTTGCCCGGCCTGCTTGTCGGGGGTCTGATGGCAGTCCTGATCGCACGCTTCCGACCGGCCCTGCTCAGAGATGGCACCACCGCCGCGGTGATCGTTGCGGCTATTTGCCTGGTGGACCTGGCCCTCGGCCGGATCCACCGGCGGCTGCGGCAGGCGTACCCCGGCGCACAGTTCTACGGGCTGGTCACTACCGGGTTTGCGATCCTCCTGGGTGGATTCGCGGTCTGGATGGTCTTTCGCCGGGACCTCGGTCTGGGCTTCAACCTGGCCTGGCCGGGCGTCTCGTTCGTCCTGATCCTCGCGTTCGTGCTGCTCAACCGGAAGAACCCGGCGGTCCTCCGGTGACTCCTGACGCGACGAGACCATCGAATACCCGTTCGAACGTGGGGCGAGTCGTCCCCCCGGCCGAGCGCTCGATGATCGCGAAGCTGACCCGCGCGAAGGCGCCCCGGAAGGGGCCGGACAGTGCGTCCCGGAACAGCTCGGCGATCTCCCGCGGGTCGTTCCCGAAGACGCCGCAGCCCCAGGCCCCGAGCACCACCGCCTCGTGCCCCTTGAAGGCCGCGATCGAGAGCACCCGGGCGACTCGCCCGGCCATGGTGGTGCGGATCTCCGGCTGCCGCGCCGGCTCGCGCTGGAGCACGACCCCGGCGTTCACCGCTGGGCAGGTGATGAACGCGCAGCAAAAGGGCCGATCCAGCATCCGCCCCCCATCCGACCGGATCACCGGGACGGCCGGGGAGTAGATCGCATAATGACTGTACATCAGGTCGCGCTGCGCCCGGTGGTACTCGTACATCGGACTGGTCGCGATGCACGGATAGAGCCCCGAGGATCGGGCCAGCGATTCCTCCTGCGCCCTGGCACCGGTGAGGAACCCGCCGCCCGGGTTCTTCGCGGACGCGAAATTCAGCGCGACCGGACGGAAGCCCTCCGCGATCAGCTCCTGCGCCGCGGCGAGCGTCGTGAGGTTGTCCACCGTGATCCGCGTAGGCCGGTTCCCCGGCGCCACGGCGGGCAGCTCGCGATTCGGCGGGAAGGACTCGGTACCGGCGATGGCCCGGTCGAGCAGCGGCCGGATCGAGACCGGATCGCCCGCCGCGTTGCGGTATTCCCCGGCCTCCAGGATGGCCAGGGTCTCCCGGGCCAGCCCCGCCAGGCGCTCTCGCGTGATGGTCATGCATTCGCTCCTTGCTCGCGTCTCCTCACCGGGACACGCCGCCGCCCGTCGGGGTTCGCCTCCCTCCTCGGCACGTCCCCGCCGGAGGTGTAGGATATCCGGATGCTCACCTCGCGATGGGGCGAGCGGAACGGGCCAACCTCGAAGCGACCGGGGACGAGGGGGGGAATGATGTCGAGCAGACTCGACCGACGCAACTGGATCCGTCAGGCGAGTGCGGCGGCCGCGTGCTGCCTCGCGCCGTTCGGTGGGCGTGGCCAGGAGGCCGGCCTAACCGACCGGGAACAGGGCCGGCGGGTCGCGGAGGCCGCACGCGAGTACATCCTCCGCTGCCGCCGCGACGACGGCAGCTACGCCGCCTCGCCCAACCCGAACTACCCGGGCGAGTCGGACACGAAGTTCAGCGATCTGGCCGCCGCCACGTATGCCGCCGTCGTGGCGAAGACGATGGGGTGGGCACTGCCGCACCCGGAGCAGACCGTTGCGTTCGTCCTCCGTCACCAGCAGCCCGACGGCCGGTTCGTGAACCAGGCCGGCAAGCACGACCCGGCCAGCGACCTGGCCGTCCTCTACAACAGCACCCAGGGCGTCGTCGCCTTGCGGGCCCTCGGCCAGGTCCCCCCGCGCGATCCCTTGCCCGTCATCGGCAAGATGCTGGAGGGAGACGCCTACAGAAAACTCCCCTGGTACACGACGAGCTTCTTCCCTCTGGTGTGCGCGGCGCTCGATCAGCCGTTCCCGAAACAGTGGCGGGAGAAGCTGACGCGCCTGATGGTGGAGAGCCAGGCCGAGGACGGCTATCTCGGCGACCACGTGGCGTCGAGCGTCCACATGGCGCACTTCTTCCGCCTCATCGGCGAGCCCACGCCGCGAGCCGAGAAGATGGTCGAGCGGGTGCTCCGAGACCAGAAGCCCGACGGCGGCTGGAACATCAAGGAGCCCGACTGGGACGTCCACGCCGCCTTTGACGCCGTGTTCATCCTCCGCCAGCTCGCCGGCGAGAATGCGGGAGCCGCGCGTGCCATCTCCAGGGGGGCCGACTGGTCGCTGTCGTGTCGCAACCCGGACGGCGGCTTCGGCCATTTCCCGGGCCGCCCGTCCGACATGGACGCGGTCTACTTCCAGCTCGGCACGCTCATCCAGGCCGGCCGCATCCCCGGGGCACGGACGGACCTGCCCGATTCCCACACCCTGGGCTGGGGGCATGCGATGGACCCGGCGAAGGTCTACAGGACCTGATCGCATCGGCGACCGCCGCTGCGCAGCATCATCAGCGTCGGCGGTGGTGGGGTCCTTCAAACCTCTCGCCCGCGCGATCGGGAGAGAGGGTGGGGTGAGGGCAACCGGACTGAAACGTGTAGGTCACGCTCCACCGTGACGGCCCGGCGCATGGCCGCCGGAATCACACACAAGCGTGACCTACAACCGGATCAATACCCAGACAACCCGGGTCCGAGCGCCGGGGCGTAGACGCCGATCCCCGGCGGCGGGGCGATCTGGTCCGCGGTCAGGCCGGTTCCGTGCACCACGGGAAAGGTCCGGTAGGAATGGCCCGACGTGGGGGCCCCGTACACGTACCCAGGCGCCACGAAGCCGGGACGCCAGAGGCCCACGCCGTAGCGGCCCGGGAGGAAGCCGTAGGCCGGAAGGTTCGATCCGTACATCGGGCCGGGATAGGCCGAGAACGTGGTGTAGGTCCGCGGGATCCCGTAGCTCGCGAAACCATAAGACGTGCCGTAGAGCCCCGGCGCGGCGAAGTAATCGCTCACCCGATAACTCGCGGTGTAGGGGGTCTGCGCGCGGGCGGAGCCGGAGAACGAGGCAAGCAGAGCCGAGCCGGCCAGGATGGACCTCAGGAGTCGACGCATGGCATGAGTCCTCGACGAGACAAGCGAGCCGGTTCCGTTCGATGGATCACCGTACGCCCGACGCTGCGGACGCACGCCGGGGCGTACACCACGAATTCTACCCCGATTTTCGGACACGATGGCCCGCCCTCGCGAGATTTGAGACAATTCGAATGGACGATGGCCGGGGCTTGGCGAGTCGTGACCTCGAGGACCGGCCCCTGGCCACCGGACCGGTCGACCTGGGAGCTCGGCGCCGGGGAATCTGAGATCGGCCTGTTGGGTGCGGGCTCACGCCCGATGTCGCCTGCCGCGCGTCTCACGGGATCGCCGGCGGGGCCAGATCCGTTCACGTTGACGGGAGTCTCGCATCGTTCATGATCGGCCCTCATTGTCCAGGATTCATCCAGCAAGCGGCTTGCAACCACATTCCGGCATTTGCGAGAGGTGGTCGAGTCGACCGACAGGTCGACGCGGTTGTCGGGTGTGGCTCGGCGGCGGGAGGAGGGGCATGAGTGGGGCTTCCGCCAGAGATTGAACCCCCGAAATCCGGCGGGGCTGATCCGATCATCGTCCCGCCGGACGTGGTCGAGCACCAGCACCCCGACGAGATCGACAACATCGTCCCGACCCGGGGCTACCAGATGACCCCGATGGTCGCCCTGGGCGGTTCGGCCGGGAGTATCCAGGCCCTCTCCGAGTTCTTCCGCTCCATGCCGCCGAAGAGCGGGATGATCTTCGTCGTCGTCGTGCATCTCTCACCCACCCACGAATCGACGAAGCCGAGCTCCTCGGGCGTGCGACGCAGATGCCGGTCGTCCAGGCTTCGGATGGGCAGAAGGTCGAGCCGGATCATGTCTACGTCATCCCGCCCGGCAAGCACTTGACCACCGTCCATGGCCACCTCCGCCTGGACGACCTGCCGAGCGACAAGGGAAAACGCGTTGCCGTGGATCTCTTCTTCCGATCGCTGGCCGACACGCACGGGCCGCACGCCGCCGCGGTGGTGCTCTCGGGCGCCGACGCCGACGGGGCCATCGGCATCAAGCGGATCAAGGAGCGCGGCGGCCTGACCATCGCCCAGGATCCGGACGAGGCCGAACACTCGTCGATGCCCCGATGCTCGATCAATACAGGGATGGTGGACTGGGTGTTGCCCGTCGCTGAGATGCCGAGGAGGCTGCTCCAGTATCGGGACTCCGAGCTGCGCCTCAAGCTCCCGCCGGAGGACGGCCCGGCGCCGTCGCCGGCCGCGCGCGCCACCGCCGACGAGAGCGAGTCCGCGTTCCGGGACATCCTGCTGTTCCTCCGCACCCGAACCGGCTGCGATTTCAGCTCCTACAAGCGGGCCACCATCGTCCGGCGGATCGGGCGGCGAATGCAGGTCAACGGCGTCGCCGACATGCCGACCTACATGAGCTACCTGCGGTCGCACGCCGGCGAGTCGGGGGCGTTGCTTCAGGACCTGCTGATCTCGGTGACCAATTTCCTCCGGGATCGCGAGGCGTTCCACGCCCTGGAAGGGTTGATCCCGAAGCTCTTCGAGGGCAGGGGCCCCGGCGACGCCCTGCGGATCTGGATCCCGGCGTGCGCCACGGGCGAGGAGGCGTACTCGATCGCCATCCTGCTCATGGAGCACGCCGAGAAGCTGGATGCGCCGCCCAGCCTGCAGCTCTTCGCCTGCGACCTCGACGACACGGCGATCCGGATGGCCCGGCTCGGCCATTACCCGGAAGCGATCAGCGCCGACGTGAGCGAGGAGCGGTTGCGCCGCTTCTTCGTGAAGGACCACAACGGCTACCGAGTGCGCCGCGAGCTGCGCGAGCATGTCCTGTTCGCGACCCACGACCTGCTCCGGGATGCCCCGTTCTCGCGGATGGACCTGATCTCCTGCCGCAACCTGCTGATCTACCTCAATCGCGAGGCGCAGGATCGCGTGCTGGACACCTTCCATTTCTCGCTCAGGCCGGACGGCTACCTCTTCCTGGGCACCTCGGAATCCGTGGACGACGCCAGCACCCTGTTCCGGGTGGTGGACAAGCGGCACCGGATCTATTCCCGCCTGCCCGGCAGCCGAGCGGGGATCCCGCTGCCGAGCGGTCCCAGCGCCTTGCTCCGGGTGATCGGGGCCCAGGCGCGAATGCACGACGATCCGGTGGTCCACGGCAAACAGTTCGCCTCGGAACCGGTGGGCCGGCTCCGCACCGCCGCCCGTCGGAACATGGATCGCGCGTCGCTGGCCGACCTGCACTTCCGCCTGATCGAGCGGTATGCCCCGCCGTCGGTGATCGTGAACGCCGATCAGGAGATCGTGCATCTTTCCGAGCATGCCGGCCAGTTCCTCGCGCTCAGTGGGGGAGAGCCGACGATGGACTTGCTGCGGCTGGTCCTCCCCTCGCTGCGGGTCGAGCTCCGGACGGCCCTCTTCCGCGCCAGCGAGATGAAGCAGGCAGTGGAGTCGCTGGGCATCCCCGCCGAGATCAACGGCCAGAACTGCCTGGTCGATGTCCGCGTGGCGCCGGCCCACGAGATCGCGCCCGACTTCCTCCTAGTCATGTTCGAGAAGCGCCTTGCATCCGAGGAGCTGCAACAGGGCATCGACCAGACCTCGCCGACCTCGACCGAGCCTTTGGTCCGGCACCTCGAGCGCGAGCTGGAGCAGGTGAAGGCCCGCCTCCGCGACACCGTGGAACAGTACGAGGCCTCCACCGAAGAGCTGAAGGCCAGCAACGAGGAACTCCAGGCGATGAACGAGGAGCTCCGTTCCGCCACCGAGGAGCTGGAGACCAGCCGCGAGGAGCTGCAATCCATCAATGAGGAATTGACGACCGTCAATCAGGAGATGAAGGTGAAGATCGACGAGATCGCCCTCGCGAACTCGGACCTCCAGAACCTGATGGCCTCGACCTCCATCGCAACCCTGTTCCTCAACCGAGAGCTGGAGATCACCCGCTACACTCCCAGCGCGGTGGACCTCTTCTACCTGATCCCCAGCGACCTGGGGCGTCCCCTGGCCCACGTGAAGCACCGGCTCGACTACCCCGAACTGGTGAACGACGCGGCGCAGGTCTTGCGGACACTCGTCCCGATTGAGCGAGAAACGCGAAGCAACGGAGGCTGGTTCCAGGTCCGGCTCCAGCCCTATCGCACCCTCGAAGACCACATTGGGGGATTGGTGCTGACACTCGTGGACACCACCGATCGGAGGCACGCGACCGAGGCCCTCCGCGAGCAACTTGCCGAGCTGGAACGGTTCAACGCGATGGTGGTCGGCCGCGAGACGCGGATGATCGAGCTCAAGAAAGAGGTCAACGAACTCTGCTCCAGGCTGGGCGAACCGCCGCGCTACAACCTAGACTTTGTGGAGGAAGACGGCACGACGGGACCCCAGCCATGACCAATCGGGAAGCGCGCGAAGGGCCGGAGTCGAGCCCGCAATCCTCGATCACTGCGAATGCCATCAACGCCCACCTCCTGGAAGAGACCCGCCTGCTGCGGCAGCGGAACTCGGAGCTGATTCGCGAGCTGACCGAGATGCGGACCAGCAGCCAATCCGCCCGTGCCGCCCGCCAGGCCGCGCTCAACTTGATGGAGGACCTCCAGGCGGCGCGCCGAGCCGAGCGGCGCGAGATCGCCGAACGGCTCCGGGCCGAGCAGGATCGCCGCTCCTCGGAGGTCAAGTACCGGAAGCTGTTCGAATCCATCGACGAAGGCTTCCTGATCCTCGAGCGGCTCAGGGGTCCAGGCGAGGGGCCGCCCGATTTCCGTATCGTCGAGGCAAATCCGGCCTCCGAGAAGGAGTCTGGCGTCCGCGACGCGGCCGGCAAGACCTTGCGCGAGGCGTTCCCCGGCGAGGCGGAGGACTGGTACGGGATCTTCGATCGGATCGCGACGACCGGAGAGCCGATCCGCACCCAGTACCACCTCGCCTCAGGGGGCGGGTCCTGGAGTTCTATGCCTTCCGGCTGGGCGGCCTGACCGACGGCGGGATCGCCGTTCTGTTCCGGGACGTCTCGGAGCGCAAGGCCGTCGAGCAGCAGCTCCTGGACGCCGACCGCCGCAAGGACGAGTTCCTGGCCACGCTCGCCCACGAGCTGCGCAACCCCCTGGCCCCGATCTCCAACTCGCTCCAGCTCCTGCGGATGTGCTTCGCTGAAGACCCGACCGTCGGCGAGGTCTGCGAGGTCATGGAGCGGCAGCTCAACCACATGGTCCGGCTGGTGGACGACCTGCTTGAGGTCTCGCGGATCACGCGCGGCTCGATCGAGCTGCGCAAGGAGCCGAGTCAGCTCGCGTCGATCCTCCGCAGCGCGCTGGAGCTGAGCCGCCCGCTCATCGAGACGCTGGAGCACCAGCTCGCCATCGCGATCCCGCCCGCGCCGATCCCGATCGAGGCGGACCCCGTCCGGCTCGGGCAGGTCTTCGCCAACCTGCTGAACAACGCGGCCAAGTACACCGACCGGGGCGGCCACATCCGGCTGGGAGTCCGGGTCGAAGGGGGCGAGGCCGTCGTCACCGTGCGGGACACGGGCATCGGACTCGCGGAGGACAAGCTCGCGACCATCTTCGACATGTTCACCCAGGTCGAACGCGGCAGCGACCGCTCGCGCGGCGGGCTGGGCATCGGGCTGACGCTCGCCAGGCGGCTCGTCGAGATGCACGGGGGGTCGATCACCGCCCACAGTGCGGGGCCGGGGCAGGGCAGCGAGTTCGTCGTCCGCCTGCCGGTGGCGCCCGTCGAGAATCCGATCATGGACCTCCCGCCGGAACGGCGCTGCTGCGAACTGCACCGGCGGCGGGTCCTGGTCGTGGACGACAACCAGGACTCCGCCGCGACCCTCGGCCGACTGCTCCAAGTCCTGGGGACCGACGTCCAGATCGCCCATGACGGGCCGACGGCGCTGGAGATGGTCGAGGGCTACAGCCCGGACGTGGTCTTCCTTGACCTCGGCATGCCCGGCATGGACGGCCTGGAAGTCGCCCGCCGGATCCGGCAGTCGAGCCCCTCGCGGTCCATCGTCCTGATCGCCCTGACCGGCTGGGGGCAGCACGGCGACCGGCTGCGCACCCGCGACGCCGGCTTCGATCATCACCTGGTCAAGCCCGCCAACATGTCCGCGCTGCAATCGCTGCTATCCTGACAGTCGACGAGGCGCGCCCGGTCGCCAGCGGCGACGATCGCGGTTACACTCAGGATCGACCCGCTCTCTCGGCCGAATCAGCCGGAACCGGGGGGAGGCCCTAGACCGCCATGGACCGACCGCAGCCGACGGCCGACGACTTCCTGACGATCAGCCCGCGGATCCGGGTCCTGCCGATCATCCACGGCTCGGGCGACTTCGCCATCCGCGTCCGCGAGGAACTGCTGGCCCGGCCGTATGACTGCGTGGCCGTCCCCTTGCCCTCGTTCCAGGACGACGTCGAGGCGGCCGTCGAACGCCTGCCGGCGATCTCGGTTGTCCTCCAGCGCGACGCCGACGGCGAGGAAGCGCAGGAGGGCTTCAGCTTCGTGCCGATCGATCCCTGTCAGGGGGTGGTCGCCGCCATCCGCACGGCCATCGGCGAGCGGATCGCGCGCGCGTTCATCGACCTCGAGACGCCCCGGTTCGAGGCGATCCGCGGCGTCTTCCCCGACCCGTACGCGCTCAAGCGGGTCTCGCCGGAGCAGTTCTCGGCGGCCCTCCTGCCCGCGATCCCGCCGCCGCAGCCCGGCCAGCACGCCGCCCGGCTCGCCTGGATGGCCGGCCGTCTCCATGAACTGGAGGCAGAGCACCGACTGGTCCTGCTGGTCTGCTCGCTGCTGGACTGGCCCTGGATCCGCGACGCCTACAAGCGCCGCGTGGAGGTCACTGAGCCGGAACCCTTCTTCGCCCCGATCACGACCCACCCGGTTGATCCCCGCACCCTGCTCTTCGCCCTCGGGGAGCTCCCCTTCATCACGGGCCTGTACGAGCGCGGCCGCCGCGAGCTGACGCCCGACGACAACCTGTCGGTGGACGGCATGAAGGAGCTCTTGCTCGAGGCGCGGGATCTGTTCCGGCGCAAGCATCCCCGCAGCGCCCAGCGGATCACGCCCCAGTTGCTGTCGGTCTACTTCCGTTATGTCCGCAATCTCTCGTTGATCGATCGCCGACTTACCCCGGACCTCTACTCGGTGGTCGTCGCGGCCAAGCAGACGGCGGGAGACGACTTCGCGCTCTGCGTGGCAGAGACGGCACGGACGTATCCCTTCGACCAGGAGCCGCCCGAGGGCGAGGAGGAGTCCGGCATCGTCCGGATGGGGATGGACCGGGGGGACGTCCCCGGCTGGGGCCCCTCGCCGATGGTGAGCCGGCTGCCGGGCCAGGCGATCGCCTGGCGATCATGCGAGCTGCGCCCGCGTCCGGCGCCTCAACAGCAGGAGCGATGGAGGCAGCGCTGGGACCCCTACGGCATGTGCTCCTGGCCCCCGGAGGACGACCGGATCGAGAGCTTCCACCGCCACGTGCGCGACCAGGCGAAGGCGATCCTGGGCGCGGACCTTGCCCGGGTGGAGAAGTTCACGACGAGCGTCCGCGACGGCATCGACATCCGGGAGACGCTCCGGAACTGGCACACCGGCGACCTCTACGTGAAGGTGATCCCCCCGAGCCGGGGCTCGATCGAGGCGGTCGTCTTCCTGTTCGACGTCCCCGCGGACCCGAGCGTCTACACCCACCGCGCGACCTGGTTCGCCGAGCACTCCGAGGAATCGACCCTAGCCTTCTACGCCACCGACCCGATGAAGAACCTGGTCGGGCCGGGGATCGCCCAGGCCGAGTACGGCGGGGCGATGTTCCTGTTCCCCCCCCGGTCGATCCCGGAGATCTGGACCGACCCGCGACTCCAGTTCGCGCAGACGCTGGAGGAATGGCTCCTGGCCGCGGCCTTCATGCACAGCCGCGACCGCCACGTCGCGGTCGTCAGCCCGCGCCCGCCATCGGCATCCTGGAGGCGGCTGTCCCGCAAGTACGGGCGGAAGATCGTCCACCTGCCCCTCAAGCGCTTCGGCGGCCAGTTGCTCCAGCGGCTGCGGACCTTCCACGTGCTCAACGGCAAGCAGGTGAGGTCCTACGCGGCCGACTACATCCGCGACCTCTGAGCGACCACCCTTCCCCGGGCTCCATTCTGGAGGGACCGAACCCTGATGTCCGCACCGCTACCTTGCCTGATGATGGCCCTCGCCGTGCTCCTCGTCCCGGACGATCCGCCCCCGGCGGCGACTGAGCCGTTCGCGGCGCCGAAGTACGGGGTGACCACCCGGCTGCCGAAGGACTGGCCGCTGGCCATGCGCGAGAAGGACGACCGGGTCTTCGTCGCCACGATCCCGCAGGAGGATCCGGCGCGGCCGGGGATCGCCGCCTGTGAGGTCGGCCTGGCGCCGGAGAGCCTCGACGAGTACCGCACCCGAATCGATCGCAACGCGAAGGACCGGGGACGGCCCAACGGCAAGCTGGCGCGGAACGAGCTTGTCAGGGACCCGAAGGGCGAGCGGCTGGAGACCGTCTGGGAGTTCCACCCCAGCTCCGGCGGCCTCTGGCGCGAGGTCACCGTCCGGCTGATCGCGCACCGGCAGCTCTACAGCTTCATCCTCAACGTCGACGACGCGCACTACGCCGTCGCCCGCATGGCGTTCGACGCGGTGATCACCGCCACCACGCTGAGCCCGCCGAACACCGGCGCGGACCTCCTGAACAGGGCGACGAACCGCTGGGTGCAGCGGGAGTACAAGTTCGCCCTCGATCTCCCCGAGGGATGGACCCCCGTGCTCGCCCCCAGCGAGGTCGCGCTGCTGTTCGCCAACGGCCCGGCGCATGGGGTGTGGGCCGACAACGTCCTCGTCCTGGCCCACCCGCGCGGCAAGACCGACCTGAAGGAGCAGGCGCGGGAGTATCCCGATTTGCTGAAACGCGAGGATCCGCGCTGCGAGGTCCTCTCGTGCGGGATCATCCGCCAGGACGGGGCCGACGCGCTGGAGACCGTCGTCCGCACGCGCCGCGGCCCGTTCTCGATGACGGTCATCGAGCGGCGGTTCTCGGCCGGACGGTTCGACTACGAGGTGAAGTACACGGTCGAGTCCGAGCGGTTCGACGCACTTGCGCCGACGCTCCGCAAGAGCCTCGACAGCTTCCGTGAGCTGCCCGGCCCCGGGCCCGGCGGCACCGGCAAGGCGGCGTAACGGTCCTTCATCAGCCGGGGGCCTGCTCCGCGAACCAGCGGCGCAGCGCGGCGGCCCCGGGCGGATTGCCGCGGAGGAGCCCCTCCAGCTCCGCCTCAGCCCCACGGCGGTCGCCCGTCCCGAGTAGTGAGCGGATCAGCAACAGGCGGGCCTCGATGTCGAGCGCGTTGAGGCCGAGCGCCCGGCGGCACGCCTCGGCGGCGGCCGCCCACTGCCCGGCCTGGCCGAGCGCCCTGGCCCGAAGGAAGTGGTGATCGGCCCGCCAGGGGTTGATCGCAAGGAGACGGTCCAGCAGGGGGAGGGCGGCGGTCGAGTCCCCAATCCCGGTCGCTTCCGAGGCGGCGGCGAGGAGCAGGGCCTCGCCCTCGGGCCTCAGGTTCAGGGCCGCCCGGAAGGAGGCCAGGCCTCGGCGTGCTCACCCAGCCGGCCCAGGACGCGGCCCCTGGCCTCCCAGGCATCCACGTCCTCGGGACGGCGAGCCAGTGAGGCTTCGAGAAGGCCCAGGGCCAGGCGGTCGGACGTCCCGGCCGTCGGGGCGCCGCCCTGCGGCAAAACGTCCGGAGCCTCGATGCTGAGCGCGAGGCCGAGGTCGCGGCCGCGCTCCGTCTCCGGTTCTCGCCCCGCGTCCCGGTCCTTCTGCCTGAGCTCACGGAAGAATGAGGCGAGATGCGCCTCGTTGGTCGGGGGGCCGTCGCCCGGCCGATCGTCCGGTCCGGGCGGATGCGGCCGGATTGGGTCCCTAGGGACCGTGTGGTCCGTCGTGGCTGTGTGAAGAATGCGCCTGCTGGCCGATCGCGGCATGTGGCAGTCGATGCAACTGTCCGCGGCATTCTGCCGGGTGCGCTCGGCCCGGGAGAGCGAGCAGGGGCCGGCGTCCGAGCCCTGACTTCCCGACGTCGGCCCGCCGTCGTCCCGTGCGTGGCACCCCAGGCAGCGATCGCGGAAATGTCGCACCCGTTCCTCCGGCCGCGGCTCGCGATGGGGGTCATGGCAGGAGATGCACCCCAGCGTCCCCCGGCTCTCGCGGAAGCAGCGACTGGCGTACATCTGCTCGACCTGCCCGATGAATCGGTTTTGACCGTCCTGGTCCGTCTTCAGGTAGACGTCGATGAACTCGTGCAGCGGCCGCCCCGGGCGATAGTCCGTCCACCATCGGCCGGCCCTGAGGATCCGCGCCTCGGCCTGGAGGTGGCACTGCTGGCACACCCCCTCTCGGAGCGGCGGTTCCAGGTCGGCCGGGTTGACGATGCCGCGGGCCGAGTCTGGTGCGCGGACGTGGTCCGCCCCGGGGCCGTGGCAACGCTCGCAGCCGATCGCGTGGCCGCGGAAGAAGGGCGGCCGGTAGCGGTTCTCCGTGCCTTCCACCAGCTCCGCCTGGTTTGCATGGCAGTAGAGGCAGCCGGGCCGGACCGGCCGCTCGAAGTGGGGGTTGCCCCGCCGATAGCCTGGCGACAGGTCCCAGCTCCGGCCCTCGGTGTAGAACGTCACCGGCGAGGCGAACAGATATCCCTCACCCCGCTCGACGAGGAAGCTCATCGCCTGCTGCCCCGAGCCGAGCACGAAGCGGACGTCTCCTCGGTTCCTTGCAAGAACCTGGCCGCCGACGTCCTTCAGGGCCTCGACGTGCGTCAGCCTGCCCGAATTCGTCGATGCCCCGTAGCTGAGGGGACCGTCGGCGAAGGAGAGGCGGTCCCAGCCCGGCGCGGCTCCAGAGTCGATGAAGGCCTCGACCGGCTGGAGCGAGCGGCCCATCGGGTGTCGCGCGTAGTCACGCGGACTTCCGCGTGGCAACGCGCGCAGGCGGTGTCGCCGACGTACCCGGCCCGTCGGGCACCGGCGACCGCAATGGAGCCAGGCCGACGGTCCGTTCGCGGACGTCCCGAAGGCCGAGGGCGCGCCCGGCCGGTGCTCGGTCAATTCGCCCAGATCCAGAACCTGCCGATCCCCAGCCTGATGGCCAGCAGCAGGGCGATTGCCGCCTGGGCCGCGATCGGGACGGGCGCGAGTCCGCGGAGTCGTGCGAGGGCGCTGCGTCGCAGCGCCTGACCGAGAAGGCGGCAAGGAATATCCGTGGCCCGGGTCCGCGATCCGACCTTCGATCCCAGCCAGGTAGGTTGATTCCAGTCCGCACGCCCGAAGACGCTTGCAGTTCCTGCGCGCCGAGCCGGACGAACTCCCAATCGATCGCCTCCCGGGGATCGATCCTGCAAGGACGGCGTCTCGCGGTGATCGACGGAGGTTCAGGTTTCAGATGCGGACAGGTCCGGCTGTTGAGACCGGACCTGGGCAAGCGCTGTTCCTCCCCTGCACGCCGAATCTGGGCTGACCGGATCTGGACGCCACGAGCGAGCTCGGTTGACTGGGCCGCCCCGGTCGGAGAAATTCAAAGCTATGCTTGAATCGTAGTGTCGCATCGCAACCTGCGGGCCGAGGCCCGGCAGTGCGGGTGGGCTAGACCCGATGCCCTTAAGTTACGGGATTCGTGAGCAATCGAAGTTTAGGGTGGGTCAGCACGTCATGATGCGCAACCCACCTGAATCTGGTGGGCGCTGCGCCGACTGCGTCGGCTGACCCACCCTGACAGAAAAGCCCGCCTACGGGTTGTTGAAGGCTAACGAGCATTGGGGCTAGACCGGAAAGAGCCCGCCTGGAGCAAGCGGGCGATGCGGGCCGGAGATCAGCGCAGACGGCCCCGGTGCATTCTCCTCCTCGTCGGAGCCGCATGCTGGGGTACACAGCGTGACGAACGGCAACCGATTTGTCCTCCCCCTGATGCTATGCCAACGGGGAGCGCGAATCCACAGGATCATCTCGCGTGGCGGGCGACCCGACCAACCCTGCGGAGCCGCCGCCTGGGACCGATTCTCAGCGGTTGTCGCTCAACGGGGCCGGGGTGCTGCCGAACGACCTGCGGAAGGTCCACCGGCAGATCCTCTCGCTGCTCGAAGGAGCGTCAGCGCCTGAGCATCGGATCGAGGAACTCTCCCGGATCGCGACGACCGATGAGCTGACCAGCCTGCGAAATCGCCGCTATTTCCGGCAGGACCTCGACGCGGCGTTCGGCCGGGCCCGCGTGGAGCAGACCGCCTTCGCTGATCATCCTCGATGTCGACCGATTCAAGTCGTACAACGACACCTACGGTCACCAATCGGGAGACCGGGTGCTCATGGTCGTCGCCGGCCTCCTGCGGCAGCACGCCGACGGCGCGGACCTCGCGATTCGGCTCGGGGGGGAGGAGTTCGCGCTCCTGCTGCCCGGGGCGGACGAGTCCCGATCCCTGGGGATCGCCGAGGTGATCCGGAAGTCCGTGGAGCGTTTCCGCTGGCCGCAGGGATCGATCACCGCCAGCCTGGGGATCTCGACGCTCCGGCCCTGCACCGAGCAGGCCACCGAGCTCGTGGAAGAGGCGGACGTCGCCCTTTACTACTCGAAGAGCCGGGGTCGGAACCGCGCGGCCCACTACCGGGAGCTGGTCAGACTCTCCCGCGCCGGGCGGTCGAAGCCGGTCATCATCCCGGCCGATCGCCTCGTCAGCCGCCGTCGGCTCCGCGACTTCCCGGTCTAGCCTGTCATCGGATCGGCCGCTGATTGCTCGCCCACCTCCGCGGCATTCCGTGCGCACGGGGCGCGCACGGCCCCCCGGCTCCCCCGGCCGATCCCGAACCGGAGGATCTGCGCCCCCGTGAACAGGACGAGGACCGGGGGGATCGCGTAGGCCAGGTAGATCGTCCAGAGGATGCCCAGGGGCGGCCCGGCGAGCGCGACGGGCAGGAGCAGCAGCGAGCCGAGCAGGAGCAGGCAGCCGGTGGAGGTCATGACCGACTTGAAGGTGGCCTCCTCCGTGATCGACTCGTAGTGGAGGTCGATGGTGCGCCCGCGCCGGAGGCTCCGCGTGACGGCCTCCGAGAGCTCCATGGCCCGGGTGCCGTCCAGGAGCGAGGGCGTCGTGGCCGAAGCCCCCGGGGCGGGGGCGTCCCCTTGCTCGGCGAGTGTATGGATGAGAGACTGGAGGATCGCCTCGTGAGAGTCCCACGGCTCCAGTGTCTCGACCTGCTCGTCGGCGCTGGCGGCTCCGAGCCTGCGGAGCAGCCGGGCCTTTCCGGTGTAATCGGGCTCGCACTCGAGGGTCAGCGACCCGGTCGAGCCGAGGAGAGTCAGCCGGACGGGCTCGTCCGGACCGGCCCAGATCCGGACCTCGGCGCGGCGACCCCCCGCGGCCCGGAGCTGGACCAGCAGCTCAACATCCGGGTGCTCGCCCGGAGGGTCCCCGCCGGCCGTCACGGTCTCAATCTGGCCGAGCAACGCGCGGACGACGTCCACCGCCCGCGCGAAGGCACCGCGGACGAGGTCGCCGTCCTCGGGCGCCGCGGGACGATCGAGCCGGAGGCCGCGGAAATCGCCGAGCTCGCCGCGGGCCATCGCCCGCCGCAGCCGGTCGATACCCGGATGGAGACGGAGCGGGAGATCCGGCACCACCACCGCTCCGGTCTCGGAGCGGCTCAGCGAGACCTGGTAATAGGCCTCGGAGTCCTCCCCCGGGGGGTGGATGCAGATGATGGCGAGCCCCTCGGCGGCGGCCCGGCGGAGGGACTCCCCTCGCGATTCCAGCGAGCCGCCGGCGACGACCAGCTCGACCCCGGGCGTCGCCAGCGCGTCGTCCAGGTCGCGGGCCACGGGGACCCCGATCAGGTCCTCCGGGGCGGGGCCGGGATAGATTGCGACCGGTTGATGTTCGGGCCGCTCGGCGAACCAGGAGAGCCAGGAGAGCTCCTCGGGACCGTCACCCAGGATCAAGACGTTCATCGCGGCCCCGCGTCTCCTCCACGCCCGACGGGCGGCCCGGCGAGCGGTTCTCCCCCGGCCCGCCCCGCGGGCTCTCAGGATTGACCGGGCTCGCGCGCCCCGGCGATAATGATTTCGACCTGAAGGGAGGCGATCAAGAGCAAACGGCCGGATCGCCGGTCGGGCCAGCCGGGCGGGATGGTGGATGTCGGCGATCAGGATCGAAAACCTCGAGGAATTTCCCGCGAGGGCCCGCAACGCCTGCGTCACGGTCGGAAACTTCGACGGCGTGCATCGCGGCCATCAGCGCCTCATCCGGAAGCTCCGCGAGCGGGCCGACGCGGCCGGCCTGATCGCCCTGGCCATCACCTTCGACCCCCATCCGGTCTCCCTCCTCCGACCGGAAAGCGCGCCGGTGCCGCTGGTCTGGGGCGAGCGGGAAATCTCGCTGCTCCGTGAGGCCGGCGCGACCGAGGTTGCGGTCTTCCGGACGGGCCGCTGGCTGCTGGACCTCTCGGCCCGGGAATTCTTCGACCTGGTGGTCCTTCGCCAGCTCCGGGCCCGGGGCATGGTCGAGGGTCCGAACTTCGCGTTCGGCCACGACCGTCAGGGCGACGTCGCCACGCTCCGCGCCTGGTGTGTCGAGGCCGGGCTCGATTTCGAGGTCGTGGAGCCGCTCCGCGAGGGCGGAGAGCTGATCTCCTCGTCGCGCATCCGCGCGGCCCTCTCGCGGGGAGACGTGGAGGAAGCCCGGTCGTTCCTGTCGCGGCCGCACCGGATCCGAGGCGTCGTGGCTCACGGCGCGGGCCGGGGGGCGGGGCTCGGCATCCCGACGATCAACCTCGAGGAGATCGACACGATGATCCCGCTCGACGGCGTCTATGCCGCGCGGGCGCTGGTCTCTCCCCGCTCCGCCGGCCGGCCGGCCGAGTGGCCGGCCGCCTGCAACATCGGCCCGAACCCCACCTTCGGCGAGCAGGCCCGCAAGGTCGAGGCGCACCTGATCGGCTTCACGGGCGACCTCTACGGCGAAGAGATCCAGCTCGACTTCCTGGCCCGACTCCGCCCGACCCGGAAGTTCGCCGGGCTGGACGATCTGCTCTCGCAGATCCGCGCGGACATCGAGGCCGTCTCGCGGATGTACGGTCAATTGACAGCTCCCTGAACCCTCCCGGCGGCCTGCCCTTCCGCTCAGTCTCCCTGCCGCTTCTCGTAGTACTGGCCGAGTGCCAGGATGCGCTTCACCTGCCGGACGATGACAAAGCCGGTGAGAATCAGTGCCGCGATGTAGATGTTCGGGTATTGGAGCTCCTCCCGATCTGCCCAGGTCGGGAACGGCTTCCCCCAGTCGAAGGCGTTGGCGCAGTAGAGGACGAGGTAACCCGCGATCGCCAGGGCGGTCGTGTACCAGACCAGGTTGACCCGGAACCACAGCCCCGAGGCCGCGATCATCAGCGGGTAGCCGACCAGGAGCGTGCTCTCCAGCCGGTTGAGGATCCGCAAGGCCACGGTCAGGAACAGGATGTCGGCCGTGGACCAGAGCATCCGCACCCGGTCGGTCCTCCATCCCCTCCGCCAGAGGAACTGAAAGAGCAGAGCGGAGAGCGCCCAGAGCAGGAGTGTGCCCTGGACCTTGTAGTGAACCCAGAGGTTGCGATTCGGGCTGAACAGCCGATGATTGAGTTCGCTACACACGGCCATCAGTGCCAGCCCGCCGACGCGGGAGACGACCTCGGGCTCGCGCCGTGTCCAGCGACGGAGCCGCTGGAAGGTCCCGGTCGCCTCGACGACTTCTCCGTGGAGGAACCGCTCCAGGTCCTCGGCCAGCTCGAGGGGCGTGGCGTAGCGGTCCTCCGGCAGCTTCTCCAGGCATTTCAGGCAGATCGTCTCGAGCTCGCGAGGGAGGCCGGGGGCACGCTCTCGGGGCGGGACGGGGTCGCGCTCCAGGACCTGGACGACCGTCTCCATCATCGAAGACGCCCGGAAGGGGGGCTGGCCGGTCAGGAGCTCGTAGAGGATGGCCCCCAGCCCATAGACGTCGGTGCCAGGCCCGATGCTTTCGCGATGTCCCGAGGCCTGTTCCGGCGCCATGTAGCTGGGCGTCCCCATCACCGCGCCGCTGACCGTCAGCGAACTTTCGCCGGCCGCCCTCCGGGCCAGGCCGAAGTCGGTGATCTGCGGCTGACCGGAGCGGTCGATCAGGATGTTCGAGGGCTTCAGGTCGCAGTGGATGAACCCCTTGCCGTGGGCGAAGTCCACGGCCCGGGCGATGGAGACCAGGAGACGGGCGACCCTCCGGGGAGCGTCGCGGAACTCGGGCGTGCACTGGGCCAGGCTGCCGCCGTCGATCAGCTTCATGCTGAAGTAGAGGATTCCGTCGTGGTCGCGGACCTCGTAGATCGGCACGATGTTGGGGTGATCCAGATTCGCGGCCGCCTCGGCCTCGCGGCGGAACCGGGCCCGTTCCTCGGGCGTGGCCATCGCGCCGGAGAGGATCATCTTCACGGCCACGACCCGCTTCAGCGCGACGTGACGGCCCTTGTAGACGACCCCCATCCCGCCCCGCGCGATCTCCTCGAGCAACTCGTAGTCCCCGAGGCGCTCCGGGCACTCCTTGCCGTTACGACCGCCGATCCTGTTGGGCATCCCCTCGCCGCCGGACGTGTCGGCGAAACAGTCCGAGTGGTCCCACTGCACAGTGGACTCGCCGGCTCGCGGGCCCCCCCCGGGGCTGCGGAAGGCCGCCTCGACCTGCGGCTGAAACTGCGGGAATCGCTCGCGATACTCCTGCGGCGAGGGCCGTTCCCGCGACTCGCGTCGCAGCTCGATCTCCAGGGCCAGCAGCTCCGCGAAGAGCCCCTCCCGGTCGCCGGGCGGAGCCTCCGCGATGGATTCCTCGAGGCGGCGAGCCCGCCCTTCCCGCCAGAGCGACTCGAACTGCTCGCAGGCCCGATGGACGCGGCGAGCACGCGCGAGGGCCTCGGCGGGATCGGAGCTATCCCGGGCGACGCCCATCAGGCCACCTCGCTGTCGGCCAGCCAGGTCTTGCGGATGAGGTCGAGCCTCCGCGCGACGGTCCGGCGCGCGCAGCCGAGTCGCTCGGCGATCTCGTCGCAGCTATAGCCTTCCATGCGGCTGACGGCGACCTCGCGGAGCCCGTCGTCGTCCAGGGCGTCGAGCAATCGCTGGTATTGCTCTGCCATGATCGCCGCGAACTCCGGTGTCGGTTCCTGGCCGGCGATCAGGTCGAGACCCGGACCCGCGGGCGGCCCGTCCGGATCCCTCCCTGGGGCCCGGAGCACGGCCTCCTAGACGACCTGCCCGCCGCCTCGCTTCAGCCGCTTCTGGCGCTGGATCTGGGCGTAGGCCTTGCGGATCGTGATCGTCATCAAGATCCTCCAGAGGTCCTCGCGGTCGGCTAGCCTGGGGAACTTGCCCACGGCGACGCCGGCGCAGAAGCTGTTGAACGCCGAGAGCGCGGCGTCTTCCTCGTCGGCCTCGCCGCGGGGATGTCGCTGACGCTGGAGCTTCAGCCTGGCCAGGCTGACGAGCTTGCCGAAGTAGCGCTCCCAGAGCGGCTGGGCCGCCGCGAGGTCCCCCTCGCGGAGATCCCCCAGCCATTGCGTGATGGAGCCCCCTTGATCCTCCATCGCTACGCCCTCCGACCCTCGCGGGCACGCGACTGCCTTTCCTGGGCGACCGAGGGACATCCCTACCTGGACTGGATTGTAACACCGGGTCCTCAAAGGCCCAAGCCGGGGGAGCGGACCTTCCCGCGCGGCGGACGCTCGGTGTCGACCGCGAGGCCCGTAAGCTGTACCCCGGTGCCGTCCGATCGGTTATCCTGAAGCGGAGGCGCGATGATCCCCGTGGCCCAATTCTCGATGGCTGGTGGATGATGGACGGACGAAGCGTCCGGACTAATGGTCGACCACCAGTCAGCCGTCGCGGCTGGCTCCGGGGGGCGTTCAGCGGCTGCCTGGGGCTCTCCTGTTCGGGCATCTTCGCGGCCCAGTCCGTGCAGTCCGGGCGATCCGGATCGGAGGACGAGCGGTCGGCCGAGGCCGAGCTGGAAGGGATCCGATCCCGGCTCGAGGCGGCCCGGATCGGGCCGATCCATGTGGCTCGAAGCGCCCACTACCAGGGGATCGGCGATGCCGCCGAGGCCTTCATCAAGCTGATCCTCGACGACTGCGAGCAGCTCGCCGAGGACTACCGCGTGCACTTCCGGAAGCGCGAGTTGCCGGTCAAGATGCCACAGGGCCGGTTGACCGTCGTCCTCCTTCGCGACGAGCGCTCGTTCGGCCGCTTCCTCAGGCTACCCGCCCCCGCGCACCCGGTCGGGGGCGGGGCGGTGCTCCAGCCCTCGGGGGTGTACGACCGCAAGACGAATCTCCTCCAGGTCTTCGACTGGAGGAACGTCCCGATGGCGCCCCGGTCCGCGTCCCGCAATAGCGAGACACTGGCGCACGAGGGGACGCATCAGCTCACGTTCAACACAGGACTGCTCAGCCGCGAGGGCGACATCCCGATCTGCATCGTGGAGGGCCTGGGAACTTACGGCGAGCCTCGCCAGCCGAGGGGGCCGAGCGAACTCGGCCGTGTGAACGTCAAGCGGCTCGACGACCTGGCCAAGATCCAGCGCCAGGTCCCCTGGATCCCCCTCAAGGAACTGATCACCGACGACGCCGTCCTCCGCGCCGGCAAGGCTGCACGCGTGCTCCTGGGCTACGCCCAGAGCTGGCTGCTGGTGCATTACCTGATGAAGACCCCCACCGAGATGCCCAGGTTTCGGAATTACCTGAAGGCCATCGCCTCGAGGACCACCAAGGAGCATCGGCTCGAGGACGCTCAGGCCCACCTCGGCGACCTGGATGCGCTCGACCGTGAGCTTCGTCGGTACTCGATCCGGCTTCTGAGGTCAGGGTAAGCACCGATCGATGTCCTCCCTGTAGATGTTCATCGATCACGCCATCTCCCTCCTTGAAGACGCCGTCGCTATGTCGAGAGCCTGGCTCGTGGTGATTGCCGAGGCGCTCGGCCCCTCCGACTCCCCCAGTCCAGGGGGAGACGCAGAGGTCTCCATCGGTCTTCGGTAGATCGAGCCGCGCTCAGATCAGTTCCGCGATCGCGGGCCGCTCGACGAGGTGCTGGGGACGGCCGGTGGGGTCCTCGACGGTCGTCGTCATGGGCTCCAGGCCCAGGTTGTGGTAGAGCGTGGCGAGGATTTCCTGGACGTGGACGGGCCGATCCTTGGCGTACTCGCCGAGCCGGTTGGTGGCGCCGATGGCCTGGCCGCCGCGGATGCCGCCGCCGGCGATGAAGGCGCAACTGACCTGCGGCCAGTGGTCCCGGCCCGCACCGCTGTTGACCCGCGGCGTCCGGCCGAACTCGCCCCAGGCGATGACGGTCACGTCGTCCAGCATGCCGCGCGCGTCGAGGTCCTCGATCAGGGCGGAGAGGCACTGGTCGAGCTTCGCCCCGTGATCGCGCACGAGATTGAAGTTGTCTCCGTGGCTATCCCAGCGGCCGTAGGAAAGGGTCACGCAACGCACGCCCGCCTCGACCAGCCGCCTCGCGATCAGGAGGTGCTCGTTGACCGTCGGGGCTCCATCGTACTGGAACTTGTAGGGCTGGCCGGTCCCGTAGCGGGCGCGGATCCGCGGGTCCTCCTTGCTGAGGTCGAGGGCCTCGAGCAGCTTGCTGGACGTGAGGACGTCGAACGCCAGAGCCGTGGCGGAATCGACCCCGGTCACCGAGCCGTTCGCGTCCCAGGATCGCTGGAGCTTGTCGAAGCTCGCCAGCAGCTTGCGGCGATCGGAGAACTGGCCAGCGCTCATGTTGAGCTTCATGTTGGCCATCGCGGGCCCGTCGGGCTTGAACGGGGCGAAGGCAGCTCCGAGGAAGCCGGTCTGACCGGCCTCCGACCAGGGGACGTGCTGGGTCCTCGCGGCGAGCCCGACGAAGGGGGGCACCGAGGGATCGACGGCGCCCTGGAGCTTGCTGACGATTGCGCCGAGGCTCGGGCGTCCGCCGATGCCGGGGAGGCTCTCCTGGGTCCAGCCCGAGTTGCACTGGAACAGGTCGTGACGGCCATCGTTCCCGACCACCGAGCGTATCACCGCGGCCTTGTCCATCAGCCGTGCGAGTTGGGGGAAGACCTCGCAGATCTGGATCCCGGGAACCCTGGTGGCGATCGGCTTGAACTCGCCCCGGATCTCGGGCGGTGCCTCTGTCTTGATCTCCCACATGTCCTGGTGCGGAGGCCCGCCGGGGAGGAAGACGTTGATCACCGCCTTGTGGCCGGTACGCGTCCCCGCCCTCGCCTCGACCCGGAACAGGTCGGCGAGGCTGAGCGAGGCCGCGCCGAACGACAGGCTCCCAATCTTCAGGAAATCACGCCGCGAGACGCCGTCGCAGAATCCCCGCTTACCTTCGCGGCCGAAGATCGTGAGCATGCTGGCGGCCTCCTCTGACAACCCTTTTACCCTTGACGGATTTTCATTGGAGGAAAGTTTAACAATTCTCCGTGTCGTGCGCCAATCCGGGCTTTCATCAATGGAATCGTGAGGGAATTGCGGTCGGTGCGCGCGAGGACGCGGTGTGGCGCGGGCAACGTCGCCCTCGCCCCACCGCGTGGCGGAAGTCGTGTCTCGGAGTCGGCCTCGGGCTCAGTTGGCCTTCGGGTTCAGGCTGGGGGAGCCGGGCAGGGGGGGCAGGGAGGCCGTTGTCTCGGTGATGGAGGGGACGAACTTGCCCGCGGTCTGGCGGACCTGCTGCGACGTGTCGGAACGGGCCATCTCCGCGAGCCGCCGCTTGACCGAGATCGACGGGGATTTCTGGGCGGCCAGGGCCTCTGCCGCGCGAACCCGGACGATCTCGTCGGCGTCGTGCGAGAGCTGGAGCAGCCAGATGACCGGATCGATGTCGTTGCGGTCCTTGATCAGGGCGATCACCGAGGCCCGCTGCTGGGACTTCGGGCTGACCATCAGGCTGCCGAGGCTGATCAGTTCCTGGCTGAGTCCCCGGGCCTTGAGGACCAGAGAGGCCGTCTCGCGGAGCCCCTCATCGGCGTCGTGCAGCCGGCGGAGCAGCATCTCCTCGGTCACCAGCTGGGGCCGGCCGGAGAATGAGACGAGGGTCTGCCGGCGAACATCCACGCTGTCCTTATCTTCCAGATAAGGCACGGCCGGGGCGGCCGCCGAGTCGAGCGGCAGGTAGCCCAGGCAGGAGATGGCCCCGATCCGCGTGCGGAGGTCCTGGCTCGCGAGGCAGCGGACGACCGGCCGATGCAGGCTCTCCTTCCAGTCGCTCAGCAGGTCGACCTCGACGTCCATTGGGGTGCGGCCCGGCATCCAGGACCAGAGCTTGCTGACCTCGCCCAGGGCGATGAACCGGACGTTGCTGTCGGAATCGGCCAGGCAGGCCGAGAGGACATCGTGGACTGGCGGCAGGGCCTCGAACCACCGGGCCGGCGCCGGCTCGATGGCGAACCGGTCGAGGATCTGGCAGGAGACCACGGCGACCGTTGCGCGGGCAGGGGGGCTGAATTTGAGGAATCCGGTCCGGAGCGCAGAAAGCGTCTCCAGCCAGTGGGCCGCGTCCTGGTCCGTCAACGGCTTGCGGGGCTCCCCGTTCTGAGGAGACAGGCGATTCTGGATCGTCTCCAGGGCGCGTGGGTCACTGTCGCGGAGCCCCTGGTTGAGCGCGGCGAGCGGGCTCGTCGCGGCGGCCGTCGTCACCGAGGCGGCCGGCCCCGTCGAGGTGCCGCGCGTCTTGCCGAAGTAGCCGTACCCTACGGCCGCGGCCACGCCGGCCCCGGCCAAGATTCCCGCGACCCAAAGCCTCGCCCGACGTCGCTCTTGCATGGTTGCCTCCCTGCGAAGACCGGTACATTCCCCGTGTTCTCGCGCCGGCGTCCACTTCGCCCGGGACGGGTTCCACCGCGCCATCCGGCTCGGGCCCATCCTCGGCCCGAGCGCGGGCATGCCGAGACTGGCATGCCGCGGAGGCGACGATCGGAGCGCGACCCCGGGAGATCGGCGCGTCCACTCCATCGGGCGGTGATCTTAGTGTCGGGCCCGAAACAGGCAAGAGCATTTGAGAAACAAGCTCAAGTTTTCCGGCCGATCCGCCGAGGGTCGACCACCTCGACGGCTGATCAAGGCCTCGCTGAGGCCGCGGAGGGGGGCGGTCCGAACCCGCCGAAGAGGACGGCTTGCACGCCCTCCGCCCACCTGCCTGCGCGCCTCATCGGGGATCCCTGCCTACCGCTTCGCCGATAGGCGGGGCGGCCTGGGGGAACGCCTCGCGGAAAGGGGTGAGCTCGCCCAGGAGGGCGGCGACCTGGCCCAGTGTGGTCTCGGGGGTGTCGGTCCGTTCGCCGAGGCTGGGGGTATCGGGGCCGAGGACGGCGAGCCAGATTTCATCGGAGCCGGGGATGTCCGGTTTGTGGTTCCGCCAGTCGCGCGAGCTGCGACCTCGGCCGTGGTCGGTCGCGATGATCATGGTCGTCGTGTCCCGATATTGCGGGTGTGATTGAAGTGTCTCCCAGAGTTCCTTGATATGAGTGTCGAACTGGCGCGCGCCGTGGAGGTAGAGGTCATAGCGGCCGTAGTGGGCGTAGTCGTCTACGCCCAGGTCCAGGAAAAAAACCCGCGGCTTGTTGCGCGGAAGGGCCTCCATGGCCACCCGGAAGGTGAACACGTCGTCGCGGACGTCGTCAATTTGCTGGACCGCGGTTTCGATCATCCGGTTCAGGAGTCTGGCATCGGACGACAAGTTCGTCCCCTGGATCGGCTGCCAGCCTGCATTCACCGAGATTCCGCTCCGCTCGGTATTGAGAATCCAGGGGAGGACGTCCCAGGCTCCGACGGCGCCCACTCGGCCCCTGTAGGCATCCCGGCGCGAGAGCCACTCGAGCACGGTCACGTTCGGGTTCGGTCGCTTGTCGTTGAAGTTGATCCGCGGGTCCGCCCGACCGGTGAGCATTTCGTTGTGACATGCGTAAGCCATCAGCTTGGGATTCAAGTCGCGGGCAGGGCTCTTGCGATCGCGGTTGCCGAGCACCAGCCCGTCGCGAGCGACGACGGTCCAGAAGAACGGCATCAGTTTGGCCCGGCGAATTTCAGGCGTTTCGCGAGACTGTAGCATCAGGGTAGAGGACCTTCACGGTCCCGCACGGGCTTGATGCAGGACTTCGTGGTCCGGGACCGGCCCTCGGCCCGTTGCTCCCGGTGCATGTCCAGGGCGATCCGCTGCCGGATGTGCTCCGCCGTCCGTACCGAGTAGACGCTCCGCTGGGCCTTGCGGTAGCGGCGATTGCCCCGCTCCACCGCGTTGCTCGTCCCCGGCAGCAGTTTGTCGTCCAGGTACGTCAGAGCCTTCTCCAGGTTCGGCGTGTACAGCTTCTCCAGGGCCCGGCCGATCCGCTTGAAACGACGCACCCGAGACCGTAGCTTCGCCAGCCGGGCCAGGGCCGTAGCCGCCCGGCAGCGGCGGTCGAACAAGCGGTAGACCTCGTCCATGATCGACCGCAGGGTTCGCAGTTGAGGCAGGCCTCGCGTGACCCTCCGCAACGTCCGCCCCTCAGCGGCCGTCAGCTTCTTCCGGACGAACAGGTGCCGGTGCTCGAAGAGCTCCTCGATCCGTCGCTCCTGGCGTTTGGCTCGTCGCACCTCCCGGGATTGATCCTTCTTGGGGCGGCCCCGCGGCCGCCTGGGCAGCCGGGCTTTCATCTCCTTCCGGAGCTTGGCCAGGGCGTGCAGCACGGCCTTGGTGATCTCCTTCAGGACGTGGAACCGGCAAACCTGATGGGGCGTCGGGGAGGATCTCGGCCAACGGCGTCGGATAGAGGTTCGAGCCGTCGGTGGTGACGCCTCGGATCGTCAGGCCACGAGCATCGCAGCGGGCCTTGAAGTCGCGGAGCAAGGCGCGGATGTCATCCCGGGTCGGGGCCTTCTCCAGGACCCGGTACATCAGCCGCGTGAAGGTCCGGTTGTCGACCAGGGACAGGACGCAGAACGGGCCGTCGTACAACTCATCGACGGCGATGTAGCCGCTGAAGTCCTCCAGGCCGCGGGCGAGGTACTCGGCCTCGATCCGGCGGGCCGCCTTTTTCCCCCGGCCTCGACCCAGTTCTGGATCGTGGCCCAGGGCACGAAGACGCGGTGATCGCGCCAGAGGTGCCAGCTCGCCGACCGATACGGCAGGCCATCCTCGACGACCAGGCGGACGGCCGTCTGCTGCACGCGGTGGGTATAGCGGCACTTCGGCAGGGCCAGGTCGGCCATGTCGGCGTTGAAGCACCGGCGGCAGTCGGGACAGCGGTGCTTGGAGTAGGCGATCACGATGGTGATCGGCCGGCCGGTGCGGGCATTGCCCAGGTCATGGAGGGTCCGCTGAGATTGGTTGCAGGCGGGGCCGAGCGGCCGCAAGCGCGGGCACTTGCGGCGGCGGAAGTTACGACTCCGGTGCTCGACATGCGGGGGAGGGAGATCCTCCGCCCGGGTGATCCCTTCGGTGGGATCCGGGACGTAGTCGCCTGGCCGATCCATGACCCGCTCCTCCGGACGAGATGCTCATCCGGAGGATGGTTTACACCAGAGAAGGCGATCTCCTCAACTACTTTGCTGCTACAGTCTCCGTTTCGCCGTCGAATACTCGTCGAAGCTTTTCGGGTTCCTCCACCCCGCCGTCCTTACTGTTGATCAAGTCGGAATCGGCACCCCGGAACACTTCCTGCCAACGCATGCGGGAGTTCAGCACGAGCACGACATTGCGCGTGCGGAGCCGGCCCGGTTTGGCCTGAGCCTGGGCGAGAACGGGCGCGAGGAGCAATAGGACGATCGCTGAGACAAGCGGGAAGGGCCTCATGCGTGGGCTCCAGAATGGCGGGGTCGCGCCCTGATACGTTTTCAGCACGGGCAGTCTCATTCCCTGTCCAGGGCCAGAATGGTCTTCAGCAGCACCTTGGCGCCATTGGCCATGTCCGTGGCTGTCGTATGCTCTTTGGGAGAATGGCTGATGCCAGCCACGCTCGGCACAAAAATCATGGCCACCGGCGCAATATGGGCGATCTCCTGCGAATCGTGTCCTGCGCCGCTCGGCATCAGCTTGTGACTCAACCCGAGCGATTCTGCCGCAGCTAAGATCTTCTGCTGAAACGCGGGGCTCGCAAGAGCCGGCCTCGATTCATTCGGCCGCCGCTTGAAAGAAATCGAAGTGCCGGAGGAATCTGCGATGTCTGCGGCTCGCTTTTCGATCGTAGAGAATAGCGATTCAATCTTCTCTGCCGAAAGATCCCGTATCTCGAGTCCCAGGACGACCTTTCCGGGTATCACGTTGTAGGCACCCGGCTGCACGTCCATCGTGCCCACGGTACCCACCTGCCTGCCCGGCACACTGCGGATCACGTCATTGACCGCGACAACCAGCCTGGACGCCGAAAGCAGGGCATCTCGCCCGGCCAGGGCATGACATGGCTTGCACGATGTCCGCGGAGCCGAGAATACGGCGGATAGGAACGGTGGTGGCCAGCCCGGTAAGGTGCCCATGACGGACCTCAGCTTCAGTGCCCATTCGCCGGAACCCACGGCATCCAGGCCGGGTCGTCGATCCGGGAGAGGAAGGCGAGGGTTCAGACGTACTCGTCGTAGAGGAAGACACCCATATCCGGGACGCGGCGGAAGCACGCCCTGGCCTCCGACCGCTTCCTTTCCGCCAGCCGGCGGAGGCCGATGTAATAGTGCGACTCGCACTGGTTGAATCGATTATCGCCGGCCCTTTTCAGCAGAGCCTCCTCGCTCATCGATCCGCAGTGGAACGTCAGCAGTTCGTGGTACCAGCCGTCGCGATAGGAGGGGATCAGGTGGGCCGATCGGTCGCGGATAAAGTAGCCGGTGCCGGAGCCCAGCGACGAGGACCCGGCCCGGACGTCATCCGACATGGCGCCGATTCGCCCCGAGGATACGGGCCGGTACGGGATGGACCACCCGCCTCCTCCGGAGCGGAGGATGACGGTCCGGCGGTGCCGGCCTCCTCGTGCATCTGCCGGATCACGCGATCGAGCGAGGCCCCGTCGATCAGCTCCATCGCGTAGAAGTGTGTCCCTTCGTGCTCTCTCGTGGCGTAGACGGGCACGATGTTCGTGTGATGCAGCCTGGCCGCGGCCTCGACCTCGCGATGAAATCGATGCATGGCCTTCGCAGTCAGGCCCCATCCGCCGCGCAGGACCTTGAGCGCGACCTTGCGATTGAGCGACACCTGCCGCGCCTCGTAGACGACGCCCATGCCGCCGCGGCCGAGTTCGCGGAGGACCTCGAAATCGCCGAGGCGGCGGCGATCGCCCGGGCTGAGGTCCGCGCCCGTCCCCGGCGCTGCGAAGGTGTCACCGTCGGGGCGAGCTTCATCGCCGCCCGGTTCATGATTGGCGGTACTTATATTCCCGTTCATGCGACACTTTTACGACTACACGCCGTGATTGACCAGACGCCGGCGAGGCCGATTCTCGTATCGGAATCCCACACCCATGGACCCGTATTCGACACGCGCCGTGGCTCGATTTCAACGACCTGAGTCCGGGGGGCAGGTCGGTGTCAGCGCGCGAAGAACCGTGATCCATCAGTCCGAACCCCTGGGGACTTGATCAAGCTGCCCTCGTCTGCTCGAATGGCTCCCCACGTGACCCATAACGAATCCAAACGCCTTGACGCATCGCACATCTGGACCGTCGTCGTGCAGGGCCCGCGAAGCCATCGCAAGGGGAGGATCGAATGCACATCATGAGACACGGGCTTCGACCCCGCGGTCTGTCCGGGGCAATCCGTTCTCTGGCCGCTCTGGGCGCCGTCTTTGTCTTGCATGACGCAACTCTCGCCCACGCCCAGGCGCCGATAGATGATCCTGCCACGAGCCGCGTCCTCGCGCTGGTGGAACGCCTGGGGGGCGAGGCTCAGTGGGACGAGAAGGCGCCGGGGAGGCGGCTGATCGGGGCCCGGCTCGGGACGACGCGGATCACGGATGAGCAGCTTGGTGAACTGGCGGCCGTCCCCTCGCTCAGGCACCTGGAACTGATCCTGACGCGGATCACGGACGCCGGCCTGGCTCGCCTTCGCGGACACGACGGATTGCGAGACCTGTACCTGTACCACACGAGGATCACCGACGCAGGGTTCGAGCACCTTGCGGCCATCCCGAAGCTCGAGGACCTGATGCTGGGCCCGTGCGCGATGACCGCGAAGGGACTCGCCCGACTCCAATCCGCGAGGCACCTCAAGACGCTGAAGATCTACGAGATTGAACTGACAGATTCGATGCTGGCCGCCGTGGGCAGGCTGGGGCAGCTCGAGCAACTGGATTTCTACGACGTGGGGCTCACCGACGCGAGGCTCGCGCACCTCAACGGGCTCCGCGGCCTCCGGCGGCTCTCGCTCGACAACAACCTGATCACCGACGCCGGGCTGGCGCAGCTCGCGGGTTTGACCCGGCTCGAAAGTCTCGGACTGGAGGGGACGAAGGTCACCGATGCAGGCCTGGTACACCTGAAGAATTTGACGAGGCTCCGGACGCTTCGTCACGCTGACACGCGGATCACCTCCGCGGGCCTGGGGCTCCTGCCGCAGCTCGATCGCGGCCCCGGAGCGTCTGTCGTGGCCGGCTTGCCAGGCCCACGCCCGAGCCCCCGCGATCGAGCGGCCGTCGCGTTCAAGGATGCGTCCACGGCGCAAATCCGCGAGGCGGTCCGGCGAGCGGTGGGGCCGTTGCAAGCCACGCTCGCCGTCTACTCGGAGAAGCGCGACTGCTACGCCTGCCATCACCAGGGCGTGCCGCTGATTGCCCTGGCGCACGCTCGATCCCGGGGTGTGCCGATCGATGAGGAGGTCTTCGATGCGGCGGTCTCGCACACCCGGGCTGACCTGGAGAGTGCGCTGGAACTGTACCGGAAGGGGCGGGGCCAGGCCGGCGGAGCCACCCAGGTTGGCTATGCCCTGTGGACGCTCGAGTTGGGCGGCCAGGCGGCCGACGGGCTCACTTCCGTCGTCACGCGGTACCTCGAAACGACCGACCGCGATCTCGGCCACTGGAAGCCCCTGGCCCGGCGCCCGCCGATGGAGGCCAGCCGCTTCACCACCACCGCGGTGGCTCTGAGGAGCTTGAAGGTTTTCGGCCCGGACCGGCCCGAGGGCGCCAGGGCGGCTCGAATCGCCCAGGCACTCGACTGGCTTCGCCACAGCCAGCCGGTCGATACCGAGGATCGCGTCTTCCGGCTTTGGGGGCTCAAGTTCGCCGGCGCGAAGCCCGAGGAGATTCGCGCCGCGGCAAGCGAGCTGCTCGCGACGCAGCAGGGCGACGGAGGCTGGTCCCAGACCGATGAACTGGGCAGCGACGCCTATGCGACCGGTACGGCCCTGGTCTCTCTCCACGACGCGGGTGCCATCCCCACCGACGACCCAGCTTACCGGCGAGGTACGGCGTTCCTGGTCGCCACCCAGAAGGAGGACGGCACCTGGTACGTGGCCTCGCGGAGCGAGCCGGTACAGGTCTACTTCGAGAGCGGCTTCCCCTACGGCAAGGACCAGTTCATCTCCGCGGCCGCCACCGGTTGGGCCGCCGCCGCTCTCTCCCTGGCACTCCCTGTAAAGTGATCTCTCCGGTGACATCATTTCAATCGAGGACACCGAGTCGGGCTCGTCGCCGGGAAGCGAGTCCACCGACCCGGTGAACCGGCATCGGACCGGGATCACACTCAACCTGAACACGGGGAGTCAGCTTCGTTCCTCCCCCAATCAGCCCAAACACGAGCAACCGCCCGCTCTCAGGCTGACTCAGGCTGACGCTCGGGCGAGTCGGCAGGAGCGATCGGGCCTCGACTCTGGTAGGATCTTCTCCGCCATGTCCCGCAACCAGCCTCCTCCAGAGCCCTCGACGCCGGCGGCCCGGAAGCCGGGTCCGCCGAGGTGGACGTGAAGGAGAATCCCATGCCCCATCCGCGAGCCGGTCTGCCGCTTCGCCTGCTGATCGTCGGCCTCAGCATCCTGGCGGCCCTGAGCCCGACATCCCTGGCCGGGGCCGACATCTCGCTGGACCTCCAGAGGCGGGGCGAGGACGGGAAACCGGTTCGCTGGACCACGAAGTTGGACCCGCGACACGTCGGGGTCGTCGTGGTGGACATGTGGAACTACCACTGGTGCAAGACCGCGATGATGCGGGTCGGGGCGCTCGTGCCGCGGATGAACGGGGCCCTCGACGCGGCCCGGCGACTCGGCATGACGATCATGCTCTGCCCGTCCGACGTGGTGGACAATTACGTCGGGCGGCCGCAGCGGGAACGGATCTTCGCCATGCCCCGGTACCCGCTACCGCCCCTGGAGAAGGTTGAATGCCCCCCCGCCCAGGACCCCGGCGGCTGCGCCTGCGGCCCGGAGCGGTGCGTCGTCAATTACGGCTGGGACGGCATGCACCCCGACCTGAAGATCGGCCCGGACGACCTGATGCCCGACTCGCTCGAGGACGTGTACTCCCTCTGCAAGGAGCGCAGGCTCACCCACCTGATCTACATGGGGGTCCACACACAGGTCTGCCTGCTCGGCAAGCCGATGGGCCTGCGCAACCTGAAGTCCGCCGGCCTCTCTTGCATCCTGGCCCGCGATCTCACCGACGCCCACCCGGGCTACGATCCGGAACGACAGTTCACGCCGGACCTGAACACCAGCCAGGTCGTCGCCCACTTCGAGCGCTATCTCGCCCCGAGCGTGAACCTCGCCGATGACCTTCGTCGACTCGGGCTCTGGGACGCTCCGATGCCGGTGGACCCCGTCCGGATCACCCCCTGGGGGACTCCCGGCCGCCCGCATCTCTTCGAGAAGAACGTGACCGTCACGCTCTCGACGCCCTGGCAGCCGAACGCCGAGATCCACTACACGACCGACGGCTCGGCGCCGTCGCGGCTGTCGCCCCGGTACGCGAGCCCGCTGTCCTTGGAGGCGTCCACGAGGCTGCGGGTGCAGGCATTCGACACGTCGGGTCCCGTCTGTCTCGAATCCGAGGGCGCCTTCGATTGCCTTCCCGAGCTCCCGCCCCGTCCGGACGTGGCGCTGTCGGACCTGTCCCCGCTCCGGGAGGTCGGCCCGAGCCATACCTACGGCGCCCAGATCCGCTTCTCGGCCCACAGCCGCCCGCCGCAGAAGGACCGTACGAACGAGGGTGCGCCCCTGCGTCTCCGCGGCCGCGATTACGCGCGGGGCATGGGCGTGCACGCGCCTTGCCAGCTTCTGTATCAGCTGGAGGCGAGGTTCGGGCGCTTCGTCGCGCTGGCCGGGGCGGACGAGCGGATCCTCGCGACGGCCAACGGCTCGAACGTCGCGCGCTACCCCAGCGTCGTGTTCAAGGTGTTCGTCGACGGCCGCGAGGCGGCATCGAGCCCGGTGATGAGGGTGGCTTCCATCCCCTGGCGGTTCGACGTCCCGATCCCCGCCGGGGCGAAGCTCCTGAGCCTCTGCGTGCTCGACGCCGGGGACGGCAATCGAGAGGACCTTGCCAACTGGGTCGACGCCGGATTCGTCCTCCGGGACGGTCCCGCACAGGCGGCTCCGAGCGGCGCGGAGAGCCGGGGCCGGACTCGCTGAATGGGCTCGAAGATAGAGTCCTCCTGTCTTTCCCAGCTTTTCCTTGACTGCGAATTCTACCTGTCTTGCTGGGAACGGATCAGGAATCGGCAATCCCTGTCCGATCCTAGAGAGAGGAAACGGGGAAGGCGTCGTCCTCGGGGAAAGGACCCCTGGTGATGCGTCGTCCGCCGGGGTGCAGCGACGGAGTGGTTCATGCACAGAACAGGCAAGGGCCGGTCGCGATCGGGGGCGGGTCATTGGGTCGTGCTCGGGGTGGCCGCCGCGCTGCTGGCGGCCACTCCGTTCGGGCGGGTGGAGGCTGGTCTGGGCCGTCGCGTGGACCCGGCGCAGGTCCTGCCGCTGGACCAGATCCGGGCCGATCAGCGCGAGGTCGTGGCGGAGGTAATCCGCGAGCACACACTCCACCGGCAGGGCGAGCCCGAGTCGTTCCCCTGCAACGCCGGGCTCTACCTCAGCCTCGTGAACGAGCCCGTGCTGACCCTCTCCCTCTGGAAGGACCTCGCCGAGGCGCCGGTGCAGCTCCGCAGGATCGGGCCGGATCGCTATCAGGGGGAGGACGGGAATGGGGCCACCGCCACCTGGGACTACGTGCTCCGGACTCCGAGGCTCCACGTCCTGCTGGCGTACCTCAATTACGCTAGCCCGCGGAACGGGACGCGGGTGGACGCGCGGATCGTCCTCATCGTGCACTCGGGCTTCTACCGCGAGGTCAACGGCGAGCCGTATGTGCAACACGACGTTGAGGCCTTCGTCAAGGTGGACTCGAAGGGGTGGAAGACTCTCGCCCGGACGCTCCGCCCCGTCGTCGAGCGGATCCTGGAGGAGCAGGTCCGCGAGGCCGGCCAGTTCGTCTCCCTGATGAGCCGCCTGGTGGTCACCTATCCCGACTGGGCCACCCAGGTTGCGGTCCGCCACGACGAGATCGACGAGCAGACGCGGGCCCGGTTCCGCGACATCGTGGCCCAGAACCGCAAGCCGAACGCCTCGACCGGGCGGCCGATGGTCATGGCCAACGCGGGCCGGGCCGCGCAGTCGCCGGAGGCCCGGCGGCGGTGAGCGGGCAATATTGACTATTGATGTCTCTGTGCTTCCCCGCCGCGCACCGCGCCTTATACTGAGGAATGACTGATTGCATCCGGAGGGTTCGTGCTGGTTCACCGGGACGAGCCCTCGTTCGAACGGACTCCCTCGCCGGGAGCGAGATCCTGGCCAGGGTCGAGCGAAGCGAGGCCACCGTTGAGTAGTCCTACCTATTTCGACCGCCTGCGCGGGTCCGTGACGCGTATCGCCCGCCACGCCTACTTCCCGGGCAAGGAAGACGCCGTCGAGCAGTGCCTTGAAGAGATTGAACAGCTGCGGGACGCCGAACGGATCACCCGCGACGAGTTCTCGATGCTCCGCGAGATCCTCGCGGGGCGAGAGGACCGATGCCCGGTCGAGGCCGTCACGGGGCTCCGCGAGCGAGCAGAATCCTCGCCTGAATCGGGGGGGGTGGCAATCGTCTGCCAGGGGGTCGGCAGCCAGGCGGCCTTCTCGGCCGGCGTGCTCCAGGGGCTACTGAACGGGTCGATCCAGCGCGGGCGGATCTGCGCCCTGGGAGGCTACTCGTTCGGCGCCGTCAACGCCCTGCTCGCGTGGGAGGGGTTGCTGCGGGGCGATCTTGCTCGTGGCGTCGACCAGGTCCAGCAGTTCTGGGACCAGTATTCGGCGTCCTCGCTGATCGAGACCTTCCTGAACTATTCCTGTCAGATGATCCAGCACCTGCGCTCCGCGGTCTCACTCTCAGGCCCCGGGCCCACGCTGCTCGGCTGTTCCTTCGAGGAGCTCCTGCGCGGGCATCTCGAGCGGCAGATCGACTTCGGGCTCCTGAGGGCCCTGGCGACGATCGAAGGCGCGCCGAAGCTGGCGATCGGACGGGACGCCGGCATCGCCTCCCGCTGCCTCCGGGGCGAGGACATCAGCCTCGATGGCTTCCTCGCAACGGTGGCCGGGCCCGGCCCGCACCTCCGCGGTGACGGCCCGGGGGGCGCCGTCGGGGACGAGGCCGGACGGGTTACTCTGCTGAGGACGGTCGCCCGTTGCCGGCCGAGCGAGGTCTGGCTGATCCAGATCAACAGGGTCGGCCGGCCCGGCGACGGCCTCGGGCTCGCGGAGCCGCTCGTCGAGGCACAGGCCGCGGAGAATCTGCTCATCGAGCTGGAACTCGATTTCATCCGCAGGATCAACGCGCTACTCGATCGCGGGTCGCTCATCGACGGCCGCTATCGGAACATCGAGGTGCATCAGATCGTCATGGAGCACGACCTGGATGAGGCGTCGAAGTCCGACCGAAGCCCCAGCTTCATCGGCAGCCTGATGTCTTACGGCCGGGAACGGGCGCGTCAGTTCCTGGAGCGGCGCGACGGCGTCCTGCCGCGGCGATCCCGAGTCGTTGTTGGCCGGTGACGGCCGTCGGCGAGACCCCGGTCCAAGAGCGCGTCGAGATCGCTCCTCCGGGATCGGGACCTCAGACTTCCTGCTCCTCGTAATACGGCTTCTCGGTTCGTGTGTCCGGATGGATCCCCATCCGGATCATCGCCATCCGCTCCCGGTGCGTGGTGAGCGACTTCACGACGCCCCCCACCGTGCCGCACACGATCGCCACGATGGGGATCCAGGCGAACCACGGGATTGTCATCAGGAGCTGCGAGGTCGAGTGCATGATCGAGCCTTTCACGAACGGATGAAGGTGCTCGCGCGGTCCGAGGCAAGGCGGCCCGATCGGTGGGGGCCTCCTTTTTCCAGGTATTCGCACACGACGGACGGATCTTGTCCGACCCCCGGACGGATGGAGTGAATTCCTCATGCCGACAGGGGGACGAGGCCGGTCGGCCCGGTCTCAGGCCCCTTCGACCGACGGCCGCAATTCCGGCGAAGCCCCCGGGACGGCCTTCGCCCGGGGCTCGACGGTGAGCCGGATCCCCAGCCGGCGGAACAGGTTCACCATCATGTCCAGGAGGGTGTAGAAGACGGGCGTGACCAGGAGTGCCAGGAGCAGCGAGAGCATCTGGCCGCCGATGATCACCTTGGCCATGCTGGCCCGTGCCCCCGCGCCGGGGCCGCGACCGAGGGCGATCGGCACCATCGCCGCGACCAGCATTACGGTCGTCATGAGGATCGGGCGGAGCCGCGTGTGGTTCGCCTCGACGGTCGCATCATGCCGGGAGAGTCCCTTTTCGCGGAGCTGGTTCGTGGCGTCCACCTGGAGGATGCCGTTCTTCTTGACGATCCCCACGAGCATGAACAGCCCGAACATCGCGTAGAGGTCCATCGGCGTGCGGAAGAGCACCAGCGAGAGCATGCCGAACGGGATAGTCACCGGCAGCGCCATCAGGATCGCAATCGGCTGCATCCAGCTCTCGAACTGGGCCGCCAGGATCAGGAACATGAAGGTCATCGAGAGCAGGAATGCGACCATGAAATAATAGCCCGTCTCCGCCAGCGTCTTGGCCTGTCCGGTGAAGACCACGCGGTACTGGGGAGGCAGCTTCATGTCGTCGAGGATCTTCGTGGCCCGGGCCACGGCGTCGCCCAGCGCGATGCCATCGGGATTGCCCAGCACCGTGACGATCCGCTCGCGGCCGAGGCGCTCGATCTCGGTCGGCCCGCTCTCGTCGATCAGCCTGGCCAGGCTGGCGAGCTTCACAAGGCCCACCGTCGGCGAGGGGAGGGTGAGTTGATACAGGCCCTGAGTGGAGGCCCGGTCGCCGGCCTCGGCGCGGAGCCAGACGTCGTACTGCTCGTCGCCCTCGCGGAACTTGGAGACCGGCAGCCCGCCGACGAGGATCCGGAGCGTGTCCGCGATCGTCCCGACCGGGACCCCCAGGTCGCTGGCCGCCTCGCGATCCACCAGCACCTGGACCTCGGGCTTGCGGAGCGACAGCGTCGTGTCCAGGTCCACCAGACCCGGCTCCCTCTTCAACTCGGCGATCAGCCGGTCGGCGTAGGCCGAGAGTTGGTTCAGGTCCGGGCCGGCGAGGTTCACCTGGAAGGTCTGCGAGCGGCGCCCGCCCTGGAACGCCGAGACGTCGTTGACGCTCACGCGGAGGTCCGGATAGTCCGTCAGGAATTTGCGGGCCTCCTGCTGGATCTCGAACTGGCTGTAGTCTCGCTCCTCCAGCTCGACCATCCGCACGTAGATCGACCCGCGGGTCACGTCCCCTCGCCCTTGACGGTCCGGCCGCCCTCGGTCTGGCCGATCGTCGTGAAGACGTGGGTCGTGCCTGACCAGCTGGCGGATCCGCTGCTCCAGCTCCTTCGAGGAGCTTCGAGGTCCGCTCCAGGCTGTAGCCCTCGGGGTCGTCACCTGGATCTCGTACTCACTCTGGTCGTCGCGGGGGATGAGCGACAGGCCCATCACCTTGCCGATCGGCACGGTGCTGCCGATCACGATCAGGGTCAGGACGACGACGAGAGCACCGGGCCGGCACCCGCGGAGAAACAGCCCGTAGCCGCCGTCGATCGCCCGGTAGAAGAAGCCCGATTTGGACTTCGGCCCGTGGCCGGCCTCGGCGTGCTCCAGCTTGAGGAACCGGCTGCAGAGCATGGGCGTCCAGGGTGAACGAGACGAACAGGCTCATCGCCACCGCGAAGGCGACGGTCAGGCCGAAGCTCGAGAAGAACCGGCCCACGATCCCGCCCATGAACGCGATCGGAAGGAAGATCACGATCAGCGAGACTCGTCGCCAGCACCGCCAGTGCGATCCCCTGGTCCCCTTCCGCGAGGCCTCCATCCCGTCCATCCCGTCCTCTTCCATGTGCCGGAAGATGTTCTCGTGGACGACCACCGCGTCGTCGATCACGATCCCGATGGCCAGGATCAGCCCCAGCATCGTGATGTTGTTCAGCGTGAAGCCCATCGCCCTGCATGCAGACATGAAGGTCGGGATGATCGACGTCGGGATCGCCATCACCGGCGATCAGCGTGGTCCGCCAGTCGCGGATGAACGGAGGATCGTCGCCGACACGAGCACCGCGGCGAGCAGGAGGTGGAACTTCACCTCCTCAATGGACTTCTTGATGAAGCGCGACTGGTCGCGGATGATCTCGGTGGAGATGTCCGGGGGCAGGCCGGCATGGCTCCTGGAGCCGTTCCTTCACGTCCTCGACGACCTTGACCGTGTTCACGCCCCGGACTGCTTCTGGACGACCAGCTCCCTGGCGTCGCCGTCGAGACGGGCCAGGCTGCGGGGCTCCTCGTTGGAGTCCTCTGCCCGGCCGATGTCCTTGACGCGGATCGGGTAGCCCTTCCGGTTGGCGATGATCAGGTCGTTGAACTCGCGCGCCGTCCGCAGCCGGCCGAGCGTCCGCAGCACGAGCTCGCGCGGGCCCTGGTCCACCCGGCCGCCGGGCACCTCCAGATTCTGCCGCACCAGCGCCTGGCGGACGTCCTCCACCGAGAGGTCGTGTCCGGCCAGCCGGTGATCGATGTCCACGATCGATGCATGGCCCGGACCCGGCCGCCGACCAGATTGATCGCCCCGACGCCGCTGACCGTCTCGAGCCGCTCCTTGATCTGTTTCCGGGCGATCTCGGTCACCTCGCGGAAGTCGCGGCGGCCAGATCGCGATCGTCATCACGGGCGGACCCGGTGTCGAACTTGTCGATGATCGGCGGCTGGGTGCCGTCCGGCAGGTCGGCCAGGATCGTGTTGACCTTGTCGCGGACCTCCTGCGTGCCCACGTCGCCGTTCTTCGAGAGCAGGAACTGGACCGTGACGATGGACACGCCCTCCTGGGTGATCGAGCGCAGCTCGTCGATCCCGGAGACCGTGTTGATGATGTCCTCGATCGGCTTTGAGACCGTGGTCTCCATCTCCTCGACGCTCGCCCCGGGGAGCACCGTGGTCACGGTGCAGACCGGGAAATCGACGTCCGGGAAGAGGTCGACGCCGAGCTCGTTGTACGAGACGAGCCCCAGCACCACGGGGATCACCACGAGCACCCAGGTGAACACCGGGCGATTGATGCAGATATCGGAAATCGTCATGGCAGATCCGGAGACTGTGGAGTGGGGTAGGCCCCCCGGGTCCCACCGGGAGGGCTGCTGTCCTGTGGTCCGCCAGGCGAGGTGGGCTCGCCGGCAAATCAAGGCGCGGCGGCGGTCCTGGGTGCGACCGCTTTTTGTGCGTTCTCCGCGGGCGGTTCGGGGGCCCGGACCACCACGGGCGTTCCATCGGCGAGCTGGCTCTGGCCGGTCGTCACCACCAGACCGGAGGCGGGCAGGGTCTTGCTGGAGACCTCGACCCACCCGCGGCCCTCGATGCCGGTGACGATGTCGTTGACGGCCCGCGCGTGGTTGTCCACCACGAGAAAGAGCTTCGTCACCCCCGCGAACTGGATAACCGACTCGATCGGGACGACGGCCGCCTCGGACGCGCGGTCGGTGACGATGGTGGCCTTGGCGAAGCCGCCGGGACGGAGCAGCCGCCGGTCGTTGGGAACCTGGGTCTCGACCTGGAACGTCCGACTGACCGGATCCACCGCGGGGTTGATCCGCACCACCTTGCCCTCGAAAGTCACCCCGGGATGGGCGGCCACGGCGAGCCGCACCTCCTGGCCGACGCGGACATTCTCTGTGTAGCGCTCGGGGACGCTGGTCCAGAGGCGCAGCGGGTTCTCGATCACCAGCTCGAAAACCGCTTCGCCCTCCCTGATCATCTGGCCCTCGGAGACCGAGCGCCTCGTGATGGAGTAGACCACCGAGTCCGCGTGGCTGCTGGACGGGGGCTTGATCCCCGGCCGGGGAGCGCGGATGGTCATGTCCTGAAGGGCCTGCCGCGCCTGGTCCCGGCCGACCCAGTTGGCGATCGCCGCGGCGATCACATTGCGGGCGGTTGCCCGGGCGTTATCCAGGGCCGCCGTCGCGCTGCGGTACTCGTTCTCGCAATCCTCCAGCTCCTGGATCGTGGACGCGCCCTTCTGGCTGAGGGCACGCTGGCGGTTCAGGTTGCGCATCGCCCGTTCCTTGGCCACCTGGTACTGGACGACGGCCGGGACGCGATCGATCGCGTCCTCCGCCTTCTGCCCGCGGATCAACTCCTCGGAGATTCCGTACTCCTTGACGAAGGCCTCGGCACGCTCGGCGGTGATGCCCAGCTTGACGAGCTCCCCGAGGAAACGCACGACTGGGCCAGGTCGTATGCCAGCTCGACCGGGTCAGCTCGACCAGCGGCTCGTTGGGCTGGACCTGGTCTCCCATGTCGTGGAGTACCCGGAGTACCCGCCCGGGCCGCTGGCCCGAGCGGGTGACCTGCTCCCAGCCGCGCAGCGGCCAGCAGCATCCACGGTCCGCTCGACGGCGGCAGCCAGCGGGGCCACGGTGACCGGAACGGTGCGGATCGCGAGGGCCACGTCCTTCTTCGAGGGCTCGGCGGCCGGCGTGCGAGCAGCCGCTCGCCCCGACCGCCACGGCCAAGCCCAGACCCGTCGCGAGCGAGATCAGTACACGAGCACTCATGCGTTTACTGGGCCCCCAGGGAGGATCGAGGTTCGCCGAACCCCCGCAGCAAGTCGCCCACCAGTACCCGAGCGAGGTCCTGGCCGAGCGGCTTGTCGCCGTAAAGATAATCCAACGTGGATATGACAATCATCCCGCGGCACATCGTGGTGCAGCCGTCCACCCGCTCGCGGCGGATCAGGCCGGCCTCGGCCAGCCGCCGGATGGCGGCCTCGGTCCACTTGGTCAGCTCGTCCTTGAAGCCCTCCATCTCGAGCGCGGCCTCCTGTCCGGGCGGCCCGAAGATCAGGGCATACAGGAAGCGGGAACGATCGGGATCCTCGCGGCAGAAGGCGAAATGCGCCTCCAGGCATTGCTCCAGGCAGGCGACTGGGTCCTTCTCCGAGTTCACGATCAGGCGGAGCGTCTCCACCAGGCCCTCCAGGGGCACGTAGACCAGCGACCTCGCCAGTCCTTCCTTGCTCCGGTAGTAGTAGTAAAGCGTGGGCTTGGCCACGCCGGCCTTCTCGACAATCTCACGGACGGAAGTCGATTCGTATCCCTGCGCCGCAAAGAGCTGGGCGGCCACCTTCGCAATGTGCCGGGCCACGGGATTGGAGTCCGTCTTGCTTGCCGGCATCGATGCCGTCATCCAGATCCCCCGCTGCCACTCGCGAGCGACGTTCGTTTCGAATGCCTACCGACCGGTAGGTATTATCGTCATTCCGCCGATCTCGTCAAGCCGGAGCCGATCGCGCAGGCCCCGCGGGACCTCTACCGCGATTCGCGTGGCTTCCCCAACGGACACGGGATACGCTGAAACCGGTTCACGCGAACGCGAGAGGATGGCGATTTCGCGGCGTCGGGCAAGGTGAGGTCCGCGAAATCCTTCGGGGTCCATCCCAGGAGGAGTGACGAAATGAACGTGAAGCAGCCGATCACTGATCGGATCACCATCGGCGACCAGCCGACCGAAGAGGACCTTCTGGAATGCAAATATGAGGGATACACGGGTATCGTGAATCTGCGTCACGACGGCGAGCCCGAGCAGCCGTTGAGTACGGCGGATGAGGGTCAGCGGGTCAGGGCACTCGGCCTGCGATACCTCCATCACGGCGTCGGCGGGGCGCCCCTGACTGGCCCCGGGGTCGCCGAGGTCTGCGATTTCATCGATGAAACGACCGCGCAGGGGGGCAAGGTCCTGGTCCACTGCCGCAAGGGCGGACGGGCGATGGCGTTGGTTCTGATCCAGCAGGCCCGCGCCAGCGGCTGGAGCGCCTCCGAGGCCCTGGCCAAGGGCCAGGCCATGGGCCTTCGAGTGGACGGCCAGCTCCGGGCCATGGTTGAGGACTACCTCAACCGGACGTCCTGAGGCCTGGATCCGGGCAGCCGTCAGAGCCGGAAGCGGCAGCGACGGGCGGTCGGGACGCCGCGGGGGATAGCCGTCGCTGACGCTTCCGGCTCTGGCGGTCGCGATTCAGCGCCGGGCCTCATCCCAGATCGGGCCGTAGACCGCCTTGTCGAAGGGCGGGCAGCCGGTGGGGAACTGGCCGAGGTCGTTGTGCTTGGAGCGCATCAGTGCGGTGCAGTAGCTGAAGGTCCGGCAGAGGCGCCTGGGGTCGAGCGGCTCCCCCCGGACCACCCGGCCGCCGAAGTCCGGCTGCGAGAGGGCCCCGCGGCCAATCCCCACGAACGTCGCGAGCCCCCTCCGCACGTTGGCCGCCCCGGCCTCGAACGCGTAGGACTGGAGCCAGCTATACCCCGAGCCGACGACCGCCAGGTCCGGGAACGACTGCTGGATGTCGCCGGTCAGGCGGAAGTGGCGATCTACGCCGATCAGCGGATGCTCCGGAGTTTCGTAGCCATCCGGGGGGGCGTACTCGAACGGCCTGATCAGGTGAGGGCTCGCATACGGGTTTCCCAGCGAGACGTTGAGCAGCGAGACGCCCGCGGCCTGGAGCATCGCGACAAGGGCCAGCGGTTCGGACAGATCCGGCCGCATGGGGTCGTCAGCCGCGCCGCCCCAGCAGGACTCCACCGGGGGCGTGAAGGGGACGGGCTCGCCCCGACCATTCGGGCCCTTCACGAACGGCACGCCATCGTGGACGTTCAGCCTGGTGGCGATGATCCGGCCCGGATTCTCCTCGCGGATCCGCCCGACTAGCTCACGGATGAAGCGGGTGCGGTTCTCGAAGGTGCCGCCGTACTTCCCCGGCCTGGTCCGCGCCGCCAGGAGTTCGTTGAGCAGGTAGCGATGGCACTGCTTCAGGTCGATGAAATCGAATCCCGCGCGGTAGGCGAGCCGGGCGGCCCGGACGTAGTCGTCCTGGAGGCGGTCGAGCTGGTCATCGCTGAGCACGGGATCTGCCGGCGAGACCGTCCGACCGGTGGCCCGATCGAGGATCGTCCGGGGGTCAAGCAGCGGGTCGTGGATCGCCAGCCTCGGGCCGAAGCAGGAGTAGCGCCCCGAATGGGTCAACTGCAGTCCGATGAGCAGGTCGTCGACGCGGCCCCATGCGTCGCGATGGGCCGCCCGGCAGAGGCGCTGCATCTCCTCGATCGCCCCGGCCGTGGCCTCGCTGATGAGAAGCTGCCGGGGATTGGCCCTGCCCTCGGGGACCACCGCGCAGGCCTCGCCCCAGATCAGCTTGGCGCCGCCGGCACCGAAGCGTTGATACCGTCGGAGGGTCAGCTCGCCCGGGGTCCCGTCAAGGTGGCCATCGCAGCCTTCCATCGGCTGGATGGCGAGCCGGTTCCCTACCACCTGCCCGCCGACCCGCGCAGGCGCGCGGAGCGGGGCGAGGTCCCGATCCAGTTCCAGGTCCAGGCCGAGCCGGGAGGCGTCCTCCCGGAGTGCCTGGCCCGTCTTGTAATGAAAGTAGCGCGCCACGTGGGCCTCCCTGGTGCGCCGGGTCGTTTCTGCCATGGTGGCACGGCGGACCCGCGACCACAAGCTGCGGTCGCCACGGCACCCGGTGACGGCCCCGCCGGAGTGGCTCTTCGCGGAGGCTTGACGAGTCATTTCGGCACGCCTTAGAGTGATCGAAAGGGCATCTCTGGCCCCGGGAGACGGGCCCCCGGATCCGGGCCGCCCCGCGTGAATCCGCCAGCGGGCCGGCGAGCCGGTCGCGGTCGAAGGAGCCCATCATGTTGTCCCGAACACGTCTCGCGCGGATCGGAGCCGTGCTGCTCTCCCTCTGGCTCGTCGGGCATCGTCCCGCCGCCGCCGCGGGGGAGGATCCCCGAAGGGCCCTGGAGTTCCTCCATCTGCTCCGCGACCGCGGCCTGCACGATCTGGCGCTCGAGTACATCGACCGGTTGCGAGCCGACGCTGCGCTGCCCGCGGACGTCAAGGAAGTCCTTGATTTCGAGGAGGGGAGGACCCAGATCGACGAGGCCTCGCGGAGCAGCGACCTGGTCCGCCGCCGCGAGCTGCTGGAGCAGGCGAGGGCCCGTCTCGAGGCGTTCACCAAGAACAATCCGAAGCACCCGCTGGCGCGCGAGGCGTTCGTCCAGGTCGCCCGGATGCTGGTGGAGCGCGGGCACCTCTCGCTACTGATGGCCGACGACACCGCAGACCAGGCGCAGAAGGCGACGCGACTGGCGGAGGCCCGCGCTGCCTTCCTCCAGGGGCGCGAGGCGTATTCTCGTGCCGTCGAGCAGCTCAACCAGTCCTACAAGGGATTCTCGGGCTTCCTCCCGGAAGGCGATCCGCGGCTGCAGCAGCGGTTCAAGGTCTACAACGGACTCCTGGACGCCATGCTCCAGAAGGGGGTCGCCGACTATGAGCTGGCCCAGACCTATCCGCAGGGATCGGCCGAGCGGAAGCAGCACCTGGAGGAGGCGATCGCCGAGTTCGACATCCTCTACAAGAATCACCGGACGGAGATGGCCGGCATGGCCGCGCAGATGTGGCAGGCCAAGTGCTACGAGGAGGAGGGCAAGATCGGCGAGGCCATCGGCACCTACAAGATCCTGCTCGAGCAGAACGTGGCGGAGCTTCGTCCCCTCCAGCGGATCGTGGGCTACTTCCACATTGTCGCGCTGCGGAAGCGGAACGAGCCCGCCCTCGCTGCCGACGAGGCGGAGCGTTGGCTCAAGAAGTACTCGCCGCAGGAGCACAAGTCGCCGGAGGGGATGGGCGTGCTCGTCGAGCTGGCCAAGAATCTCGACGCCCAGGTCGGCGAGATCGTCGACAAGGCCGAGCGCCAGGCGACGGTGCGGCGGATCACGGCCGCGGCGAACCAGGTCGCCCGCTACGCGTCGCCCCACAAGGCCGAGGCGCTGGCCCTGCTCAAGAAGCACAAGCCGGCCGCCGCCGCTCGGCTCGCGGAGATCTCGCGGCTGAGCTACGTGGACCTCATGAATCAGGCCGACGACGCCATCAGCGCGCACGACTGGGAGCGGGCGATCACCCTCCTGAAGGTTGCCGTCCAGAAGGCCGACCCACGCGACATCGAGCAGGCCAATCGCGCGCGGTACAACCTCTCGTTCTGCTACTTCATGAACAAGAACTACTACGAGGCCGATGTGCTGGCCGAGCACCTGGCCCGGCGCTATCCCCAGGCGGGACTTTCCCCGAAGGCCTCCGAGATCGGCATGCAGGCCCTGGCCGAGGCGTACAACAGCTTCGGCGTGGGCGACCGCTCGGTCGACCTGGACCGGCTCATCGACCTGGCCCGTTACACCGCCGCCGCCTGGCCCGACCGCGAGCAGGCCGACGACGCCCGGCTGAACCTGGGGGTCATCTACCAGGGGCGCGGCAAGTACGATCAGGCGATCGCCGAGTTCTCCGCCGTGCGCGACCGCTCCCCCAAGAAGCTCGACGCGCAGGCGAGGCTCGGCGGGGCCCACTGGCTCAAGAGCCGGATGCTCGAGCGCGACGGACGGGGCGCGGAGTCGGCTGCCGAGGCACAGGAGGCGATCCGGATCCTCGACGCGACCCTCAAGGCCCGCCAGGCCGCCGGCGCGCAGCCGACCGATCCGGGCCTGATCACCAACGCCGCCGACCTCGCCGTCGCCCTGACCGAGACCGGCAAGGCCGGAGATGCCCTCGCGCTCCTCGAGCCGATCGGCAAGGCCCAGACGGCCAGGACCGGCGCGCCGTTCGCGCGGCTGATGGAGGCCACGCTCCTGGCCCAGATCAACGCCGGCCAGATCGAGCCGGCGATCGCGTCGATGAAGGCCCTGGAGCAGTCCGGCACCACAACCGGCCGCGCGCAGCTCTACTACAAGCTCGGGAAGCTCCTGGAGAAGGAGCTGGAGCGGCTCCGCGAGAAGAAGGACGACGCCGGCCTGAGCCGCACCCAGCAGGCCTATCGCTCGTTCCTCACCGCGCTGACCGAGAGCAAGTCGGGCCAGACTTACGAGTCCCTCCAGTGGGCCGGCGAGAGCCTGATCTCGCTGGGCGCCGGGGCCGATGCGGAGAAGGTCCTCCAGCGCGTACTGAACGAGTCGATCACCGACCCGGCGTTCCTGAGCCAGCCCGGCGGCCAGGAGAAGGTGCTCCAGACCAAGCTCAAGCTCGCAACGGCCCTGCGACTACAAGGAAGCAAGGACAAGAGGTTCTTCGACAAGGCCTCCTCGCTGCTCGACGAGGTCCAGTCGCAGAATCCCCGCTACATCGAGCCGCTCTTCGAGCGGGGCATGCTCCTGGAGGCCCAGGCCGAGGCCGGGAAGGGGTCGTGGCCGGCCTCTACCGGCACTGGCGGGACGTGGACCTGGCGGGCAAGCTGTCGCGGATGCAGCCGCGGCCCCTCTCGTACTATGACGCCTGGTATCACGCGGCCCTGGCCCTGCTCGGCCAGAAAGAGAACACCAAGACGCGGCAGACCCTACGCGGCGTCATGAGGCTCAACCCGGACGTCGGCGGCCCGGAGATGAAAGCGAAGTACGAGAGCCTCCTGGGCCGCATCCGGTGACGGCGAGATTCCTCCCCATTCCATGGAGCATCCATGTGGGCGCGGCCTTCGACACGGCACAGGCCAAGCTGGCGGTCCTGAAGGTCTGCTGCTCGGCCATGCTTGTGGCTTACGCCGCGTCGGGCTGGGTCAGGGCGGACGAAGAGGTCGTCCTCGTGACCGGCTCGAGCTTCAAGACGGCCGCTGGGGCGACTTGATTCGTGGACAGGTTGAGTCAGAATCACCCACGGAGGTCGTCGTCCGGCCGGGCAACAATCGAACCCGATCACGGTACCGACGGATCAGATCGCCTCAATCCGTTACTCCTCCCAGAGCCCCAACCTGATCCTTGGCGAGACCCGCGAGTCGTCCGGGCAACTGGCTGAGGCCGCCGAGTACTTCCGTAAGGCCGCGGGCGAATCGGCCGAGAAGCCGTTCGTTTTGCAGACTGCCCTGTTCCGCGAGGCCTCCGTGCTCGCAGACCTGGCGCTGGTCGAGCCCGAGCGGATGAAGGACGCGAAGGACCGGCTCCGCCGCTTCGTCCAGGCCTATCCGAACAGCCGGCATATCGTCTCCGCTCGCGAGGACCTGGCGCGGATCCAGCTCAACAGCGGCGATTTCAGCGGTGCGGAGGGTACCATCGCCGACCTGGCCAGGATCCCTCGGGCGGCCGAGCGGGCCGCCGTGCTGCACGCGAAGGTCCTCGGCAAGCAGAGCCGGTTCGACGAGGCCGTCTCCGAGCTGGACCGGCTGATTCGCTCCCTGCCCGAGAAGTCGAAGGCCCTTCGCGATGCCCGGCTGGTGAAGGCCGAGGCGCTGGTGGGCGCGAAGAAGTTCACCGACGCGGAGGCCCTCGTGCGGCAGGTCATCGCGGAGTCCCCGGCCGAGGACGCTGCGTTACAGTCCGTCGCCTACAACACGCTGGGAGACTGCCTCCGCGCGGCCAATCACCCGAAGGAGGCGCTCCTGGCCTACCTGCACACCGACCTGCTCTACAGCAAGGACAAGGTGGAGCACCCGCGGGCCCTCGCCCAGATCGAGCGACTCTTCCGCCTCCTCAAGCAGGACGGGCGTGCCGACGAGTACGCCCAGCGCCTGAAGCAGGATTACCCGCGCAGCCAGTGGTTAAGTGCGAAATGAGGGACGGCGATCCGTCACCCGTGTCTGCTGGCCATCCTCACGCTGGAAGGCGACGGCCCGGTTCGTCCACCGATGATCTGGCTCCCGGAGGACGTCGATCACTCGCCACATCACTCGCGATACGTGAGTCCCGGGCCGACGCGGGTCGCAAACGACAGCGATGACCGGGGTCCCTCGTTCGGGAAGATTCCCGAGGCTCACGCATGCGGCTGGGTCGAGGCAACCGGGGCGGTCTCGCGCGGCGGTTCAGTCGCGCGACGCCTGGTGCAGGAGGGGCTCCGTCGGGTCGGTCTGCTGGAGGCTCACGGTGAACCCTCCCGCGGAGGCCAGGGTCCGGCCGTCGGGGGAGAAGGACAGACTCCAGACGGCCCCGGCGTGACGGTGGTCGCGAGATCGCTGCTCGCGTGTCGTCATGTCCCAGATCTCGACGAATCCGTCGCGGGTGCCGGCCGCCATCGTCCGGCCGTCCGGCGTGAAGGCGAGACTGAGGATCAGCCCTCCCGCGCTCCGGGAGATCGGCGAGATCGGGCGGCCCCCGAGGTCGACCAGCGACATCGAGTGCGACAGGGACGGCATCGAGAGGACCGTCCCCCCGGGGGCGAAGGCGAGGCTCGAATACCAGAGCGGCTCGCCGTGCGGGCCCTTCAGGGCGGAGGTGCTGCGCTCGTGAAGATCGCGATCCCAGAGCCGGGCGTTCCAGCTCGCGCTAAGCGTGGCCAGAGTGAGGCCGTCGGGGGAGAAGGCCACGAGCCGGAGCGGCCCGTCGAGGGTTCGTGCGGCCCTCAGGCGCTTCCAGCTCGCGCAATCCCAGACGGCGATCGTCCCGTCCGTGTCGCCGGCCGCCAGGGACCCCCCGTCCGGCGAGAAGGCCAGCGAGCGAACCATGCCGGTATGTGCGGGGATCTCGTGGAGCAGCTTCCAGGTCTGGGTGCACCAGATCCGCACGCACTGGTCCTCGCCGGCGGCGGCCAGGAGCTTGCCGTCGGGTGAGAAGTCCAGGCTACAGATCCCCGGCGGGCTCGAGTCGAGCTGAGACTGCCGCCCTCCCTCCCTCATGTCCCAGAGGACGACCGGGCAAAGATACCCTCCCGAGGCCAGCCAGCGTCCATCCGGCGAATAGGCCAGCGTCAGGACCCGACCGGGATGGACGCCCAGGACCTTGCCGCCCGGGACCTCGGTGCCCTCGTCGCTCGTGTCGACCAGGCAGACCATCAGCGCCAGCGCCAGCAGGAGGCTCAGCTTCGGCCCCGGCAGGTAGAACCGTAGCCTTGAAGCCGGCCGCCCCTTCGCCCTCGCCCGTCGGATCCGCGACATCGGCGGCGTGGCCAACGAATCCTCAAGTATGTATCTCATGGCACGAGCTCCCTGGCCGCAGACGGCCATCGTGCTCGGCTCGCCCCCCTCAGGGCGGCGCGGACGCCGATCGGGCCGGATCATCCACCCGGCACCATGCACCCCCGCCTCGCCCTCATCGGCGACGAGCCCCGGCGCTCTGGAGGTCACTCACTCATTGAGAACTCTAGAACATGGGGGCAGTGGAGGTGCACCCCATGCGACCGGGGACAACGCAGGGTCTCCGCGGTCGCCTTGCCGTTGCCTGGCCGCTCAATCGAAAACCCGGTGGGTCCAACTCAGCCCGGTCCAGGCGCGAGAACCGCTGACGAGGACCTACTCGTCTCCCAGATCCGACCCGATCGTCATTCTCCGCCGCTCCTTCGGGCAGCGCCTGCTCCAGCACGACCAGGACGAGGCCCGCCGCTTCGGCGAGGAGGACCTCCTCCTTCGCTCCAAGGAGGCGCTGGGTAAAGGCGAGTGAATCCCTCCGATGGAGGGCCCCGGTGGGAGGGACATCGACTTGCTTGGGGGAGAGCCAATAAGCCAGAGTCCTCATCAGGATCCAGTCCAGCTCACAGCGCACGGATCGATTGTGGTGCCTCGGGTCGGCGGACCGCTGCCGGTGGTCTCCATGAGTGACTCGCCGAGAGAACTCAGGCGCACGCTCGGCATCGGCGGCTCCTCCTCCCAGGTAATCCGCCGAAGCGCGTCGACGGCCGCCGTCCTGAGCGTCACCAGGTCGAAGGGCGTTGTCCCGGTCAACAGCTCGTAAAGGAGGACGCCCAGCGAGTGCAAGTCATTCCAAGTGTCGATATCCTGGCTGGAGAGTCCCGCCTGATCGGGGCTCATGGACAGCGGCGTGCCGACGAGCTGATGAAAGGCCGTAGGAAGCGTACGCGCTGGCAATGACCCGCCGACGGTCTTGGCGACGACGAAGCTGATGATGTTGGTACCACCGCTCTCGATGAGCGTAATCAGGATGTTGGACCGTAGTCAGATCGGACATCGGGAATCGCCAAGGTGGAGCCAAGCAGATTGAGATGAGACTCGGGTGATCATAGCCTATCGAGCCATGATTGCTCCACCAAATTTGCGGCCGATGGATCGGCGGACGGGATTGCTGCCGGCGGGGCTGGTCAGAGGTGCAAATCCAGCTTGCTGGGCTGAGCGGTCCCGTCGTGTCGGGCTGCGCGGGTCCAGAAGTTAACCAGGGTGCCGGAGAGCCAGGTCAGGAAACCGGCGATGATAATGGCCCAGGCCGCCCGGGACGAGACCGACCCGGGCAGGGGGGTTCCGGCCTCGTCGATGCCGGTCCGGAAGGCCAGGGTCATGATGCCGATCATCTCGACCAGCAGGCCGAGGAAACGCAGGATCTGCCCGGCGAAGCGCTGCATGAGAATCCCAGGGGAGAAGGGACAGGGAGGCGGGCGGCTCGATCGGCGGCCCGCCGGGAGAGGGCCTCCCGGCGGGGCTCGGTCGACGACGCGGGCGGACGGATCAGATCCGCGGCAGGTCGAACTCGGGTCGTGCCTCGCGCGACAGCAGCGCGTTCGCC
>JAXMBE010000040.1:0-81829 GCA_046349995.1 Isosphaeraceae bacterium | reverse complement strand
TGGCCCGCACCCGCCAGTCCCTGGGCAAGACGGCCGAGGCGCGGAAGGGCTTCGACGAGGCCGTGTCCATGCTGAGAAGGATTTCGCCCGTCGGTTCCCTTCCGCTCGCACAGGCGCTCTGGCAATCCGCGAAAGCTCGCCTCGAGAATCAGGACGCCGCGGCCGCAATGCCCGAGGTCAAGGAGGCCTTGAGCCTGTCCGAGAAGCTCCTGCCCCCGGAGCATCCACTGCTCGCGAAATACCGCGAGACGCTCGCCAGGTGCAAGGCAGCCACGGGAAGCCAGAAGGCCAGGTGACCGAGGGTGATCGAGACGAAGGAGAACGCCAGGCTCACGAAGCCCCGGCCTCGTCCGGGGCTCACAGCACGGTGACGGCGCGGATCAGGGACTCGCGGATGTTGTGGGTGATCCGGAAGCCGAGCTTCTCGCAGATCTTCTGCATCTCGGTGTTCTCGGGGAGGATGTCGCCGAAGATCTGGTCGATGTCCTCGTCGCGGCCGACCTGGAGGAGGCGGCTGAGCAGCTCGGTCCCCAGGCCGAGGCCCTGGAAGCGGTCGCTGACCAGGAGGGCGAACTCGGCCTCGGAGGTGCCGCGGACCTTGCTCAGGCGGCCGACGCCGAGGATCTCGTGCTCGCCGGTCTCGGGGCACTTGCGGTCGGCCACCAGCGCCATCTCGCGGTCGTAGTCGATGAAGCAGATCCGGGTGAGCCGCTCGTGGGCCACGCGGGCCGTGTACTTCATGGCGTGGAAGTAGCGGAGCGAGACGCTCCGCTCCGAGAGGGTGGAGTGGAACTTGACCAGCAGCGGCTCGTCCTCGGGGCGGATCGGCCGGATCGTGACCACGGTGCCGTCCTCCGCGGTCCAGGTGCCGATGTACTGCGTGGGATAGGGGCGGATCGCCGACCGGGGCAGGTCCAGGACGTGGGTCTCCGGGTCGTGGAGGATCACCCGGGCGTCCAGCGCCAGGAGCCGCTCGGAGGAGGCCAGCAGCGGGTTGATGTCGATCTCCCGGATCCACCTCTGGTCGGCGACCAGGTGGCTGAACCGGACGAGCAGCTGCTCCAGGCCGGCGAGGTCGACCGGGCGTCGCCCGCGGACGCCCTTCAGGGCGGTGTAGATCTTCGTCTGCTCCATGAGCCGGCGGGCGAGCGTCGTGTTCAGCGGGGGCAGCGCCAGCGCCCGGTCCCTGTAGACCTCGACGAGCTGGCCGCCGGAGCCGAACCGGAGCACGGGGCCGAACTGGGGGTCGAGGCTGCTGCCGACGATCACCTCGTAGCCGTCCATGCTCACCATCGGCTGGACGGTCACGCCGAGGAAGTGCCCGGCGCCGGCGCGGTCGGCGACCGAGGCCTCGATCGTGAGGAATGCCGAGCGGACGCCGTCGGCGTTCCGGATGTTGAGCTGGACCCCGCCCACGTCGGTCTTGTGGGTGATCGTCTTGGAATGGAGCTTGAGCACCACGGGGTATCCCAGGTCCTCGGCCGCCCGCACCGCCCCGTCCGCGTCGTGCGCGATCACGGTCTTGACCGTGGGGATGCCGTAGGCCCCCAGGAGCTGCTTCGACTCGACCTCCGTGAGCACGGTGCGGCCCTCGCGGCGGACCGCCGCGACGATGACCTCGGCCTGCTCCCGCATCGTGTGGGCGAGCTCGGACTCCGCCGGCAGGTTGGGCGTCTCGTAGATGCCCTGGAGGTTGTAGGTGGACCGCCACATCAGGGTGAAGACGTGGGCGGCCGTGTCGGGGTACTCGTAGGTGGGGATCCCGGCCTGGTTGAGGATCTGCTCCCCGGCGTCGACGGACTCGCCGCCCATCCAGCTCGCCAGCACGGGCTTGCCGCTGATCTTGGCGTACTGCCGGAGGTGCTCGGCGGTGGCGGTCGGGTCGGTCATCGCCTGGGGCGTGAGGATCGCCAGCAGGCCGTCGATGCTCGGGTCCCTGGCCGTGACCTCCAGGGCCCTGGCGTAGCGCTGGGGGTCGGCGTCGCCCAGGATGTCGATCGGGTTGTTGCGGCTCCAGGCGGCCGGGAGGAACGCGTTCAGCGAGGCGATCGTCTCGGCCGAGAGCGGGGCCAGCTCGCCGCGGTGGTCGATCAGGGCGTCGGTCGCCAGCACGCCCGGGCCGCCGGCGTTGGTGAGGATCGCCAGCCGAGGGCCCTTGGGCCTCGGCTGCTTCGAGAGCACCTCGGCCATGTCGAAGACCTGGGAGATCGTGTCCACCCGGAGCACGCCCACCCGCCGGAAGGCCGCGTCCAGCACCTCGTCGCTGCCGGTCAGCGAGCCGGTGTGCGAGGCCGCCGCCTTGGCCGCCGCCTCGGTCCGGCCCGCCTTGATCACGATGATCGGCTTGGTCAGCGCCACCTCCCGCGAGGCGGAGAGGAACGACCGCGCGTCGCCGATCGATTCCATGTAGATGACGATGCACTTGGTGTACGGGTCGTCGCCCAGGTAGTCGATCAGGTCGCCCCAGCCGACGTCGAGCATCGAGCCGACCGAGATGAACGCGCTGAAGCCGACGTTCTCGCGGAAGCTCCAGTCGAGGATCGCCGTGCACAGCGCGCCGCTCTGGCTGATGAACCCGACGGTGCCGGGCCGCGCGATCTGGGCCGCGAAGGTCGCGTTCATGCCGCTGTACGGCCGCATCACCCCCACGCAGTTCGGCCCGATGATCCGCATCCGGCCCCGCCGCGCCTCGGCCAGGACTTCCTGCTCGAGCTTCGCCCCCTCCTTGCCCGTCTCCTTGAACCCGGCGGAGATGACGATCGCCCCCTTCACCCCGGCCTCGACGCACTCGTTGATCACCCCCGGCACCGACGCGGCGGGCGTCACCACCACGGCGAGGTCCACCGGGTCGGGCAGCGAGGCGATCGACTTGTAGGCCTTGATCCCCAGCACGTTGGGGCGGTTCGAGTTGATCGGATAGACCGTCCCCCCGAACGGGTTGCTGATCAGGTTCCAGAGCACCGCGCGACCGACGCTCCCCTGCTTCTCGGTCGCCCCGATCACCCCACGGTGCGGGGCGCGAGATCGAATCCAGGGGCGGGCGATTCTCCCCCTCGCCTTCCGTGCCCGGCGAATTCAGCGAGGCGATCGTTGCGGACATGACGGCTCACCTCTCGGTTTGCGGCCTCCCGGGACCGGGCCCCTCCCCGCGGGGAGACCGCCGACCCGGGAGTTGTCATGGGGGACTCCAGGACCACCAGGAGACGACTCGGGGAGGGCGAGGCGACGATGCCCGAGCGGCGGCATGGAAACCCTCGATGGCGATTCTCCCTGCCCACGCCACCTGCTCGGCTGCGCCCCGGGCCGGCAGGATTATTAAATTTTACCAATGCTCCCCCGAAGTCCATAAGACTTCCGCGGGGATTGCACTCTCCCGCGATTATCTCCCCTCCGGCAATCTCGATGATTTCGCAGGAAACGGAATGGCCGCCCGGGACGGCGTCCTTGCCGATCTCCCCCGTCATCCCGCCCACTCGTCGAGAGCATCCCCTATCAATCAGTTTACAACACCGGGCAGGCCCTCGCGGCCTCTGCCGGCAGCCGGCGGCCCCATGCGGGCACGGGGGCCGGCAAGGCCCGCCCGACGGGGCTGCGGAGCCGCTCAATGGCGGATCGGCCGGATCTTGATGTCCCGGGCCAGCAGGGCGATCCGTGGTCCTGGAGCCCGATGTAGCCCTCGGGGGTGATCCTTGTAGGCGACGTCGAACTTGTGCCGCGAGCCGTCGGGGCGGCGGTTCGGGGTCGTCCACTCGTCGAGATCCATCCGGGTCACGGGCTCGCCGTTCCAGCTCGACCGTGATGATCGACCGATCGCAGGTGATCACCAGGTGATTCCACTCGCCGACCGGCTTCATCGCGTTGCGCGCGGCCTGACGAGGTCGTAGATCGCGCTGGTGTCGTGGTATCCCGCGGAGGCGGTGTCGTCGATGGCGATCTCGATGCCCGTTGAAGCCCACGTCCTTCCCCGGGCGTGGCGTGAGGGAGGTGCGGACGAACACGCCGCTGTTGCACCCCTTGCTGTGATCGCGAAGTCGAGCGCAGCTCGAAGTCGCCCCAGGTCTTCTCGTGGATCATCATGTAGCCGCCGCAGCCGTGCCGGGTTGATCGCCCGTCCACCGGCGCCCTGCTCGGCCTGCCGCCGCTTGGTCTTCCAGCCGTCGAGGGTCTTGCCGTCGAACAGGATCCAGCCGGCGGCCTCTCCTCGGGCGAGAGCCCCCGGCCCGGGGGCCCCTGCCCGGCCAGCATGACGGCGCACGCCAGAGAGCAAACGAGGATGTTCATCGGCCCGGTCTCCGATGGAGGATGGAGTCGGATCGGCATCGCCGCTCGCGATGGACGTCCGGGTCCAGAGGGCGGCGAGTTCCTGGTATCCTCCAGATCATACTTGGCGCGCGGACTGCGGTGATTCCTCCGGTCGGAATTGGGCGTAGGGCCTTCTTCGGCGGGTGGCCAAGGGTCCCGGATCTCCCGCCCCGCCGGGCGAGGAGCCTTGATCCCTTCCTTCGGGGGAGATGGTAGCACGAAGTGCCGGATGAGGTTCGCCCCGCGGATCGCGGCCCGCACCGACCCTCACCCGGCACTTCGTGCCACCATCTCTCGCTCACGCGGGCGAGGGTCGTCCCAACCTTCGCCCCGCGACAGCGGAGAAGTGCCCCAGAGGGGCGGATGAGCGACTGTGTTTCCCGCCGGGGTGATTTTCGATCGTCTTTCCAGGAACACCCCGGCGTTCAACACAGCCCCTCTTGGTCCTTCGGACATACAAGGGGGGCGCAGGCCGCGGCCCGCATCGCCCTCACCCGGCACTTCGTGCCACCCTCTCCCGCTCTCGCGGGCGAGGGATTCGATGGCCCTCCTCGCCGGGGGCGGCAGGCTGACCCGTGTCCGCCCACTCAGGCGATGAACTCGGCCGCGAAGGAGGTTGGAGTCGTGTTCAGGGGACCCTTCGTCCTGCTCGGTGCCCTGCTCGTGTCGATCATCGTCATGCCGATCTTGCTGCCGTTGGCCGTGCTCCTCGGCTATCCGCTGCTGCTCATCATCGGCGGGGTGATCTTCGCGCGCTGGCTCGCGGGGCATCAGGAGCGGCCCGGAGAGATGGCGGCGGTCTGGGCGGCCTACCTGGGGCTGATCGTGACGCTCCACGGGATCATCCTGGCGGCCGACCCGGCCGGGGCGACGCCCCGAGAAGCGTGACGAATCTCGCGTATCTTCGCGGCCGCCTCGGTCGTCGCGGCCTACGGGCTGGACGTGCGGGGGCGGCGTGCCGGCGGGAAGCCGGGGAAGCCGGGCCCGCTCGACGACGGGCCCGGATTGTAGGCCATGCGCCCGGGTTCCGTCACGCCGTGGCCTGGAGCCGGGACGATCCGCTCAGGGCCACCGGTTGGAAGGTGTGGCTCTGGGGGTCGAAGACGTTGATCAGCCGCGGGACGACGTAGACCAGGTCGCCGCGGGTGACGTCGGGGCTCGGGGTCTGGTCGCCGGGCAGTTCCAGATGGATGCGGTTGTCGTCGTCGACGGCCAGCTCCATGCGGACGACGCCGCCCAGGGGGGTCACACGCTCGACCCGCGCCGGCCAGCAGGGCCGGCCGTTCCGCTCGCGCCGGACGTCCAGGTCGTGGGGCCGGACGTAGATCTGGGCGCCGGAGGGGTCGGAGAGCCGCAGGGTCGTGAGCGAGGCGTCTTCCTCCGCGTCCGACGTCGTCTCCGGGAGCTGGATGGTCTCCAGCGGCAGCACGTTGATCTGGCCGAGGAACCGCGCGACGAACGGGCTGTGGGGGCGTTCGTAGAGCGCCTGCGGCGGCCCGACCTGCTGGACGCGGCCCTCGTTGAGGACGACGATCTGGTCGGCCACCTCGAACGCCTCGCGCTGGTCGTGCGTGACGAACAGGCTCGTCACGTGGACCTCGTCGTGCAGCCGGCGGAGCCAGGCCCGCAGCTCGTCGCGGACCTTGGCGTCCAGCGCGCCGAACGGCTCGTCCAGGAGCAACACCTTCGGCCGGGGCGCCAGGGCCCTGGCCAGCGCGACGCGCTGCCGCTGGCCGCCGGAGAGCTGCGACGGGTAGCGGCCCGCGTAGCCGGAGAGCTGAACGAGGTCGAGCAGTTCGTCCACCCGGGCCTTCACCTCGGCCCTGGGGAGCTTCCGCACCTTCAGCCCGAAGGCGACGTTGTCGCGGACCGACATGTGGCGGAACAGGGCGTAGTGCTGGAAGACGAAGCCGACGCCTCGCTCCTGAACGGGCAGGCGCGTGGCGTCCTCGCCGGTGAGCACGACGCTGCCGGAGTCGGCCCGCTCCAGCCCCGCGATGATCCGCAGGATGGTGCTCTTGCCCGAGCCCGACGGGCCCAGGAGGGCGACCAGCTCCCCGGCCGGCACTTCGAACGACACGTCCTGGACGGCCTGGAAGGAGCCGTAACGCTTCGAGAGGCCCCGCACTTCGATACCCACGGTAGACTCCTTGGTGGTCGATCCCCGGATGTCCCACGACGGACCCTGGCGCGCGTCGATCTCGCTCCGCTGGGAGAACACGCGAGACGGCCTGAGTCGGGCGATGAACGTGCCCTGGCTGGAGACGGTCATGATCGGGCCTCCGTTCCCCGTTCGAGGTGCTTGCGGATGAAATCCATGCCCACCAGCAGGACGAAGGAGACGGCCGCCAGCACGAGGCTCGCGGCGTAGGCCCCCTCGGGGTGGAAGCTCTCGACGCCTTCCTCGATGTACAGCGTGGCCGTCTGGGTGTGGCCGATCACGTTCCCCGAGACGACGAGCACCGCGCCGAACTCCCCCAGCGAGCGGGCGATCGTCAGCGTGACGCCGTAGGCGACCCCCCAGCGGATCGACGGCAGGGTGACGCTCCAGAAGGTCCGCCAGCGGCCGGCGCCGAGCGTGTGCGCGGCCTGCTCGTACTCCTCGCCCAGCTCGCGGAGCACCGGCACGAGCTCCCGGACGACGAAGGGGACCGTCACGAACATCGTCGCCAGGATCATCCCCGGCACGGCGTAGACGACGCGGATCCCGCGCGGCTCCAGCCAGCGTCCCAGCCAGCCGTCCGGGCCATACAGGACGATCAGCATCAGGCCGGCCACGATCGGCGAGATCGCGAAGGGCAGGTCGACCACGCCGTCGACCAGGGTCCGGCCCCAGAACCGCTGGCGGGTGAGCACCAGCGCCAGGGCGACGCCGAAGATCGTGTTGACCAGCGTGGCCAAAGCGGTGATCCCCAGCGACATCGCGAACGCCCGCTGGACCTCCGGCCGGGCCAGGGCTGTGAAGAACGGCGAGAGGCCGCCGATCAGCACCTGGCGGACCAGGGCCAGCGTCGGCACAAGGATCAGGATCGCGAACCACACGAGCACCGCGCCCGTCAGCAGCCAGCGGCCGAGGGCCGACCTGCCGGCCGACCGGGCCGCGATCCGCGCGGGGGGATCGATCCTCGGCTGCTCCAGCGCCAGGTCAATCGCCATGCGCCGCTCCTCCCCGCGCTTGCAGGGCGTTGAGGCCGAGCAGGATCAGGAGCGAGCTGGCCAGGAGCACCGCCGAGACGACCAGCGCGGCGTGGCGGTTCCCGCTCTCGATCTCGCCGTAGATGTAGAGCGGCGCCGTCTTGGTCAGCAGCGGGTGATTGCCCGCGACCATGACCACGCTGCCGAATTCGCCGAGGGCCCGGCTGAAGGAGAGCCCCGCCCCGGTGAGCATGGAGGGCCAGAGCACCGGCAGGGTCACCCGGCGGAACGTCGTCCAGGCCCCCGCCCCCAGCGTCGCCGACGCCTCCTCCTCCGCACGATCCAGCTCCATGATCACCGGCTGGACGCTGCGGATCACGAACGGGTACGACACGAACAGGAGCGCCAGCACGATCCCCGGCTGGCGGTAGATCACCTGCCAGCCGAGCTTGCCGAGGACCGCCCCGATCGTGCTGGAGGGCCCGTAGAGGATCACCAGCATGACCCCGGTGACCACGGTCGGGACCGCGAACGGCAGGTCGATGAGCGCGTTGACCAGGCCCTTGCCGGGGAACTCGTAGCGGACGAGCACCCAGGCCGTGGCCGTGCCGGTCACCACGTTGATCACCACCATGATCAGGGCGGTGACGAACGTCAGCTTCAGCGCGTGCCAGGCGTAGGGATCGGCCAGGGTCTCCCGGAACGCCGGCAGGCCGGACTGGGCTGCTTGCACATAAAGCGCGATCATGGGCACCACGACCATCAGACCCAGGTAGGACAACGTCGTCCACCGAAGGACCAGGTCCGAACGGCTGGTGTGTGCTGAGATCGAGTGAGATGCCATCGGGCGATTACCTCCCCTGGGCCCGGGACCGCTCGGCGGCGATCTCGGTCCAGAGCCCCTTGGGGCCGTACAGTTCCTCCTCGAGCCTGGTCCATCCACCGAGATCGGCGATCGTGAACAGTTTCTTTGGAGCGGGCCGCTCGCCGGACGACGCCCTGGCCGCGGCGTTCACCGGGCGGAAGCCGTACTCGGCGAAGATCCGCTGGCCGTCGGCCGAGCGGAGGAACTCGAGGAACGCCTCGGCCAGCGTACGGTTGCCGTGCCGCTCCACCGAGGATTCGACGATCGCCACCGGGCTCTCGATGAGCAGCGTCGCCGGAGGGATCACGTAGGGGATCGGCGAGCCTTCCTTGTTCCGGAGCAGCAGCTCGTTCTCGTAGGTGACGACGGCGTCGCCGGTCTGCCGCTCCGAGAAGTTGGCCAGGCTCTGGCGGCCCGACTGATCCATGTTGACGACGTTCGCCTGGACCCGGGCCATCAGGTCGCGCACGGCCTGCATGTCGGGTTGGCCGCCGTTGGCCTCGGCCGAGGTGAGCCTTGACGCCCCGTAGATGGCGTTGATGTTCCAACGGGCCCCGCCGGAGGTCTTCGGGTCGGCGTAGAGCACACCCACGCCCGGCTTGCCCAGGTCCGCCCAGTCCCTGATCTGCTTCGGATTGCCCTCCCGGTGGCCGATCACGACGATGCTGTTGGTCAGGATGCCCCGGTCGGGGCCGGCGTTCCAGTCGGCCTTCACCTTGCCGGCCTTGACGAGGGTCTGCATGTCCCCCTCGTGCGAGAGGATCGCCAGGTCGGCGTCGAACCCCGAGGCGATGGATCGGGCCTGCGCCCCGGAGGCGTTGTACGACTCCTCGAACGTCAGCTCCCGGCCGGTCTTGCTCTTCCAGCGGGCGGCGAAGGCGGGGAGCAGCCCGTCGTGGAAGACCTCGCGGACGACCGAGTACGCCCCGAGCTTGAGCGTGTCGCCCGCCGGGGCCGGGCCGGAGCCGCAGCCCGCCAGCGACGCGGAGCAGGCGGCGAGGAGTGCCAGAAGACGGAAGGAAACGCGCGGCATCGTGGCTCCTGCGACAAAGTCCGAAAAGCCAGGCCAGGGACCGAAGTCCTGGCCTGGCGCTGGGTGGGATGGCTTCGGAGGGCCGGCCGGCCGGGCCGTTCGGGGAGGTCGGTCCCCGGTCTCAATACTGATCGGCGGAGTTGATCTCGCCGCCCTTCGCGGAGACCAGGGCCGCGAAGGTTTGCAGGGTCACGGTCTCCTTGACGAAGCGGACCGAGCCGTCGCCCAGCAGGAAGTTGCCGCCGCCGGGGTGGAAGGCGAAGATGCCGCCTGTACCCTCGGTGCCGTAGTAGGGGTGGGGGAACGGCTGGCCGAAGACGTCCTCGCCGTTGGCCGCGTTGACGACGACGGGTCCGGGGAAGAAGCTGCCGTCCGCGGTCGAGCCGTTGAGGGTCACGTCGCTGGCGGGTCGGGCCCAGCCGCCGGCGTTCACGCGGTGGTCGGGGATCGACTGGACCACCTTGCCGCCCTTGCGGTACGCGAACGGCCGGCCGGCCGACTCGACGAAGACGATCGTGTTGGAGAGGCCGTCGGTCGCGTCGGCCAGGCGGGTCTTCTTATTCTTGATGATCAGGGTCTCGGGCGTGGAGGTCAGGATCCCCAGGGTGACCAGCCGCTTGTCGATCCCGACGATCGGGGAGTAGTCCGTGATCGCGTTGACGGTCGCGGTCCACGTGGGCGAGTACGGCTGGACCTCGGGGATGCCGTCGAGCCGGGAGGGCTCGGCGCCCGATGAGGGGCAGAGGAAGGTGTTGATCCGCGTTTGGGCCGAGGTCGAGTTCGCGGGATCGCCCCAGTTGACGGTCAGGTTAAACGCGTTGTAGACCTGCGTCTGCTCGATGTAGCCGAGCATCGTGGTGATGGCGGCGATGCGGGGGAGCGGGGTCAGCCCGGCGGGCCGGATGCTGCTGGGCAGCTCCCGGTTGACGTCGTGGAAGTTGTGCAGCGCGATGCCGAACTGCTTCAGATTGTTGACGCACTGCGCCCGGCGGGCGGCCTCTCGGGCCGACTGGACGGCGGGGAGCAGCAGGGAGATCAAGACGGCGATGATGGCGATGACCACCAGCAGCTCGATCAGCGTGAAGCCCGCGGCCGTGCGGCGAGATCGTTCCATTGCGTTCTCCTGGACTGGGTGTTCTGGGACCTTGCGGGATCGCCCTACGAGGGATCCCGATCGATGGGCTGGATTGTGCCGGAACCTGGCTATTTCTTGCGGGTGATCTCGAACGGGTTGAGCTCGTTGGAGGACTGCTTGACGGAGACCTTGATCGGGGTGGTGTCCGGCTTGGTGTAATCCGGCGGGATGACGTTCGGGCCGGGCGTCGCGTCGCTGCCCTGCTTGACGAGCTTGTTCCACTGGACCGTGACGGCGTAGTCGCCGGCCGGTGCGCCGTCGGCCTGCGACCGGGTCGTCACCTCGAACGAGCCGTCCGGCTTCACCTGGGCCGAGGGACGCTGGCCCTCGCCGCCCGGGGCCGCGGCCGACTTGGGATGGAAGACCACGAACGCGCCCGAGGCAGGCTCGCCCTCGAAGGTCACCTTCCCCTTCACGGGGTAGACCGCCGTCGCGCCCTGATCGGCATTCGAACAGCCCGGGAGGGATCCGGCGGCCAGCAGCAGCGCGAAGGCGCAGCCGCAGGACCGCACCAGGATCCCTGTAGACCTCGAGCCGTTCCCCCCGAGCCGTTCCCGGGCTGCCGCCCGATCCGTCGTTCGCTTCATCGCCAGATCCACCTGCGGAACTCCTCTCCAGGACTTGCCGGTCCGCGACAGCCCGACCTTCCGGGGCTGTCCGCCGAGGGCCGGTCGGGTGGCCACATCCGCCCTCCGGCTCCCTCGCTTTCATCGAGGAGGGCGACGCCCATCCTCACGGGAGGGTTGAGCGGAAAAGCACGCGTCGTGCCATGAGCGCGGTGGGATCATTGAATCGAAACGTAAGTCTTGACGGGACAAGGAGAAAATAGCAACATTCGCGATCCGATCTGCCTGCCGGCGGCTCTTGACGGGGAGCCGTTGCCTGTGATATATCCTGGGTCATCCAGGATATTTCCTGGATGCCTGTGATATTTCCTGGATTCTGAATGGACGATTCCTCGCAACTCTTGCTGGATGTCTGGCGGGAAGTCTGCCGTCACATCGCCATCGACGAGTCGGTGGGCCGGGTCCTGCCGCTCCTGGTCCGCGAACTGCCCGTCGAGGAGGTCCTCATCCGGCAGGTGGACGCCGCGAGAGGAGTCGTCGAGACCGTCGCCCTGGGCCTGGTCCATTCGGTCCCGGATCCTCCGACGGCCAAGACGACCTGTTCCCCCGCCGAGCTGGCCCGGATCGTCGAGTGGTGCCATGCCGGGCAGATCATCTGCGCGGGCGGCTCAGGGCTCCGGGACCAGCTCCCCGGCCTGTTGCCTCAGGGCCCGGGCGGGGACAGCCTGGCGGCGCCCCTGGCGACCGGGGAGGGGCTGCTCGGCGCCCTGATCCTCGTGGCCCTGCACGGGCAACGGTTCGAGCCGGCCCACGAGCGGCTGGTCGCCGACCTGATCGACCCGTTCACCGTCGCGCTGGAGAACGATCACCGAGTCCGCGAGTTGGTCTCGCTCCGCGAGGCGGTCGAGGCCGAGAATCGGTCCCTGCTCTCGCGGCTCCAGCGGCACGACATCACCGATTCGGTGGTCGGCGCGGAGACCGGGCTCCGGGAGGTGATGGAGCATATCGAACTGGTCGCCCCGTCGGACGCCCCGGTGCTGATCCTGGGCGAGACAGGGTCCGGCAAGGAGGTCGTGGCCCGGACGATCCACACCCGGTCGCGCCGCCGGGCCGGGCCGTTTCTGAGGGTCAACTGCGGGGCCATCCCCCCGGACCTGGTCGACTCCGAGCTCTTCGGGCACGAGCGCGGCAGCTTCACCGGAGCCGTGGGCGACCGCAAGGGCTGGTTCGAGCGGGCCGACGGCGGCACGCTGTTCCTGGACGAATGCGGCGAGCTCCCGGCGGCGGCCCAGGTCCGCCTGCTGCGGATCCTCCAGGACGGCCAGTTCGAGCGGGTGGGCGGAGAGAAGCCGCGGCACGTCGACGTCCGGATCGTGGCCGCGACCCACCGCGACCTCGAGCTGATGGTCTCCGACGGCCGGTTCCGCCAGGACCTCTGGTACCGGCTCGCGGTCTTCCCGATCCACCTGCCGCCGCTGCGCGAGCGCCTCTCCGACATCCCCGCGCTGGCGACCCATTTCGCGATCCGGGCGGCGAAGCGGCTGGGCCTGCCGCCCATCGGCCCCTCGCCGGAGGACATCAACCTCCTGGTGGGCTACTCCTGGCCGGGGAACGTCCGGGAGCTGTCGGCGGTCATCGAGCGGGCCGCGATCCTGGGGGTGGGCAGGCGGCTGGACGTGGCGCGTGCCCTGGGCTCGCCCGTCCGATCCGCCCCCCTCCTGCCGGGGCCTCGGCGCGAGGAAGGGCCCGCCGCGCAGGGCCGCCTGCTCACGCTCGACCAGGCGATGGCCCGGCACATCGAGCACGCCCTGGCCAGGTCGGCGGGCAAGGTCGAGGGGCCCGACGGGGCGGCGGCTCACCTGGGGATCAACCCGCACACCCTCCGCTCCCGCATGAAGAAGCTGGGGGTGGACTGGCGGAGGCACCGGGAGCGGCCGGCGGGGCCGATGGAGGCCGCCGGGTAGCCGGGGGGCGGAAGGGCGGCCCCCGGGCTGGTCACGGCCGGTCGCGTCAGGCTAGGATCGAATGGAGGCGGCGAGCGATCTCCCGCCAGGTAGCCGGGGGGGCCCGATGGCCGGTCAGGGCGACAGTCCGAGGCGGATCGTGATCACGGGCGTGACCCGCGGGCTGGGCCGGGCCCTGGCGGAGGGCTTCGCGCGGGCCGGGCACGCGGTGGCCGGCTGCGGGCGGACCGCCCCCGAGATCGACGCGCTGGGCCGGGCGCTCGGCCCGCCGCACGACTTCGCGACCCTCGACGTGACCGACGACCCGGCGGTCGCGGCCTGGGCCGGGCGGCTCCTGTCCCGGTACGGGCCCCCCGACCTGCTCGTCAACAACGCCGCGGTGATCAACCGCAACGCGATGCTCTGGGAGCTGCCCGCGGGGGAATTCAATCGTGTCATCGATATTAATATTAAAGGAGTTGTGAATGTTTTGCGGCATCTCGTCCCCGCCATGATCGGGCGCGGCTCGGGGGTGGTCGTCAACTTCAGCTCGGAATGGGGGCGTTCGACCTCGCCGGAGGTGGCCCCCTACTGCGCGACGAAGTGGGCCATCGAGGGGCTGACCCGGGCGCTCGCCCAGGAGCTGCCGCGCGGCCTCGCGGCGGTGCCCGTGAGCCCGGGCATCATCGACACCGACATGCTCCGCAGCTGCTTCGGCGAGGCGGCCGGCCGCTACCCGGGGGCCCGGCGGTGGGCCGAGGCCGCCATCCCCTTCCTCCTGGGGCTCGGCCCCGGGGACAACGGGAAGCCGCTGTCGATCGCCTGAGGGGCCCGACCCGCGTCTTCCTCGTCCATCCTCGGGTTCTCCTCGGGAACGGCGGGATGTATGATGCAGGGGCGATTTTCCGTCCCCCATCCCTCGGCAAAGCCGGCCCAATGCCACCCGGAGCACGCCTCGCCGCCCATCAATCATGAAGCTGCGCGATGAATCCGTTTATGATTGCTCGTAGAGCCATGCAGCGTAGATAAGTCACGCCGAACCATGAACCATAGATGTATCGAAATAATAGAGAGCGACCAATGACCCCATCCCTGGAGCGGCTTGCGGAGCTAGTCCGGCAGGCCGAGGCGAAGACGCGGGCGCGGAAGATCGAGGCGGAGACCCAGCAGGCGGCGGAGCAATTTCGGAATGCCGAATCGCGGGCCCGGAAGGCCGTCGAGCGGCTCCGGGTGGTCCGGCCGGCGAGCACGAGGGCCCTGGAGCAAGCCGATACGGATGAGCATACGCTCAAGGAACTGGTGAGGAAGCTCGCGCAGTTCAAGTCGTCGCTCGAGTCGGAGGCCGACGCCGAGCAGCTGATCTCCACCTCGCAGGCCGAGATCGAGCGCGTCCGGAACCAGGCGCGGGCCGACCTCGAGGAGGTCGCCAAGGAGCTGGAGGACGCCCGCCGCGAGCTCCGCACCGCGCTGGACCAGTACCGCCAGCTCCGCCGCGAGCTCGACCGCCTCCAGCCCGAGCTGGCGGGCCAGTTCGCCGCCGAGGACCGCCTGCTCTGGGACGCGGAGGGGCACTTCCCCGGCGGCCAGCTCCAGCTCCTGGCCCACGAGGTCGACGCGGGCATGTCCGCGTTCGGCCAGCTCGGCAAGCTCGAGCAGTACGCCCGGCTCAAGGTCTGGATCGGCCGCTTCCGCTCCTATCAGTCCGCGCACGAGCGGGACACCGACGCCACCGAGGAGCACCAGGCCCTGGCGCACCGCGTCTTCCACCAGCTGAAGTGGCTGTCCCGCCAGTACGAAGGCCGGGCTACATCGAGGCCTTCCGCCAGGACTATACCACCGACTGGGCCGCCTACGTGGCCGAGGGCCCAGGAGCAGTTGATCCAGGCGATCGAGGCGAGGCCGTCGCGGCGGCCGGGACCCCGGCCCGCGCTTCCGGGAGCGGGACAGCTCCCCGGCAGCCGAGCAGGCGCTGGCCCCTGGCGTCCTTGCCTCCCCGAGCGGCGGAAGCCGCGGTGCTGGCCACCGCTCCTCCACGCTCGTGCAGCTGAAGGTGTTCCTGAACCGCGGCCGGGTCGCCGGCGACGGGATCGAGCGGTTCCTCGAGTTCGTGCGGCAGGTCATCGAGGAACGTGGGCCCGACGACCCCGAGCTGATCGCCCTGGCGCTGCCCTACCGGCAGTCCATCGAGGGCGACGACGACCTCGACGCCCTGCGGCGCAATCTCGACCTCGCCCAGTCGCGGCTGAACGGGAGCGAGCCCACCCGGGACGTCCGGCAAGAGGGACACTGAGCCGGGTTACTCCTCCTCCCACGCTCGGGTCATCCGGCGTCGCTCCCGCCCGGTCGCTTTGTCGACACCACGCGGGCCCTCCACCGCACGAACTGAAGGCCGCCTTCCGATGCCCGTCGATCTCTCGCGGTGCCTGGTGGTCGGGGTCTCCTCCCGGGCGCTGTTCGACCTCGAGGAGGCGAACCGGGTCTTCGAGGCGGAGGGCGTCGACGCCTACGCCCGTCATCAGCTCGATCATGTCGACGAGATCCTCCAGCCCGGCTCCGGCTTCCCGCTCATCCAGGCGATCCTCCGGCTCAACCAGGGCTCGCCGGAGCGTCGGGCCGAGGTCGTGATCGTCTCCAAGAACAATCCCGCGACCAGCCTGCGGCTCTTCACGGCGATCAAGCACCACGGGCTCGACATCCATCGCGCCATCCTCACCGGCGGGGCCCCGACGGCCCCATACCTGCGGGCCTTCGAGATGGATCTGTTCCTCTCGGCCTCGCCCCCGGACGTCCACCAGGCCCTCTCCGCGGGGATCGCGGCGGGGCTGATCTACCCGACGCCCTGGACGCTCGCCGATCCCCGCGACCAGATCCGGATCGCCTTCGACGGCGACGCGGTCCTCTTCTCCGACGAGTCCGAGCGGATCTTCCAGCAGCAGGGCCTGCCGGCCTTCCACGAGCACGAAATCAGGAACGCCCACGTCCCGCTGGCCGACGGCCCCTTCGCCAGGCTCCTGCGGACGCTCTCCCTGCTCCAGGGCGACACGCCCGCCGAGCATTCGCCGATCCGCCTGGCGCTGGTCACCTCGCGCGGAATGCCCGCCCACGAGCGCGTGATCCGCACCCTCCACGCCTGGAACGTCCGCATCGACGAGGCCTTCTTCATGGGGGGGGTCTCCAAGACGCCCATCCTCCAGACGTTCAATCCCCACATCTACTTCGAAGACCAGGAGGCGCACTGCGCCCCCGCCTGCCGGATCGTCCCCACCGCCAGGGTGCCGCTGCTCGGCGGTCCACAGGCCACGGATTGCCCGCACCCCGATCCTCCGCACTCATCCGGCGGATGAGCCGACCGCGTCACCTCTGACGCCTTGGATGCGTGGCCCCTCTTGCCGTCAGGCGGTGAGACGCCTCCTCGCTTCGACCTTCCGGCCGAGCAGGACGGCCAGGAGGGTCAAGGTGATCGGCGCGCCCAGCGTCAGGCCGAGCGGCTTGCGGGGGGGGACGTCCCAGAGCTCGATCGTCGCCGGCCGGTCGGAGAGGTCCGGTTCGTAGCCCGTGCCCTTCGTGTACCAGACGGCCAGTGTCTTCCCGTCGGGCGAGAACAGGCACTGGGGCTGCTGCCAGATCGGATCGGACAGCCGGATCGTGGCCGGCGGAGCGGCCGTGGCCGGGTCGAGCAGCCGGATCTCATGGAGGTCTTGCCACCCTGGATCGGGCGGGAACAGGGCGGGGATCCGCTCCTTCAGCCAGAGCAGGATCCCGGTCCGCTGGGCGGGCTCGATGGGAGGCGAACCGACGAGAGCAGGAGCCGGCGGCCATCCGGGGAAAAATCGGCGCCTGGATCAGCGCCGTCGTCGAGTCGGCCGCTCTCGCGCAGGCTCGGCAGGTCGCGGATCACCGGTGTGCGGCGGCGGATAGGGCGTCCGGTCGATCATCTGGACGTACCTCCGGCCATCCGGCGAGACGATGAACGGGGAGCCGCCCAGGTCGATTTGCCTCGGCGGCATCGAGGAAACGTCGTAGCATGGAAAACGGGTGTTCATGTCAAGGGCGTCACGCCCGCGCGGGAGGCCGTTGGGGAAGAACAGCCCTCCATCCCGGCTGAACGCAGGCGGCCGCGATCCTCCGCCGCTGCTCCCGAGCGGCCATCTCCGTCCGCCGGGTATCTCCCAGAGCGTATCGGCCGCATGGGCCGTCGCGGCCAGCAGCTTCCCGTCGGGCGAGAACAGGAGCGGCCCGACCCCTGGCGCCCGGTCGCGGACCTCCGCGAGGAGCCGGCCGGTCCCCGCGTCCCAGAGCTTGCCCACGGGCGCCCGCCAGTCGCGATCGCCCGTGGCCAGGACCTTGCCGTCGGGCGAGAAGGCCAGGGGCACCGACCCGTCGACCACCGCGATCTCCGTCCAGCGGGCGAGATCCCAGAGCTTCACCCGGGGGAGTCCCGGGCTCTCGTTGAACGCGATCTCGTAGGTCTTCCCATCAAACTCGCCCTGGCTCCTTCTCACCTGCATGGGCCGTCGGTCCGAATTGTCCTGGAAGGCCAGCGTTCGGCCGTCCGGCGAGATCGCGAAATTCTCAGGCGACATGTGCTCATTCACGTGCGCGAACGAGTCGCGCAGCTTGCCTGTCGCCACGTCCCAGACCCTGAGGTCGCGGACGCTGACGGGCCTGAACTGATCGGAGCGCATCTCGGCGAAGAGCAGCCGCCCGTCGGGCGAGAACGTCGCCCCGTGGAGCTCTTCCCGAGGCGATGGAGACAGGACCGCCCGGACCCGGCCGGTCGCCCCATCGCGGAGCCGCGTCCCGCTCTTCCCGAACGTCAGTAGGGCGCGGCCGTCGGGCGAGAAGTGGACGACGCGCTCGTCCTCGGTCCAGGAGGCCCGGGGCCGTGGGCGCACGACAGCCCGGGCCGCCGCGAGAGAGATCGGCAACACGAGGAGCGCCGCCAGAGTCCAGCGATGTCGGCGCACGACCGATGCGAGGCGCGACGGTGTCACCAATGTAGAGGACATGGGATGAGGTCTCACGCGGTTCACCGAAGACGCAATCCAGGCGGGCTGTCGATACTGATACGATTAGCCAATTGACCTGCCGCGTGGAAAGCCCGGAGAATCGGCGGCCCTGTCCAACGGGGTCTCTCAGTCGAGGATGCTCCGTCGAGAACCTCGGGCGACAGGACCGCCGCGGCACTCGGACCCCCTCCGACTCCCTTGCCAAGGGGGAGAGGACCTCATCTCCCCCCTTGAAAAGGGGAAACACAGGGGGGCTCCGGGGGTCTTCGACAAAGCAAGCTGCGGACAGATACCTGCGGCAAGGCGCGGATGGTAGGCTGTCCGGGATCGCTTCCCTCAATCGCCCGGAGAGATTGATCGATGGATGAGCATCTCATAAGTCGCAGAGAATGGAGCCGCCGGAGTTCGGCCGCCGCCCTGGCCTGCCTCGCCGCTCAGCCTCCGGGGAGCGGCCCGGGCCGGCGGTTCCGCCTGCTCGAGACGGCGGGGCTGCGTCGGTTCGGATACCCCGTCCACGCGGAGTTCCCGAAGCCCACGGGCGCGACCCGGTTCACCCTGATCCAGGATGGCAAGCCGGTCCCCGCGCAGTTCCGGGCCGTCCGCGACGCTTCGGGGGCTGAACGGGTCAGCCTGGATTTCAATGCGAGCCTCGGGCCACTGGAAAGCGCCGTCTACGAGGTCCGCTCGGGGGAAGACGGGCCGGACGCGGAGCCCCGGCGCGGCCTGAAGGTGGAGTCGGCCGGCGACTCCTTCCGCATCGACGGGACCGGGATGATCTACGAGGTCCCGATGGACCTCTCCGGCTTCCTGGGACGGGTCGCGCAAGGGGATCGCGAGTTCCTCGGTCGCAAGTCCACGGGACTCTGGCTCCGGCCGGCCGGCCGACAATCCGGCGGGAGTGAGCCGCGGCCGCTGGCCCTCCGAGGCGTGATCAGCCGCCGCGGGCCTCTGGCCATGGGCCTGCGGTACGACGGCGTCGGGAATGATGATGGCCGACGCGTGGCGGTCGCGGTCGAGCTGACCTTCCCGTCCTCGAAGAGCTGGGTCGAACTGAACGCGAGCATCGGCGATTCCGGCGCGGGGCCGGCTTATGAACTGGGCATCGACCTGGACCTGGCCATCGAGGGGTCGCCGACGCTCGTCGACCTGGGCGCGACGGGCACGGTGTACGGCACGCTCCAGGGCGAGGAACGACTCTCACTGATCGGTCTCCCCGGCGCCGGCTGGGAGGTCATCAAGGGGGACCGTCGGCAGGACGTCCTCCAGGCGAAACCGCCGCGCGGGCCGGGCAAGCCGGACTCCCCGAATGCCGAGGGCTGGGCCCACGTGATGGACGCGACCCGATGCACGGCGGTGGCGGTCGCGGATTTCGGCACCCGGGCGCGAGACCAGATTGAGGTCTCGGCGAACGGGAGGCTCCGGGTGACGCGGCGCTTTCCCGAAGGAACCCAGGGGCCTCGAAGCCTGCGAGCCTGGTACCACTTCGTCCCGATGCCGGTCCAGGTCGGCGCGGTCACCAGCCCGCAGTCGATGCTGGCGCCGCTGGAGGTGGAATGGATTCATGTTTGAACGAGCGATAGAGCGTTTACGCATCCACCTCCTGACGGTGCTGAGCTTGCTGACCCCCACGGCCCTGGCCCGGGCCGGGGAAGCACAGCCTCTCGTGATCAGGCACGCCTCGGTGTTCGATGCCGGACGGGCGGCGATGCAGCCCGACCGGACGATCGTGATCGAGGGAGAGAACATCAAGGAGATCGGCAGCCCGGACCGCCCGGTCGCAATTCCATCCGGGGCCCGGATCCTCGACGGTTCCGGCCGGTTCGTGATCCCCGGCCTGATCGATGCCCACGTCCATCTGGTCCACCTGGCGGACCGGACGCACGTCACCGGCGACGAGTTCCTCCCGCTGTTCCTCGCGGCCGGGGTGACCTCGGTCCGCAGCGCGGGCGACGCGATCGTCGCGGAGGCCGGCGTGGCGCATTTCGCGGAGGCCCACCCGGACCGCTGCCCGCGGGTCTTCCTGGCGAGCCCGCTCATCGATGGCCCGACCCCCACGCACCGGGATGTGGGCTACAGCCTCGTGGACGTCGCGCGGGTGGCCCCGTTCGTCGAGGACATGGCGCGCTGGCGGGCGACGACGCTGAAGATCTACGTCGGGACCCCCAGGGAGGTCGGCCGGGCCGTGATCCGGGAAGGGCACCGGCGCGGGCTCGTCGTGGCCGGGCACCTGGGTGTGTACTCGGCCCAGGACGCCGTCGAGGACGGCATCGACTGCCTGGAGCACATCTGGTCGGTCTTCAACTACGCGATCCCTTCGGAGGTGACCTCGCGGCCCGATCATCGCGCCGACCTGGATCTCGACAATCCGCGCTGCCGTGACCTCGTCGCCGCGATCGCACGCCGGCGGGTGGCCGTCGATCCCACGCTGGTCGTCTTCCGCAACATGATCTACCTGAACGACCTGCCCGAGGTGAGGGAGCACCCCGACCAGCGGCTCGCGCCGGCCCGGATGAGGCACTTCTGGGACTCTTACGCCCGGTCGAGCAACCTCCCGCCGGCCTCCCGCGAACTCCGGCGGAAGGAGGTTCGGAAGTACCAGGAACTGACGGGAATGCTCCATCGAGCGGGGGTGACCATCCTGGCCGGGACGGACACCCCCGAGCCCTTCGTGACCCCGGGGTTCTCGCTCCACCAGGAACTCGAGCTGCTGGTCGAATCGGGCCTGACGCCCGCCGTGGCGCTCCAGTCCGCGACCTACCACAACGCGGCCATCCTGAAGCAGTCCGACCGCCTGGGCCGGATCGCCCCCGGCCTGCTCGCCGATCTCGTGGTCCTGACCGCCGACCCCACGGCCGAGATCCGCCACACGCGCCGCATCGAATACATCATCCGCGGCGGTCGTGTGATCAGGCCGGGAGAAGCTCTGAGGCACGTACCCACCGAGTAGGCGGCCCTTGCTCCGGATGACGTGGCCTTGATGTCATGTGGCCCGGTAAGCCGATTCCCGCAGGGAAACCGTCTGCCCCGTCTCTGCCGCCTCGCGGGCCCTCAGGGCGATCTCGGTGATCCGGAAGGCCTCGGGCAGGGTCAGCGGAGGGGGCCCCTGGCCGAGGAGCGACCTCGCGAACTGGGTGAAGATGTCGGCGGGGGATGGGAGGCTCAGCGCGCGAGCGGGCCGGTCCTGCTGGGTCAGGACGGCCTTGCGTTCGATGAGAGCCGTCTCGACCACTCCCCGGCTCCCGGCGATCCTCACACGCTCGTCGCCGTGGCTGGCGGCCGCATCGGGGCGGAGGTAGTCGAGCGTCACCGCGGCGAGGCCGCCGGCCGCCGTCGTCAGCAGGTAAGCGGCCTGGCTCGGGCAGGCGGGATAATCGGGACGCGCGGTGGTCCCTTCCTTGCCCTGGACCGACGTGAAGACGTCGCCCAGGATCCAGTGCAGCCAGTCGAAGGCGTGGATCCCGACCCAGGGGGCGATGCCGGGGAAGGTCTTGCGGTCGCGATAGAAGTCGGGCCGGTCGTCGCCCCACTTGTACGACTTCTGGCTGAAGCTCAGGAGCGGCTCGCCGACGCCACCGTCGCGGACGGCTTCCCGCACCGCGGCCAGGACGGGGACCGATCGCATCGTGTGCATCGGGACGACGGAGACGTTCGCCTTCCGCGCGGCCTGGTACAGCGACTCGAGGGTCTTGACGTCCATCGCCAGCGGCTTCTCCGCCATCACCGGGAGCCCGCGCTCCACGCAGCGGTGGATCCAGTGCGGGATCCGATCGCAGCGGGCGCAGACCTGGACCACGTCGAGCCGCTCCTGGTCGAGCATCCGGCGTGCGTCCTCGTGACGGCGGGTCTGGAGCGTCAGCCCCGGGGCGTGGTCGAACGCGCCGAGGGTCTCATCGGGGCCGGCGGGCGCCACGGCGACCAGCTCGAGCCCCGGCACCAGGCGGAGGGCCGGGGCGTACGTCGTCCAGTGCCCCGTCGCGCCGATGAGTCCAAGCCGCATGGGATCGCTCCTGCTCGGGTCAGGGACGTGAGATGCAGCGATTGCCGGCGATGTAATACCGCAGCGGCTTGAGGGCCCATTCGCCGGCGTAATCGACGCCGATCCGGGGACGCAGGACGACCTCGAATTCGCCCTGGACATCCCGGGGCTCCTCGACGCGAAGCTCCCCACGGGTCAGGTCGTGGCCGTTGAGGCGGCGGTCGATCTCCATGGCGCGGCAGAGGCGGCCGGGGCCGTTGGCCGGCTCGCGGAGGTTCGCGACCGGCTCCAGGGCGCGGACCAGCACCGCGGAGGGCACCTCCCCCGGGCCCGTGACGAGATTCAGGCAGTGATGCATCCCGTAGATCAGATAGACATAAGCACGACCCGGGGGGCCGTACATGACCTCGGTGCGGGGCGTCTTGCCCTTGCTCGAATGGGCCGCGAGGTCGGGGGGACCGAGGTAGGCCTCGGTCTCGACGATCCGGCCGACGCGGGACTCGCCCGCGATCCGGCGCACCAGCAGCTTGCCCAGGAGCTGGGGCGCCACGAGGTCGGCGTTGCGGTCGTAGAAGGACCTGGGTAGGGGCGGCATGGGGCGCATCATAGCAGATCGCGGGCCCGATCCGCACGGCTCCCGCAGCGCGGGGCCGGGCGGAAGATCTGGCCTTCGGGGGCCCCGCTGCCGATGTAGTAAGGATACGGCCCTGCGCGCGATGCCGCCGGGAGGCGGCAGCCGCGCGGCGCGGCCCGTCCCGGGCGGTCGAGTTGCACGAATCGCCCTCCCTCGGCGAACCGGCTTGTGCTAAGGTTCGCGGTGCGGCACTTCGAACGGGACGCCTCGCGGCCGGGTCAGGCCAGGGCGTGATCGCATGCTTGAAACGACGACGGTGATGGGACCGAGGCTCTCGCAACGCGCACGCAGGGAGGCCGTCGATCCGGGTCGGCCGGCGATCGGCTTCCCCCGTCGAGCCCGGCCGCTGATCGGCCCGGCGCCGCGGTCGGCGATGTTCTTCCCGCTGGTCGTGCTGATCGCGATCCTGCCGGGCCTGGTCGCCCTCAACTCGTGGGACCTGACGCCCCCCGGCCCGCTCTGGGGCCTGCGCGCCCTGGCGGTGCTCGACGGACTGGTGCTCGACCAGGTCCCTGCGACCGATGAGATCAAGCCGGCCGCCGAGGCCGCCGCCTTCCGGGCCGTGGCGTTCCAGCCCCCGCTCTATGCCTGGCTCGCGGCCCTGGGCATGGAGCTCAGCGCCGACTTCGACCCCCTGGCGAGCGTCCTGCCGAGCTACGTCGCGGGTGCCCTGGTGGTGGTCCTGGCCTATCTCCACGGGCGCCTCTGGCGGGGCGGCGGGATGGGCCTGGTGGCGGCGCTCCTGCTCGGATTCGATCCCGACCTGCTGCTCCGCATGCAGGAGGTGACGCCGGTCACGCTGGCCCTCGCCGGCGCCGTGGGGGCCCTGCTCTGCTACGGCTGGTACGAGCGGGTCTCCGCCGGGGCCGCACCTCCGCGGCCCTGGGCCCGGCCGGTCTTCTGGGCGGCCGCGGGCGGGGTGTCGCTCGGCCTCTCCTTGCTGGCGGTGGGCGGCTTCGGGCTGATCGTCATCCCGATCGTGATCCTGCATCAATTCTCACTGCGGGCCGGCGGCGACCCGATCGCCGCCGCCCGGCCACGGGCCCGGTCCCGCCGGCTGGACCGATGGGGCCAGGCGAGGGGCCTGCACGGACTGCTGGCCGTGGGCATCGCGCTGGCCGTCGCCGCACCCTGGCAGCTCGCGATGATCCGCATCCACGGCTGGTCCGCGTTGAACGGGCTCCAGTTCATCTCGCGCGAGGCAGCGGGGGCGGGGGGACCGCTCTGGGCCCGCCTGATCACGCTGTCGCCCGTCGCCCTGCCCCTGAGCGTCTACGGCTTCCTCCGCGCGATCCGCCTGGCCGTCATCGACGAGTCCGAGTCGCCGGTGACGGTCGGGGCCTCGCTGTGGGCGGTCTGGCTCGCCGTCGCGGCCCTCGTGCCCACCTTCTGGCCCGGCGGGCCGCGTCCCCTGATGGACCTCTTCCTGCTCTTCCCGCTGCACCTGCTGGCGGCGATGACCGTCGCCGACCTGGTCAACCGGAAGGTCCCCGTCAGGGCCCTGATCGTCCTGGCGCCCGCCACGGCGTTCTCCGTGTCCTGGTGGGCCAGCGAGGACCTGAAAGGGGCCCTCGAGAACCTGCTGAGCGGCCGGACCTCCGCATCGACCGCGCTGGGGCTCCACCTCGCGCTGGACCTCATCCTGATCTCGATCTGGCTGACGCGCGGGCTCGAGCGCTGGGCGCGCGGGCGCGACGATCGCCAGCGGCAGATCCTGACCGCCTTCCTCCTGACCATCCTCGGGATCACCGTGGGCACGGGCATCCAGGAGATCGTCTTCCGCCACAGCGAGACCCACGAGCTTCTGGCCCTCCGCACCATGATCCTGCGGCGCAATCGCGAGCGGTCCTTCGACGTCCTGGCGGTGGTCGGCCCGGAGGCGAGGCCGGCCACGGCCGGCGATCCCGCTGGACCGGCGACTGCCGCGGCCGTGCCCTTCTCGGGCGGTTGGCTGAGGTTCATCCTGAGGACTGCGCTCCCGCAGCTGCCCCAGCGCGACCTCGCCGACTCCGAGGAGCTCCTGACGCTGCCGCAGGGACAGAAGCTCATCATCCTCTCGGGCAACGGCCAGGGGCTGAGCTCGTCGGTCAAGTCGAAGCTCGGACTCGAGGCGATCCACCCGGGGCGGCTGGGCGTCCTGGACGCCTACGCGACGGCCTTCCGCCGGCCCCAGAGGCGCTGAGCGCCTCGCCGGGAATTGACTTCGCGCCCGCCGGCCGTACCATCATTCGTGCGACGGCCCGGCGCCCGAGGCCCGCATCCCGCGAATCATGCAGCCAAGGGGAGCCCCTGATGATCGACTGGTCGTCCGTCTTCGCCGAGTCCCTGTCCTATCGGGCCTTCCTGGACAAGCACGCCACCCACGCCCAGCGCGAGCGCTGGGAGGCGATGCACAACCGGTTCAGACTGTCGCCGGAACAGAGCGGACTCCTCGCGGGATTCACGCGCCGGATGCCGGTGATCTGCCTGGCCGGCGCCTGGTGCGGCGACTGCATCAACCAGTGCCCCGTCTTCGACCACTTCGCCCAGGCGTCCTCGGCGATCGACCTCCGCTTCCTCGACCGCGACGCCCGGCCCGAGATCCGTGAGGCCCTGTCGATCAACGGCGGCCATCGCGTCCCCGTGGTGGTCTTCCTGAGCGAGGACTGGCGTGAGGCCTTCCGCTACGGCGAGCGGACATTATCGGTCTATCGCAAGCTGGCCGCCGACCAGCTCGGCCCCGCCTGCCCCACCGGCCTGGTGCCCCCCGCCGACGAGCTCCTGTCGGCCGTCACCGCCGAGTGGCTCGCCGAGTTCGAACGCGCCCACCTCGTGCTCCGCCTCTCGCCGCGATTGCGGTCACTGCACGGAGATTGATCGCACTCCGGAGTCAGCTCGTAGGCCGGGTCGTGACCCGGCCCGTGATCAGCGATGCTGGACGCTCGGCTGGGTCACGCCCCGGCCTACGAGACTGTTGCATTATGTGTGCTCCAGTTATATGAATCATACGCCAGGATGTATGGAGGAGAGGTACGCCGAAGATTAGGCCGCACACTCGTCCGCAGGGGGACGCCCCGAACGACCCCGTCGGATGGACCATATCAACTGCCGGCTCCATGGATCGAAGCGCTCGCGTCATCGGGCCCTGCCGGGCTTCTTGCCGTCCTCCGGCGTGAGTTCGATCATCCAGTCCCCGCCGGCCCTCGTCTCCGCCGCCGGGGTGCCCGGCAGGCCGATCCGGGAATGCTTGCCGCCGGTGCTGGTGTCGTAGCTGACGTACACGCCCTTGCGCTGGGTCGCCCGGAAGTCGAGCGCCACCCAGAACCGCTCCGGCAGCTCGACGGGGCGGCCGAACGCGATCGCCACCCACTTCTCGGGCCCCCGTTCGAAGAGCGAATAGGGCGCCATCTCGGTATGCAGGATCTGCTTGCGGTCCTGGCTGAGGAAGTAGATCAGGAAGCTCTCGTCCGGGGCCTGCGGCACGCCGTAGCGCGACCCGTGGATCCTGATGCCGCCGACCTTGCCGAAGTCGCTCGGCCTGGTGAACTCGATCATCTCGCCCGAGCCCCCGAGGCTCTGCTTGCCGTCGGCTCGCCCGTCGCCGTACTTCAGCGCGGCCGATTGGGCTCTCGCCGATGTCGTGAGGCTGGTGCCGAAGACCAGCACGAGGGTGAAGCTGAACGTGCGTCTCATCACTCAATTCCTTAATGAAACCAATATATGATCATGCGATCACTATTTCTGCATAGCCGGGTCGCTCACCCATTGGACTGACGCACCGCCCATCGGACCCACGCCTCGTTGATCTCGCCGACGTACTCGGGATCGACCCAGATGATATTCGAGCGATACTTACCACCTCCATCCCTAACCCGGAATCCGAGCGTCCGACCGACCTTCGCAGCAGCCCCTTGCTGGCCGCAGAATTCGGCAACGCAGTCTGGGAACGCAGCCCGGACGTGAGCGGAGATCTGCTTCTGGATCTGCCGCTTGATCGGCTTGTCGGCCTTCTTCTTCTCACGGGACATTGTGGCCGTTCTCGAGAGCAAGTGTGGTTTCCATCCCTCGCTCAGCCGTTGCATCGGCGGTTTGGCGCTCATTAGCATTCCGCGTCTCGCAATCCGCTGATGCGTCCTGGGTATTTGCCCGTGACACTCTCGATCATCGTGGAGGAGCACGCAGGTTCACGGAGACTGTCCTCAATCGCTGCATCATACCGCCGTCGCGATCGTCCCATCCATCTCTGAGGGATTCGATCGGTGACGTGACGACGAAGGTGTTCACGATCGGAACGTGGCCCCCACGCGCTGCTCGATCGGCTCGATTCGGGAGGCCAATTTCTCCAGGCACTGGGCCGACACCCGGGTGTTCTCCTCGACATGGATGGCCAGCCGGATCAGGGCCCCGATCGCGACGAACCGGAGGCCCGAGCCGAGGAGCACGAGCGACCAGAGGAACGGAAACAGGCCGCCGAACACGCCCCTGAAATCGTCCGGCGTTCGCCGGGGCCGGCTTGGTTGTCACTGGTGGAGTGGCCGCCGAGCCCGAGAGCAGGGTGTTGAGCCCGAACGCGAAGAGCAGGCAACCGCCGGTCAGGAGGAGGACGCCGAGGATCGTGAAGATCGCGCCGACGAACCGAAGGCCGGTGGATCCTCTGCCGGAGGTGCGGCGCGAGGTGATCCGCCCCATGGCTGTCCTCCTCGTGTCAGTCTCCTGTCCCCTCGCCGAAGAGGTTCGCCAGCGGGAGCCGGAATCCCGGGATCAGAGGATCGCCCTGGAGGTCGTCACCCACCTGGAGGATCGTTACCCGGGTCGGCGACTCGTAGACGTGGACCTTGCTCGTCACCGGGTAGACCCCCCACACCCGCCGGCTGCCCGCATGAAAGTAGTCCTCGATCTGCTTTGCCACCTCGTCGGCAGAGCTGCTCCGGCTGATGACCTCGACGGCCAGGTCGGGGACCACGTCCCAGGCCTCGGTCCGCGGGACGCGCTTGCCGAGTGGCCAGCGATCGGCGGAGACGAAGGCGAGATCCGGACGGCGCTTGAGTTCCGGCGAAGGGCGTAAGGCGAAGAGCATCTGCTGCACGACGCGGCCCAGGCGTGCCTCATCCACGAACGGGGCGAGCGAGAGCATGAGTCGAGAGAAGAGGAAGGTCTCCAGCGCGCCCGGTCCCTTCTCCACCACGCGGCCATCGACGACCTCGTAGAGGTCGGGCAGTTTCAGGGCCGGGTCGGGACCAGTCGAGATGGACATGATGGACTCCCGATCTCTGCCGCATAGGCCGTGGCGTGCGGGGCCACCGAGGCCACGACCCGATTCTGACACCTCGCCCGCAGTCTGCCAAGAGTCGCAACGCGCTTCCTCGCTTTGCGCGAACATGATCCGGGCCTGGGGCGTCTGCTGAATACCGTTCCAACGCTGGAGCCAGACGGCCAGGCAACCGGCTGCAACCCGGTGCAAGTGGGTTCGACTCCCACCGGCGTTTCTTTCAGGCAAGCGGCTGATCTCGTCGGGCCCGCGGCGCGTCCGCCCTGTCCTCGGACAGTCGGCGGGGCGTGTCCCGTGCAGGGAGTCGGAACCGGGGCGAGGTCAGTTCGTGGTAGCTCAATGGGTAGAGCACCAGGCTCGGAACCTGGGAGTCGCGGGTTCGAATCCCGTCCACTTCGCCGTCGGTGTGTCCCACCGACCTGTTCGTGACGTTGCACACGTCTCGAAACCAAAGGGCCGGAGGGGAACGGGCGACTGGTCGGGCCAGCCCCCGGGAGAGCCGACGGGTCCTTGCGACCCGACGGCGCCCGGCGGGCAACGCCCAGGGGCACCCTGAAGCGCGCGGATTCCGCCGCCCTGGGCCTCCGGCGAGGGGCCGTCCGGGATGGGCCCCGATGCACCGCACGCGTTGCGGCGGCATCGGGCCAGGATCCCACGGCTCATGACCCGGTCGCGGGGGCGGCTCAAGCGAGGCTCCGTGGCCCGAGGCGCGGCCGCTAGACGTCCCGTTCCCTGAAGGCATTCTTTCTTCTTAACCCCTTGATCAGGCAGGATCGCCATGCCCGATCCCTGAGTCGTGCCCGCGGGTCGTGCCCGGGGCGGAAGGAGTGGTCCTCATGTGGTTCCTCAAGCGGTACACGATCCGCACGTTCGAAATCGGCCTGTACTTCCGCAGGGGCGAGTTCCGCGGCCTGCTGGGCGGCGGCGAGCACTGGTTCTTCGACCCCTTCAACCGCGTCACCGTCGAGGTGGTCAGCCAGCGTGCCCCGTTCCTGGTGCACGAGAAGCTCGACCTGATCGTCCGGGCGGGCGGGCTGAAGGGGCTGGCACAGGTCATCGACCTGGAGGACGGCCAGCGCGCGCTCGTCTGGATCGATCGCCGGTTCGCGAGGATCCTGCCCCCGGGCCAGTACGCCTGCTGGACCAACCACCGGGATGTCCGGGTGGAGATCGTGGACGCAAACCGGGCGCGGTTCGAGCACGAGGAGCTGAAGGTCATCGTCCGCAATCCGTCGGCGCGCGACCAGCTCGAGATCGGGGCCGTGGGCCGCGGCTGCGTGGGCGTCCTGTTCCTCGACGGTCGATTCGTCGGCACGCTCGACCCGGGGCCGTGGGCCTTCTGGAAGGGCGCGGCGGACGTCCGCGTCGTCGAGGTCGATCTCCGCGAGGCGACCCTCGACGTGCCGGGCCAGGAGATCATGAGCGCCGACAAGGTCACGCTGCGGCTCAACGCTGTGGCCACGTACCGGGTCGTTGACCCGAAGCGGGCCGTCTGTACGGCGGACGACTACAAGCAGGCCCTCTACCGGGAGGTCCAGCTCGTGCTCCGCGCCGTGGTGGGCGGACGCGAGCTCGACGCGCTGCTGGCCGCGAAGGACGCCGTCGCCGACGAGGCGGCCGGGCTCCTGGCCAACCGTGCTCGCGAGCTCGGATTGGAGGTCGTGGCCCTGGGGGTCCGCGACCTGATCCTGCCGGGTGACATGAAGGAGCTGATGAACAAGGTGACCGAGGCCAGGAAGGCCGCCGAGGCGAACCTGATCACCCGCCGCGAGGAGACTGCCGCGCTCCGCAGCCAGGCGAACACCGCCAAGCTGCTGGCCGACAACCCGACCCTCATGCGGCTGCGTGAGCTCGAGGTGCTCGAGAAGGTCGTCACCAGCGGCAAGCTGAGCGTCGTGCTCGGTGAGAAGGGACTCACCGACCGCGTCGTCAACCTGCTGTGAATCGACCGACCGAGCCGGGGGATCGTCCGATTCCCCGGCCGGTTTCTTGCTTTGACGCAGGCAGATCAAATACAGAAGAAATTAGCCACAGATAAGCACAGATGAACACAGATAGGAAGAGAGAAGATAGGCCATCTCAGCCGGTGTGACTCCCCTGCCCGACCTACGATTCATTCTGCTTTCCTTTCCGTGTCTTCCGTGGTTCACTCTCTGCCTCTTCCGTGGTTCCTTTTCCTAGCGGGTGGGGAGCTTCACACGGGCGAGGTAGATACTCGTCTTGCCCTCGTGGGAGGAGTAGTAGCTGACCCACAATTCGCCCTCGTGCCAGACGAGGCCGGGGTAGCTCGTGTCTCCTCCGGAGGGGAGAGCCAGGAATTCCCGGAAGGTCGCGGCCTTCGCGTCGACCCAGCCCAGCGAGGTCCGCACGCGGCCGTCGTAGAGGCGGACCGCCGCCACCAGCCGGCCGTCGGGCAGGCGGATCATCTGGGGGCCGCCGATCGGCACGCCGAGGTCGCGCCAGGTCCAGTTGGTGTAGGGAGGGCGGGCCGACCCGAGCATCCCCGTGCGGGGGCTCTCATCGCGCCGGAGCAGGCAGAGGAGGGTCCCGTCATCCTCGAAGACCAGGCCGGCCTCGTTCGGGTAACCCGGGTCGAAGAGATGGGCGAGGATGTTGTCGAAGGCGATCCCGTCCCTGCTGCGGTAGAGGCTGACGAACTTCTCGCGCGAGGTGCACCCGTAGCCGACCCCATAGGCCGCCCCCTCGTGCCAGGCGACCCGCCAGAGCCAGAAGTCGGCGTCGGCCACGGCGTGGCCCTCGTCCCAGTTCCGGCCGTCCTCCGAGAACCAGGTCATCGACTGGTGCCTGGCCTCGCCGCTGGGCTTGCGGTCGCGGGCCGCGGCGGCCACGATCATCAGCCGTCCCTCCGGCGTCCTCGTGATCTTGGGATCCCGCAGGTCGGCCCCCTTCAGCGCGATCAGGGCGGCGCTCGACCAGTCACGCCCGTCGCCGGACGTGATGACCCGCACGGTGCCGTCGGGCGAGACATGGCCCTGTCCCTCGCGGAACACGCAGTACCAGCGGTCGCGGAACCGGATCAGGTCGGTGAAGGCGTTGTGCGGGGCCTGGTCCCAGATCTTGCGGACCTCGACCAGCTCGGGCTTCGCGGCCCCTTCCGGGCCAGAGGCCCCGAGGACCGCCGGCGTACCGACGGACAGCGTGAGCAGCAGGAGCAGCGCGTGAGGATCGCGACTCATCGGGATTCTCCTCTCGTCGTCGTTTCAGGGGCCTCGACCGGTGAGCCACGGGTAGACGGCCATCCCCGCGAGGAGCACGCCGATCAGGAGGCAGGCCAGGGCCAGGAACTGGGCGGCCATGCCGGCGGAATGCCGGTGCTTCGGACAGCTCGCGGCCCGGCGCTGCTTGACCGTGATCCCGACCCAGGTCAGGAGGAAAAGCGCGGAGACGATGGCCAGCCAGAGGGACGGATTCATGGGACTCGCCGCCGTGGGGTTTGAGGACCGGCTCGCTCCGTCGAGAGCCCGGGCGTTGGTGATCGACGCGGCCCCCGGACCCCCTCCGGCTCCCGCTTGCCAGGCCAGCGAGCACCAGCCTCCCTGCTTGCAAAGGGAGGATCCAGGCTGGTCGCCGGAGTTCGCGACAGAGCAAGCCTGGCTCAGAGGGTATAGCAGTGGCCCTGGCGCAGCAACTCGATCCCGCCCGGCCCCGGGTCGAAATCATCGGGACAGTGGGTGAGTCGGATCCGGGCGCGCAGCCCGGCCGGCAGCCCCGCCAGCTTCTCGTAAGGGGTGTGGACCCCGGTGTAGCCGGCGGTGGTCGCCTCGTGCACGATCAGGTCGGCGGGGGCGAGCCAGTCGATCAGTCCGGGATCGAAGGCGGTGTCGGCGCTGAAGCCGAGGGTCCGCCCGCCGACCTTGATCTTCAGGGCGGTGGTCGGGACGCCGTGGATCGTCCGCCGGCATTCGATGGCGAACGGGCCGAACGGCGTGGGCGCCGAGTCGTCGAGACCGATCAGCTCGAAGTAGTCCTCCAGCCGATGACGGGTGGCCGGGCCGCCGGGGACCTGGGAGAGCTCCATGCCGGCGGCGAGCAGGCCGCTCCAGAGGCGGGCGGACACCTCGGGGTGCATGAGCAGCCGGGCGCGGCGTCCCAGCGCGATCGTGGAGTAGAAGCCGAAGTCCTCCAGGCCGCAGCAGTGGTCGGCGTGGAGGTGGCTCACGGCGACCCCGACGACGCGGTCGGGGTCCAGCGGGACGCCCGCGGCGGCGGATCCCTCCCGGAGCATCTTCAGGATCGGGTGGGGGCAATCGATCAGCAGCCACTCGTCATCCAGCCCGAGTGCCAGGCAGGACGTGTAGTGGCACGCCGAGAAGGCCTCGCCGACGCCCAGGGGGATCAGCCGCACGGTGCTCATGGGCCAGCCGTCCCCGCCGATCAGCCTGCGCCCGCGGAGGCCACTTCGCGTCGCTTCTTGAGGCTGGCCCGCAGGTAGTCGCGGTTCAGCTTGGCGATGAACTCGAGGCGGATGTCCTTGGGGCAGACCGCCTCGCACTCGCCGTGGTTGGTGCAGCTGCCGAAGCCCTCCGCGTCCATCTGGTCGATCATCGCGGTGGCCCGGCGATATTGCTCGGGCTTGCCCTGCGGCAGCGAGTTGAGGTGCCCGACCTTGGCCGAGACGAAGAGCATGGCCGAGGCGTTGGGGCACGCGGCGACGCAGGCGCCGCAGCCGATGCAGGCGGCGGCGTCCATGGACATCTCGGCGTCGTCCTTGGGCACCGGGATGTCGTTCGCCTCGGGGGCGTTCCCGGTCCGCACCGAGACGAAGCCGCCCGCGGCGACGATCCGGTCGAAGGCGCCGCGATCGACCATCAGGTCCTTGATGACCGGGAACGCGGTGGCCCGCCAGGGCTCGATCGTCAGGACGTCGCCGTCGTTGAAGCTCCGCATGTGGAGCTGGCAGGTGGTCGTCGCCCTCCTGGGCCCGTGGGCGTCGCCGTTGATCACGACGCCGCACTGGCCGCAGATCCCCTCCCGGCAGTCGTGGTCGAAGGCGATCGGCTCCTTGCCCTCGAGGATCAGCCCCTCGTTGACCACGTCCAGCATCTCGAGGAACGACATGTCCGTGCTGATGTCGCGAGCCGAATAGGTCTCGAACCGGCCGGACGAGGTCCGGTTCTTCTGACGCCAGACATTCAAGGTCAAGTTGATCTTTCTTTCCTCACCGTGACCGGCCATGAATCTTGCTCTCCAATGGGCGTGAGTCCCGATGAGATCCGGGCGCCGCCGCGGGTGGGCCCCGTCTCTCTCCCGGCTTGGGCGGACCCGGACTTACTTGTAACTTCGGGTTTGCAGGTGGACGTTCTCGAAGGTCAGCGGCTCGACCAGGCGGTTGGGGCGGCTCCCCGGGCCGGTGTACTCCCAGGCGGCCACGTGGCAGAAGTTCTCGTCGTCGCGGGCGGCCTCGCCGTCGGGCGTCTGGTACTCCTCGCGGAAATGGGCCCCGGCCGATTCGCGCCGCTCCAGGGCGTCCAGGCACATCAGCTCGCCCAGCTCCAGGAAGTCGGCCACCCGCCCGGCCTTCTCGAGCGACTGATTCACCTCGCCGCCGTCACCGAGGACGCGCACTTCCTTCCAGAACTGCTCGCGAAGCTCGGGGATCTTCTGGAGTGCCGTTTTCAGCCCCTCCTCGTTGCGGGCCATGCCGCAGTACGTCCACATCAGCTTGCCGAGCTCGCGGTGGAAGTCGTCGACGGTCCGCTTGCCCTTGATCGAGAGCAGCGTCTTCATCTGGTTGGCGACCCACGCCTCGGCGCTCTTGAAGGCCGAGTGATCGGCCCCGAGCTTCTCGAACTTGTTGGAGGCGAAGTAGTTCCCCAGCGTGTAGGGGATGACGAAGTAGCCGTCGGCCAGGCCCTGCATGAGCGCGCTGGCGCCCAGCCGGTTGGCGCCGTGGTCGGAGAAGTTGGCCTCCCCGAGCACGAACAGGCCGGGGATCGTGCTCATCAGGTGATAGTCGACCCAGAGGCCCCCCATCGTGTAGTGGGTGGCCGGGTAGATCCGCATCGGGACCTTGTATGGGTCCTCATCCGTGATCCGCTCGTACATGTCGAACAGGTTGCCGTACCGCTCGCGGATCATGGGGGCCCCTAGGCGGCCGATCGCGTCGGAGAAGTCGAGGTAGACGCCCAGGCCCGTCTTGCCGACGCCCCGGCCCTCGTCGCACACCTCCTTGGCGGCTCGCGAGGAGATATCGCGGGGCGAGAGGTTGCCGAAGCTCGGGTACTTCCGCTCCAGGTAGTAGTCTCGCTCGTCCTCGGGGATCTGGCCGGCCGGCCGGGTGTCGCCCTTCTTCTTGGGGACCCAGATCCGGCCGTCGTTGCGGAGCGACTCGGACATCAGGGTCAGCTTGCTCTGATGGTCGCCGGTCACCGGGATGCAGGTCGGGTGGATCTGCGTGTAGCACGGGTTGGCGAACGCGGCGCCCTTCTTGTAGGCCCGCCAGATGGCCGTGCCGTTGCAGCCCTTGGCGTAGGTCGCCAGGTAGAAGACCGTGCCGTAGCCGCCGGTGGCGAGGATCACCGCGTCGGCGGCCCAGGACTCGATGGCCCCGGTCTCGAGGTCGCGGGTGACGATCCCCCGCGCCTTGCCGTCGATGACCACGAGTTCCTGCATCTCGTGCCGGGGGTACATCTTCACTGCGCCGAGGCCCACCTGACGCTGCAGCGCCTGGTAGGCGCCCAGGAGGAGCTGCTGGCCGGTCTGGCCGCGGGCGTAGAAGGTGCGCGACACCTGGGCGCCGCCGAACGACCGGTTCGCCAGGGTGCCGCCGTACTCGCGCGCGAACGGCACGCCCTGGGCGACGCACTGGTCGATGATGTTCACCGACACCTCGGCGAGGCGGTGCACGTTCCCCTCGCGGGCCCGGAAGTCGCCCCCCTTGATGGTGTCGTAGAACAGCCGGTGCACGCTGTCGCCGTCGTTCTGGTAGTTCTTCGCGGCGTTGATCCCGCCCTGGGCGGCGATCGAGTGGGCCCGGCGCGGGCTGTCCTGGTAGCAGAAGCAGGAGACCTGGTAGCCGAGCTCGGCGAGCGTGGCGGCCGCGGAGCCCCCCGCCAGGCCGCTGCCGACGACGATCACGGAGTACTTCCGCTTGTTCGCCGGGTTGACCAGCTTCATCTCGAACTTGTGCCTGGTCCACTTCTGGTCGAGCGGGCCATCGGGGACGTTCGACTTGAGTTCCACGGGGTGCTCCTAGTTATTTGAGGAACCCGGTCAGCACGGCCAGGGGGACGGCGATGAACCCCAGCGTGACCAGCAGGGTGAAGACCGTCGCGAACCGGCGGGCGAGCGAGTTGTATCGGTCCTCCGGCGCCCCGAGCGTCTGGAACATGCTCCAGACGCCGTGCCAGAGATGGAAGGCCAGGGCGACCATCGCCACGATGTAGAAGAGGCCGACGACGCCCCCGAGGCCCGAGGTTAGGTTGTGATAGACCTCCCCCTCCTCGAAGCTGCCGTGGACGGTCCCCGTCGTCAGGTGCAGGAGGTGGTAGATGATGAACGCCAGCACGAGCGGCCCGGTGAGGATCATCGACCGCGAGGCGAAGCTCGACTCGCGATACTTCCTCGACTGGTAGGCCTGCGGCCGGGCCCGGCTGTTCTTCCTCGCCAGGGCCAGGAAGGCCCAGATGTGCAGGCCGACGGAGCCGAGCAGCACCAGCCGGAACGTCCAGAGGATGGCCGGCTCCTTGTGCAGCAGCGCCCCGTAGTCGTTGATGGCCTTGGCCCCCTGGAACACCTGCAGGTTGCCGAGCATGTGGACCAGGACGAATCCGGAGAGGATCACCCCGGTGAGGGCCATGATGATCTTCAGTCCGATCGAGGAGGTCAGCATCCTCTGGAGGCGAGTCCGATTCGCCGGACTCGGGACGACGGCGGGACGTGAAGCGACCGCGCTCATGGTGATTTCCTGCTCCCCTGCGATGAGAACGGGGCGGCGGCCCTGGCGGCCGCTCGTGCCGACGCGCGGGCCCGGGGCCGCGGCCCCGCGGGCCTCGCGCCCGGTCGCGCCCCGCACAAGAGTGTTGTAGGCTGAGGTTCGGGCCCCGAGAAGCCGAGGCCCCGGGATCCGCCGCACGACCGGGTGGGGGCGGACCCACGCGTGCCGGCAGGCGACGTCGCATGAGTCGCCGCCTCGATGAGAGGCCCCACGGCGTCATCGTTCGCGCCGGCCGGGCGGGTCCCACGCTTGACCATCAAGTCCTCCGCGAGATCGCGCCGCCTGGGCAACGGGGCGGGATGGCCGGATCGGCGGGATGCGTTGCCCCGTTCCCGGGCTCGGCGACTCCGCCGGCCCGGGGCGCGATCTCCTGGAAAGGTCATTCTAAGGGCGCAAAATCCCCGGTTCAAGGAGCTGGAGGAGGCCCGCCGCGCCCCCCGGATCCGGCCGGGGACGGGCGTCTCACGGGCCGTCCGCGCCGTGCCCCGCGACCGGCTCGCAGAGCTCGGTCAGGATGCTGCACGAGCTCTTGGGATGCAGGAACGCGATCCGGGTGTGATGCGCGCCGGGGCGGGGCGCCTCATCGATCATGCGCACGCCGCCCTGCTTCAGCTCGCCGATCCGCGACTCGATGTCGTCCACCGTGTAGGCGACGTGGTGCAGGCCCTCCCCCTTCTTCTCCAGGAAGGCGGCGATCGTGCTGGAGGGGTCGGAGGGCTCCAGCAGCTCCAGCCGCACGTCGCCGACGCGGAAGAAGCCGACCCGCACCTTCTGGTCGGCCACCTCCTCGGTGCCCTCGAAGACGGCCCCGAGCGTCTCCTCGTAGAACGGGCGCTGGGCCTCGATGGAACGGACGGCGATCCCGATGTGGTTGATCGCTTTGACGGGCTTCATCTCGATCTGGCTCCTGTGCTGGCTGGGTCCCCGGCGGCTCGCCGGGCCGGTCCGAGGGTCACTCGAACTCGACGAGGACCTGTCCCTGCTGGACGGCGTCACCCACGTTCACGTTGATCTTGGCGACCTTGCCGGCGATCGGCGCGGTGATCACGGTCTCCATCTTCATCGCCTCGAGGACGAGGAGGACGTCGTTGACCTGGATGGTCTGCCCGGGCTGGGCCGAGACCTTGGAGACCGTGCCGGAGAACGGGCTGCGGCAGACCTTGCTCTCGTCGGCCACCGGGGCGCCGGCCTTGCCCGCGGGGGGCGGGGGGGCGGCCACCGGGGCGCCGGCGGGCACCCGGGCGTGGCCGGGAGGGGGGTAGTATCCGGTCGGGGCCTGTTCGGGTTCGAAGACTTCGACGTCCACCTCGTACAGCTTCCCGTCGACGGTAATCTTGAGTTTCAAGGCTGACTCCTCACCGAGTGGACCGAAAGGGCGTGCGATGCCTGGATCATGACCCGGCCCTGCTGAGCCCATGCGCCCGTGCCGATCAGGCGGATCTGGCGGATGTGCGCCCGCTTGCCCAGGTAGGCCGCGATGGCGGCGCCGATGACCAGGACCAGCTCCTCGCTGAGCCCGGCGGCCGCGGGGGCTGGGGCCGGCGCGGGGGCCTTCGGCACGGCCTCCGATCGTTCCTTGCCGGCCGGGACGGCGGCCCGGCCCGGCGTCGCGGCGGCGGCCTCCAGCGCGGCCACCCGCTCGCTCAGACGGCCGATCTCGCCGCGCAGGCTCTCGAGGGTCTCGACGAGCCCGGCCAGCTCCTTGCTTGGTGCGTTCATCGTGGGCTCCCGCTCACAGAGGGATCAGGCCGTGCTTCTTCGGCGGCCGGTGATCGCGCTTGGTTTGGAGGTACTCGAGGGCCTGCGCCAGGTGCCTGCGGGTGTCGGCCGGCTCGATGATGTCGTCGACCAGCCGCCGGCCGGCCGCGACATACGGCGTGGAGAACGTCGAGCGATACTCGTCGATCAGCTCCGCGCGGCGGGCGGCCTTGTCGGCCGCGGCGTCCATCTCCTTGCGGAAGACGATCTCCACGGCGCCCTCGGCGCCCATCACCGCGACCTCGGCCGTGGGCCAGGCGAAGACGCGGTCGGCGCCCAGGTCCTTCGAGCACATCGCCAGGTGGGCCCCGCCGTACGACTTGCGGAGGATGATCTGGATCTTGGGCACCGTCGCCGCCGAGTAGGCGAAGAGCATCTTCGCGCCGTTGCGGATGATGCCGCCGTACTCCTGCTGCACGCCCGGCAGGAAGCCAGGCACGTCCACGAACGTGACCAGCGGGATGTTGAACGCGTTGCAGAACCGGATGAACCGACTCGACTTGATCGACGCGTTGATGTCGATCGCCCCGGACATCACCGACGGCTGGTTGGCGATGATGCCGATGCTCCGGCCCAGGATCCGCGCGAAGCCGACGACGATGTTCGGCGCGTAGCCCGCGTGGACCTCCAGGAAGTCGGAGCGGTCCACGATCCCGCAGATCACGTCGCGCATGTCGTACGCCTGCTTCGGCTCGACGGGCACGATCGAGTTCAGCGCGGGGTTCGGGTCCACGTTGTTGTCGTGCGGGATCCGGGGCGGCTCCTCCAGGTTGTTCGACGGCAGGAAGCTCAGGAGCCGCTTGCAGATCAGGATGGCGTCGTCGTCGTCCTCGGCGATGAAGTGGATCACGCCCGAGTGGGCCATGTGCGCGTCGGCCCCGCCCAAAGCCTCGGCGGTGATCTGCTCGCCGGTGACCTGCTTGATGACCTGGGGCCCGGTGATGAACATCTGGGCCTTGCGGGTCATGATGATGAAGTCGGTCAGCGCCGGCGAGTAGGCGGCGCCGCCGGCGCAGGGGCCGCAGATCAGGGAGATCTGGGGGACGGCCCCGGAGAGCTCGACGTTCGTGAAGAAGACCCGGCCGTAGCCGGAGAGCGAGTCGATCCCCTCCTGCACCCGGGCGCCGCCGGAGTCGTTGATGAAGACGAACGGGCTGCCGGTGTGCAGCGCCAGCTCCATCACGTCGGCGACCTTGTTGCAGTGCAGCTCGCCCGCGGAGCCCCCCAGGACGGTGAAGTCCTGGCTGGCCAGGTGGACCAGCCGGCCGTCGATCGACGCGGCCCCCGTGACGACGCCGTCGGCGGGGACCTCCTTGCCGGCCATCCCGAAGAAGGTCTGGCGGTGCTGGGCGTACAGGCCCATCTCCTCGAAGCTGTTCGCGTCCACCAGGGCGGCGACGCGGTCGCGTGCGGTGAGCTTCCCTTCCTTCTTCTGCTTGGCCAGCCGGTCGGGCCCGCCGCCCTGCTCCAGCTGACCCTTCTTGGCGCGGAGGTCCTTGATCAGGTCCTCCATCGACTTCTTGGCGCTCATCTGCGGCTCGTCCTTTCTGGGCTCAGGCGGGCTGTACGGATACCTTGTGCGACTTGTCGCCGACCCTGATCTCGTAGGTGATCGGGCCGGTCACGGGGCCCTGCCCCTTGCCGTCGGGCTTGGCCTGGCCGTCGGCGGCCTTGGCGGGCGCCGGCTCGGCCGCCTTGCTCACGTTCTTGGGGCCCTGGTCCCTGGTCGCGAAGAACTTGGGGGCGACCTGGGGGAACATGGCGTAGGTCAAAACGTCCTCGTCCGTGCCGTTGCAGCCCTTCAGGTCGATGGCCTGGGCCCGCAGCTCCTCCCATTCGGGCTTGAGCAGGTCGGCCGGCCGGCAGGTGATCGGCTCCTTCTTCGCGTGCGCGGCGGCCGCCTTGATGATCTCCGGGTCGCGCCCGGCGATCGTCTCGCCGTAGTAGCCCAGCATCAGGTCGGCGAACTCGCCCGTGAGCGCCTTGTACGGGCCCATCAGGACGTTGAAGACGGCCTGGGTGCCGACGATCTGGCTGGAGGGCGTCACCAGCGGCGGGTAGCCCGCGGCCTTGCGCACCCGGGGCACCTCGGCGAGCACCTCCCTGACGCGGTCGCCGGCCCCCTGCTGCTTGAGCTGGCTCTCCATGTTCGAGATCATGCCGCCGGGGATCTGGCTGTCGAAGATCTCGGTCTCCACGCCGATGAACTTCGACTCGAAGGCCGCGTACTTCGGGCGGATCCTGGCGAAGTGCTCCTTGATCTTCAGGAGCCGGTCCTTCTTCAGCCGGGTGGTGTAGCCGGTGTCCTCGAGCATCTCCACGAGCGCCTCGGTGGGGTTGTGCCCGGGGCCCAGGCTGAGCGACGAGATCGCGGTGTCCACGATGTCGGCCCCGGCCTCGATGGCCTTCATCAGGCTGACCATCGTCACGCCCGTGGTCGAGTGGACGTGCACGTGGACGATCGTGTCCTTGCCGCACTTCTCCTTGATGCCCTTGACGATGTCGAAGGCCGGCTGCGGGCGCAGGAGCGCCGCCATGTCCTTGATGCAGATCGAGTCCGAGCCCATGTCCTTCAGCCGCTGGGCCATCTCCACGAACTTCTCGACGGTGTGCAGCGGCGAGGTCGTGTAGCAGATGGTCCCCTCGGCGTGCTTGCCGGTCCGCTTCACCGCGTCCATGGCCCGCTTCAGGTTCCGAACGTCATTCAGCGCGTCGAAGACGCGGAAGACGTCCATGCCGTTCTCGGCCGACTTGTCCACGAAGCGGTCGACGACCGTGTCCTCGTAGTGCCGGTAGCCCAGCAGGTTCTGGCCGCGGAGCAGCATCTGGAGGCGGGAGTTCGGCATCAGCTTGCGGAAGGTCCGCAGCCGCTCCCAGGGGTCCTCGTTGAGGAAGCGGATGCAGGAGTCGTAGGTCGCCCCTCCCCAGCACTCGACGCTCCAGAAGCCGGCCTGGTCGATGTCCTCGCAGGCGCCGACCATGTCCTCCATCGCCATCCGCGTGGCCAGCAAGCTCTGGTGCCCGTCCCGGAGCACCAGTTCCGTGACCTCAACCAATCTCGACATCGTGCATGACTCCTTGAACCTCGATGCCCTGGCCCGCGCCTGGGCCGCCGATCGCGCGACGCTCGGGGAGGAGAGCTCGCACGCGAATCGGGGTGCGAGTCCGGACGAGGCCGCGGGGCCGTCGTCGCGACCTTCGCTGACTGTGAGCGCGGGTCGGCCCCCGTCAACGGAGGGACCACCATCATAGCAGGCCGCCGACGGCGTTTCACGCGTCTACCGGGGCGGACTCCATCGTCCGCCCGCCCGCTCCACCCTATGATACACTTCAAAGACGCCGGAGGATCGGCGGGCGGGCACGCGTCGCGAGAGGTCCCTCATCCCGAATCAGAAACCATGGAAACATCGCTAGAGATCATCGTCCGGCCGACCGAGGTCGACGTGAACGGCCACGTCAACAACGCCAAGTACGTCGAGTACCTGGAGTGGGGCCGCGAGGAGTGGTACGAGCGGAACGGGCTGCCCTACGAGAAGCTCCACGCGCTGGGGGCGATCACCGTCACGGTGAACATCACCCTCAACTTCCGCCTGGAGTGCCGCCAGGGCGAGAGGCTGACGATCGTGACCCGCCCGCACCGCGTCGGCCGGACCAGCTACGTGCTCCAGCAGGAGATCCGCAAGGCGGATCGTGCCGTCGCCGCCGACGGCGCCGTGACGCTGGTGACGATCGACCCGAGCACCCGCAAGAGCCGCCCCCTGCCCGACGAGCTGGCCGCAGCGTTTCGCGCATGATAGGGGTCAGGGGTATGGCAGATGGAGTGCTGTCCTGAGCCCGGCGTCGAGCCGTTGCGCCAGGGCCGGAGACAGGCTGCCGAGGACACGCTCCACCGCGTCGGCATACACCGTCACCAGCACGAGGCAGGAGACGACAGAGTCCCTCACCAACCCGGTGGATCGACCCTCAGACGTGGTGACCTCGATGTACACGCAGGAGGGATCGTCTTTCATGGCCAGGTTCTTGGTCACTTCCGCCACGACCAGTGTGCCCACGACCCCTGCATAAGCATCAGACTGGACGACGACGGCGGGCCGCTTCTTGCCGCGGAGCCCGGAGGGATGCGGGAAGCGCACGAGGACCACGTCGCCCCGCTTCATGGGCGTGACGGGGCGTTGTACCCCTCTTCGTACTCGTCCCAGTTTTCGTTCCTGCCCGCCTCCCACGCGAGGGCTTCGAGTTCCTCCCTCGTCCAGGGGCTGTCGTCGTATTCCTCGCCCCTGAGGCGCTCGTATTCGTCGAGCCGCACAAGGACGAACGTCTCGTTGGTCAGGGGATTCACGAGGCGCGGTGAGCCCGTGCCGGACCGCTGGATCTCTTCCAGTTGTTGCTGGGTGAGCTCGATCATGGGAATCTCCATGGCCCTATCCTACGGCAGTCTGGCGTGAGCGTCCATCAGCGTCGGTGGATCCGCTTGAACTCTGGTGACGATCGACCCGGGCACCCGCAAGAGCCGCCCCCTGCCCGGCGAGCTGGCCGCCGCGTTCCGGGGTGACGGCCTAACTGGCGTGTTCGCCCGGATGCACCCGCAAACACAGATCGACCGCGTCGGGGAATCGACGTGACGAGCCTGAAGCGCCAGCGATGGCGGCACCGCCGTTCGCTGGCGCTTCAGGCTCGTGATGGTGCATGCCGCGACCCGGCGCCGACGCCCGTCGCGGCGTCGGCTGCGGGGCGTGGGTCCCTCGCTCAGGCCGGGGGATGCCAGCCGGCGTCGGCCCAGAGCTCGCCGCTGACGGCCGAGTTGCAGATCATGAAGTAGATGGCGTCGGCGATCTCGGTCGGGTCGATCAGCCGCTTGAGCTGGGTGTACGGCAGGATGTTCTTCTCGATGTATTCCTGGCCCAGCGACCGGACCATCGGCGTGTCGGTGAAGCCGGGGTGGATCACGGCGCAGCGGACGCCGTGGTAGCCGGCCTCCTTGCCCAGGGTGGCGGCGACGCCCTCGAGCGCGGCCTTGGTGGCCGAGTACGAGACCTGGCCGGGGATGCCCGAGCTGGAGATCGAGCCGATGAAGACGATCGTCCCCGAGATCCCCTCCTCGGCGACCCAGCGCTTCTTGCCCTTGCGCATCCGCTCCTCGGCGATCCGGGCGATGGTCTCGATGGCCCAGTAGACCGGCGCGACGAGGTTGACCTCCATCACCAGGCGGAAGTTGTCGATCGGGTACATCGAGACCTTGCCGGTCTCCTTGTCCATCTTGACGGCGAGCTGGTCGCGGGTGATGCCCGCGGCGGGGACGCACACGGCCGGCGCCCCGTACTTGCTGCACATCAGGTCGAAGACCTTGCTGCGGAAGGCGGTGTCGGTCACGTCCCCGATCATCGCCTCGGCGACCGGCCGGTCCATCCGGTCGTTGATGACCCGGGCGACGTTGATCACGCTGTCGCTCCGGTCGACCAGGCCCACGGCGCCGATGCCCCGCTCGGCCAGCTCGATCGCGACCGCCTGGCCGATGCCGCTGCCGGCCCCCGTGATGATGGCGGACTTGCCCTTGATGTTCATGGTCCTCTCTCTTGATCACGTGCGGATCGCATGCCGTCGCGATCCTGGAAAGATGCGGTGACGCCGGCGTCCGGGCCTTCGCCCGGGCCCCGGCCCGACTCCACAGGCTCGGGTCTCCTCTGCTCGGCCAGCGCTGGCTGGCCCGGGCCGCGCGGCGTCCGCCGGCGGCCCGCGGGCACGTCCGGTTCACAAGGCCGGCCTGGGACGGCAGCGCCGTGGCTCAGGCCGTCGGTGGCATCGCCCCTGCAGCGAGCGAGGCTCGCCGGCCGCCGGGGGAGCCGGACCCCGTCAGTCACCTGGCTGGCGCCGCCTCGCCCTCGGCGTGGAGACGGGCCGGATCCTCCGCGAAGATCGTCGGCCCGAGGGTCACGGGTATCGGGACGACTCGGCCCCGGGCTCGACGGCGCCAGCCAGGGGGCTAGGCGGATGTCCCGCGCTTCCCCGCGGCCAGGTCCTTCTTCCTGGTCGGGCCCTTCCTCCCGCCCTCCCTCTCGCCCTCGCTCTCCCTCTCTGCCGGGCTCGAATCCAAGGCCGTCTCGATCGTCCTCAGGCGTTCCTCCACGCGCTCAAGCCGCTTCAGGATCGTCTGCTCCGCGCTGCTGACCCGCTCGAAGAGCCCGGTGAGGTCACCCGCCATCGGCAGGCCGGCCTGCTGGGCCACCGACTGGGCCATCTGGTCCTGCGCCAGCTTCAGGTCCGTCATCCGCTTGAGCGACTGCTTGAGCACCTCCAGGAAGGCCGGCGTGCGCATGAAGCCGTCGAGGCCCGCGCTCAGGGTCTCCAGCCACTGGTGGTGCAGATGCTCGAAGGACTTCCCCCCCTGCATCGACTCGAACAGGATCCTCGTCTGGATGGCGGTCTGCTCGAAGTAGTTCCGCCAGAACTCGAGGAACTCGCGCGCCGGATCGACGGCCGAGCTCATGCCCTCACCCTCCTTCGCGGAAGCCATTCTGGTCCCTTTCTCAGGCGCCGGGCGCCATGGCGGAGATCTCGGCGGCACGCGGCCGGCACCCGGCCGCGTGGGGTCCGGCCCGGGACCGATGCTCAGCCCTTCGCACGCGTCATCAGCTCAGACCACTTCTCGACCGCGGCCTGGAAGTCGCGGATCTGGTTCTCGATCGTCTGCTTGAGCACCTCGAAGCTCTTGCTCCAGAGGTCCTCGGTCAGCCTGCGGAACTCCTCCGGGCTCTTCGCCTCGGTCGTCCGCAGCGCGTCCTCGATGGTCTTGATGCCCGCCCGATACTGCGCGTCGAGCGTCTCGCAGTGCTTGGTCATCAGCGCCGTGACGCTGTCGGTCCACTGCTTCTTCAGGCCCCGGATCTCCTCGCCGGCCGCGCCGCCGGCCGCCTCCCCGGGGACCATGGGGAACAGGGGCCACTGAGACATCCACTGGCGGAACAGGTCCTGCTGGGCCTGGAGCGTCGTCTCCGTCGCTCGCCGGAAACTGTCGAAGACCTGGTCGAACATGGGGATGGCTCCTGCTCGAAGCTGGGCTCGCGACGCGCACGTCCACGCCCGAGCCGCCAGGAGAACTCCGCGTGGGCTCGCCCGGCCCCGAAAGGGGGCCGCCTCCCACGACGATCGGACGCGGCTCACGACCCTCCCGGACTCCGCGTGCCTACTCCCGGTCATCTTGGCAGATCCCGGCACCGTGTCAAGAGTCTAATGCTGTGAACGCAAAAAAACCGATGGAGGCTGCCGGGCAGGTGAAAAGGTGTCCAAATCCCCTGCCGCCCTCGGAGAGTCGGGACGGAATGTTGCAATTGCATCATGGCGGGCGCCCCGTGCCGTCCGTCCGGTTTTCGTCCCGGCGGGGAGTCCGGGTTGCCCATGCACGCGTTCCGTTCGGCTACAATGCAGCGCGATGGCCCGCCGGATGAACGAGGCGGCAAGCGTGCCTCGACGGCGCCGGACCGACTGCGAGCCCCTCCGATGGAATCCACGACTGCCGGCGGCATCTCGGCCCCCGCGGCGAGCCAGCGGCTCGAGTGCCTCCGTGCGCTGGAGCGGAAGGTCCTCTGGCTCTCGAGCTGGATGATCCACGAGGCCAACCACCTCCGGCCCAATCGCGACGGGCTGAAGGTCGGGGGCCATCAGGCCTCGTGCGCCTCGGTGGCGACCCTGATGACGGCCCTCTATTTCGAGGTCCTCCGCCCCTGGGACCGGGTCGCCGTCAAGCCGCACGCCAGCCCGATCTTCCACGCGATCCAGTATCTCCTCGGTCGGCAATCGCGGGAGACGCTGGAACGCTTCCGGGCGTTCGGCGGGGCCCAGTCCTACCCGTCCCGGACGAAGGACCGGGACGACGTCGATTTCTCCACCGGCTCGGTCGGGCTGGGTGTGGCGATCACGCTCTTCGCCGCGCTGGTGCAGGACTACCTCCGCCTGAAGCAACTGATCCCGGCCGGCCGGCCCCTCGGCCGGATGGTCGCCCTGGCGGGCGATGCCGAGCTCGACGAGGGGAACGTCTTCGAGGCCCTCCTGGAGGGCTGGAAGCACGACGTCCGCAACGTCTGGTGGGTCATCGACTACAACCGCCAGAGCCTCGACAGCGTGGTCGAGGACCGCCTCTTCCTGCGGATCGACAGCACCTTCCGGACCATGGGGTGGGACGTCGTCACCCTCAAGTACGGCCGCCGCCTCCAGCAGGTCTTCGAACTCCCCGGCGGCGACGCCCTGCGCGACTGGATCGACAACTGCCCCAACTCGCTCTACTCCGCCCTGGTCTACCGAGGCGGCCCCGGCTGGCGGGGCCGGCTGAAGCGCGACCTCGGCTCGACCCGCGGGATCCCCGCCCTGCTCGACGAGCACGACGACGCCTCGCTCCACGCGCTGATGACGAACCTCGGCGGCCACGACATGGAGACGATCCTCGAGGCCTTCCAGGGCGTGGAGAGCGATGCCCCGACCTGCTTCATCGCCTACACGATCAAGGGCTACGGCCTCCCCTTCGCCGGTCACAAGGACAACCACTCGGGCCTGATGAGCCTCGAGCAGATGGACGTCTACCGCCGGTCTCAGAAGATCGAGCCGGGCCGCGAGTACGACCCGTTCGCCGGGCTCGACCTGCCCGAGGAGGAGCTGCGGCGCTTCCTGGAGGCCGTGCCGATGGCGGCCCGCGACGAGCGGCGGCACGCCCCGCCCCCGGTGGCCGTGCCCTCGGCCATCGAGCCACCGCCCGGGGCCCGGATGTCCACGCAGGAAGGCTTCGGCCGGATCCTCAGCGACCTGGCCCGCGACCCCGGCGGGTTCGCCGACCGGATCGTCACGACCTCGCCCGACGTGACCGTCTCCACGAACCTCGGCCCCTGGGTCAACCGCCGGGGGCTCTTCAGCCGGCACTCCCGCGCCGACGTCTTCCGCGAGGAGGCCGTCGCCTCGGCCCAGAAGTGGGAGATGTCCCCGGCGGGGCAGCACATCGAGCTGGGGATCGCCGAGAACAACCTGTTCCTGCTGCTCGCGGCGATGGGGCTCTCCGGCCCGATCTTCGGGACCCGATTGCTGCCGATCGGCACGCTGTATGACCCGTTCATCTCGCGCGGGCTGGACGCCCTGAACTACGCCTGCTATCAGGGTGCGAGGTTTCTGCTGGTCGCCACGCCCTCGGGCCTCAGCCTGGCCCCCGAGGGGGGCGCCCACCAGTCGGTGATCACGCCGCTGATCGGCCTGGGCCAGCCTGGCCTGACGGCCTTCGAGCCCGCGTTCGTGGACGAGCTGGCCGCGATCATGACCTGGGCGCTGCGGCAGATCCAGGAGGACGACGGCGGCTCGGTCTACCTGCGGCTCTCGACCCGGCCCCTGAGTCAGCCCGACCGCACGCTCACGCCCGAGCTCCGCGCGGCGATCGTCCGCGGCGGCTACTGGCTCGTGCCCCCGGGGGAGGGATGCCGCCTGGCCCTGGTCTGCTCGGGCGTCGTCACGCCCGAGGCCATCGCGGCCCACGAGCAGGTCGGCGACGAGATCCCCGGCGCGGGTCTGCTGGTGGTGACCTCGGCCGACCGTCTGCACGGCGACTGGGTCGCCGCCCACCCGCCCGGACTGCCGGCCAGCCGCGGGCCCGCGCCCACGTCGAGCAGTTGCTCGAATCGCTCGCCCCGGACGCCTCGCTGGTGACGATCCTCGACGGCCACCCGGCGACGCTCTCCTGGCTGGGCTCGGTCTGCCGCCACCGCGTCGTGCCGCTGGGCGTCACCGAATTCGGCCAGTCCGGCGACATCCCCGACCTGTACCACGAATACCGCCTCGACTCCCCGGCGATCATCGACGCCATCGCCCGGGCCTGTTTGGACCAGATCACGTGAGCCTTTCCCGCCAGGCTTGGGTGGCCGGCGGGTTCGGAATCAATCAACTCCCTCCCCCTTGTGGGGAGGGTCGGGGAGGGGGAAGACACGATGAGGCCGCGTGACTTCGCCCGGAAACTCCGAGACGAGATGACGGTTGCCGAGAAAGCACTCTGGCAGCGCATACGCCTCTGGCAACTCGATGGCTGCAAGTTCCGACGGCAGGCGCCGATCGGCCCATTCATCGTGGATTTCGTTTGCTACGAGCGGAAGCTCGTCATCGAGCTTGATGGAGGGCAGCACGCCGAGCCCGCAACGAGGAGGAAGGATGACGAGCGAACGCTCTGGCTGAACTCTCAGGGTTTTCGTGTATTGAGGTTTTGGGATCACGACGTGCTCACCGACATGGACACGGTGCTCGAGGCAATCTGGCTCGCCCTGCGGCCCCCCCACCCTGGCCCTCCCCCACAAGGGGGGAGGGAAGATGTTGAAGATGGTCCATTCCTTTGACCGCCGGTTGATCGCCCCGCTCCCTGCTCCATCCGGGGGCTGCCCAATGGTCCCCTCCCCCCTTGTGGGGGAGGGTTAGGGTGGGGGGCAGGTACGCCCCAGAGATGCGAATCACGCCTTCGCTCAGGAAAGGCCCCGAGCCATGCCCCTCGAGATCCGCATGCCCCGGCTGATGGACTCCATGACCCACGGCAACCTGGCGGCCTGGCGCAAGGCGGAGGGCGAGGCGGTCCGTCCCGGCGAAGTGCTCGCCGAAATCGAGGTGGACAAGACGACCGTCGATCTCGAATCGCCGGGAGAGGGGACGCTCGGCAAGATCCTCGTCCCCGCCGGCACCGAGAAGGTCGAGGTCGGGACGCTCCTCGCCGTGCTGGAAGAGGCCGCGCAGCCGAGGTCTGAGGGCGGGAACCAACCGGCGGCGGAGGCTGCTCCTCCCGGGGGAGATCGCGCCAACGGCCATCCGTCCCGACCCGCGCAGGACGCCGCCGAGCCAGCCGCGCCCGTCGTCGCGCCTCACGCCAGGCCAGACCTGGTCGGGGTCCTGGCGAGCCCGCTGGCCCTGAGCATGGCACGGCAGGCGGGGCTGGATCTCGCCCCGCTGACGCCGGCCGGACCGGGAGGGCGGATCGTCCAGGCCGACGTCCTGAAGGCGCTCGGGGCCGGCGACCAGCGCGTCTCCTCCTTCAATCCCACGGCTCGGGTCGCGGAGCCGGTCGCGTCGTACGAGGCGGTGCCCCATTCGAGGGTGCGCCAGGCGATCGCCCGCAGGCTGAGCGAATCGAAGCGGACGATCCCGCACTTCTACCTGGAGGTCCAGTGCTGCGTGGACCCGCTCCTGCGGGTGCGGGGCCAGGCGAGCGTCGGTGGGGACCCGAGGCTCTCGATCAACGACTTCGTCGTCCGGGCCGCGGCAGCGGCGGCCAGGGCCGTGCCGGAGGTGAACGCCTCGTGGACCGAGGAGGCGACACGCCGGTACACTCGCGTCGACCTGGCCGTCGCCGTCTCGACCGATGCGGGCCTGGTCGCGCCCGTGATCCGCGACGCCGACCGCAAGGGAGCTGGCCGAGCTGGCCTCGGACTTCGCGACCTCGCCGCGCCGGGCCGCGCGGACGGCTCCGGCCGGAGGAACTCGAGGCGGGACCCTCACCGTCAGCAATCTCGGCATGTTCGGCGTCGACGCCATCTCCGCGATCATCCCACCCGCCCCAGGCCGCCATCCCTCGGCCTCGGCGCCCGCCGCCCCCGCCCGGTCGCGCGCGAGCTCGGTCGTCGTCGCCACGACCCGATCTGCACGCTCTCCGCCGACCACCGCGTCCTCGACAGCTCGGACGCGGCCCGGTTCCTGTCGGCCTTCAAGGGTTTTCCTCGAACGGCCGATCACGATGGTCCTCTGATGACCGTCGCGAGGTCGCGAGTACGAGGGAGTTTGGCCCGAGTCGTGCGATCAAGGCGCAGCATGAGGACATGAAACTTCGGGAGCCCCGTTGGCTCGGGCGGCGACCGGCCCGATGCGACGTCGCGGCGAACGCGGGCCGGTTGCCGATGGGACGTGGCCCTCGCTTCGAGATTCGGTTATCTTCGGGGCAGGCGAGATCCGATGAGTCGGCCCGACCGGGACGGACGGAAAAATGTCCCGGGTCCGGGCGACACGAGCCTGGCCGCCCCGCGGCCGAGCCGGCGTCGGAGCGCCTCAGGGATGAGGAATCGGCGTCGCGACCGCCGCACAGGGCCAGTTGCCGATTTCCATCGCCCGTCACGACGCGGGCGTTCTTGCGATTCCATGTGCCTTTGAGGTCCCGTCATGAGCGAGAAGCTGCCGAATTCGTCCAACCTCGACGCCTGGCAGAAGGCCGCGGCCAAGTCGGCCCCGGACGGCAACCTGGCCGCCCTGAACTGGAACACGCCCGAGGGGATCACGGTCAAGCCGCTGTACACGCAGAAGGACGTGGAGGGGCTCCCCTACACCGACACGCTCCCCGGGCTCGAGCCCTTCGTCCGCGGCCCGCAGGCCACCATGTACGCCGTGCGTCCCTGGACGATCCGCCAGTACGCCGGGTTCTCCACCGCCGAGGAGTCCAACGCCTTCTACAAGCGGGCACTCGCCGGAGGCGGCCAGGGCATCTCGGTGGCCTTCGACCTGGCCACGCACCGCGGGTACGACTCGGACCACCCCCGCGTCCAGGGCGACGTGGGCAAGGCCGGCGTGGCGATCGACTCGGTCGAGGACATGAAGATCCTCTTCGACGGCATCCCGCTCGAGAAGATCTCGGTCTCCATGACCATGAACGGCGCCGTGCTGCCGGTGCTGGCCGGCTACATCGTCGCGGCCGAGGAACAGGGCGTGACGCAGGAGAAGCTCTCCGGCACGATCCAGAACGACATCCTCAAGGAGTTCATGGTCCGCAACACGTACATCTACCCGCCCGAGCCGTCGATGCGGATCGTCGCCGACATCATCGAGTACACGGCCCGGAACATGCCGAAGTTCAACTCGATCTCGATCTCGGGCTACCACATGCAGGAAGCCGGCGCGACCCAGGCGCTGGAGCTGGCCTTCACGCTGGCCGACGGCAAGGAGTACGTGAAGACGGCCCTGGCCAAGGGCCTCGACGTGGACGACTTCGCCGGCCGGCTGAGCTTCTTCTTCGCCATCGGCATGAACTTCTACCTGGAGGTCGCCAAGCTGCGTGCGGCCCGCCTGCTCTGGTGGAGGATCATGAAGGGCTTCAACCCCAAGAAGCCGAAGTCGATGATGCTCCGCACCCACTGCCAGACCTCGGGCTGGTCGCTCACCGAGCAGGACCCGTACAACAACGTCGTCCGCACCGCGATCGAGGCCATGGCCGCCGTCTTCGGCGGCACCCAGTCGCTGCACACGAATAGCTTCGACGAGGCGATCGCCCTGCCCTCGGACTTCTCCGCGCGGATCGCCCGCAACACGCAGATCATCATCCAGGAGGAGACCCACATCACGAACGTGGTGGACCCCTGGGCCGGGTCGTACCTGATGGAGCGCCTCACCCAGGACCTGGCCGATAAGGCCTGGTCGATCATCGAGGAGGTCGAGTCGATGGGCGGCATGACGAAGGCCGTCGAATCCGGCTGGGCCAAGCTGAAGATCGAGGAGTGCGCCGCGGAGAAGCAGGCGAAGATCGACTCCGGCCAGGACGTCATCGTCGGCGTCAACAAGTACCGTCTCGGCAAGGAAGAGAAGGTCGAGATCCGCGAGATCGACAACTCGGCCGTCCGCGACTCGCAGATCGCGCGGCTCAAGCAGATCCGCGAATCGCGAGACACGAGCGCCGTGGAGCACGCCCTCTACGCCCTGACCGAGTGCGCCCGGACCGGAGAGGGGAACCTGCTGGAACGGACGGTCGCCGCCGTGCGTGCGAGGGCCACGGTGGGCGAGGTCTCCGACGCGCTGGAGAAGGTCTGGGGCCGGTTCCGGGCCACGAACCAGGTGATCTCGGGAGTGTACGGAGCGGCCTACGGCATGGACCAGGAATGGGATGACCTGAAGGGCGAGGTCGAGGCGTTCGCCCAGGCGGAGGGGCGGCGGCCCCGCGTGATGGTCGCGAAGCTGGGGCAGGACGGCCACGACCGCGGCGCGAAGGTCGTCGCCACGGCGCTGGCCGACCTCGGCTTCGACATCGACATCGGCCCGCTCTTCCAGACGCCCGAGGAGGCCGCCCGCCAGGCGATCGAGAACGACTGCCACGCGATCGGCGTCTCCACCCTGGCCGCCGGCCACAAGACGCTCGTCCCGGCCCTGGTGAAGGCCCTCAAGGACCAGGACGCCGAGGACATCATCGTCTTCGTCGGCGGCGTCATCCCGGCCCAGGACTACGACTTCCTGAGGAAAGCCGGCGCCGCCGGCATCTTCGGCCCCGGCACCCCGATCCCCACCTGCGCCCGGCAGGTGCTCAAGGCCATCAAGGCGGCGAAGGTGCACGCGTGAGACATTCCGCCGACCGGCCGGTGCATCATCGACCGGCCGGTCGGTGAGGAGTTCGTCACACGTGCCCGCCGAGCCGGTTCCGCAGCGCGAGGAAGTCGCTCATGTCCACCACGCCGTCGCCGTTGATGTCGCCGGCGATGGTGGGCATGGCGCCGGCGAGGCCGAGGATCTGGTTCCGCTCCAGCACCAGGTCTGTCACGGTGATCCGCCCGTCGCCGTCCAGGTCGCCCAGCAGGCGGAAGAAGCCGTAGCGGACCTGCCCGTCGGTCGAGACGGGTATCGAGCGGAGGTTCAGGCGGTTCGCCGTGCTGCCAGCCGCCGCGAGCAGGGCCGTGTCGAGCTGGAGCTGGTAGCGGCCGTCGTCCAGGACGGTCCTCCCGCCGCCGCCCTCGACCGTCAGGTCGATGGACAGCACGTAGGTTGCGGGATCGTACTGATAACGATCGACCCCGAGCAGGACCGGCACGCCCGCGTGCACGACCCGCACCGCCGAGGTGATCGCGCCTCTGTCGATCAGCGCCGGGATGTTGGTGTCCTGGTTGAACTGCACGGAGAGGGCCCCGATGTTCGAGCGCTCGACCTCGCCCTGATCGATCGTGAACCGGTCCACGAACAGCGGCGTCATGGAGTCCGCATCGCCGCCGGGGGTCGAGGCGTGGTTATTCTCGAATGCATTGTTCTGCAGCAGGGTCATCGCGCCACTGATGGCGCCGCCAGAACCGGAGCCGGCCGCGCCGGGTTGCGGATTCGCATACACTAGGCTATGTTCTTCGAAGAACCCGCGACCCGGGGTCCATCCGGCGGTCGCGTACTCACCCACGCATCCGTCCTGCGCAGATCCACCCTCGCCGCCAACCGCGACATTGTTGGAGAACTCGTTGGAGACGGCGATCACGGAGCCACCACCGTTCGCGATACCGCCGCCATGGGCGGCACCGCCGTTTCCGCCTCGCGTCGCCAGGCCGTTGTACCAGAAGAATACATCGAGCCCCGGCACGAGGGCGACGGACCATGATACTTGCCCTCCCGCACCCAGCCAGTACGAATTGAGGGGACCCCCTGGCTCGTAGGGGGTAAAGAGTGCATCGCTGCCCCGACCCCCGATGACCGAGTTTTCCGAGATGATGCTCCCCTGGAGCAGGAGATTTCCGCTGGCGATGTAGACCGCTCCCCCGGCGACGTCACCGCCATGGACCGGCCACCAAACGTCCATGCTCAAACCGCGAGCACCGACGACCTGGTTGGCCAGGAAGGTCACATGGACGGCCACGACATCCCCGTTCTCGATGTAGAGGCCTCCTCCGCGAAGGTCCCGCTCCTGCGAATAGTACGGCAATGAGGCCAAAGAGTTGTGATCCACCGAGCACGTGTCCAGGATGTTGACTCCGCCGGCCAGGTAGATTCCGCCCCCGAAGCCGTCCTGGACGCTGTTCCCAGAGAAGGTCGAGCCGATTGCGGTTATCGAGCCTTCGCTAAACAGGCCACCACCCTTCGACGCACGGTTTCCGTCCACATGGGTGTTGAGCAGGCGCAACGTGCCGTAATTCGCGATGCCGCCGCCGACGTCCGCTCCATTCTGACTGATGACACAGTCGGTCGTCGTCAGTGATCCACCACTCGCGTTGTAGACGCCTCCCCCGGAAGACGCGCCGTTCCCGGCGACGACGCAGGCGGACAACTGTGAATCCCCGGCATTGAAGAGTCCGCCGCCGTAGCTCAGCGTGAGGCCAATCAGGTAGACACGGACGTCGGCGTTGATGGTGAAGATCCGGAATTGGGGCGTCTCCGGATGCCTGCGGGCCACCGTCAGGATGGCCGCGCCGGGCCCGATGATGTCGGTCCGGCCTATGGTGTCGCTCAGGTCCGGGAGCGCCGAGTCGAGCGTGATCGTGCCGGCGAGTCCCGGGGCGAAGACGATGGTGTCGGCGTCCGGGTTCTGGTTCGCCCGGGTGATGGCCCAGCGGAGGGTGCCGTCGGCAGGCGAGTCGTCGAGGCTGCCCACCGTCCAGGTGGACAGCAGCGCCCGGCCCTCGAGGGGCTCGAGGGCGGGCCTCCGGCGCGGGCGATGGCGGGTTCGTGATGGCCGGTGCATCCCGGCCGAGGGGTGACGACCGGGCCGGTCGGTCGAGGAACGTCGAGGGAACCACATGTGCGCCTCCTCCTCCCGGGGAACCGATGCGTACTGGTCGCGCGGCCGCGCGGTGCGCCGCGAGGCGGCCCCCGCGCGGCGGGGTACTGCTCGTGCCGCTTTCGTGGGCCGGCGGTCGGATCGCCGTGACCCGGGCCGCTCCCCCGCCCGAGGGCACGGGCGGGGTTGCGCGCGGCTCTCATCCCGGCCGAGGCCGCCGGAGCCGCGCGCGAGCAACGCGCCTCGCCTGCGTGACACCGCGAGCCCGGTCGGGCCGGTGGGGCGAGGATCCTGGTTCTTCCCTGGACGGGGCGGGTCCCGTCGTTCCGAGGCGGGACGGTAGCGAGGTCGGTGAGGCCCCGGCGCCCGGGCGATGCACCCATCGGAGGACCGACAGACCAGCGATCGTTGATCGATCGAGCGGGCCGGCGGGCCTCACAACCGCATTATCCCCGCGGCCGCGAGAAGCGGTCAATGAGTGCGGGAAAGGCGTATCGCGCCGCCGGGCGGTCGGCCGGGAAATCGAGGATTCCGGCCGACCGGCCGCGGCATACTGGCTTCCTCCTCCGGGCTGCCGGATAATGGCGATCGACCTCCGGAACGCGGCAGGGCCGCCCCGCCCGATGGATCGATCGCCTCCGACGATGAAAGATCATCCGACCGGCAAACCTGTGCTGGAACCTGCGGACCAGAAGCTCGTCGATGGCGTGCTGGCACACCAGCGGCGGGCCCTGGCGAAGGCGATCACGCTGGTCGAATCGACCCGGCGCGACCACCAGGCGCGGGCCGAGGGGGTCCTGGAGGCGCTCCTGCCGCATTCGGGCCGGTCGATCCGGGTGGGGATCAGCGGCTCGCCGGGGGCCGGCAAGTCCACGTTCATCGAGGCCCTCGGGCTGTTCCTCATCGGGAAGGGCCACAAGGTCGCCGTGCTGGCCGTGGACCCCTCCAGCGCGATCTCGGGCGGTTCGATCCTGGGCGACAAGACGCGGATGGAGCGGCTCTCGCAGGAGCCGAGCTCGTTCATCCGGCCATCGCCCTCGCGCGGCTCGCTCGGGGGCGTGGCGGAGAAGACCCGCGAGGCGATGCTCGTCTGCGAGGCCGCCGGCTTCGACGTCGTGATCGTCGAGACCGTCGGCGTCGGCCAGTCGGAGACGACCGTGGCCGGCATGGTGGACGCCTTCGCGCTCTTGCAGCTCCCCAACGCCGGCGACGACCTGCAGGCGATCAAGAAGGGGATCGTCGAGCTGGCCGACATCGTCGTGATCAACAAGGCGGACATCGACCCGAAGGCGGCCGCGCTGGCGAGGCGCCAGTTCCTCGGCGCGCTCGGGATGCTCCGCAGCGCCTCGCCGAACTGGCGGCCGCCGGTGGTCACGCTCAGCGCCGCGACCGGCCAGGGGATCGAGGCCTTCTGGGCGGAGGTCGAGAAGTTCCGCAGGGCGATGGCCGAGGGCGGCGAGCTCGAGGCCAAGCGGCAGCGGCAGGCCGTGGACTGGATGTGGAGCCTGATCGACAGCGGCCTGCGGGCCAGGTTCCGCCAGAATCCGCAGGTCAGGCAGTGCCTGGAGACGACCAGCAGGGCGGTGGCCGGCGGGGCGCAGACCCCCGCGGCGGCCGCCTGCCGACTGCTGGGATTCCTGGACGGCATCAGGTGAGTGCGGTTTCGGAAAGAATCAGAAAATGAGCTACAGATAAACACAGATGAACACAGATGAAGAATCGGCGAAGGAATCAGTCGCGGAGGGAGTGAGTTCGATTGCCGGCAAACGAGCGTCCTGGCCGTTATCAATCAACAGAGATTGACTCTTGGATTATCTGTGTTCATCTGTGTTTCTCTGTGGCTAATTCTGTTTCGTCTCTTCTCTTAACATCTTGCGAGGACGCGGGCCGTCCCGGGGACGCCGAGGTGCCTCATGTATGAGATCATCCGCAAGCTTGACGAGAAGCGGGCGGCCGCCCGCCTGGGGGGCGGCCGGAAGCGCATCGACGCGCAGCACGCCAAGGGGAAGCTCACCGCGCGGGAGCGGATCGAGCTGCTCCTCGATCCCGATTCCTTCGAGGAATGGGACATGTTCAAGGGGCACCGATGCACCGACTTCGGCATGGACGGCCAGTCCATCCCGGGCGACGGCGTGGTGACCGGCTACGGCACGATCAACGGCCGCATGGCGTTCGTCTTCAGCCAGGACTTCACGGTCTTCGGCGGCTCGCTGTCGGAGGCCCACGCCGAGAAGATCTGCAAGATCATGGACCACGCCATGAAGGTGGGGGCGCCGGTGATCGGGCTGAACGACTCCGGCGGGGCGAGGATCCAGGAGGGGGTCGCCTCGCTCGGTGGCTACGCCGACGTCTTCCAGCGCAATGTGCTGGCCTCGGGCGTCGTCCCCCAGATCTCCCTGATCATGGGCCCCTGCGCGGGGGGCGCGGTGTACTCGCCGGCGATGACCGACTTCATCTTCATGGTGAAGGACTCGTCGTACATGTTCGTCACCGGGCCGGAGGTCGTGAAGACCGTGACCCACGAGGAGGTGACGGCCGAGGAACTCGGCGGCGCGATCACCCACACGACCAGGTCGGGCGTGGCCGACCTCTCGTTCGAGAACGACGTCGAGGCCCTGATGATGACCCGGCGGCTGTTCAGCTTCCTCCCCTCCAGCAACAAGGAGAAGCCGCCGATCGTGCCCACCGAGGACACGGCCGACCGGATGGAGACCTCGCTGGACACGCTGGTGCCGGACAACCCCAACAAGCCGTACGACATCAAGGAGCTGATCGTCAAGGTCGTGGACGAGGGCGACTTCTTCGAGCTGATGCCCGACCACGCCAAGAACATCGTCATCGGCTTCGGCCGGATGAACGGCGAGTCGGTCGGCTTCGTGGCCAACCAGCCGCTGGTGCTGGCCGGCTGCCTGGACATCCGCAGCGCCATCAAGGGCGCGCGGTTCGTCCGCTTCTGCGACGCCTTCAACATCCCGATCGTGACCTTCGTGGACGTCCCCGGCTTCATGCCCGGCACGGCGCAGGAGTACGGCGGCATCATCAAGCACGGGGCGAAGCTGCTCTACGCCTACGCCGAGTGCACCGTGCCGAAGGTCACCGTGATCACCCGCAAGGCCTACGGCGGGGCGTACGACGTCATGTCGTCGAAGCACCTGAGGGGGGACGTGAACTTCGCCTGGCCCTCCTCGGAGATCGCGGTGATGGGGCCGAAGGGCGCCGTGGAGATCATCTTCCGCGAGGAGAAGGGCGACCCCGCGAAGATCGCCGCGCGGGAGCAGGAGTACAAGGAGAAGTTCGCCAACCCGTTCATCGCCGGCCACCGGGGCTTCATCGACGACGTGATCATGCCCCACGAGACCCGCAAGCGCATCTGCCGCTCCCTAGCGATGCTCAGGGAGAAGAAGCTGGAGAATCCCTGGCGGAAGCACGGCAACATCCCGCTCTGAACGACCCGGGCCGCGGGACCCGTCACGAGCTCACGGGACGACGAAGCGCCGAGATCGCCCCACGTTCCGTGACCTGGCACCCGCGATGGGAACGAATCCGAGGCAGCCATGTTCAAGAGAATCCTGATCGCCAACCGCGGTGAGATCGCCTGCCGGGTCATCAAGACGGCCCGCAAGATGGGGATCGAGACGGTTGCCGTGTACTCGGAGGCCGACCGGGACGCGCGGCACGTCCAGCTGGCCGACGAGGCCGTCTGCATCGGCCCTCCCCCCGCCCGGGAGTCGTACCTGGCGATGGACACGATCATCGCCGCCTGCAAGCGGACCGGCGCCGAGGCCGTCCACCCCGGCTACGGCTTCCTCTCCGAGAACGAGCAGTTCGCCGCCCGGCTCGAGGACGAGGGGATCGCGTTCATCGGGCCGAAGGCCCACTCGATCGCCGCCATGGGCGACAAGATCGCCTCCAAGAAGCTGGCGCGCGACGCCCGGGTCAACACGATCCCCGGCTACAACGACCCGATCGACACCCCCGGCCAGGCCGTGGAGATCGCCCGCCGGATCGGCTACCCCATCATGATCAAGGCGTCCGCCGGCGGCGGCGGCCGGGGCCTGCGCGTGGCCTACAACGATCAGGAGGCGGCCGAGGGCTTCGCGTCCTGCCGGGCCGAGGCGAAGAACGCCTTCGGCGACGACCGGGTGTTCCTCGAGAAGTTCGTCGAGCAGCCGCGGCACATCGAGATCCAGGTGCTCGGCGACGCGTTCGGCAACATCGTCTACCTCTGGGAGCGGGAGTGCTCGATCCAGCGCCGGCACCAGAAGGTCATCGAGGAGGCCCCGTCGCCGTTCCTGGACGAGGAGACCCGCCGCGCCATGGGCGAGCAGGCCGTCGCCCTGGCCCGCGCCGTGAAGTACCAGTCGGCCGGGACCGTCGAGTTCGTCGTCGGCCGGGATCGCAGCTTCTACTTCCTCGAGATGAACACCCGGCTCCAGGTCGAGCACCCGGTCACCGAGCTGATCACCGGGCTGGACCTCGTCGAGCTGATGATCCGCGTGGCCGCCGGCGAGCGCCTCCCGTTCACGCAGGACCAGGTTCGCCGCGAGGGCTGGGCGATCGAGTGCCGGATCAACGCCGAGGATCCCGTCCGCAACTTCCTCCCCTCCACGGGCCGGCTCGTCCGCTTCACGCCGCCCCCGGAGGAGCCGCACGCGGTTCGGGTGGACACGGGCGTCTACGAGGGCGCGGAGATCTCGATGCACTATGACTCGATGATCGCCAAGCTGATCACCCACGGCGGCACCCGCGACCAGGCCATCGGCCGGATGCACGACGCGCTCAACGGGTTCGTCATCCGCGGGATCTCGTCGAACCTCGCGTTTCAGTCGGCCCTGACGCGGCACCCGCGGTTCCTCGCCGGGGAGATCAACACCGGCTTCATCGCCGAGGAGTTCCCCAAGGGATTCCACCCGGCGACGATGGTTCACGACGACCCGCTGCTGCTCGCCTCGGTCGCCGCGTACGCCCGGCGGCGGTACATCCAGCGGGCCGTGAGGATCACCGGCCAGTTGAAGGGCCACGAGCGCAAGGTCGGCAGCCAGTGGGTCGTCCTGATGCAGGGCAAGCGGATCCAGCTCGAGGTCGAGCTCGTCGACGGCGGCTGCGACATCCACTACGAGGGCGAAAGGTATCCCCTGCGGACGGACTGGAAGCTCGGCGAGTTGCTGCTCCGCGGCACCTGGAACGGGGAGCGGGTCTGCGTGCAGGTCGAGCGGATGGGTCTGAAGTACCGCGTGCTCCACTGGGGCTCCCAGGTCGACGCGATGGTCATGACCGGCCGCGCCGCCGAGCTGCTCGCCCTGATGCCCGACAAGCCGCCGCCCGACCTCTCGAAGTTCCTGATTTCCCCGATGCCGGGCCTGCTCACGCAGGTCGCCGTCAAGCCCGGCCAGGAGGTCCGCGCCGGCGAGAACCTCGTGGTGATCGAGGCCATGAAGATGCAGAACATCCTCAAGGCCGAGAACGACGCCGTCGTCGCCGAGGTCCTCGCCAAGACGGGCGACAGCCTGTCCGTGGACCAGCCGATCGTGAAGTTCCGGTAGCTGCCTTGAGTTGATCGATGCCCGGTCGACCTCGCGGGAAAAGGGAGAGGATTCGTGACAGAGGCCGCGCATCCCGGTTCGAGGTGTATTGCCTGTACGGCACGCTCAATCTCCGGCTAGAGTTGATCTCATGCCGACCGTCCTCCGCGATGGGCCGTACCGGTTCTTCTTTTACTCGGGGGATCGCACCGAACCGCCTCATGTGCATGTCGAGCGGCAAGACTGCGGGGCAAAGTTCTGGCTCGATCCCGTCCGGCTGGAGCGGAGCGGTGGCTTCTCTCGCAAGGAGCTGAACCGAATTCAGGAGATCATCCAGGACCATCAGGTCCCCCTGCTGGAGAGTTGGAATGAGTTCTTCGGCCACTGAGATCCGGGAGTCTCTCGCCCGCCAGGCGACCGTCACCGATGAAGCCCTGACCGTGGAATTGAGCGACGGTCGGACCATTTCGGTACCCCTGGCCTGGTACCCCCGGCTCTGGCATGGATCCCCAGAGGAGCGCGGCCGTTGGCGGCTCGTCGGCGAGGGCCGCGGGCTTCATTGGCCGGACCTCGACGAGGACATCAGCGTCGAATGCCTCCTCCAGGGCCGCCCCTCCGCCGAGAACCAGGATTCACTCAAGAAGTGGCTGGCCGGACGGCCCGCTCCGGGTCCATCGACTCTCCGCCCGAGCGAATGATCGCTCACCGAATGAAGTGTCTTCAGAATTCAGGACGGACACGATCGTAGCCGGAAGGCATCCCTCTCCCCTCACCCCGAGGACACTCCCATGAGACCGGCTTCAACAGACAGCCTCGACCGTCGCCAGTTCGTCGCGGGGTCGGCCGCCTCGATCGGTGCGCTGGGGATCGCCCTCAACGCCCACGCCGCGGGGAGCAACGAGATCAAGATCGCGCTGGTCGGCTGCGGAGGCCGGGGCACCGGCGCGGCGGCCGACGCGCTGGGGAACCAGACCCGCAGCAGCCTCAAGCTCGTGGCGCTGGCCGACGCCTTCGCGGAGCCGATCGAGCGGGCGCACCAGAACCTCAAGGGCCAGTTCGGCGACAAGGTGGATGTGCCCTCGTCGCGCCGGTTCGTGGGGCTGGACGCCTACGAGAAGGCGATCACCGCGGGCGTGGACCTGGTGCTCCTCTGCACGCCCCCCGGGTTCCGCCCGGCGCAGTTCGACGCCGCGGTGAAGGCGCGCAAGCATGTCTTCATGGAAAAGCCCGTCGCCGTGGACGCCCCGGGATACCGGAAGGTGAAGGCCGCCAACGAGGAGGCGAAACGGCGTGGGCTGTACGTCGCCGTCGGCCACCATCTGCGCCACGCCAGGAACCACGTCGAGGCGATCCGCCAGATCCACGACGGCCTGATCGGTGACCTGCTCTACACCCGGGCCTATTTCAACACCCAGGGCATCTGGAACCGGCCGCGGCAGGACGGGATGAGCGAGATGCAGTACCAGGTCCACAACTGGTATCACTTCGTCTGGCTGAGCGGCGACCACCTCGTCGAGCAGCACGTCCACGGGATCGACGCCTGCAACTGGATCGCCGGGTCGGCCCCCGTCCAGGCCACGGGCATCGGCGGCCGACAGGTCCGCGCCGAGCCGGGGATCGGCGAGATCTTCGACCACCACTGCGTCCAGTACACCTACGGCGACGGTTCGCACAGCTTCAGCGAGTGCCGCCAGCAGCCGGGGACCTGGTCCAACTTCAGCCATCACGCCCACGGGACCAAGGGGTTCGTGAGCTTCGAGGGGGGCGACGCGGTCACCATCCACCTGAAGGGCTCGAGCCCGAAGCGGCTCAAGCCGCATCGCGACGGCCACCAGACCGAGTGGGACGACCTCGTCGCGGCCGTCGTCGCGGGCCGCCCCTACAACGAGGCCGACGGCGCCGCCGACAGCACGATGACCGCCATCCTGGGCCGGATGGCGACCTACTCCGGCAAGCTCATCACCTGGGACGAGGCCGTGAAGTCCGACCTGACCTACGCCCCCGAACGGCTCGCCTGGGACGCGTCCCCGAAGACGAAACCCGGCCCGGACGGCGTCTACGCCTGCGCCATGCCGGGGATCACGGCGGCGCTGTAGTCCCGGTGGAATCGGGACGTCGGGCATGCTGCCTTCCCGGACCAGGAATGCGGAACCCATGGCGTGACCACCGTTCCGCCCCAGGCACCTCCGACCTCCGTGAGCCCGCACCTGGCGGCCCGGCTCTCGCGCCTGACGGTCGATCAGTACGACCGGATGACCGAGACCGGGATGCTCCACAGGGCCGAGGACGTCGAGCTGATCGAAGGCTTGCTGGTATTCAAGATCGGGAGGAACCGAGAGCATGTCCAGGCGGGCAAGCTCGGGCTCGCCGCACTCCAGCGGATCATCCCGCCCGGCTGGCACGTTGCCAAGGAGGACCCGTTCGTCGCGTCGAACTGGAGCAAGCCCGAGCCCGACCTCGCCGTCGTGCGGGGTCGGATCGAAGACTACGCCAAACGCAACGTGACGTCCGGCGACCTCGGCCTGATAGTCGAGATCGCCGAGTCCAGCCTGGCCGAGGACCGTGACGTGATGGGACGACTCTACGCGGCGGGCGGGATCTCGGTCTACTGGATCGTGAACCTGGTGGACCGCTGCGTGGAGGTCCACTCCGACCCCGACCCCGGGACCGGTTATCGCACCCGGGCGGTCCTCCAGCCGGGCCAGCAGATCCCGGTCGTCCTCGACGGTGCGGCCGTCGGGGCCGTACCCGTCGACGATTTGCTGCCCTGACGCAGCGTTCAACCGCCCTACGATCTGTACCAGATTGCGTAGGGCGGGTACCGCCTACCGGCCCCCATGGCGGCAGGTCGCCGGGCGTGCGGAAGCGCAAGGCGGCGGAATCGGCCGCCCTCGCTCCGTCGACGGCCACGCCGAGCTAGAGGACGAACAGAAGCGGGCGTGACGAGCGTGAGGCCTGTCGGGCCAGGTCCCGAAGGCCATCGAGAAACCTGGCCATCCCGGGATCCTCGGCGGCGGCGGCGCGGGCGACCGCGTCGACCGCGGCGATGATCCCGTCGGCCGATGCCGCCTCGACCATCTCTTCCTCGTAGTCGTCCAGCAACGTCGCGCACCTCGCGTTGATCTCTCGGAATAGCCCGAGCTCCCAGAGAGCCTCAAATGCTCCGGTGTCGGCTATACTGAGATTGCGCACGCTCGTGGTCTCGCTGACGTCATTCGAACGCATGGCCTGCTCAGCGTCCTCGTCGAGCGGGAGAACGATCCCACGCCGGTAGAGTTCGGAATTCTGCATCGGGGGCACTCGATCGAGAAATGCGTGGCGCGTTCAGATCTTCGCCGGACGTGGGGACGTTCTTGATGGCACCGCCTTCCATCCCGCGAGTAGGCAAGATGCTATTCAGGCATCATCGGCGCGGAACAAAACGACGATCCCCGGCGAGTCCGTGAATGGCGGCTCGCCGGGAGGATCGTCCTCGTCTTGGGCGGAAGGCATCTCGCTCAGTAGCTCGCCCGGCCGGAGCGGTCGGCGAGCCACTGGGTGACCTCGGGCCAGAACTTCTTGTGGGCCTTGGAGCTGACCGACAGGCCGATGTGGCCGGCGTCGAGCGGCTTGCAGACGACCTCCTTGGAGCCGACCTTGTCCTTGAGGGCGTCGCTCTGGCAGGGGGGCACCAGGTGGTCGGCGGTGGCCGTCAGGATCTGCACCGGGCAGGTGATCTTCGAGAGGTCGACCAGCTCGTCGCCCAGCTTGAACTCGCCCTTGATGAGCTCGTTCCGCTGGTAGAGCTTCTTGACGAATTCGCGGAAGGTCTCGCCGGCGACGGGGATGTTGTCGTTGGACCACTTCTCCATCGCGAAGTAGTTCTCCATGAACTTGTCGTCGTCCATCTTGTCGAAGAACGTGATGTACTTGCTGTAGTAGTTCTGGACCGGCTTCATCATCCCGAAGCTGGCCTGGAGGAACGTGGCCGGCACGTTGCCGAAGGCGTCGACCAGGGCGTCGACGTCGAAGTAGTCGGGGTTGGACCAGAAGGTCACCAGCGACTCCTTCTCGCCGGCCCGGAAGTCGATGGGCGCGGCCATGGTGGTCAGCGTCTTGACGATGTCCGGGTTGCGGGCGGTGAAGATGGTGGACATCGTGCCGCCCATGCAGTAGCCGACGAGGTGGAAGGCGGGGACCTTGTGCCGCTTCATGACGTCGTCGGCGCAGTTCTTCATCAGGCCGTCGACGTAGTCCTTCAGCGTCATGCTGCGGTCGGCGGCCGAGGGGACGCCCCAGTCGATCAGGTAGACTTCGAAGCCGCGGGCCAGGAGCTGCTTGACGACGCTCCGGTCGGGCTGCAGGTCGACGATGTAGGGCCGGTTGACCAGCGCGTAGCAGATGAGGATCGGCTCCTTGTAGACGGCGGGCGTCTCGCGCCGGTAGCGGAGCAGGCGGAGCGAGTCCTCCTCGTAGACGATCTCCGACGGCGTGGTGCCGACCTTGACGTCGCGGGCCCAGTCGATGACGCGGGGCACGGCGAAGAGCCGGCTCCACATCTTGAGCGTCGCCTCGTAGACCGCCTTCTGCTGGGCCAGGGCCTGGTTGAACCACTCCTGTTGCAGGCCCGCCGTGACATCGCTCACTGAATTGGCCATGGTCTATGCCTTTCCGAACGGTTCATGAGGATGCCGCCGGGGTCGTCAGCGGCCGCGACGGCCAGTCGGGCAGATCTGTGGGTCGTGGACGAGTGCCTGCCCGCGGCCGGCGGGGGCCGGCCGCGGGCGGGTCCTTACATCGCGAATCCCCCGTTGATGTCGAGCACCTGGCCGGTGACGAAGCCGGCCGACGGCGAGGCCAGGTAGACCACGCCGGCGGCGATCTCCACCGGCTCGCCCATCCGGCCCAGGGGGGTGGCCGACAGCACCGCCTCCATCGCCTTGTCGGGGATGCCGGCGGTCATCCGCGTCCGGGTGAATCCGGGCGCCACGCAATTGACGGTCACCCCCTTGCGGGCGTACTCCCGGGCCAGCGTCTTGGCCAGGCCGATCTGCCCCGCCTTGGCGGCCGCGTAGTTCGCCTGCCCGTAGTTGCCGATCTCGCCGGACATGCTCGACATCATGATGACCCGGCCCCAGCCGCGGTCGGCCATCTCGTCGATGAAGTGCTTGGTGATCAGGAAGACGCTGGTCAGGTCGGTCGTGATGACCTCGTCCCAGGCCTCCTTGGTCAGCTTCTTGAACGTCCGGTCGCGGTTGATGGCCGCGTTGTTGACCAGGATGTCGATCGTGCCGAAGTCGCGCTTGACCTCGGCGCACATCGCCTCGATCTCGGCTTCCAGGGCCACGTTGTGGGCGTAATACTGGGCCTTGCGGCCCATCCCGCGGATCAGCGCGCAGACCTCCTCGGCGGCCTCGCCGCCGGTGTTGCAGCTGATCGCCACGTCCGCCCCGGCGTGCGCCAGGGCCAGGGCGACGGCCCGGCCGATGCCGCGCGAGCTGCCGGTGACGAACGCCTTCTTCCCGGCCAGGCTGAAGTCGGGCACCGCCGATTCCGGATCCGGGGTCCCGGCGGGTGCGCTTCCAGTCGTCATATCTTCACTCCGAACAGTAACGAGGGGGATAGGGGTGGCCGAGCGGCTCAATGCCTGGATTCCAGGGCCTTGAGCCGCTCTTCGATCTTCTCCAGGTGCTTGAGGATCACCTGCTCGGTGCTGTGGAGCCGCTCGTAGAGCCCCGTGATGTCGGCGGCCGTCGGCATGCCGACCTGGCGCGCGGCATCCTGGACCACCGAGTCCTGGAGCCCCTTCAGGTCGGTGACCGCCTTCAGGTTGGTCTTGATCAGCTCCAGGAAGGCCGGCGTCCGCATGAAGCCCTCGAGGCTGGCCGCGACCGCGTCGAGCCAGCGTCGCTGGAGCTGCTGGGGGTCGCCGGCGACCTGCATGGCCTCGAGCATCGCCTGGGTCCCGCGGCTGGATTGCTCCAGCCACTGGGTCCAGAACGAGGCCATCATCGAGGCCGGGTCGGGCGCCGCGTTCGGCTTGGTGGGATTCTCGGTCGGTATCATCGGAGGTTCTCCTGGCGGGGAGGATCGGGTCAGCCGATCATCTCGATGGCCATGGCGATGCCCTCGCCGCCGCCGACGCAGAGGGCGGCGACGCCGCGCTTGCCGCCGGTGTTCTTCAGCCCGGTCATGAGCGTGACCAGGAGCCGGGCGCCGCTGCAGCCGATCGGGTGGCCCAGGGGCACCGCCCCGCCGTAGATGTTGGTCTTCTCGGACGGCAGGCCGAGTTCCTTGCCGCAGGCCAGGGCGACGATGGCGAAGGCCTCGTTGACCTCGAAGAGGTCGACCCCGGAGACGCCCCAGCCGACCTTGTCCAGCAGCTTCTTGACGGCGCCCACCGGCGCGGTCGTGAACCACTCCGGCTCCTGGCTGTGGATGACGGCGCCGGCGATCCGGGCGCGGGGCTTGAGCCCCAGCGACTGGCACTTCTCCGGCGAGGCGACCAGCAGGGCGGAGGCCCCGTCGTTGATGCTCGAGGCGTTGCCGGCGGTCACCGTCCCGTCGGCGTTGAACGCCGCGCGGAGGCCGCGCATCTTCGCCTCGTCGAACTTGTTGAGGCCCTCGTCCTCGGAGACCGTCGTCGTCTTGCCCCGGGCGGTGATCGACACCGGCGCGATCTCGTCGACGAAGATCTTGTCCGCCACGGCCTTGCGGGCGCGGGCGTGGCTCTCCACCGCGAAGTCGTCCTGCTGCTGCCGGGTGATCCCGTACTTGGTGGCGCACTGGTCGGCGAAGGAGCCCATCGGCTTGTTGCTGTAGGCGTCGGTCAGCCCGTCGTACATCAGGGCGTCCATGACCTCGCTGTTGCCCATCCGGTAGCCCTCGCGGGCCTTCAGCAGCAGGTAGGGCGGACGGCTCATGTTCTCCATGCCGCCGGCGATCACCACCGCGGCGTCGCCGATCCGGATGAGCTGGTCGGCCAGCATCACGGCCCGCATGCCCGAGGCGCAAGCCTCGTTGATTGTCAGGGCGTGGGCGCTGGGCGCAAGGCCGCCGTGGATCGCCACCTGTCGGGCCGGGTTCATGCCCTGGCCGGCGGCGATGCACGTCCCCATGATGACCTCATCCACCCGGTCCGCCGGCACACCCGTCCGCTCCAGCAGGGCCTTCACGCAGGTGGCCCCGAGCTGCGCCGCCGGGACCCCGGCCAGTGCCCCCATGAAGCCGCCCATGGGAGTCCTCACCCCGTCCACGATCACAGACTGATTGCTCGCCATCGTCATCGTCCTCGACCAATCGGAACCCTTCGCGAAGATGTGGACCTGGCCTTCCCTGGGCTGCTCCGGGGCCCGAACTCCTCCCCATCAGGCCGTGGGGCATCGACCCGATTCCGGGGTCAGACCTTCATGTTCGTCGCGGCCTTCGACGCGACCTCGTACCACTTCTGCATCGCGGCCTGGACGTCCTTCATCTGGGACTCGGCCACGCTCTTGAGGCACTCGAAGCTGTGCTTCCAGAGCTCCTCGGTCAGCCGGCGGAACTGCTGGGGGTCCTTGGCCTCGGTGACCTTGAAGGCGTCCTCGATGGTGCGGATGCCCGCCTTGTACTGCGCGTCGAGCGACTCGCGATGCTTGTTCAGCATCTCGGTGACCGACTCGCCCCACTTCCTCTGGGCCTCGCTGAATTGCTCGAGCCAGGCCGCCCCCGGCATCGCCGAGTTCGAGGCCCCGCCCGGCAGCGGGAAGTTGAAGCTCTGGGAGCCGAACATCTGCGGCCACTGCATCGTCCAGTTCCGCAGCATGTCCTGCTGCACCTTCATCGTCGACTCGGCCGCCTTGCGGTAGTTCTCCAGGATCATGTCGAACATAGCTCACCTCCAGAGACCCGTGACCAACTCACGTCCTCATCCTGACCCAATCATGAACCCGCGTCAAGAAAAAAATGCTGCAAACGCAAAATTGCCCGGCGTCCTCATTTTTCCGGGAGATTTCGGCAACCCATCGGGTAAACCGGGCGCAGCATAGTGCGAATGCACACGGCCCCCGACCGGGCACATCCGCGTGGCCTGCGGCGCGTCGGGGGGCGACCCTTGGGGCCGGGATCCCGGAGCGGCGCGGATGACATCTCGGGGGGCGTCGGCCCGATCCCCGGGGGCGCCCCATTGCTCGACCGGCCGGCGATTGGCGGACCTCGCTTCGCGGGCAGACGCCGATGACCCATCGCGCCAGCCTGCCGACCTTGCGCCGAAACTAAGCCGGTGATCCGGTCAAGTCAAGCAGGTGCAACGGAAGGCGAGCCCGGCCGGTCGGCTCGCCGGGCCGGGAATCGGGCGGGTGCGGGGGTGGGGATGGGGATGGAGCGGGGTGCCTCGCCGATGGCGTGAATCAAGGACCACACGTGGCCCAGAGTCTCGAGATCGGCTCACCACTCGACGAAACCGGCGAGCTGATTGTCGAGGTAGATGGCCCCGGGGGGGATCGTCGCCCCGGCGGGGAAGCTGGAATTCAGGAGGTAGGCGCGGTCGCCCACGGTCACCCCGTCGCCGAGGGAAGACCCGACCACCACGGCGCCCGAGCCGATCGTCACGCCGTCCCCCAGGACGGCCGGCGTCCTGCCGTCGCCCAGGATGGACGCGTTGTCGCCCACGACCAGGTCCTGGCCGATCGTCACCTGGCCGCTCGCCGGGGAGTGGATCGTCACGCCGTTGCCGGTCCGGGCGATCGAGCCGATCGTGATCGGCTGGCCGGCGTCGGCGCGGATCGAGTTGCTCCGCCCCAGGCTGTGGGCCACCGTCCCGGCCCGCGACTCGAAGATGACGCCGCCGGTCACCCGGGCGCGGAAATTGTTCAGGTCCGCCGGGACCAGCCCCCGGCGCGGCGAGGGGAACCTCGGGCTTCGGCCGGGGGGCAAGAACGGCGTGCTTGCCGCCGGCGAGCCCGGCTGGGCCCCGGCCCCTTCGATCGTGGCGAGATTGCCGTTGAAGATGCCCGAGACCGTCGGCTCGACCCCCGGGCTGACGCCGGTCGTGGGCTGACCCTGGTAGAGCGTATTGTACCCCTGCGCCAGCGCGCGGTTGCTCGCCAGCGTAGCGCTGACGGTCGCCAGGTCGCCGCTGGAGACCGTCACCACCTTGCCCAGCGACGGGTCCGACGCCTCCCGGTTCGTGGCCACGTTCTTGCCCGGGAGCACCAGATAGCCGGCCGGGAGCGTCACCCCGGGGCCTACCCGCGCCAGGGCCGAGACGATCGACCCGGGCTCGATCGTCGCCCGATCGACGACGGCGCCGGGGCCGAGTGCCGTCGGCCTCGCCCCTGCCCCGTACGCGCCGACGACGCTCGGTCCGTAGACCCTCGCGCCGTAGCCGACCACGACCTGGTCCCCGATCCGGACCTGCGGTGCCGGCGCGGTCCGCGAGGGGGTGGGATTGGCGATCAAGGCGGCATTGTCGAGGATGGCCGACGCGCCGATCTTGATGATCCCGCCGTGCGCGTTGAGCGTGGAATAGGGGGCGACGAAGGCGATCGTCCCCACGATGACCGCATAGCCGTTGACGATCCGCGCCGAGGGATCGATGAACGTGGCGAGTCTGGACGGAGTGCCGTACGGGAGGACGGGCGTATTCGGCCGGACGGCGGGGTAGCCCTTGGGCTCGTGCAGCAGCCGGAAGAGTTCCGCCTTCGAGACGTAGGGGGGCCAGGTGGAGCCGCTGAGCAGTTGGCGTCCTTCCAGGCCCTCGCCCCACGGGGAGAATTGCGTTGACCGTCGACGGCTCCGCTCAGGTCGATCCATCGTCCCACCCGGATTATTGGCGCGGCTGATGCACCTGGAACCCTCCGTGACTCCCCAGCTTTCCCCATATCGGCCCCGTTGAGCGAATTCTCCAAGCGTCCACGAGAGCCCTGACACTTTCGGTTCGGGAAGTCTGGGTGCTGCGCCTTCGGTAAGATCTCCCGTACCCTGGCAGGGACGATCCTGCGGGCTCAGCACGGCCTCGAACGAGGGATGCCCCTCCATGAAGCATGGCGATGATCCCGGAAATCCGACCCGCCCGAGCACACCCGGCCTGGGGATCCCGTGGGGACCCGGGGAGACCCTCGCGCTGGAAGGCCCCGACTGGCTCGATGCGGACGAGTCGGCCGTCGTGTGGCCGCGCCTCGAGGAGCCGATCACCGAGTATCCCCCCGCCCTGGAGGCCTCGCTCGAGGATCCCGTCGAGATGCCGCGACTGGAGAGGCTTCTCGGGGCCGGATCCTCGGTGGCGATCGTCGTCGACGACCCCTCGCGCTGGACGCCGGTCCGCGAGGCCCTGCCCTGCATCCTGCGGCGGATCCACGAGGCCGGCTGCCGGGTCGAGGACGTCACGATCAGCCTCGGCGTCGGCCGCCACCACGCCGTCGATGAGGCCGCGATGCGCCGGCGGCTGGGCGACGAGATCGTGGCGAGGTACCGCTGCTACAGCCCGCCGGTCGATGACCTGTCGGCCTACGACGACCTCGGCACGACCTCGGCCGGGATCCCCGTCCGGGTCTTCCGGCCGGTCGCGAGCGCGAGCCTGAGGATCCTCGTCGGTTCGGTGTTGCCCCACCTCCAGGCCGGGTTCGGGGGCGGGTACAAGCTGATCTTCCCCGGCACCAGCCACCGCAGCACGCTCGGGGCCCTCCACCGACAGGGGCTGGCCGGAGGCGCCGACGCGGGGCTCCTCCTGGGCGGAACTGCCGCCGGCAACCCGATGCGGCGGGCCATCCATGAGGCGGCGGACCTGATCGGCCCCTGCTTCTCAATCAGCCACCTGATCGGCGGCCCGGGACAGATCCTCAGGGTGCTGGCGGGCCGGCCGCGGGCGGTCCAGGACCTGCTGGCCGCTGAGGCGAGGCGGCGATTCCAGGCCCCCGACGCGCCGCCGGCCGACATCGTCGTGGTCGGCAATCATCCCTGGCCGGGCGACCCGATGCAGAGCTTCAAGGTGTTGCTCCACCACCGCGCGGCGTGCAAGCCGGGGGGCGTGCTCGCGGGCCTCTTCTGGACCGACCCCGAGGAGATCGATCGCTCCTTCCCGCGAACCGCGATGGGGCTGATCGCGGCGACCGGCGGCGCCGGTGGCTGGGCGATCCGTCGCCTGGTCCCGATGGCCGAGCGAGTGCTCTCCGGCAGGGGGGCACCCAGCGCGTTCATGCTCCGATGGGCGAGGGAGCTGGTCGTGGACCGCGCCGTGCTGGTCTACTCCCCTCCCCTCCACGCCCGCATCGGCTCCAGGCTCGGCCCCGTCCGCGTGTTCGCCGAGATGCCGGCGTTATGGGAGGCCGCCCGGCGCTCCCTGGCGTCGGAGCAACGAGACAGTCCGTCCGTCCGCATCTTCCCCCAGGGCGGTCTGACGTACGCAATCTCAAGATGATGAATATGCTTGAAGATTGCGAGGCACGCTCGGGTCTCACTCGAAAAACCGCGCGACCGTGAACTGAAAGTCGCCGAGCACGTCGGGGATGGTCAGCTCGTCTTCCGGCCCGAGTTGCCGAGGCGCACGGTCGGCGTGGAACACATGGGCCGTGCGCGGCTCGGGATCGAGCACGATCACGCAGGTGACGCCCACCGCCAGATATTCATTCACCCTCTTCAACAGGTGCTGCCAGCGATCATCGGGCGAGCGGACCTCGACGATCAGGTCGGGGGCTACGGCGAGATAGCCCGGCGGGATCGGGCCTTTCGGCAGCCGCTTGTAGCTGTAGAAGGCGACGTCGGCGCCGCGGACCGTGTCCGGATCGCGCTCGGTGATCACGCCGGAGTCGTTGCTCAGGAGTTGGCCGAGGTCATGCTGGTCCGCATGGAGCCTCAGCAGATAATAAGCCTGCCCGCAGATCTTGCCGTGTCGTGGCTTCGGTGGCGGCATCGTGATGACCCTTCCCCGGACGAGTTCCTCCGGGTAGCCGGGGTCGGGGCGGTTCCCGAATTCCTCGGCGGTGAGCAGCGCCTCGACAGTGGCCATGGCCTGGTTCCTGGACGACATGGGATTCCGATGCCTCTGTCGAAAACCACAGGAGACCCCCCTGTGTCCCCCCTTTCCAAGGGGGGAAAGGAATGACTCTCCCCCTTGGAAAGGGGGAGTCGGAGGGGGTCGGAGTGCCTCGGCACTGACCACAAGCCAGGCTCTCGACGAAGAGGATTCCGATCCTTGGATTGTCTCCCGGGCCTCGATCGCGGGCAACCTCAGCCGCCTCGATCGAGATGGTTCCGGAACCAGAGCTCGAGCATGACGAGGGCCCAGAGCTGGTGCCCGTGCTCACGGCGGCCCTCGACGTGATCCGCGACGAGGTCACGGACGGCCTCGGGACGGAACAGGCCCCGGCCCTGGCAGGCGGGGTCGAACAGGATCGCGTGCAGCTCGTCCTTCAGCTCGGACTGGAACCAGCGGCCGACGGGCACGCCGAACCCCATCTTGCGACGGATGCGGATCGGCGGCGGGAGGAGGTCGGCGAAGGCCCGCTTGAGCACGACCTTGGATCGCCCGGGGCGATATCGCAGCTTCCGGTCCAGCGGCATCGCGGCGGCGAGCTCCACGACCCGGTGGTCCAGGAACGGGGCGCGGCATTCCAGGCTGTGCCCCATGCTCGCCAGGTCGACCTTCACCAGCAGGTCGCCCGGGAGATACGTGAGCAGGTCACCCACCATGGCCTGGGTTACCCGGTCGCGCCGGCTCGCCGAGGCGCACGCCCGGGCGAGGATCTTCGCGGGGTCGTGGGGCGTGAAGTCGTCCAGGGCTGAGGAGGACGAGGCCAGCACGTCGAGCTGCTCGTCGGAGTAGAGGCCCAGGCGTCCGGCCTCGTCGAAGGTCGTCATCCAGCCGAGGTAGCGCGGCCGCCGGCTCGTTGATCCGTTCGAAGAGCCGCTGAAGGCCGCGGAGCCGGGTCCTCGACCTCGCCGACCGCGGCAGGACGCGAGGCACCGTCGCGCCGATCAGGCGACGGGGGGCGACGGGCAGGCGCTGGAAGAGTTCGGTCAGGGCGAGGGCCCGGTAGCGGTCGTAGCCGCCGAACAGCTCGTCACCCGCGTCGCCGGTCAGGGCCACGGTGACCTCGCGCCGGGTCTCGCGGGCCACGTGCCAGGTCGGCAGGGCGGAGCTGTCGGCGAACGGCTCGTCGAACTGCCACGCCAGCGCGGGGAGCGTCTCCCAGGCCCTCGGCTCGACGCGGAAGGTGTGGTGCTCGGTCCCCAGGTGCCGCGCGGCCAGCTCGGCGTACTCGGTCTCGTCGTAGGCCGGGTCCGGAAAGCCGATGGCGAACGTCTTGACCGGCCGGCTGCTCGCCTTCTGCATCAGCCCGACGATGAGCGTCGAATCGATGCCCCCCGACAGGAACGCCCCCAGCGGCACGTCGGCGATCATCTGCTCGCGGACGGCGTCCCCCAGCGTGGCCCGAAGCTCCTCGACGTCCTCACCGATCGGCCGCACGCGCTCGAGGTTCCAGTCGGGATTCCAGTATCGCTCGACGGTCAGCCTGCCGTCGTGCCAGACCGCGAAGTGGGCCGGCGGCAGCTTGTTCACGCCCCGGAGGATGGTCCTGGGGTGGGGCACATATCCAGAGGTCAGGTACTCGTCAATCGCCAGCGGATCGACCTGCCTCGGAACGATCGCCTCGGGCAGGGCCAGCATCGCCTTCAGCTCACTGGCGAAGACCAGGCGATCGCCGTCATGGCGGTAGCTCAATGGCTTCTGGCCGAGGCGGTCGCGGCCCAGGATCAGCGTCTTCCGCGCGGAGTCCCAGATGGCCAGGGCGAACATCCCGCGGAGCAGTGAGAACAGCCCCGTCCCCTCGTCCTCGTAGAGGTGAACCAGGACCTCGGTGTCGCCCCTGGAGCGGAGGTTGTGCCCCTTCGCCTCCAGCCGGTGCCGCAGGGCGGGGAAGTTGTAGATCTCGCCGTTGAAGACCGTCCAGACCGTGCCGTCCTCGTTGGAGAGCGGCTGGTGCCCCCCCTCCAGGTCGACGATCGAGAGCCGCCGGAACCCCAGCGCGGCATGCCCGTCGCGGTACGTCCCCGCGTCATCCGGCCCGCGGTGGACGATCCGGTCCATCATCCGCGAGAGGTGCTCACTCGAGAGTGACCCCTCCGCGTTCATCCAGACCGCCCCGCAAATCCCGCACATCCGTCTCTCCCTCGCGGCCATGCCCCGGATCGCCGGCCAGTGCTCCCTCGCCGATCTTCCAGGATAACGGCAAAGCGGCCAGCGACAGTCACAATTCTCTCCCCCCGGCATCGAACCTTCGCCCCGGGGGAGCAGGTAGCCCGAACGGCCGGATGAGGGCCCACGGCATGGGGCTGGGCCTTGACGTGCCCGCCCTCGCTCAGGCGCGGCTGCCCTCAGGAGGCCAGGGCCATTGGCCTGCCCGCCGGCTCTCCCGCCCGGGGATGCCGGCCCGGCCGCCTCCACGAGGGCCCGACCGCCGCCGTCCTCAGGGCCGGACGCGGAGCCGGACGGCACCGCGACCGGGCCCGGGGTCCGGGACGCAATTCCTCGCCGGATAAGGCATTAGGGTCTCTGTCTTGGCTTTGTTCCGCGGCGACCGCGGGGGCCGACTGCTCGGCGGCGTCGGCCCGGTCGAGCTGCCAGGAGAGCGTCACCGCGCGCCCGGCCAGGTAGTCGCCGCCCTCGCCGCCGGGGCTCAGGTCGCGGGTCCAGGCCGAGCGGCGCCGTTCGAAGGCGTCCGCATCCTCGTGCGGCAGGACGGCGGTCTGGACGTCGAGCCCGTCCTTCAGGGCGTTGAACCGGACGGCTTGCTTGCCGGCCTCGGTCCTCGGCCCGCTCGATCTCTGGGCGTTTCGGCGGTTCGCCTCGATGCGTGCGGCGGACGTCATGGCTGCGGCTCCGGAGTCGTGCCGATGGGGTGCCGGTGCGTGCCGCTTGCCGACGACGGCGCACGGACGCCCTACCCCATACGATCTGTTCAGCGAGCCGCGAAGTTGCAGGAAAACGGCTCGGCCGACGGATTTTCTGGACTGGTCGCTCCAGACTCAATGGCGACCTCTGCTCTCCTGAGCCCCGAGGCTTCGATGAATTTATGCCGAGATGAGCGGACCTCGGCCCTTTGGGGGGGACGAATGGCACGGACCTTGCTTTGGTACCCCGTCACTCTCGAGCACGCACCTCCGAGCTGTTTCGGCCAGGCCTGCCCGCGCGTGCCTTGACGCCGGGCATCGCCACCCTCTGTCCTTGAGGAGAAGGACGGTTCGCGCCGTCGCAGGAGGATTCCATGCGCGCAACGATCTCGATCGTGGCGATTCTGGCCTGCCTCTCCGTGGGATGCGTGAGCGACCAGAGCGTCCGTTACGTCTACCAGGACAAGGATTTCGGCGTCGTCGGGATGCCGGAGAACACGAATCGCTGGCCGACCCGATACCGACATCGCGCGGAGAGGTTGATGGACCGGCACTTCCCCGATGGGCACGAGATCGTCCGGGCCGAGGAGGTCGACGCAGGTTCGCGGACCGTCAAGGTCGAGGGCTCCCGGACCGCCGAACTCGGGCCTCAGTTGCCGCTGGAGCTCGCCAAGGTGGCCAGGCTCGGGCGCACCGCGAGCCGCAGTCAGTCCGACGTGACGAAAATCAAGGAATGCCGCATCGTCTACCGCAGGCGTGCCGGCTCGGAGGTCTCTGGTTACTCGCCGGACATCGCCGCCAGGCCCGAGCAATACATCGACCCGAACGACGAAACGCGGAAGAAGTTAGAGAGGCCCGAGAAGGATCAGAAGGCCTCGGGCGGGGACACGAGTGACAACAAGAAGAAGCCCGACGCGGCGGGGAACTCCGAGAGTCGATGAACGGGTGATCCAAACTCGACCGAGCGATCACAGACCGTCGGTCGCTGGACACTAGGGCCTGCTGATTCCTTGATCGATCGGCTCAGGCACTTTGGTTTGAGCTGATCGAGTATCGCGCGAGGGCGACGGTGACATTATCCCTCGCGCCCTCGGCCAGGGCGGCGTCGATGAGGCGCTGAGCGCACTGTCCGGGGTCGGGGTTCTCGGAGATCAGGCGTGCAATCTCGGTGTCGGTCAGTTCACTGGTCAAGCCATCGGTGCAGAGCAGGAGCACGTCGCCGTCGCGCAGGGACCGCCGATGGATCTCCACCCGGACGCCCTCATCGGGGCCGCCGACCACGTTGGTGATGACATGCCGGCGGGGGTGCTCGCGGGCGTCCTCCTCGGAGATGGCGCCCTCGTCGATGAGGAGCTGAACGAGGGTGTGATCGGAGGTCACCCTCTCGAGCCGGCCGTCGTGGAAGAGGTAGCCCCGAGAATCGCCAGCGTGGGCCAGGAAGAGATCGCCCCCCACGCTGTAGCTCAGAGTCAGGGTCGTGCCCATGCCGTTGAGCCGGGGTTCCAGATCCGCCCGCTCCACGATCTCCCTGTCGGCGCGTTGCAGCGCCTGGCGAAGTTCCGCCCGGAGCGCCTCCTGCTCTTGACCCTCGCGGTGAAGGAACCACTGGATGACATCGAGGACGAATCGCTCCACGGTCCGCACGGCCATCGCGCTGGCCTCCTGCCCGCCGGCGACCCCGCCCATGCCGTCGGCGACGATCATGAGGTAGCCTTCCTCGTCCGAGAACCGGGTGGTCTCCGACTCGTTGAGGCTGGAGGCGCAGATGCGCATCGACTTGGCCAGCTTCGCGATGAGGAACTGGTCCTCGTTCTTCGGACGAACCCGCCCGGCGTGAGTCGCACCCCCGAAGGCCACGGACACGCGCGGGGCTCGCTCGGCAATCGCGGGATACTCTCCGGTCGGATCCTCCGGGGGCGTCGTCGTGGTGGTCGACATGGATCGTCCTCAGCAAGCACTCGCAAGAGCAGTGAATCCCTGCGGGTCCCCTGCGAAATCCGTGCCGTCTCAGGCGTCCACCGCCACCGCCACCCGAGGGGAAAGGGGCCAAATCGCAGACTGACCCCTTCGGACAGGTCCGGCCTTTTCGAGCGAGCTGAATTCCTCCTGCCGTAGAACCACGCACCTTCTATCTACTTCTGGAAGAAGACGTTCGACATCAGCCCGAGCTGCGAGGCGTCGAGCGAGAGGCCGTCCTTCCCGGCCTTCTGAAGGGAGGCATTTTCATACATCAGGTTATTCGTATTGGTCTTGTTTTCGTCGGCGACCCCCGCCGCGTGCACGATCTCATGGGCGAGCACGGACTTGTAAAGATTCGTCTCGCTGGTCAATTTATTCGTGTTGATAAATACGTATTTCTTGAGGCCGGGGATGGGCCATCCCGCCTTGTCCGGGAACGTCAGCCCGGCCGCCCTCTCGTTCTCGATCCGGAAGCGGCAGAAGACGACCGGGAGCCAGTGCTCGATCTGCTTGGGGAACTGCGCCCCGACCCAGCGCCGGATCATCAGGTTGTCCGCGAAGGGGTCGACGTCGCGCTCGAAGCCCAGGAAGCCCGAGAGCTTCGGGACGATCGTGTTCTGGTGCGGTCCACGGTCGTCCGGCCAGATGCAGAGCTGGATGCCGTACCTGCCGAGGATGCGCCCGGCGCTGGCCATTTCCGCCCTGGCCAGCGCCACGTCGTCACTGCCGCAGGCATTGTGCGCGTAGAAGACCATCAGCTTGAACGTCCTGGAGTCCATCGGACTTTTCCTCCCCCGCGGAATCCGAATTTCCTCGGGCCGATCCGACCCGCGCGAACCTCCGCCGGCCCGCCTACTCCACCAATCCGGATCGAGGCGTGATCGCGCCACGGAATCCGCGACGATGGAGCCAGTCCGGGGCTTTGCTTTTCATCCACCTTCCCACCGACGATCCTTCGCGAGTGCGCCGGCCAGAATTGGCAAACCTGGGAGGCCCCTGATAGATTGAGCATCAAGGAGATGAGGCCCGATGATCATTCACCTGCCCGTGAGCCTGGAGACCTCCATCCTCAAAGTGGTCCGGAGGTGCCGATTTCCCTCGATCGACGAGGCCATGGCCGAGGCCGCGACCGACTTGAAGGAGGTGGAACCTCGCCTCCTCACGGCTGGAGCCCTCAGCGAGACCAGGCCCCCGATCGGCGACCCGACTCCTTCCTCGAATCGTCGGAACGTCGTCGTCCGGGGCGAGCCGCCTTCGGGAACCACCCTTCGCGAGCGGCGCTGAGCGGTGTTGATTGCGTCCATTCCCACAAGGTGGACTTCCAGCCAGGGATGCGAGACTTGAGCACGAGCCCCAGTCAAGGATTCCAGCGTCTGGCCGCGCTCTGGGCGACGCCGGGGGTGGGGCGGGTGGGGCTCTGCAGCCCGCTGGTGGGCGTGATCGCCGGGCTGGGGGCGGCGGGGTTCCTGGTCTGCCTCCAGGCGATGTACACGTTTGCCCTGGGGGATCTGCTGCATTTCCACATGCCGCCGACGCTCGAAGGGGAGCCGCAGGTGGTGACGTATCCCTGGCCCTGGTGGCTGGTGCTGCTGGTGCCGACGGTCGGCGGGCTGGTCTCGGGCGTCCTGGTCTTCACCTGGGCTCCCGAGGCCGAGGGGCACGGCACCGACGCGATGATCCGGTCGTTCCACCACGGCGGCGGGATGATCCGGACCCGCGTGCCGCTGATCAAGGCCGCGGCGTCGATCATCACGATCGGCACGGGCGGCTCGGCCGGCCAGGAGGGGCCGATCGCCCAGATCGGCTCGGGATTCGGCTCGTTCCTGGCGCGCGTGCTGAGGCTGCCGGCGAGCGAGCGGCGGCTGCTGGTGCTCGCGGGCGCGGCGGGGGGCGTGGGGGCCATCTTCCGGGCGCCGCTGGGCGGGGCCCTGTTCGGGTGCGAGGTCCTCTACTCGACGACGGCCTTCGAGGCCGCGGCGCTCCTGCCCTGCCTGGCCAGCTCGATCGTGGCCTACTCCACCTTCGCCCTGTTCATCACGCCGAGGCCCATCTTCGGCTTCCCCGTCCGGTCCTTCCAGGGGCTGCGCGACCTGCCGGTCTACGCGGGGCTGGCGATCGTCTGTGCGGCGTTCGGCTGGCTCTACGTCCGGGTCTTCTACGGGCTGAGGGATCGCCTCTTCAAGCCGATGCCGATCCCCAGGCAGCTCAAGCCGGCCGTCGGGGGCTTGTTGCTGGGCCTGGTCGCGCTCGCCTATCCCGAGGTGATGACCGGGGGCTATGGCTGGGTCCAGTGGGGAGCGATCGGGATGCCCCCGGAGCTGACCCTGGACGGCGAGTCGCCGTTCGTGCCGCGCATGGGCATGGGTCTGCTCCTGACGCTCTCGGTGCTGAAGATCGTGGCGACCGGGTTCACGATCAGCTCCGGCGGCAGCGGCGGCGTGTTCGGGCCGTCGATGCTGATCGGCGGGATGATCGGCGGGTTCTACGGGCAGCTCATCACGGGATTCCTGCCGATCTCGCACGTCGACCCCGCCGCGTTCGTGCTCGTCGGCATGGGCGGGTTCTTCGCGGGCGTCTCCAAGACGCCGCTCACCTCGATCGTCATGGTCAGCGAGATGACCGGCTCGTACAGCCTGCTCGTGCCGCTGATGCTCGTCTGCTCGCTCAACATGGCGATCTCCCGCCGCTGGACGATCTACGAGGAGCAGGTCTCCAGCCCGATCGATAGTCCCGCGCACCAGGGCGATTTCGTCGTGGACGTCCTCGACCGGATCCGGGTCGGCGAGGTCCCGTTCCGCCGGACCGGCCTGGATCCGGTGGCCGCGGCCACGCCGTTCAAGGAGCTGGTACAGCGAGTGGCACGCTCCAGCGAGACGGTCTTCCCGGTGGTCGACGGCCAGGGGCACCTGACCGGCGTCTTCACCCTGCGCGACCTGCGGCTGGCGCTCGTCGGCTCGGAGTGGGGGCCGCTCGTGCTGGCGGACGACCTGGCGACACGACCGGTCCTGACCGTCACGCCCGAGGACACGCTGCACACGGCGCTCCGGTATCTCACCGAGCTGAACATCGACGAGATCCCGGTCGTCGAGTCTCACGACCCGACGCGGGTCATCGGCATGCTCAGCCGGCGCGTCCTGACGTCCGCCTACTCGGCGATGATCGAGTCGCTGCGCGAACCCGGGTCGAGCACCTCGGGGAAGACCTAGCGCGAGGCCTTTGCCGCCTGCCGGGTCAGGCCAGGCACCTGGCTGGGGTTGTTCCTGGATTCCCCCCAGCCTCAAGCGACGTGTGGCCCCCTCCTTAGCGAGTCGCCGGGGCCTCGGCGGGCCGCAGCGGCTCGACGCGGATGTTGCCGTTGCTGGTCTCGAGCTCGACGTCGATTGCCGCGCCGTCGCCCGAAGCCGTCGAGGCCGACCAGTGATGGCCGCCGGGCTTTCCTTGCAGGGTCTGGAGTCCCTCGAAGCCGCTCTTCACCGTGCCGTTGGACGTGCTCGCTGCGAACTGGAGGGAATCCGCCGAGGGCAGCCCGAGGTGGATGTTGCCGTTGCTTGTGTGCAGCCTGTGGGAGCCCTTGCTCAGCGTCCCCGCGAAGCTCACGTTCCCGTTGGAAGACCGCGCGTCGAGCTGCGCGCCGGACGCCTCGACGATGATCCGGCCGTTGCTCGTCTCCAGATCCAGCTTGCCCGCGCCGCCGATGACGTCGATTTGACCGTTCGACGACCGCGCGACCACTCCCCCCTGGACGCCATGGGCGGCGAGCTCGCCGTTGCTCGTGGTCAGCTTCAGGGAGGAGCCCGGGGGCAACCTGAGGTCGATCTCCGCCCCGGACGAGCCGAAGAGGCTCGGACCCGATCGCCTGGCGACGATCCGCACCGTGTCTCCCTCCTGGGCGAAGTCCACCTTGACCTGATCGAGCTGGGACTCGGCCGCCTCCTGATTCCTGCCGGCCCCGGTCTTGGTCACCATCGCGTCGATCTTACCGCCCGACACCGCCTCCACGCGGATGGCGCCGTTGAACGTCTCCACGACCACCTCGGGCTGACCCTGGACGGTGAACGACCGCTGCTCGACCTGCCTCGTCTGGACGGCGTTGGCGAGGATGGCTGAACAGCCTGAGATCATCGGCAGCATGCCGGCCAGTGCAACGATGGCCAGCCGGGCCCCTGCCCGTGGCGTGGAGTTCGGCGTCATGATTCTCTCCGCCTGGAAAAAGAACGTCGGAGGGCTGCGAACCGATCCTTCGAAAGCAATTCGCCGCGATGTCGGGTTTATTGGGTTCGTGAGGGGATTCGATGAATGGATGCGATTGCTTCGTGAGGCTGGTTGCGGGCGGGTCGCAACCCTACAATCAAGCGCTCGAATCGGTCGCACGCTCATCCAGGACAATCAGCCCTGCCTCAATCCGGGACTCCGGGGAAGGCCACCGCCATGTCGAGGGACGCACGATCCACGCCCGAAGGCGCATCTCGCCGCGAATTCACCCGCCAGGCACTGCAATCGCTCACGGCCGTGGCCCTTATCGAGGGGCTGTACGGGCATCGGCTCTTCGGCAAGGATGTGCAGCCGATCATCGACGGCTGGTTCCGGGAGCTGCACGCCATCAGCAAGGATGTGGCCGACCACAGGGTGAAGGACGTCGAGTTCCAGAAGAGCCTGGAGGCGCTCTACGGCCGGGTGGACCTCCCCGCCCTGCTGAAGACCCTGGATTTCGACCGCATGGCCGCGACGGTGGACTACCCCGCGGTCGGGGCCAGGAGCCTCCCGCCCGACTTCTCGCGGGTCTCGGGGCTGCCCACGGACCTGGTCTTCGGGCGTCAGATCTTCGCCATGGCGAAGGGACGCTCGGTCATCCCCCACGGGCACGACAACATGGCGACGGGCTTCCTGGTGCTCCACGGCACGCTCCGCGGCCGCCACTGGGACCGCGTGGAGGACCACAAGGACCACTACCTGATCCGCCCGACGATCGACCGCAACTTCAAGCCCGGCGAGTTCTCCACCATCTCGGACCACAAGGACAACGTCCACTGGTTCACGGCGGAGAGCGATCATGCCTTCATCTTCAACATCCACGTGAACAACACCGACCCGGGGAACTCCAAAAAGCCGGGTCGGGTCTACATCGATCCCCTGGGCGAGAAGGTGGCCGGCGGCCTGATCAAGGCGCCGAAGATCACCTACGGGAAGGCGAACAAGCTCTACGGCTGATCCGCGCCATGGTCGATCCTCCGATCACGGCCGGAGCATCATCGTCCGGGCGCACACGACCCGGAACCCCTGGCGCTCCGCGTTCCGCTGCGAGCCGCTGCCCGGCGCGGTGCAGATGGCGGCCAGGTCGCAGCCGGCCGCCCAGGCGTGCTCCAGCCTGGCCCGCAGCAGCGCGTTCTGCACGCCCCGGCCGCGGAATCGCGGCAGCGTCCCGTCCCCGCAGATCATGGCCAGGCCGCCCTGGATCGCCAGCGAGCCGCCGCCCGCCGGCTGGCCGGCGATCCTGGCCAGCCA
>JAXMBE010000039.1:0-82343 GCA_046349995.1 Isosphaeraceae bacterium | reverse complement strand
CCCCACTGGCAACTGTTCAGCTCGATCCACTTCTCGTGCCCCTTGGCCGTGACGTCGCCCTGGACCCCGTCGTAGTTCATGTAAATCGGCATTGTTCGCTCCTGTTCGTCGAAATGCGCTGGGAAATTGACTGAACACCGATGCGCCCGAACTGCAGGGCCACGAGGCCCCGATCGGGGACATTCGATCTCGTACCAACCAGAGAAACCGAGCAGCAAGAAGCCATGGTCGACCGTGCGGGAATCCACCGACCCCGATCCCGCCTCGTATAAGCTCGATCTTACCAGATCGACTCACGAGGCAAGAGATGGATCGCATTCCCAAGGCACCTCGAGGTGAATTCCGGCTCGCCTCGGGGACCCTGATCAACGTTCTAAGACGCCCTCTTGCTGATCAAGAAAGCCCTCTCCCTCCCGATCGTCCTGCGGGGCCGATCGTCGACATCGCCGAGGCTCGACTGAGATTTGCCACGCTTCCAGTCTCCGACTCCAACTCCAGGAGAGGATGAGATTCCGGAACGAGAAAGCCTCGATCGATTTCGCGGAGAGGCAAGGCCTGGGACCGGATCGCCGTTTCGAGCCCGTCCCGCTCGCCCTCATGTCCTTCGCCTTCTAGTACGACCCTACCGCGAAAACAGGACTCTGCTCGGGAAAAAAATCCGGCTTTCTCGACATCAACGCGTTTAGCCGTGACCATCCCAAGCACGCGATCGGCCATCGCCATTCCGCCGCGGGCGCGTCGACCCCGGCCCCGGGCCGGCCGTCGCGTCCCACCTCGACCTTTCGGGCCGCCTCGCGGAATCGTGACAATATCAGATGATGCCTTGCTTCGCAGCAGAAAAGTAGGCAATCCTGCCGATCGGCGGCCGGCGGATGGTTGGCTTCATGTCCCCACCCGTCGGCCTCCTGCGGACCCGATCGCGGCGTCCTCTCGATCTCCTTCCCATTACCTGCGCACGCGCGAGGCCGGAGGACAGACCGGATGAGCGGAGCCACCGCGAACAGCTACGATGAGCTGCCCTACAAGGGCGCCTTCATCCCGATGACCCATCCGGACCGGATGGCGACGATGGCAATCCTGCACGGGATGACCCCGACCCCGGTCGGGCGATGCCGCGTCCTCGAGCTGGGCTGCTGCGACGGAGGGAACCTGCTGACCATCGCCCAGACGCTCCCCGGGGCGTCCCTGCTGGGCATCGACCTCTCGACCCGACAGGTGGACGAGGGGCGGGCCATGATCGAGGCGGTCGGGGCCGAGAACGTGGAGCTCCGGGCCCTCGACCTGATGGAGTTCGACGACTCCTTCGGGCGGTTCGACTACATCCTCTGCCACGGGGTCTACTCGTGGGTGCCGGCGCCGGTGCGCGACAAGATCCTCCAGATCTGCAAGCGCCACCTCGCCCCCGACGGCGTCGCGTACGTCAGCTACAACACCCTTCCGGGCTGGGGGCTCCGGGGCACGGTCCGGGACCTGATGTGCTACCACACCCGGGGGATCGCCGACCCGACCGCCCGGGTCCAGCAGGCGCGGGCCGCGCTCGACTTCATCGCGAGCACCGCCACCCCGCAGGATGGGCCCTACGCACGCTACCTTCGCGAGGAGATCAAGAAGTACGAGAAGTTCGCCGACGCCTACATCTTCCACGAGTTCCTCGAGGAGGAGGTCCATCCCGTCTACTTCCACGAGTTCGCGGCGCACGCGGAATCCGCCGGGCTTCGCTACGTGAGCCATGCCACATTGAGCATCGAGGAGGTGACGCTCCCGGAGGACTTCCGGCGAGTCGTCGGCCAGCTCGGGTCCGACCTGATCCGGCGCGAGCAGTACATCGACTTCGCCCTTAACCGGCCCTTCCGGCAGAGCTTGCTCTGCCATTCCGGGGTCATGACCTTCGATCGCCCCGTCCCCGAGGCGGTCCGGTCGCTCCGGATCGCCGCGCTGGCCCGGCCCGAGAAGCCGGACCCCGATCTCGCTTCCTCGGACCGGGAGTCCTTCGTCACGATGTTCGGGGACCGCCGGACGGCGGACGAACCCCTGATCAAGGCCGCGCTGGTTGCGCTCTACAGGCTCTGGCCGAGGTCCACCGACGTCGAGGGGCTCTGGGCGTCGTGCGTGGATCTCCTGGGGTGGTCCGAATCCTCGGCGGGGGCGAATCGAGATCAGTTCCTCCCGATGCTCCTCCGCTGTCACCTCCTGCAACTGGTGGACTTTCATACCACGGACCCGCCGATCGCCGCGGTGCCGGGCGAGCGTCCCCGCGCCGGGGCGCTGGCACGGCATCAGGCCGCGAGGAATGAGCGTCTCGTCAGCCTCCGCAATCACGTCACCCCGATCCAGGAGATCGACCGCCTGGTCTTGCCGCTGCTCGACGGTTCCCGAGATCGGGCCGAGATCGTCCGCGAGATGGCCCTCGCGGTCGAGGCGGGGAAGCTGAAGCTCCAGTCAGACGGCGAGCCGATCACGGACCCGGGCGCGGTGCGCGAGGCCCTCCGATCGATCGTGCCCGCCAGCCTCGGACGGCTCGCCGGGGCTGCCCTCCTGATCGGAGATTGAAGCGGGCGAAGTCGGGCCGCGCCTCGGCTCAGCGGAACCTCGGACGCCGGGGCAACGGCCGGTGCTCGATCGAGCTGACGCTGAGCCTCGTCGCAGCACGATGCCGCGGGGACACGAGGCAGCCGCTGGGGATCAACGAGCTTGCTTCCCCCCCGGGAGTCCATCATGCTGAATTAGGCGGGATCCATCCTGTCGAGCCGGACGGACGCCTTGCCGGGTGGTCCGGGCCGGGAATCCTCCCCGTTTCCCCCGGCATCCACGTCCCATCCCGTCCGGCGGGGCGTAAGGACCTCGTTGGCTGGTGTTGCATGAGACCTGTGGCTGGAGCCGTGCACGATGGAAACGCGAACGTCCCGATGTCGCCGCCCGGCGCACGCTGGTGAGCTCCTGAACGCGCCGGTCGCGGTCGCGGCGGCGCTCATCGCCCTCCTGGGAACCGGCGCCGAGCACTGGCACGTGCAGACCGCCCGGGCTCAGGACGAGGTCAAGGACTATCGGAAGCCGATCCTGACGGTCGAGACCGGCGGGCATCATGCGCGGGTCCGGAGCCTGCTCTGGCAGGACAACGTGACCCTGCTCAGCGGCGGCGAGGACAAGGTCGTGAAGGTCTGGGACTTCCAGGATCGGCCGAGGCTCGCCCGGTCGATCCGGCCGCCGATCTGGCGGGGCCCCGCCGGCACGATCTACGCCATGGCCGCGAGCCCGCCGGACGGCCAGGGCCAGTCCATACTGGCCGTGGGCGGATTCGGCGTCGAGAACCGCCGCGGGGACCTGACGATCTTCCGGATCCCTGGCCGGGAGCGCGTGCCCACGGGCGAGGTGATCGCCCGGCTGCTGCCGCCCGAGAGACTCGATCCCCGCGAGATCGGGCATCGCGACTCGGTCCTCTGCCTGGATTTCGACCCGAGCGGCCGCTTCCTCGCCTCCGGGGGCCGGGTCTCGCAGACCATCCATCAGCCCCTCATCCTCTGGGAGCGCAATGGCGACGACTTCCGCCCGCGAGCCGCGCTCGGCGAGCGGGAGCGGATCGGGGAGATCCGGTCACTGAAATTCAGCCGCGACGGCCGGCGGCTCGCCACCGGAGGCGCCGACGGCGCCCTCCGGGTCTGGGACTTCGTCCGGGGTGTTCAGGTGGGGATCGGCCCCGCGCAGCACCCCAGCCCGATCAATACGCTGGCCTACAGCCCGGATGGCCGGTCGATCGCGGTCGGCCACGAAGGGGGGCGACTGTTCCGGTTCGACCTGGCCGACCAGGGCCAGCTCGTCCCGGCGGACCTCGGGACCCGCCCCGAGCAGGGCCCCGTCGAGTCCCTCGCCTACAGCCCGGACGGGCGTTTCCTGGCCGTCTCGATCAAGAGCGACCGGGCCGACACGATCGACCCGATGACGATGGCCTGCGACCTCGAACTCAGGGCGATGCCCCAGGGCAATCTCCTCCGGCGATGGAGGATCGCCGGGCTGATCCACGCGACGGCATTCAGCCCCGACGGCAGACTGCTGGCGTATTCGGCCGGGCCGGCTCAATCCATCTTCGTCCAGGACATGAACGAGCTGCGAAACCCGCCCGCGGAGATCCGGGGGCAGGGCTCGACCCCCTTCGACCTGGGGTTCACGCGGGACAGCCAGGCCGTCGGGTTCATCCGCGAGCCGATCGACCGCAATCGTCCCCCGGCGACTTACGAGGGATTCGACTTCTCGCAACGCAGGGCCCTGAACGTCCCGCGCAACGAATTGACCTTCGGGCTGCGCACCTACAACGGCTGGTCGGTGGAGGGGAGCATCTCGAGGTACGACCCTCAGCTCGTCGGCCCCGGCGGCCGCCGGCTTCCGCTCGACCTGAACCGGGAGACCGAGCGGAACTGGTGGTCGTGGGCCTTCATCCCGCCCGGCCCGGAGCACCAGCGCCCCACGGTGGCCATCGGCTGCGAATCGGGGGTGGTGATCTACGACCTGGAGACCGGGCGGCGGACGCGCGTGTTCACCGGGCATTCCAGCCCCGTCGTGTCGCTCGTGGCCTCGCCCGACGGCCGCTGGCTGGCCAGCGGCTCGCTCGACCAGACGGTCATGATCTATCCGCTCGCGGGCTGCGACACACTGCCGGGGCTGGGCGCCGGCTTCCGGCAGCGCCCGGACGGCTCGTGGGAAGTCGCCCGTCTCGATCCCGGCGGCTTCGCGGCGGGCATGGGACTTCTGCCGGCGGATGTGATCCTGGCCGCGGGCGTCGAACGGAGGGGGACCGGCAGGACGGATTACCGGACCAGCCAGGAGATCGCGGCGTTCCTGGGCCGGGTCGACGGCCTGGCCCCCCATCTCGACGTGATCGCCGTCTGGGTGAAGCGGCTCATGTTCTTCCCGCCGCCCCTCGGGGTCCTCGAGGTGCCGATGCCCCTGATGGGGACGACGAAGCGGAACAGCCCGGCGCTGACGCTCATGCTGGGCGCGGACAAGGAGTGGGTCGTCTGGACGCCGCGAGGGTATTACGACACGTCCATCGAGGGGGACTCGAGGTATCTCGGCTGGCACCTGAACGCCGACTATCGCACCGCCCGGCCGACCGACTTCGTCCCCATCGGCGCCTTCGCCGGGACGATGATGCAACCGGTCCTCCTGCAGCGGCTCTGGATCACGGGCGATGCCAGGATCGCTCCGGAGCAGGCCAATCTGAAGGCCGCGGCGGCCCCCCCGGAGCGCGAGGCGTACGACCAGCCGCCTCCCCGGATCGCGTTCTCGTCGGTCGAGCAGGGTATCCGGCTCCCCGCGCCGGGGGTCGTCTGGCTGGTCAGCGTGCCCAACCCGCAGGTCGGCCTGACGATCCATGCGGCGGGCACGTCGAAGATCGGGGCTCGGCGCGTGACCTTCGACGAGCGTGCCCTGGAGCTGGCCCGGCTCGCGGAGCCGAAGGACATGGTCACCGAGAGGATCCAGGTCCAGCTCGCGCCGAATCGGAGGGTCCGCCTGGCGGTGGAGGCGGCGAATGAGAACGGCAGCAGGCGAGTCGAATCCATCGACATGGTCTACGTGCCGCCGCCCGACGTGCATCCCCCCGAGGCGCCGAAGCCGCGGCTCCACGTCCTCGGCCTGGGCCTGGGGGAATACCGGGACCGGACGCTCCTGCCTGCCATCCCGTTCGCCGCCAGGGACGCCGAGTCGCTCTCGCGGTTCGTCAACGACCACCTCGTCTCGCCCGATGGCGCCAGGACCGCCCAGGATCCGGACGCGGATCGAACGGTCCTGACCGGGGAGAAGGCGTCGGCCGAGGCGATCGGCGACCGGCTCGAGAAGCTCGGCGAATGGATGCGTAGCGGGCGGATCCGCAAGGGGGACATCGTGGTCCTGGTGATCGCCGCCCACGTCCTGCAAGTCGACGGGGCGTCCGCCATCGCGGCCACCGACACCGAGCAGATCCAGAAGTCCGGCCTGCGGCCGCTGATCCCGGCCCGCGACCTCTCGGAGCGCCTCGGGGAGCTGGCCCAGTACGGCTGCCGCGTGGTGCTCTTCCTCGACGGCGTCCACGAGCTCGCGCCGGCCTCGTTCGCCGGCTCGATCAAGCCCTGGGTGCGTGACCTCCAGCGCGAGCGCCGGGTGATCACGTTCGTGGCGTCGAGGGAGGGGCCCAGCGGCGTGGACGTGCCCGAGCAGCACGGCCGGTTCGCCCTCGGGGTGACCAACGCCTTCCGGCAGGTCGTCGCCGCCGGCAAGGCTCAGGACCAGCCGCTGACCCTCGGGGAGTTCGGCAGGGCGGTGCGGCAGATGGTCCTCGACCTCAGCGGCCGGCAGCAGGAGGCGTTCTGCTACATCCCGCCGGGCGTCTCCCCGGAGAGCCTTTTCGCCCGGCCATAGGGATCGTACGGCCCTCGCCCCCGGGCCGGCCTCACGATCCGCCGGGGGGGGCCGCGGCGCCCAGCCGCAGCAGCGGGAACGAGGTCCGGGTGGCCTTCAGCCGGAGAGACTGGTCGAGCGGCTCGCGCGGTTCGACGGGAGCGGCGGGCTCCGCGCTCCGCCTCACGACCAGATCCGGGAAGAGCCTGGCCAGGGGGGGCAGGACTTCCTGGACGTAGGCGTCGAGCTCGGCCGTCGTGATCGTGCCGTCGGCGCTGTAGTCGGCGTCCGCGCGGAGCTTCAGCTTGTTGACCTCCGGCCGTTCCTCCCGGGCCGGGATCTCCCGCATGCCGCGGAGCAGGGCGTAGGTGAACAGGCCGTGCCGGAGCGGCTCGACCTCGAGGGCCGGCTCGCCGCGCCGCGTGGCCATGAGGTAAGCCGTCCGGGCCTTGCGCGAGCCGATCTCCATCCACTTCCGGATCGCATCGACCTGGGGATCGGAGAGGATCGCCCCTGCCTGGCAGGCATCGACGATCACAAGGCGGTTCAGCGCCTCCAGCCGCATCAGGTTGACCACCAGGGAGCTGACGGGGAGGAGGTCCTGCGGCCGGACCGTCGCGCCGGGCGCGACCGGGGGATTCGCCCCGCGCGCGGCCACCATCAGCGGGGATTCGGGGGGGAAGGGATAGCTCGGCAGCAGCAGGCAGAACCGCTCCCTGTCGAAGACCCCGGTGTGGCCGGCCAGGAAGAGCACCACGGTATCCTGCGGATGCCCCTTCACCTCTCGCGCGATGTCGGCGAAGGCCCGGGTCACGGTGCCCGGGTTGACCTGCCTGTCCGTCAGCAGGTGCCGCTTGCCGCGCTGCTGGCCCGCGTTCAGCCCCCGGTTGTGGAGCACCTGGCTGAGCCGCTCCGCGTCGCGCTTGGCGAAGGTGAGCTTCTCGCGATCGTAATCCCCCACCCCGAGGGCGATGACGTGCAGGCGCCCCGGGTCGGTGGTCCCCTCGAAGACCACCTCAACCTCCTCGGACCGGCTGTCGTAGGCCCCTTCGCGGCCGGCCATCGCGTAGAACCGGTTGGCCCCGGGGACCAGGCGGACGGGGACCTCGTGGCGATCCGGCAGCGGGGGCCCCGCGGGCTCGAGTCCGCTGGGGATGGGCACGCCGTTGTGGTAGATCCGGACGTCGCGCAGGTCGCCGGCGCTGAGCGAGATCCTCAGCCGCGTCTCGGCGAGCGTGGGATCATCCCGGGTCGGGGGATCGATGGCCACCGGAGGCGGCTCCTGAAGCGGCACCGGCTCGAGGCTCCGGCCCGATCGGAGGGAATCGGTCAGCTCCAGGGAGTAGAGCGCCGTGTCGTCGAACTGCTCCAGGTCGCGCCCGGCCTCCCCCCGGCGGAACCGCACCAGGCGCCGGCCGTCCTCGGAGGAGTCGAAATGTCCGTCCGGGGTGAAGAGCACCCATTCCAGCTCCCGCAAGCCTTCCGGCCGGATCGGGTCGTTCCCCTCCCCGGCGGCGCCCGCCGTGCAAAACGTTCCCAGGAGCGACCGCTTCTGGAGGTCCCAGAACCGGATGGTGGTGTCGTCGCTGCCGCTGACCAGGAGCGGGGGCCTCGGCGGCGGCGAGAGAATGGGCACCCCGCGCGCCAGCAGACCGCCGAGCGCGAGCCGGACGGGCCCCGCCCAGTCCGGCCAGACCGCCAGCGCGTTGATCTGCTCGAAGTGGTGGGGAGGCGTCCCCAGGTCGCGGATCTGCCTGGCTCGCTCGGGCCCCATCTCGCCCAGCCAGATCATCGTCCCTTGGCCCGCGGCCGTCAGGTAATGCCCGTCGGGCGAGAATCGCATCGCATGGACCGCTCCTGCGAAGTAGCGTTCGGCCAGGATCTGCGTCGGGCGCTGCTGACGGCCCTGCCCCTCGTCCCAGGTCCAGAGGAGCAGCTTGCCGTCGGTGTGCCCGCTGACGAGCTGCCGATGGCGGCCGGGACGAATCCGGATGCAGCGGATGTCCCTGGAGTTCGCGTCCTGGAAGACGACCGCGGGGGCCTTGAGCGGCCCCTGGGCCCCGCCGAGGTCCCAGAGCTCCGCCTCGGTGGAATCGCCCGCCGTCGCGAGCAGGCGCCCGTCGCTCGAGAAATCGATCGAGAAGGCCGGATGCGTCAGGGCCGGATCCGCGATCCAGTGCGTCAGCCGGCCGGTCGCCGTCTCCCAGACGCAGACCAGCGGCTCCTGGGATCCTCCCGCGGCCGCGGCGACCCGCGCGCCGTCCGGCGACAGGGCCATGACCTCGAAGCTGACCTCCTTCGGGATCGCGAACCCGCCGCTGGACGACGCGAAGGACGATCCGGCGGGCGTCGTCCGGCCGCGGTCGATCCGCACCAGGCGGGCCGGCTCATCCGGCCGGGTCCGCCCGGACAGGATCAGGGCGTCGTCGCCCAGGAACTCGCCGGCCAGCCAGGTACCGCCCAGGCGACGGCAGGTGCGCTGGGGGAGGTCCCAGACCTGCGCCTGCTGAAGCTCGTTGATCGACAGCAGGAGGTTCCGGCTAGGAGCGGCGGAGACGTGCTGGACCTTGCCGCGATTGGCCGGGATCGTCCAGCCCCGGCCCTCCGGCTGCCCTCCCAGCGGCCAGGACCGGACCGTACCCAGCTTGGTCCCGGTGATCAGGCTGAGTCCGTCGGCGGAGAACGCCAGGGTCAGGACCCCGGCGCCGGGCTCCTGGATGTGCGATTCGAGGGTCAGGTCGTCTCGGACCGCCCAGACCTTTAGCTCGCCGGTATCCCTGGCGCAGGCCGCCACCAGGCTGCCGTCGGGCGAGAAGGCCAGCTGCTCGGCCCCGCGGCCCTTGAGCAGCTCGCACTCGGAGCCCGGCTCCGGGCCGTCCTTGATCTCCAGCAGCCCGGCCCCGGATTCGTGGCCGATCGCCAGCACATGCCGCGACGAGAAGGCGAGGCGATCGATCGGCTTCCCGAGCGGCTTGCGCTCGAACTGCCGGCCGCTCTTCAGATGACGCACCACCACCCGGCCGTCCTCGAATCCCACGCCCAGGAGCGCCCCGTCCGGGGAGATCGCGATCGCCGAGGGACGGCCGCCGGAGATCGGCGCCGCACCCGCAGCGGCGCCCGAAGGGCCGAACAGACGGATGGAACCGTCGCCGCAGAGCGCCGCCGCGGCGCCGTCCTTGCCGCCGCCACCACACGCGACCAGCCTGCACGCGGCCCCCTCGACCCACCGTTGCGGCATCAGCGTGGGCTTGCCGAGGTCCCAGAGGAATGCCTGTCCCTGGCTATCGGTGGTGACGAAGTGCCGGCCGTCCGGCAACACGGAGACCCCGTGCACCCGGGCGCCCGGCTCGTGGGGCTGCCGGGGCACCGTCCGGCGGGCATAGTCGCGCGCGAGGTCGTGCACGAGGACCTCGCCGTAACCCCCTCCGCTGATCAGCCACCTCCCGTCGCCGCTGAGCCCGAGCGAGGTGACGCCGACCGAATGGCCGGTCAGGATCCGGAGCAGCGCCTTCTGGCCGGGGGACCAGACGCGGATCGTCGAGTCCTGGCTGGCGGTGATCAGCGTCCGGCTATCCGGGGTGGAGACGATGTCCAGGGCGCGGTCGGCGTGGCCCACCTGGAGCACCATCTCCGGCGGGCCCGGGTCGGTCGACCGTCCGAGCTGATCGGCCCAGAGCGTCAGGTCCGGGGGCACCCCTCCGATTGCCTGGAATCCGCCGGACTTCAGCTTTGCCTCGCGGTGCATCAATCGCAGGCAGCCGGCGAGGTTCTGCTTGTGCTCGCCGTCTCCCAGGCTCTTCAACAGCGCGTCGGTGAATCCGATCGCCGGATCGGCGGCGGCGACGGCCGGACGGCGGTCGGCCGCCAGCCAGGCCGTCACGCCGGGCCAGCGTGCCAGGTGCTTGAGCCATTCGCGACTCAGCCGGGGCACGTCGGCCGCCCGCGGTTTCCCGCGATCCGCAGCCGGATCCGGCTGCATCGTCGTGCCGAGCAAGCAGACGACCTGATACTTACCCTGCCTCGCCGCCCGATCCAGGGCCCGGTCGAGCGGCCAGCCTCGGACCGCCAGGCTGGACACCAGCACGTCCGACGGGAGCAGGTAGAACTCGCGTGAGAGCCGGCGGTCCGCCGACTCGACGGCCCAGGATTGCCCGGCGTAGTAGAACACCACGACGTCGCCGGGGCGAGCCTTTGCGTCCAGCCAGTTCTGGAAGGCCCAGTCGAGGTTCTTCCGGGTCGGCGTGATGTTGGGCGCCGGGGACTGGACGGAACCCGGGTCGTCACTCCCCCCCAGGTCGGTCAAGAGCAGGAGGTGGCTGCGATCCCAGCCCGCGGTCCCGCTCAGCCACCGGAAGACCTTCAGGGCCTGCTGCACCTCCGCGCCGCTGCTCTGGGCGCGGGTCGTGGGGTCGAGGGGCGAGCCCACCCCCACGACGATCCCCCAGAGCTGACGCGGCCGTCGCGGGGCTCGGTCGCCCTGGCCCCGAGCGGGCGTGGGCGGCGACGAGAGGATCGCCAGGCAGATCAGGCCGATGGTCCACGCAACTCGCCTCATGGCATGCTCTCCCCGTTCCGGCACTTCCGCGCGCCTCGCCATGTCCGAATTCGAACTCCCCCTTCATCCCGCCGCCGGACCCCGAGCCGCCGTCTCTCAAGCGTGATCTCCGGGGCCTCGGGCACGCACCCCCGCGCCGACGCGATGGCCACCGCCGGCCGCGGCCGCGCTCCCGGCGTCACTCCGCGGTCGGCATGAGCATGGCCGGGCACCTCAGGACGACGCGGAACCCGAGGTCATTCAGCTCCGACGAGCCAACGGCCGCATCACGCTGGAACGTCATGGCCGCCTCGGGATTGACCAGCGAAGACCCCCCCTTCACGACGTACTTCGCCGCGAGATCGACCGTGGCCGTCTCCTGGCCGAGCCCCGGATCGCGGAGGACCGGATCCCGGCTCTCCCGGAGGAGCTCGTCGTAGGGTCGATAACGATCCAGGCACCATTCCCGCACATTCCCCGTCATGTCGAAGACTTCCTGGTCGGTCTCGTCTTCCCCGACGAACGACTTGACGGGGAGCGGAAAGGGATCCGTCGCGGCGCCGGACATCAGATGAGCACGGGGCTCCCCCTTCCTGGTGCTGACGGTCCTCCGCGCCGTCGTCTGGTTCTGGCCCCTGGACCGGGCGGCGTATTCCCACTCGGCCTCCGTAGGCAGGCTCCCGGAGACGCTCTGGGCATACTTCTGGGCGATCTCCCGGTCGATGCAGACGGCCGGGCTGGCGGACACCTCGTCCACGGGCTTCTTCAGGTCGTTGATGAGAAGACTACGGATCTCCTTCCATCGTGTGAGCTTGATGTCCGCATTGAGTTGCAGGAATCGCTCGACCTCACGATTTGTGACCTCGGTCTCCTGGAGATAGAAGCCGGAGACCTCGACCTCGTGGGGCTTGCACACATTCCCCTGGAGGTCGTCGATCGGGGCGTGCTGGCGGAAATCGCCGCGGTGGTACCTTCCGCCCGAGATCCGGACGAACCGTACCTTGTCCGACCGCACCAGGACCCTGGGGAAGAAGTCCACCAGGTCGTTGCTGCTCTCCGGCGTGTAGCCCAGGGGGAGATAGATGTCGTGTTCGAAGGCGTAATAGACCGTGCGATGCCTCCTGGTGTCGATCAGGCCCGGGGCCTCCGCGCGGCGATCCACGGGGAACGAGCCGAGCGAGAGCCCCCGCCGCTGCGCCTCGGTCTCGAGCTGCTCGAGCCCCATCGGCTCGTAGCCCTGGGCCAGGAGCGATTTCAGGGCCGCGGAGTGCCCCACCAGCCCCTTCGTCACCGGCTCGTCCTTCTCGGGCGTCGCCGTGGTCTTCGGCGTTTCGACCTCGGTTCGCCCGCTCGACCCGACTCCCATGAGCTTGCGCAGGCCCAGCCCCCCCAGGGTCAGGGCGACGGCCGCCGCCAGGGAGAGGGCGACCAGGCGGACGGCCGGGCTGCGGCCGGCGCGAGGGCCGCTCCCGGGCGGGAGCTTGCCGGTCGCGGCCCGGAACCGCTCGGCCAGTTCGCGTGCGGACCGGGGGCGGAGATCGGGCTCCTTCTCCAGGCAGCTCATCACCAGCCGCTCGACCTGGGGCGGCAGCTTCGCGCGCGGGTTGGCCTCCCTCATGGGGACGGGGTCCTGGTGCAGGTGGGCCACCAGGATCTCCATGTTCGACTTCGCCCTGAACGGCAGCGACCCGGTCAGGAGCTGATAGAGCAGGATGCCCACCGAATAGAGGTCGCTCCGGCCGTCGATGTCCCCGCGGCCGTCCTTGCCCACCCCGCCGCGGATCTGCTCGGGGCTCATGTAATGGGGCGTGCCCAGGAACTCGCCCTGGCCCGTCAGCTCGGGGCTGCCCTCCTCCTGGACCATCTTGGCGATGCCGAAGTCGAGGACCTTGAGGTCCTGGCCCTCGGGCCTGTCCTCGTCCAGCATCAGGTTCGAGGGCTTCAGGTCGCGGTGGATGATCGGGCGTGACTTCCCCGTCTTGCGGTCGACGTAGCCGTGCGCCGCCTCGAGGACCGAGCAGAGCTGGTCCAGCAGCCGGGCCGCCCACTCCAGCGTCACGGGCCCGCGATGCTCCTTCAGGTACTGCTCCAGGCTGCGTCCGCGGACGTACTCCATCTCGATGTAGGCCATCGACTGAGTGCGTCGGAAGTCGTGGACCGCCACCGCGTTGGGGTGCGTGATCTTGGCCATCACGCGGGCCTCGCGCTCGAACCTGCGCCACCCCTTCTCGTCCTGGGCGTACTTCGGGTCGATCAGCTTGAGAGCGCTTTCCTTCTGGAGCGGGAGGTTCTCGACGAGCCAGACCTCGCCCATGCCCCCCTTGCCGAGCTTCTTCTCGAGGCGGTACTTGCCGAAGACGACCTGGCCCGGGGCGATCGACGGCGGCGGGAGGCGATCCCACTCGTCGGACAACAGCTCGTCGGGCCTGGGGAGGGATTCGCCGGAGTCGCCCGAATCGCCGGAATCCCGCCCGGCCGAGGTGGACGGCGGGGGGATCGACGTGTCCCCGCCGGCGACGGTGTGCGGGGCCGACTCCACGCCCGGTTCGGGCGGCGGCCCTTCGTCGGGGGCCTCAGGTCCGGTCGAGTCCCCCGGGCGGATGGTCGGGGGACCTTCTTCGGGCTGATGCCAGGTGTCGTCGTCGAAGTCGTCCTTCAAGGGATCGTCGTGCTGCGACATCTCCGCTCCCCCTGGCAAAGCTCCTGTCCCCCCGATCCGTCGGGCGCCGAGGGCGCCCCGGTCGAGCTCGCCGGGGGAGGGCGGCATCCACCGGCCTCCGAGGACGGGCCCGCCCGAGGGGAGGGCCCGGCGGCCGGATCCGTTCGTCGCGACGGACGCGACCGCGCCTCACCCCCGAGGGATCGCGGGAGGCGCGATCCGGGATCGGCACGGCCCGGCGCACCGCTCGCCTCCATTATAAACGGGGGACCCCGACAACGACGATCACGATCCGCGGAGCCGCACCGAAACCGCCGAGCTCCTGCCGGGCGCGGGACGCGGGCCCCGGCGGCCCGCGATCTCTCCGCCCGCGCAGGCGATCCATCCCGAAACGCGGCAATTGCTTTTGGAGGGACGGGGAGAGAAACGGCCGGCGCTCTTTGCTAGGATTCTATGGTGGCGTGTCCCGACGTGCCGATGGCCGGCGACCCCGGCGTTCTCGGGGGCGAGCCCGGAGCAGACGATCCCGGGGATCTGGCGGCGAGGTTCACCATGCCCAGCGGAGAGATTCACTGGCACGAGGGGATGTTCCTGCGTCAGCATCATTTCCTCGCCGAGCATCGCCAGCTCGTGCGGCTGATGCAGCAGGAAGGGAAGTGGGGCCAGCACCACAACTGGGGCCTCCGTTCGATCGCGCTGAACACCGACGCGCTGGCCAACTTCCGGTTCTCCGTCACCGCGCTGGAGGTCCGGCTCAGGGACGGCACCCTGGTCGAGGTCCCCCGCGACGGGACGCTGACGGAGATCGACCTCAAGCCGGTCCTCGAGTCCAACCGCAAGGTCACAGTCCATCTCGGGCTGCCGTCGCTGAAGTCGAGCCATCCCAACGTGAGCGAGGACGGCCCCGCCTCGGGCATGCGGTATTACCTGGTCAACCAGCAGATCGAGGACGAGAACCTCGGCGTCAACCCCCAGCCGATCCCGCTGCGGCGGCTGAACCTCCGGCTCCTGCTCTCGACCGAGAGCATGGCGGGTTACGACACCGTGCCCATCGCCCGGATCGAGAAGTCGGAGCGGGCCGAGGCCACCCCCCAGCTCGACGCCACGTACTTCCCGCCGATGGTCGCCTGCGACGCCTGGCGCGACCTGTCGGTGGGGATCCTCCAGGCGGTCTACGACCGGATGGGCCGGAAGATCGAGAAGCTCGCCGGCCAGGCCGTCTCCCGCCAGCTCAGCCTCGACAGCACGACCCCCGGGGACGCCCTGATCTTCGCCCAGCTGCGCGAGCTCAACGAGGCCTACGCCACCTTCACCACCATCGCCTTCCTGGAGGGGATCCATCCCCTGCTGGCCTACCAGGAGCTCGCCCGGCTGGTCGGGCAGCTCTCGATCTTCAAGCAGGAGACGAGGCGCACCCCGCCGGTCCCCAGGTACAATCACGACGACCTCGGCGGCTGCTTCTACCAGCTCAAGAACTACCTGGACGACCTGCTCTCGATCCTGCCCGAGCCGGATTACAAGGAGATGCCCTTCGTGGGCGACGGCCTCCAGCTCAAGGTCGAGTTGCAGCGGCCCTGGCTCGACCCGAACGTCGAGATGTTCATCGGCGTGCGCAGCCCCCTGGAGCCGGAGAAGTGCGTGGAGCTCATGGGTGGCGGCGGGATCGACATGAAGGTCGGCTCGTCCGACCGGATCGAGAAGATCTACGCCCTGGGAGACACCGGGCTGAGGCTCGTCCACGTGCCCGGACCGAAGCTCCCCCAGGCGCTGCCGCGGGAGAAGGGGCTGACCTACTTCCAGATCAACCGCGAGCAGCAGCAGACCGAGTGGCAGCACGTGGAACGGTCGCTGACCCTGGCGATCCGCTTCAACGAGACCAAGATCGTGGGCAACATCGACCGCCAGGAGGTGGTTAACCTCCGCCTGGCGACGGACATGCGTTTCCGCTTCTCGCTGTTCATGCTGGGGGCCGGCTCGGGGAGCTCGCCCCCGCGGACCTGAGCGCAGCCGGGGCCGACGGTCCCGCCGCGCGGCGGCGCAAATCCAATCACTCCATCCGGGGATCCGCGATACCTCCATGACTCCAGAGTTCAGCGATCTCGTCTACCGGGTGATCTCCTATGCCCTGGACCTCCGCGACCGGGTCGAGGACGGCAGCGAGCCGGACCTCGAGCACGAGCGGAGCCGCCTGATCGACCTGCTGCCCGCCAACGCCGGGCCGGGTCTGCAGCTCGACTACGCGGGCGACGGCAAGGCCTTCCTCGGCGCGCGCTACGCGCTGAGCTGCTGGATCGACGAGCTGTTCATCGTCTATTCCCAGTGGTCCGACCGCTGGAGGCCGCTGATCCTCGAGCAGGCGCTCTTCGGCACGCGGGTGCGGGCGGAGAAGTTCTGGGAGCAGGCGGAGATCGTGCTCCGTAAGCCGAACGCCCCCCGGGCGATGAGCCCCCCCGGGCCGGACGCGGTGGAGACGTTCTTCCTCTGCATCATCCTCGGATTCCGGGGCACGCACCGTGAGAACCCGGCCAAGATCCGCGAGTTCGTCGAGGAGATGCGTCCGCAGGTCGCCCGGGCCGCCGACTGGCCCTCGCCGGCCGACGCCGGGGTGAAGACCAACGTCGAGCCCCTCGTCGGCCGCGGGTCGCTGCTCCGCGTCGTGGCGGTCTACGGCGGACTGTCGCTGGTCCTCCTCCTGGTACTCCTGGTCCTGCTGCGCCTGCTCATGGTCTAACCCAGCCGACCCCCGAAACGAGCCATCAAGAGATCCATGTTGAGAATCCTGGCGAAACCCTGGGAGTTCCTCGTCTCCCTCTTCTACCTTGCCTTCCCCATGGCGCGGGCCGGCCGTGCCGGCGCCGGCACGGCCGGCGTCTGGGCGGCGCGGCTCGTCCTGCTGGGCGCCGCCCTCGCGGGCCTGACCGCGCTGAACCAGTGGGATGCCCTGGGGCTTCGGAGATGGATCTCCTACGGGCGGATCAGCGGCTACTGGCTGCCTGCGGTCGGCCTCTGCCTGTATCTGATCATCTGGCTGGGATGGTGGCTCTATCGGCTGCTCAACCTCGAAGTCCCCGTCGAGGCGGCCGAGTTCCCCGACATCGATCGGGCCTGGAAGCAGGCGTGCGAGGCCCTCGACCGCCAGGGCATCCGGCTCGACAGCACGCCCCTGTTCCTCATCCTCGGGGGCACCGCCAGCGGCGACGAGGCGCTGTTCCAGGCCGCCGCCCTAAAGGCCCAGGTCAAGCAGGTGCCGAAGGATCCGGACGAGCCGCTTCACGTCACGGCCAATACGGACGGGATCTGGGTCTCCTGCCCGGGCACGTCCGTGCTGGGGCAGCAGCTGCTGGCCGCCGACGGGCCGGCCGCGGGCGCGGGCGGCGTCTCGCTGGAGACCCTCTCGGGCGAATCGGCGGACGCCTTCAAGACCATGGGCATGGGGGCGGGCGAGACCCTCCGGGTCGAGGACTTCATGGCCTCGCTCAAGAAGGCCCAGGCCCAGGCCCGATCGCCGTCCGCCTCGCGATCCCGGTCCTCGGTCGATGTCGAGAAGTACACGGCCAGGCTCCGCTACCTCTGCCACCTCATCGCCCGGGATCGCGGCGGGCTCTGCCCGATCAACGGGATGCTCGTGATCCTGCCGATCACGCTGGCCGACCCGGGGAACCCGGTCGCCGAGGTCTGCGCCGCCTCCAAGACCGACCTGTCCGAGGCCTTCGATGCCCTCCGGATGCGCTGCCCGGTCCTGTTCCTCGTCTCGGACCTGGACCGGCTCGACGGGTTCTCCGACCTCATCGAGCGGCTGCCCTCCAGCCAGCGCAACAACCGGATGGGCCAGCGGTTCCCCCTCGTCCCCGACCTCGACCCCGAGGACGTGCCGGCGAAGGTCAAGGAATCGATCGCCTGGATCGGCGACTCCCTGTTCCCGACGATGGTCAACTCGCTGTTCCAGGTGGAGGCGCGGGGCGAGGACGCCAATGAGGTCACCTGGGCGAACTCCCAGCTCTTCCGCTTTCTGGTGGCCTCCCACGATCGCCGCGACCGGCTGGCGCAACTGGTGACGGACTCCATCCCCGAACTCCCCGACGAGCCCATCCTCTACCGCGGCTGCTACCTCGCCGGCACCGGGCCGGATCCGGCCACCGATCAGGCGTTCGCTCCGGGCGTCCTGATGCTGCTGATCAAGCAGCAGGACAGCGTCTCCTGGACCGCCGCCGCCCTCCGGCAGGACGAGTCATTCTCGCGGCTGGCTCGCGGCCTGAAGACCTTCTTCCTCCTGGCCATCGGCCTGGGGGTGCTGGCCATCCTGGGGCTCATCGCCTCCAGGTTCCTGCGCTGACGGCACGCTCAGGGCAGCATGAGGTCCAGGTTCTGCTTGACCGTCTCCCCCGACTTGACGTCCACGTCCTTCGTGTCGCGGCGGTTCGTGGCCTGCTTCAGGCAGAGGAGGCGATAGGGGCCCGCCTTGAGTTCGGGGAAGGAATACGTCCCGTCGGCGGCGGTCGATGCGGTGCCCTTGACGGGATTCTCCTTCTCCTTGGCGTTCGGGTCGATCAGGTAGACCGTCAGTCCCGGCTGGGCCACGTCGTTCTCGGTCACCTTGCCGACGATGGCGCCGGGCTTCTCCTCGGCGGCCTTGGCGGCGGCCGGGGGGGGCTCCGGGGGCGGCTCCTTGACGACCACCTCGCAGTGGGCCATCGCGGACAGCCCTGCGCCGGTCGTGGCTCGGGCGGAGACCACCAGCTTCCCGCCGGCCCCCTTGGGCACCGGCAGGTTGGCCTCCCACGTCTCCCGATCGCCGGCGGAGGGCTTGCCGGGGATGATCTTGTTCTCGGCCTCGGCCTTCGAGAAGTCCCCCTTGGCGCCCGGATTGATGATGAACGCAACATCCTTGATCCGCGACTCCGAGGATCTCACCGTGGCCTTCACGGGGAGGCGCGTGGCGGTCGGCTCGATCTCCTCCGGGGCGGTGAGCTCCGCGACCACCGGCGAGACGTCGTCGAGCACCAACTCGGTCCCCCACCGGTCGATCTCCACGCGTTCGCGGGCGTCGAGCAGGTACGCGTAAAGGTACCTCTTGCCGCGAATGCCCGGGACGTCGAACTCCTTCACCCAGTCCTCGACCGAGGCCTCGAACAGCAGCGTCCCGCCCTTGCCCCTGGGATCGAAGCCGATGTGCCGCTTCTGCGCCTGCTCGCTCCAGTGCTTGATGTCGTCCTTGAAGTCCTTGCCCTCGTGGTGGCCGAGGCGGAATTGCAGGCGGGCGTCCCGGGGGGCGTTGTCGACCTTGAACCGGACGATCAGCCTGGCCGGCCGGTCCGAGGCGACGGAATACTCGGGCTGGAACCGGATCCGCGCCCGCCGCACCGGCTCGACCTTCTGGGCCTGGCCCTCGAGCACGAACCGCGTCTGATACCAGAGGGCGCGGGCGGCCCCGTCGACCGAGACGGAGAACTTCCCCTCCTCCGGCGCGGTCGCGTTGAGCTTGATGTCCTCAGCGATCAGGGTCACGGGCTTGCCGCCCGGCTCGACGAGCCGCTCGAGGTTGCCGCGGGGGGGCTCCACGAAGGCGGGGAAGAGGTCCGGGTCCGCCGGGATGTCCAGCCGGACGGGGCAATTCGGGGCGGTCATCTGGGGAAGGGCCCGGAGCGTGACCTCGAGCCGGTTCGCCTCGCCCGGCCGGCGAGGCACGAACTGCGCCCTGACCAGCTCCAGGTACTCGAGCGGCGCCGCGATCGCCGGCCGGAGTTCCTGGCGGTCGAACTGCTGGTCGCCGCCGGCGTCCCTGAGCCGGAGGCTGAGCTTCGGGGGGGCCTCCGGGAGCGGGTCGGTGGGCTTGGCCGTGGCGGCAGGCTCGCCGAAGCTGGCCTGCACCGTCGAGCCGGCCTTCACGTCCAGCGCCGGCCTGTCCTTGTCGGCGCTCGTGGCGACGACCGTCTCTCCCGAGAGGATCTCGACGACCACCTTGCGGTCCACCGACGAGGGGTTCTTCACCACCACGAAGAAGGGCTGCCGGCCGGGCAGCGTCCGCAGCCGGAACGGGTCGAGGGGCACGTCGACGGGCACCGCGGGATCGGTCCGGAGGGCCAGCCTGGGAAGGGCGTTGTCGGTCACGATCTCGACCGGCACCAGCAGGTGGAAGGCCCGGCCGCTGGCCAGGCGGGCCTGCACGATGATCCCGGCGGGGGGCGAGGTCGACGACTCCGCCCGGCTCTCGTCCCAGCGGAGGTTCAGGCGGACGGGAGTCGAGGCCGCCGAGGCGAGGTCGAGGTCCGCCGGCTGGGGCGCCGAGACCGTCAGGCGCCGGTCGTCGGGATCGAGGGCCGCCAGGTTCACCTTCTCGACTCCCCCGTCCCGGCCGTCTTCCAGGACGATCCGGATCTCGACGTCCGTCGACGGTCGCCGCGGCGAGAGCCGCAGGGCGTCTTTCGAGGAATCGGCGATGCTCAGCCTGAGGGTCGGGTCCTGCCGCGCCCCCGATTCGCCGGGACACTGCAGCGAGAGCGTCTCGAAGAGCGCGGCCGAGGGGTCCATCAGCCCCTGGAGGTCGTGGTTCTCGTGGCGGTAGCGGGAGGCGAGCCAGGTCCACGCGGCGAGGTCTTCCCGTTCCCGGCGAATCCGGATGGGGTTGCGGGCCTCGTCGAGACTCAGGGCCGGGGCGACCCAGGCGGGTCGATCCTCGCCGGGGTCGCGCGCCCCGCGCTGGAGCGATTCGGCGATCCGGCTGTGGACGGCCCGTGCGAGCCGGGAAAGGGCGCCCCAGCTCCGCGCCAGCTGGTCGGCGACGGTGGCCTCCTCGGTACGCTTCTCCTGGTCGGTCTTCGAGGGACCGCCCCCGGCGCCGCCGGCCGCGTCGAGCTTGTTGAGATCCGCCCTCGGATCGGCCAGCTTCAGGAGCGTCCGCAGCCGCTGCTTCCGGCGCTCGGCCAGCTCGGTCACGGCCGCGAGCCGGCTGCTCGGGCCGCCGGCGGCGCCGTCGGACCCGCCGTCGCGGACGGCCATCTCGCCGAGCCTGCGATGGAGATCCAGGCTCGCCCTCCAGAGCTCCTGGCGGTCGGCCGGGCTGAGGAAGGGGGTCGCCAGGACCGCCTCGACCTCGCCGCCCAGCTGCGGCTCCGGGACGTTCTCCCTGCACCTGCCGATCAGCCGCTTCACCGAATCGCCGGCGAACGGGCGCAGCAGGCTGGTGAGCTGCGCCTTGAGCTGCTGCGTGGTGTCGGCCAGGCTCCCGTTGAGTTGCAGCAACTGATCCCGGGTCAGCGGGCTGCTCTCGACGCCCGTGCCGCGCCTCTCGAGCAACTCCTCCAGAGCCTGCACCGTCCGGGCTGCATCGAGCCAGGGTCCCGAGCGGTCGGGCCGGATCGTCTCCAGGTAGTGCAGCGAGGCGGGCAGGGCGGCCCGGGCGAGGGCCGCGGCCCTCTGGGCCTCGGCGATGTTGGACTGGCAGCCGTCGATGAGCGCATAGGCCGCCGCCACCTGGTCCCACGACCGGGCCAGACGCCCGGGCGAGCTGAAGCCGATGGCCCCCGGCAGCAGGCGCACCTCGGCCTCGTGGCGGAGGACATCCGCCTCCTCCAGCAGCCCGCGGACCCAGGGGAACGCTCGCGGTCGGTTGTTCGCCTTCTCCGCGAGCACCACGGTGTCCCAGATCTTCCTCGCCAGCTCGTCATCCCAGTCCTTCGGCGGGACCCGCCGCGAACGTTCGGCGAGCTGCTGGAGCAGTCGGAGCTCGACGATGTTGCGGGGCAGCAGGCTCCCCGCGACGATCGAATCGAGGAGCTGGACGGTGTCGATCCCGAGCCGCGAGGACCGGGCCGCCTCGTCGATGGCCAGGGCCAGGTCGAGGCTCGTCTTGTCCTTCAGGCCCTTGATGAGGCCGCCGATCATCTCGGCCCGCTTGGCCTTCCGCTGGTCGGGATTGAGCTGTGGATCGGGGCGTCGCTCCTGTTCGAGAATCTCGCCGAGCCCCTTGAGCAGCGCCTCGTCCGCCCTCTTGCCGAAGGCGATGGCCTGGCCGATCGACCCCTCCGGAGGCCGCTTCTCCTGGCGCATCTGCTCCATCCTGGCCGTCAGGTCCGCCACGACCTTCTCGTTCGCGGTCCGGACGCCCTCCGCGCCCTTGCCCAGCCGCCATTCCCGGTCGCTCCGCAGCAGGTGGGCTTCGAGGATCCGGAAGAGGCGCGGCGCCAGCGCCAGCTCGGGGCCGGCCGCCCACCGCTCCCGCAGCTCCCAGCCGGCGGCCAGCCACGCCGGATATGCCGGCTGGGGCACGGCCGGCTTCGCCTTCTCCGGCTCGGCGTCCTGGTTCTGCTTCTCCTTGCCCTCGGCTTGCTTCTTGCCGGCCGCATCCGCTTTCTGATCCGCCTTGGCCTTGCCCTCGGGGGACTCGGCCGGCTCTGCGGGTGCGTTCCCGGCCGCCGTCTTGGCCGCGTCCCCGGGCTCCTCGGGCGTCTCCGCCTTCCGGCGGTTGAGCGAGGCGAGCAGGAGCTCCCCGGTCGAGCCGATGAGCATCGGACGCTGACGCATGCCCAGATGCTGGAGCGTCCAGGCATCCACCCGGGTGGTCAGGTAGTCGGCCAGTTCCCGGACGGAGACCGCGCGGTCGGTGTCGGAATCCGCCCCGGGCTCGGTCAATCCCTTGACAAAGAAATGGCCGAAGACGGACTGCCCCAGCTGCTCGGACCAGGCCGCGAACTCGCCGACGGAGCAGGGGACCAGCACCGCCAGGGAGCCGTCGTCGACCTTGCCCGACTCGTCCGGGCGGGCGAGCTCCCTGGAGATCAGGTCGCCGACGGCGTCCTCGGTGGCGCCGAGGTCCAGGAGATATCCCGGTTCGGGCATCACGTCCAGGACCAGCAGCTTCTTGCGCGCGGGGCATCCGCGGAGCCCGTCGAGGACCGTCTTGAGGGGGAGTTGGGTCCTGGGGGCGTAGGGATCGGAATCGCGGGCGAGGAGCTGCACGTCGCCGGCCTCGTCGACCACCGCGTGGGTCGAGAGGTACACCACGACGGCGTCGTCTGCCTTCTTCTGCCGAAGCCGTTCCAGCCTCCGCTGGATGACCTCCAGGGTCGGCTCCTCCCGGTTCGCGTCCGGGCCGTCGGTCGGGCTCAGGAACGTCGCCTGGCGGATCCTCTCCTGATCGGCCTCGGCCTGGGGGAGGTCCGGGACCTGGGGGTCCCTGAACCGGCTGACGGAGAACGCGATGAAGTCGGGGCGGATCTCCCGGGGCCGGATGAACTGCCACGCGATCCAGGAGACCACCCCCGCGACGAACAGCAGGAGGGCTGCCAGCGTGGCGCTGCCCAGCCATTTGGTGGCGGAGATCCGGTTTCGATCGGAGCCGGGCCGAGGGCGGCTGGTCTCGCGCCATCGTCCCAGCCCTCCCGCGCTCTGAGAGCCCATCACATCTCTCCTCTCGTGTCCCCAGAGTTGCGAGGGCATCCCCGGCGGCGGGCGGGCGGAATCCCGGCCCGAGCCAGGCCCGCCCCGATCGGTCGCGTCGCGCCCGGGCTATTCCGGCCGCGAGGACACCACCGGAGGCGAAGGGACCTGCGATTCCACCGTGGGCTGCCCGAGGTTGATCCGCATCGTGTCGCGCTTCTTCCCGGCCTGCTCCTTGAACTGCTCCAGGTCCACCAGCGCCAGTCCGGCCATGCGCTGGAACTCGGCCGGGGGCACCGGCCAGAACAGGCCCGTGTATTTCCCCGCCTGGGTGTAGATCCGGTGCTCATGGCGGACGTCCTGCAGCCCCCGCAGAGAGGCCGGGTCGACGATGCACTGATGACCGGAGGAGAAATCGAGCCGGATGACCAGGCAGCGTTTCGGCTGGCTGAGGCCCGGGAGCACCTCCACGAGGTGCTCCTCCAGGCCGATCGACTCGATGGTGACGACGTTCCTCTCGCCGAGCCGCAGTTCCCTCGGCAGGTCTCCGGGCCGGCCGGGGGCGTCGAATCGGAGCTCCGCGGCCTGCTCCGGCTTGCTCTCCGGCCCGCTCCACCAGGACCTCAGGATGGGTGTGGCGATCCGCTCGCCGGCCGGGCCGGGGATCCAGCGGGGCACGTCGAACTGCCAGACCGGGCCGGGATAGAAGACCCTCTCTCGCCAGCGGGTCATGAATTGCCGCTCGGGATGCTCCACGAGATCGGCGCCGAGCTGGAACCAGGCGAAGCCGGGCCCGACCTGGTGGATCTCGTTGACGGGGCCCCCTTCAGGCTTGCTCTCCAGGGCCGTCGCGATCTGGAGCCGGCTAAGGCCGACCTCGTCACGGACCTGGTTGGCCAGCAGGGTCGTCCGCCAGGGCTCGCCCTCCCGGATCTGCCCGGCGAATTCATTGCAGTCGCCGTAGAGCCCGCGACGGAAGACGACGGCGCCGTTCTGGTCCTCGACGAGGTCGATGATCATCCGGTCGCCGGCCCTCAGGTCGATGTCCTGCTCCAGGGTCGTGCCCGCGTGCACCCTGATCTTGTACGCGCCGGGCTTCAGTCCGCGACACCAGCGCTCCTGCTCGTTCGGGGCGGTCACCTCCAGCGGCTGGTCGTCAGCCGGGCTGCCGTCGGCCCTGAGGATCTGGCAGGTGAGCTTCTGGATCAGGCCCCGCTGGAGGGTGGCGACCAGTTCCTTCAGGTCCTTGGCCGTCGTGAAGCTGCCGCGCGGCTCGAGCTGGGCCAGGGCGGCGCCGAAGCGGCTCCTGGCCGTGTCGATCTCCTCCTTCCGGCCCGCCGGCGTGAAGAACACCATGTTCACGGTGATCCCCATCGGCCTGAAGCCATTGACGATGAAGTCCCGGACGGACAGCCGGTTCGGGTTGTATTTGGGCTTGAACTTCTCGAGCTCCGTGTCGTCGCCGTCGGTCAGGACCAGCAGGGTCTTGAGGCCCGTCGCATTCTGCAGGTCGCGGCTGGCCGCCGTCCACATGGCCTGGACCAGGGGAGTTCCCAGGTAGGGCTTCAGTTGCTTGATGCTGCCGACGATCCCATCGGTCTGCCGCGGGTCCCACGGGGCCATCGGCAGGAGGGGGCTGATGGATAATTCCGGCTCTCCTCCCCAGGGGTGGCCCTCGAAGATCTGGTTGACGCCGGGGGGCAACTGGCTGAACGTCCAGACGCTCAGTTTCGTCTTCGGCGGCACGGAGCGGAGCACCTCGCCCAGCGCGACCTGCGCCTCGTCGAACTTCGTCCTGCCGGCCTGGGTGGGGTTCAGCATGCTGCCGGAGCAGTCCAGCACGATCGCGATCGAGCCCGTGCCGGCCCCGAAGCGGGCGATGATCTCCTTGCTGGCCCGGATGGCGACGTGGGCGTCCTCGGGGACCCTGGGAGCCGGCCCGATGGCGACCGTGTCGGGGACGGGATGGATCGTCGCGGCCGTCGTCCCGCTGAACTCCTGGCCCCTGAAGAAACCCTCGAGGCGGATCGAGGAGGGCACGACCCGCGGCCGGTTCTCGGCCGGGTCGTTCTCGAAGCGCTCGGCCAGCGGGTTCCGGACGGCGATGGCGGGCGCCTCGTCGGGCTGCCCCCTGGCGACGACGCGGAAGCCGCCGGCGCCGGGATCGAGCTCCAGCGGCTTCTCGACGATGGCCCTCACCACCGGTACTCCCTGCGGCACGGTCCCCTCGTCCGCGAGCCGGTAGCGGAATCTCGACCCGGCCTCGCTCGTGAAGGTCACCTGCGGGCGCACCTCGGCGGAGATCCTCCCTTTCCGGCCGATGGCATCCCGGGCCTTCTTCACCGGCGCCCCCTGGGGGAAGAACTTGTCGGCGTCGTCGATGAAGAGCGAGCCGACCGTCAGGTAGTACCGCTCCTTCGGGTCCTCGTCGAACCAGTGGTCCTCCCAGGTACGCTCGGCCATCCCCAGGAGCAGGTCGTGGACGCGCGCCTCGCGGAGGCGGAGCGACGCCTGGGGCGCCTGGTCGGCCGGCCGGGCGACGCCGGCGTGGATCAGCCGCTCGAGCCGATCGGCCTTGGCCAGCCGACGATCCCGGAAATCCGCGAAATCCCTGATCCCCTCCTGCTCATCGGCGAGGTGGCCGATCTCCCGGGCCATGCGCTGCCAGCGCTCGCCGAGACGGTCCCCGACCGTGGCGACGCCGCCGGACCAGGTGTGCTCCGCGTCCGGCCGGCTCGCGGCCAGGAGCAGCCCGAGGGTCGAGGCGCGGTCCCCGCGCTCCTGGCCCTCGAACGACGCGGGGTCGTCGAACCAGCTCTCGCCCAGGACAGCCAGCGCCATCTGGCCCTGCGCCTCGACGCGCGCCCGCAGGCGTTTCCCGACACGGGCCCTCTCCTCGTCGGTCAACTGCTGCGTATCCGACGACTCCAGGGCGGCCGTCTCGCGATCGTGCTTCTTGATGTTCTCGAGCCGCTCCCAGATCATCTCCCGGAGGGATCGACCGTTCGCGACCCCGCCCGGGACCCCGGCCGCTGCGGAGGCCTCCTGCCAGTCCTCCTTCAGGCGACTCTCGTCGATCCGCTCGACGAGCTCCGCGAAGCGGCCGGTGAGCTGTGACATCCCCTCGGATACCTCGGCGCCCCGCTCGCGCAGGCGGCGGAGGGCCGAGCCGTCGGCGGGGTCGGCGGGGGGCTTCTCGAGCTGCTCGGTCAGGAGGTGCGCCTGCTCCCAGAGCTTCTCGACCAGCGCGATCAGCTCGCCCTGGTTCTCGTCCTGACGGCGGTCGGCCACCCAGCCCGAGAGCTCCGGGAGGCTCGCCAGGGCGCGGTTGCGCGCCTCGATCGCCGCACGGACCGTGGCGGCCCTCTCGCCGACCTGGCCGTACAGCAGCCTCGCCTTGCCCATGGCCTCGGAGGCCCGGGCCCAGGCAGCCTCATCCGAGGCGAAGAGCTGGTCCTCCCCCGACCGCCGCAGCGAATCGGCCTGCCTGACCGCGCCGGAGATCCACGGGTAGACCTGCTCACAATACGAGTACTGGTTCTCCCCGGAGGCATACCCCAGCGCCGTCCGTTCGGCCTGCTTGCGCAGCACGATGGCCTGGCCGAGCGCCGCGAGCAGCTTCGCCGGCTGCTTGCCGATCGGCCCCAGCCGCCTGGACAGCATCCTCGCCAGATGCGCCTCGGCGGGCTGGGGGTAGTCGTGCCCACGCGTGATCTCGAGCTTCTCGGCCGCGGAGTCGAACGCGGGGCCGGGGTCCTGGCTCGCCTGCGTGAGCAGGAAATCATCGGCCCGAAGCCGGGTGGAGGCGCGGCCCCGGCCCCCTCCCGGTTCGGCAGCAAGGCCCTGCCAGATCTTGGCGGCCTCCGTGACCCTCCCGGCGTTCCAGAACGGGATGAACCGCGAGGAGTCGTCGCGCTGCCCGGCCGGCCCCTCCAGGGCGCTCATCGCCAGGTTATTCTCCATCGAGGAGAGGATGACCCGCAGGAACCGCTCCTTCTCCAGTTGCTCCCTCGACGCGGAGACCATCCCCCGGATTGGGGCGATCGCCTGGTCGGATGCCCCCGCGCGCACGAGCTCGTCCAGCCGCACCAGCTCGGCCCCGTACTGCCTCCAGCGACGTGGCGAATACGCCGCCGGGTGGGGGATCTGCGAGTCGAGTCGGGCGTGCTCCTCCCAGGCGGCGCGGAGATCCTGGACCGGAGCCCCATCGGCCTTCGGCGCCGCCCCCTGCGCCAGGGTCGGCAAGAGGATCTCCCCGGGCGACCGCCGGGGGGACGGCCCGCCCTTCGGATCGGCCGTCTCGGAGGCGACCTTCTCAGCGCCGCCGTCCCCGTCCCTCGGCTCGGTGCGGGGCAGGAGGACCGGATCCTGGACCTCGCCGCGGGCATTCCAGACCCAGCTCCTCACGTTCCTCGCCAGGTAGCGGTGCAGGTCCTGAAGGTTGAGGCGGCCGTCGGTGCCGGCCGCCCGCCCGCGCAGCCCCTCGATCAGGTAGTGCGCGAAGACCGTCCTCCCCAGCCCCTCGGAGGCCCAGCATCGCTGATCCAGGTCGGCGGCGCTGAGCACCCAGAGATTGGGGACCTTCGCGACCTCGTCCTCTAGCTCCCGGAGCCGGCGGGCGAAGTCGTTGTGGATCATGCCCAGCGGCCAGCTTGACGGGACCTGGGCCGCCTCGAGCACGAGGATCTTCTCCTTCCCGGGAGGGAGCTCGCCCAGCGACCTGATGACCTCCCTCAGGTCGATCCGCTCCTGAGGCCAGGCCATCCGGTCCGGATACAGATACGCGCCCTGCGCATCGGAGCCCCCGTGGAGGGCGAGCGCGATGACGATGGTCTGCTGCCGGAACCCGGAGCTCGCCAGCTCCTTGATCAGCTTGGCCCAATCGTCGGGCTGGTCCAGCTTGCGGAGGGCGCCGATCAGCTCCAGCCGCGGGGCCTTCAGGAAGGAACGAGGAGGGGGGGCCTTGATCAGCGCCTCCAGCGCCTCCAGCCCCTTCCATCCGAGGGCGTTCTGGGGGACCAACAGGTTGTCCGCATAGTCGGCCCCGGCCAGGACGACGGCGACCGACGGCGGCGGCCAGAGCAAGATGATCAGCGCCACGACGGCGGCGAGGCAGGCCAGCAGGCCAAGCCCGGCGGCGATGGGCTTCCAGACGCCCGGCCCTGGCGGCCTGGCCGCCGCGACGGGCTTCAGCTTGCGCTCGGACCATTCATGCCTCGCCCGGACGGGCGTCCGAGCGGGCTCGCTCGCCTTGCGCCGCCACGAGGGGCGAGATGCTTCGTTGCGTTCATCCGCCATGATCAGACACCTGGGCTGATGCTCCAGCTTGGCTCGGGGTGCTGCCCCTGAAGCATAACCCCTGCCCACCCCGAAACCGAAGTGCAATTCTCGAGCAGCAGGCGAGATTACGATGACGATCAGAAACGGACCGGATCTCCCGAAACGGCCGGCCTGGAGGCAGGCCGGGCGCAGCCCCGGACGGCCTCCGGGGTCGGGACGGCGTCGGCCGGGAGCATCTGGGAGTCGGGGTGATCGAGGAACGATCGGGCGATCATTCCCGTCGAGGTCCCTCGGCAGTCAGCCTCACTCCTGGCACGCACAAGCAAGAATGGAATCGGTGACAGTCCAGCTCGTGTGATCGAGGACGTGCCGCGGCCGCGATCGCCGGGCATCGGCGCATCGCGAAGACGCCCGCCCCGCGTTCGCGCGGGGGGATGCGTCCTTTCGAAGTCCGCGAGACGGACCGGGCGCCGCCCGGTCCATTCGCCCAATCCCGACCGCTCCGCGGCAGGCTCGGAAGGGTGTGAAGTCCGGGGCCGACCGGCCCGGCTCAGGGGATGACGTTGTAAACCTCGGAATACGAGACCTTTTCGTTGCCGCCGAGGTCCTTCAGGGTGTTGCCGTCACCACCGACGTTGAGGTTGAACGGGAAGGTGTACGGACCGTACTGCACCCAGGTGTTCAGCACCACCACGAAGCCGCCGCCGCCGGCACCCTGCCAGGCGTCCAGCCAGGTGGTGATGAAGTCGAAGTCGCCGCTGCCCTCGCCGGAGGCGCCCCCGAGGAGGAGCGTGTTCTGTTCTCCCGACTGGTGGATCAGGGTGTAGCCGTAGGCCTCGACCAGGCCCTCGGTGCCGATCGAGACCACGTAGTCGCCGAACCCGGTCTCGACCGGGCCGTGCTTGCTGGGGCTGTAGCCCTGCCAGATGATGATATCGCTGGTGATGAACGAGTCGTCGATCTCGATGGTGTCGCTGAGACCCTTCTCGCACCCAACATAGGGCACGCTGTCGCCCTGGTTGATGACCAGGTTATTGATCTCGTTGCCGGTGCCGTCGCAGTCGTCGACGTTGACCAGGTTGGCGTAGCCGTCGCCCTGGGTCACGGTCACGGTGCCGTAGACATCGATGGGATATCCCTTGGAGTAGTCGACCGAACCGGCCTTCACGCCGAGGATGTTGACGACGTTGAGGTCGCCATCGCCCTGGGAGACGTTGACGTCCCGGACCGCCACGGAGCAGGCGACCGTGGCCTCGTCACCGTCGCCGCCGCCCTGCGTGATGCCGATCCACTGACCGGCCTCGGACGACTCGATGAGGGCCCAGTCGGCGTCGCCGTCGAGCTGGTGGATGCTGATGTACTCGCCGGCGTCCGCTTGGGCGATCGAGGCCCGGTCGCCGTCCCCGTTGCCCTGCCCGATCCGGACGTAGCCCTCGGCCGCGACGTCGTTGATCTCGGCCGCGACTCCCTCGCCGTCGCCCTGGTTGATCCAGATGCTGCCCCAATCGCCCTTCGGCTCGACGATCGAGGCATCCTCGATGACCGCCGTGTTGCCCTTGCCGTTGCCCTGCTGGATCCCGACGTTGCCGTCGGCGACCACGCCCGTGATCGCCGCCGTGCTCTCATCGGCGTTGCCCTGGAAGATGTGGATGGACTCCCCGGACTCGACCGCGTCGATCGTGGCCGAGCCGCCGCCGCTGCTGGTCGGGGAGGCGACGGTCACCTGGTTGATGGAGACGTCCTCGTCGGCCGTGGAGGACGAGATCAGGGCCGTGTCGCCGCCGTGGGGGTCCTTCTTCGGATCTCCGGTCAACAGGGCCTTACCCTGGTAGATGGAGATGCCGCCGCCCGAGGTCACATCGGAGATCTCGGCCTCATCGAGCTCGCCGTCCCCCTGATTGATCGAGATGTCGAGCTCGGCGGTGCTGGAGTCGGTGATGGAGGCCGAGTCGGCCTTGCCGTCCCCCTGACGGATCGAGATCGAGCCGCAGTCCGACGACCCGGGCATCCCGGCGTGGACGTTTTCGATGATCGCCGAGTCGCCGGCGCCGTCCCCCTGGGCGATGGAGACGTCGCCCGGGACCGTCGAGTCGGTGATCCCGGCGAAGACGCCGGCGCCATCGCCCTGGATGACCGAGATGCCGGGGCAAGGCCCGGAACGGAGTTTCGGCGTGCCGAAGACGCCGACCTCGTTGATGGTCACGATGTTGCCGTCGCCGTCGCCCTGGATGACGCTCACGCCGAACGACTTGGTGACGTCCTGCGCGGCCAGGACGTTGTCCACGTCCACGACGTTGTCGTCCCCGTCGCCCTTCTGCTGGATCACGAGATTCGCGAGCTGGCTGTCGGTGACCGTGATGGAGTTGCCGTCGCCCTCGCTGTCCGGCAGGCCCTTCGGCCTGGAGCCGCCATACTGCGAGAGGACCGTGCTGCCGAAGACGCTGTTGTCGACGCGGATCGAACTGCCGTCGCCCCAGCCCTCCTTCACCGTGACGGCGCCGCTGACGTCGGTGTCGGTGATCTCGATGTTCGCCGGGCCGCCGCCCTTCTGGGAGATGGTCAGCGCGCTCCACTTGGCGTTGTCCATCTTCAGGTTAAGCCCGCCCGCCGTGAGCACCCTGAAGGTGCCCGGGTTGTTGATGTCGGCGACGGTCAGGTCGAGGTTCGTCTTGCCGGCGTTAAACGAGAGCCCCTTGGTGCTCTGGGCGACGCCCTTGCCCTCGCCGTAGACCTGGATGACGTCCTGGTCGGCCGCGGCCCCGCTCTGGAGGTTGACGATGATCGAGTTGACCGAACCCGGGGAGGTCCAGGTGGTGCCGCCGTTGATCAGCGTGTCGGCGTCCAGGGCGGTGATGGTGACCCTGGTGCCTCCGCCAGCCCTGAACTCGGCGATCGAGAACTGGTTGTCGAGCTTGTCGGCCGTGATGGTCAGGGTGCCAGACACGAATCCCAGGGTGGTGGTCACGCTGCTGAGCACCGTGCGCGTCTCCAGCCCTTCCAGCGAGGCGACCCGGCGCCGCCGCTTCGCGGCCAGGGCCCGGCGGCGTTCGCTGCGGGGCTGAGTCCGCATGCCCCGGGGGAGGAGACGAGAGAGCCAACTCATGGCGGGACTCCTGCTGTGGAAGGGACCGTCGGCGCGGTGTCACGGCGATTCGCCGCGATCCCCGGTTCAAACCCGAAGCTCATCACGGTGATCGGCGCACGGAGGCGGGACGTTCACCCTGGGGGATCGTGGCCCCTGAACGAATTATCCCCGCCCTCCGCACGCGCTGTCCATAACATATCTGCGCGAGACCGACAGTTACTGACAATTCCGGACTCGAATTTTTGTGTCCTCATTCCGTTGGGCGTCCCCGAGGCCGGATCCCGACGGACCGGGCTCATGGATCCGGCACCCGCGAATGCTGAATCATTGCACACTCCGAGGCCGCTCCGTTCGGACCCGGCGTGCGGCTCGATTGAGCTGGCCTCGGCGGAACTGGATGAAGATCCTTCAAGAACGAACGCCCGGCACAGACGAAAACGGACGCGGGGGCCGGGCCCTCGCGTCCGTCGTGTCTCGTCCAATCGAAAGCTGGGATGGGCGGCCCGGCGAGCCGGGCCGGCTCGGCCCGTCAGAAGAGGAAGCGGACCTCGAGGCGGAACCAGGGCTGCGCCCAGTGCACGTTGTTGGTCGCCCAGGTGATGGCGCCGCCGAAGTCGACACGGTTGCAGATCGACTGGCGGAGGCCCGGGCCGATCTGGAAGTAGGACACGCCGCCGCCGTCCGGGACGATGCCCCTGCCGATGCCCTGCGCCTTGGTCTGGCCGGCGGGGATGTAGGACGTGTAGCCGCCGTTCTCGAACGACCAGCCGTCCATCTCCAGGGTCGCGATCAGCGGGCTGTCCGGCGTGTAGTACCAGAGGACCTGGTTGAGGCTCATGAACCAGTAGAAGATCCCGCCCGCGAGGTTGCTGTTGCCGCCCGGGCCGCCCAGCGGGACCCAGTTGCCGAGCTGGGCCTGGAAGTAGGTGTCGGGCCCGAGCTTCAGCGAGGCCAGGAGCGACGGATCGACCGCGAACTGCCCCGTGCCCAGGTTGTTCTGGAAATTGCCACTGGGCATGTAGGTCCGCATCTGGAACGAGAGCTGGAGCATCTCGCAGTCGAAGAGGAGCGACTTGAGGCCGAAGTTGATGTCGCCGAACCCGGCCTGGGTGGGCTCCCAGTTCGAGTTGATCTGGCGGTACGGATACTCGACGAAGAAGCTACCCCGCTCGCCCGCCGCCTCCTGGTAGAGATACACCTGCTGGAGCCGGGCCTCGGGATTGAGGAAGTTCCTCCGCGGGTTACTGCGATTCAGCCTCACCTGGTTGATCCAGAACTGGTTGCGGTCCGGCCGGGTCATCGACTCGAGGTTGTCGTAGCGGAGCCGGGTCACGGTGCGCGGCCGGGCGTAGTCCGCGAAGAAGGAGGCGTTGGCACCGGGGACCCAGCTCGGCTGGTAGCACGGGTCGGGGCAGCAGAGGCATTCATAGAGGCTCTGGCAGAACGCGCCGAGGATCGTGTCGCACTCGTTGGCCGGCGGATAGCAGGGCTTCTGCCCGGGGACGCAGTTCGGGCCGCCGCCGCACGAGGAGCAGCCGGGGAAGTTGGGTCCGTCGAGGCTGCTATGGAACCCTCCGCACGATGTGCAGGCCGTCCGCTCGACCTTACCGTCCTGCGGGATCCTCGGGGCCTGGGCCGGCGGCGAGTTCGGCGCGCGGGGAGGCGACGGACGGCGCGGCTTCGGGGCTCGATGCCGCCGCGGGTTGCGCGCGGGCTGCACGGCGGCCGGGGCGACCGGAATGTCCGCAACCGGTGCGACCTGGCCGTCCGCGGCCGGGGCCGGCTCGGCCGCTGGCTCCTGCGGCGCGTCGGCCGGCTCCGAGTTCGCGGGCGACGGCCTCGGGCCGGAGGCGGGATCCTGAGACGGCGGGTTGTCGACGGCCGCGGCGTCGGGCAACGGCTGGGTCGGCGCGGCGGGCCCTGGCTCGGGCTGGGGACTGAGGGCCGGCTCCACCTTCGCTTGCGGTTCGGGGAGGTCCTGCTGGCCGGGCTGATCCTCGAGGTGGACGTCCGCGGGGTTCGCGGGGGGATTCGCCGCGGGATTCACGGCGGGTTCTGCCGCCGCCGGGGCGGGGTCATTCGAAGGAGTCCGCGTCAGGGTCTCCAGTGCCTGCTGCACATCGGCGGGCATCGGGCTGGCCCCCGCCCCCGACGCGGGTTCGCGGGTTGGCTCGGCGGGAGCGGCCGCGGCCGGGGTCGCCTCTGCGACACGAGCCGGTTCGGGCTCGGGTCGATCCTGGACCTCGGCACGAGCCGGTTCGGGCTCGGGTCGATCCTGGACCTCGCGCCGGGGCTCAACGGCGGGTTCTTCTCGCGGATTCGGCTCCTCGATGGCGAGCGGTGCCGGGGCCGCGGACTCCGCCGGGGCGGTCGCCGAGGGCGTCTCGGCGGCGGGGGGCGGCGTTGTCGGGTGGTTCTCGGTCCCGGCCGGCGAGGGAGTGTCCGATCCGGGCTGGATCACAGGGATTGCCGCGACGGGGGACGGCTGCGAGGACGCCTTCTCCGCGGCCGGCTGCGTGGCCGCCGGCGGGAAGACGAACCGGCGGGGCGGAGCGATCTTCGGCCGGGCCGGACGGGCCGGCTGAGTGCGGGCCTGGATCTCGGCCAGGTCGAATTGCCGGGGAAGGGGGATCCTCGACCGACCGGACGCGGCCGGGCCGGCTGCCGAGCCAGGAGCGGGTTCGCCCGGGCTGTTCGTCGAGGCTTCCTGCGCCTCCATCGCCCAGCAGTCGGCGGCGGTCAGCAGGGCTGTGATGAGGGCCCATGCTCGCCTCCGAATCCGCGGGTTTCGCAAAGCCCTGCTATTCACGGGACTGACTCCTTACTTCCTCGCGCGGTGAAGACCGCGGCGATCATGGATAGGATGCGAGATGGGATCGGGGAGATGAGTGGGATCGCCGCGGACCGCGGGGCGGCCGTTGTTGCTGCGGCCGCAAGGATTCGAGTCGAGGCTCTCTCGGGTCGGAAGTCCCCGAGAGGGCGAGAGGTCCGCGACTTCTGGCTTCGATCGGGAAATGACTCGCTCGGGTCGGCGCGAGTGCCGCCGGGCGGATGCGGGACGGTCTAACGCGCCTCGGGTTGATTGCGCGAGCTGGACAGCGACCCGAAAGGCAGTCGCCCGAATGTCATCGAGGGGCCTCCGGCGCGGGCACCGCCAGCGGGGGTGACGCCGGGCGCCGGACTCGCCCCGGGCACGTAGGAACTGGGGACGACGCCGGGGTCGGCCGGTGCGGGGGACGCGCTGACCGGGGCCGGGCCGGCCTTGCGGGAGATGTCCTGACGCGCCTTCGTCAAGGCGTCGAACACGCTCCGCTTGCCCGGCGGCAGGGTGCTCGGCGGCCTGGCCGTGCGGGAGACGTCGAACAGCGTCTGGCGGGCTTCGTTGACCGTCTGGGTGAAGGTCCTGTGGGACGATCGCTCCTCGGGCGCGGGATCCACGTCCGCGACCGCGTGCGAGGCGGCCAGGTGCGTGCCCTGGGCGTCGTTCATGGTCGATCGCTCACGCTGCAACGGCTTGCGATCAGGCAGCGGCTCGAGGTTGGGGACCGAGCCCCGCTCGCGCTCGATCGGCTTGGGCTTGACCTCCTCCTCCGGGAGCACCTCGGGCACCTTCGTCAGGCAGTGCTGCAACGCGCCGAAGGCCGCGGCCTTGACGCGGGCCGAGGTCTCCGGCGGATTGCCGTCCTTGTCCTCCCCCGCCACGCAGATGCGGAGGGCCTCGATCGTGTCCTTGTTGCAGCAGCACCCCGAGTTCAGGACCCGGGCGGCGGCGTAGCGGACGCACTCGTTCGGGTCGGCCCTGAGGGCATTGATGAGCGCCTTGGTCGCTTCCTTCCACCGGCTGCAGTCGACGGTCCCCAGGTACTCGACGGCCGCCACCCTCGCCTTGGCGTCGGCCTCGCTCGCCTTGATCTTCGCGGCGGTGGCCGCCGCTCCGCCCGGGGCCGCCTTCTCCAGGGCGGCGATCTGATCCGGGGTCGGAGCCACCGGACACAACGGCGGGATGAACCCCCCCGAGACCGCGCCCACCGGGCCCGTGAGCATGTTATTGGCCATGAGTCCGAGCTGACTCCGGCAGAGTTTCTGGATGCACGCGTGAATGTTCGCGCTGGACAGGCCGAAGAAGCCGAAGATCGTCCTCGGTGCCGCGGCCGCCGCAGGGGCTGCAGCCGCAGGGGATGCCACACCGGCGGTACTCAGGGCGGACGAGGCCGCCGATGACCCCGCGGGTGGCACCGCACCACCGGGACCCTGTGCATATCCTCGAGGCGCGGATGACAGGCCGAGGACCAGGAGTCCCGCGACCCATGGTTTTGGGGACGGCATGAACAGCTCTCCTTGGACCGCAGGTAGAGGTGGCGGCCGAGATCGGAACGTGGACCAGACCGGATCGGATCGTCCTGGCCCGGCGGAGACATGGTCGGCCGAGGAAGGCTCGGCTTCTGATCAGGGTATCGGGAGCGGGAGGCTGCTCTCTTTACGGACTTTGAGGATCACGCCGATTTTCACGGATTTCCGGCCTGCTTCGGGAAGAAGGAAACCTCGTCCCCGAAGCTCCGGTCCTCAGATGTGCAAGTCCATCAAGAACGAAGTTCGACAAAGGAGTACAGGCAAAACATCATGCCAGCGACCACCAGAGCAGGGACGCTCGCTTCGACATCATGGATGACTCGATCCACTCAACTCCCAGAGCCCCTTGATCGCCTCGACGGTCCGATCCACCAGGACCTGGCCGCCCTCGGAGCCGACCCGGCTGCTCTCGACGATGGCGCTGTAGCCGCCGCCCCGCTCGGCGCGTTCCGTCGGGACATAGGTCGCGCCAGGGCCGGCGAGCTGGATCAGGAAGGTCTGGAGCGCGGGGCTGCGGGCCTTGATCTGGATCCCGAAGTCGGTGAACAGCTCGAAGTTGTTAGTGGCGATCGCCACGTCGCCGAGGCGGATCGCGTGGAGTTCCATGACGAAGGGCGAGACAGTCCCCCGCTGCTGTTGCTCGTACCGGTCGACAACCTCCTGGTACCAGATCCGGCTGCGCTGCTCCTTCGGGTCGCGTGAGAGTTCCGCAACCTTCGCCCGGGCCGCCTTCCACTCCGCCTCGGTCACCTTGCGTACGGGCAGCTCAATCGTCTGGACCTTGTGGACCAGTCGCGGGTCGGCGTGCATCTCCTGCCGTGCGCCCTCCAGGGCCTCTTCCCAGGCGACGACGATCCTCCTGGCGAGCTCATCGAGCCGGGAGAGCTTGCGGAGCGTGCGCATCCGCTCCTCGGCCCGCTGGCGGAACATCAGGTGCGGCGACTGGTCCCCCCCGGCGCCGGTCCAGCCGAGGACGACCAGGTCCTTGCCGTGCCGGGCACGGAGCTGTTCACGAACCTCGTGCCAGAAGTCCGCGTTCACCGCCGAGCGTCCCTCGACTTCCTGCGCCGGGCAGGCCACGTTAACGGCCGTCGCCACCAGCTTGCGATCCGCTCCCCAGAAGAAGAGGACCTCCACCCCGTGATCCTCGTAGCCCTCGATCCGCCGGAAGTCGGGCAGATCGGTGCGGCCGTACATCACGGCGCGGCCGTCGGCATAGACGGCACGGCGATTCTGGGCGATCGCCGCGTGCCCCAGGCCCCAGCCGGCCAGCCCCGGCTTGCGGGCCTTCCACGCGTCGGCCGCCGCCCGGGCGACCCGATCGACCAGGAACGTGCGATACTCCCCCGGCGGCAGGACGCCCTCGCGCGGGATGTGGTACATCCCCTCCTGCGTATCGGGGGCCGTGTGGGTGTGCGTGGCGCTCAGGATGAGTTTCCTGGGTTCGAAGTCCGGGATCGTCTCCGCCAGCCGCTGCCGCACCGACTCGACGATGCCGTCGGCGATCAGCACCAGGTCGAGAGAGACGAGGATCGCCTGGTCCTGGACCTTGTCCCCCTCGCGCGACTCCAGCGCCAGGGCCGTGGCCGTCACGGGGCTCTCCACGTCCTTCGAGATCCGGGTATGCATCTGGCCGGCGAGCGAGACGGGCCGGTCGGGCGTGATGCTGACCGTCGCACCTCCGACCCGCAACTCGGCCGCCTGGGCACGGACTTGAGTCCCGGTCAGGGCGATCAGGATGATCACGGATATTGTACGAACCGGTCGAAGCTGAGCCTTCATCTTCTGACTTCCCAGGTGGTCCATCTTCAGAATTGGTCTGTCGTCACCGCGCATTGTTCCCGGCTCGAGATGCGCGAGCAATGGGCAAGCCCGGCCCGCGTCGCCGGCCTCGCCGGGATCCCAGGATCCGACCGCGACCTGCGAAGACCTTTCGAGCGGATCCCGAAGGCTGGATAATGCGGCGGATCGAGCCGGAGCGGGCTCACCTCGGATGACGACGCAGAGGATAACGGCGATGCTTGCCTTCAGCGACTGGTTCCCCCTCGCGACCGTGGGGCTGACCTTCACCACGATCGGCCTCCTCAAGCTCTGGGGCTTGAGATGCGGCATCATCGGCGGCGCCGGCAAGCCGGCGCTCCAGCGGCTCTGCGGCACCTGACCGAGTTGGGAGAGCCGCGGTCTGCGGCTGGGGTTTCCGCTCCTCTTCCTGGGCATCGGCCTCGTCGAGCTAGGATGGCTGGGGTGGCTGATCTTCGAGAAATCGCACGGTCGGTGATCCTCCGGGCCGCGCTCCGCCGCTTCCGCCGCGGTCGGCGGATTCTCGGGTCCGCACGTGCGTTTCGGTATCGGAATCGCATTGGAGACGAGAGGTGGGCGGGCTGCGGCTCGCCCGGGTTTCGGGGCGGTACGCCGGCCGGAGCAAGCGCATGCGCACTCGCAAGAACGCCGTCGAGGCACCGCCGGAGAAGGAGCCCCTGGACATCGACGAGGTGTTCCGGCGCCTTCGCCGGGCGGTCGAAGGCTTCCCCAAGGCGGCGATGTTCGACCTGCGCGACCGGGGATTCGGCACGCCCTTCGAGCAGCTCGTCGGCAGCCTCATCTCCGCGCGGACGCGGGATGAAACGACGCTCGACGTCTGCCTCCGCCTCTTCGCCGTGGCGAGGACCCCGCAGCAGATGGTCGCCCTGGGCGAGGAATCCCTCGCGGCGCTCATCCGGCCGGCGAGCTTCCCCGAGCCGAAGGCGCGCGACATCCTGTCCTTCTCAAGGCGGATCGTCTCCGACCTCGGCGGCCGGGTGCCGGACACGCTCGAAGGCCTGACGGCCTTCCGCGGCGTCGGCCCCAAGATCGCCGCCCTCACCCTGGCCGTCGGCTTCGGCCGCCCCGTGATCGCGGTCGATGTCCACGTCCACCGCGTCACGAACCGCTGGGGCTACGTCGCCACCCGGACCCCCGAGCAGACGATGGCGGCCCTTGCCGCCAGGCTCCCGGAGCGTTACTGGATCGAGATCAACGAGCGCCTCGTCCCCTTCGGAAAGTGGATCTGCACCGGCGGCGCCCCGCCGAAGTGCTCGACTTGCCTCCTGCTCTCCATGTGCCGGCAGGTAGGCGTGACGGAACACCGATGAGTCGTCCCTCCGGCGGGCATCGCGGCGGAGCCGCCGGGCGAGACCGCGAATGTCACGATCGGGGCCGGGCCTAACGGAACCGCGTGACCTCACCGACGACCTCGTGGTTCCTGACCCAGCTCAGGGAGTTGAACATCCGCGTCAACACCTGATTGCGATCCGTGGCGCTCGGGGGCCAGTGTGCGCCAGGCAGATAATACCTGGTCCCTCGATGCGTCAACTTCACGCACGCTTCATAGTTATTATCAATCTTCTTGTCGTCGATGAGTGCCAGCGTCCAGTCCGCCTCGGTCGGATGCCTGATGACCGGATCGTCCAGCCCGCCGGATTTGATCGGCGTCTCGACGATCGTGAAATCGCTCCAGGTCGGGAGCCGGTCGGGGATCAGGATCCTCTTCTTGCCGTGAGTGATCTCGGTCTTCATGACGCTCTCGTTCAGCCGGGGCCAGATGCGGACCGGTTCGATCTTGCCCGGCATCCCCACCATGAGGCAGATGTTCTGCACGTAGCGCGAGATGGTGTCGCAATTGCCCCTCGTCCCGCGCGTCCCCATCACCCAGGCATTCGCCCTGTGCTCATTCGGGTCGTAGGCGCTCAGCTTCCGGTAAACCAGTTTCTCGACGAGTTTGTGGGGGTCCTGGATGGCGTCTGCCGCGCTGGCCCGGAGCGCGCCCGGCGACGGATGGCTTCCGATCTCCCTGGTATAGAACGAATAGAGTTCCTCCTGGATCGAGGCGACCTGCTCGACCGAGTGGTGCATCCGCAAGAGCGTGGCCCCGGAATACTCGGGCACCGTCTCCGGCTCGTTCATCGTCAGGAAGACATGATTCACCGAGACCGTCTCGATCGCCGGGTCTCCCCCGGTCCAGAATCGCCACTCCACCCTGAACGGGAGGCGATACACGCGTTTCGTGTGGAACAGTCCGACCGCCGAGAGGCGCAGCGTCTTCGTATCGCCGGGGCGCAGCTCGACGCCTTGCTCCACGAAAATCACGCCCTCGGGGCCGTTCCCGACCAGGGATCCCTTCACGGGCCTCGCCCCCGACGCCGGTTCGTAGGCGATGACGACGTCCAGCACGACCGCCCGGTCCAGGCTGTGGCTGACCGGGGCTCCGTAGCCGACGGAGCATGCCATGTTCTCGATCGTCCACTCCGGTTTCGGGAACCGCGTGGCCAATTCACCGTTGCCCCAGTTCCTTTTCCAGTTCAGCAACTTGCGGTGGTCGGAGACGAAGGTGACCGAGACGACCCTGATCGCCGGCACATGCTCATATTTGACGACACGTCCGACCGGAAAGCCCTGACTCGGAGTCCGGCATGTGATCTCCATGCATCACGTCCCCTGCCTGGCGCACGTAGGCGGCCCGTCAACCGATCTGCACACGGTTCACAGGTCGCGGATTGCCGGTAGAACTGGGATACGTCGTTCGGGATCGGAGCCGAGAGATGGATCGCCGAACCGAAGGCACGCACCCTGAACTGGACGACGGATGGCCTCATCCTTGGGCCCCGATCGAGGAACTTACGTCCCGACGACACGGCCGTGACTGCGATCCTCCACCGACCGGAAGAGCGCTCGTCGCCAGGCGCGCCCCTGCGTGCCGGCCGCGGCGCCGAACGAACCCAACGAAGAACCATAACTGCTTATTTAGCAGAACTTTCAGGAACAGGCCACGGAGCGGTCGCGGGGGTTCGTCCCACCGCCAAGAATCAGGCGAAGAGCCCGTGAACCGGGGTTCCCGCGGAGATCGGGAACGGGCGGTCCTGAAGGTCGTGGAACGTGGTCTTCGGGTCGAGCCCGACGAGATGGAACACGGTCGCGAGCAGGTCCTCCGGTGACACCGGGTCGGATGTCGGGTTCGCGGCCATGCGGTCGGAAGATCCGTGGACCTGGCCCCCCCGGATGCCGCCGCCCGCCAGCACCAGGCTGTAGCAGGTGGGCCAGTGATCACGGCCGCCATCCTTGTTGAAGCGGGGCGTCCGGCCGAACTCGCCCATCATGATCACGAGCGTCTCGTCGAGCAGGCCGCGGTCGGCCAGGTCTTCCACGAGCGAGCTGAAGGCGGCGTCGGTCGGGGGCAGCAGCTCGGTCCTGGCCCACTCCAGGTGCGGCGGACTCGGCGGGACCGAATGGCTGTCATAGCCCTGGCCCCCCTTGCCGCGGTCGTGGCGGACGAAGTTGACCTGCACCAGGCGCACGCCCGCCTCGACCAGCCGGCGAGCGACCAGGACGGATTGGCCGAACACGTGGCGGCCGTACCGATCCCGGGTCGCCTCGGATTCCGCCGACACGTCGAAGGCCCGACGGGCCGCGGGCGAGAGGACCATGTCGAAGGCCCGCGTGAGGTAGGACGACCGGCTCCGCCCCGCGGCCTCGTCCCTCAGGTCGTCGAACTGCCGATCGAGCAACCCCAGGAGAGTCCGACGCTCCGAGAGGCGCGCCGGAGAAATCCCGGAAGAAAGTGTGAGCTCACCCGGCGAGTAGTCCGGCAGATTGGGGTCGCTGTTGACCAGATAGGGATCGAACTCGGCGCCCAGGAATCCTCCATGCTGACCGGGCCGGGGCACACCGACGGGGGAGACGAACTCCGGGATCACGACGAAGGCAGGTACGGCCGCCTGGCCCCCCAGGTATCGGCTCAGGACCGCGCCGGTGTGCGGGCGGTCCTCGCGGAGCATCCCCGAGGCCTGGGCGACCGGCCGGATCATCGGGGCACCGGTCATCACCCAGTAGCCCGCCCGGAGGTGTTCGGACTCTCCGTGACTCATCGAGCGGATGATGGTGTACCTGTCCGCGACCTTCGCCATCCGCGGCATGTGCTCGCAGATCTGGATCCCCGGGACGCGGGTGTCGATGGGACGGAACGTCCCGCGGACCTCGACGGGCGCCTCTGGCTTCAGGTCCCACATGTCGAGCTGAGAGGGGCCGCCGGACAGGTAGAGGATGATCACGGAGCGCGCCCGAGCCCGCGACGATGAGCCGTCGGGCTTTCCGGGCGTCTCGGCCGCCTGGAGCAGCCGGGGAAGGTTCAGCCCACCCAGCCCGATGGCGCCGACTCGCATGACGTCGCGTCGGGTGAAGTGGTCACCGTGTCGAACCCCACGAGGCAAGCAGAAGTTCAGCACGACCTGGGCCTCCGCGTCTCACGCCAGGATCTGGCGGATGACCTCCCCCTCCACGTCCGTCAACCGGAAATCCCTCCCCGCGTACCGATAGGTGAGCTTCGTGTGGTCGAAGCCCAGCAGGTGGAGGATCGTGGCGTGCAGGTCGTGCACGTGCACGGGATCCTCGACGGCCCGGTAGCCGAAATCGTCGGTGGCGCCGTAGACCTGCCCCCCCTTCACGCCGCCGCCGGCCAACCAGACCGAGAATCCCCAGTGGTTGTGGTCGCGGCCCATGCCCGGCTTGCCGTTGACGAGCTCAACGGCCGGCGTGCGGCCGAACTCGCCGCCGCAGAGGACGAGAGTCTCGTCGAACAGGCCCCGCTGCTTGAGGTCCGCCAGGAGCGCGGCGATCCCCTGGTCGCACTGCTGGCCGAGCGAACGGTGGGCCTTGTCGATGTTGTCGTGGCTGTCCCAGGGCTGCACGTCGCCGTGGAAGAGTTGCACGAAGCGGACGCCCCGCTCGATCAGCCGCCGGGCGATCAGGAGTTGCCGGGCCTGGACCCCGGGGCCGTACAGGTCGCGGACGTGCCGCGGCTCCTGGTCGACGTCGAAGGCGTCGGTCGCGGCCATCTGCATCCGGTAGGCCAGCTCGAAGCTGGCGATCCGGGCCTCCAGGTTGTCGTCCTCGGCGCGGGGCTGCTGGTGGCGGCGATTGAGCGCGGCGAGCAGGTCGAGCTGCCGCCGCTGGTCACGCCGGGAGACGGCCGCGTTGCGGATGTTCTCGATCAGGTCCTGGGCCTTCTCCTTGCGGGTGTCGATGTACGTCCCCTGGTAGATGCCCGGCAGGAAGGCCGAGCGCCAGTTCGAGACGTCCGCGACCGGCAGCCCCGGGCACATGGCGATGTACCCGGGCAGGTTGGCGTTCTCGGTCCCCATGCCGTAGGTCAGCCAGGCCCCCATGCTCGGCCGCGAGAGCCGCTCGTCGCCGCAGTTCATCAGCCGCATCGACTGCTCGTGATTCGGCGTATTGGCGTGCATCGAGCGGATAATGCAGAGGTCGTCGACGTGCTGGGCCGTGCGGGCGAAGATCTCACTGATCTCGATGCCGCTCTGGCCGTACTTCCGGAACTTGAATGGTGTGGGCAGGGCGGTGCCGGTCTTCCGCTCGGTGGAGAGGTTCCCCTGCGGGAGCATCTTGCCCTCGTACCGCTTCAGCAGCGGCTTGGGGTCGAACGTGTCGACCTGCGAGGGCCCGCCGTTGAGGTAGATATGGATGACGTGCTTCGCCCTGGCGGGGAAGTGCGTGGCCCGCGGCTCCAGGGGGTTCTTCACCCCGGCGGTGCCGGCCGCTCCCGTCGTGTCTGCCTCCGCGCGGGCGAGGAACCCGGCGTCGCCGAGCAGCCCCACCAGGCCCAGCATGCCCAGACCCGTGCCCGCCCGCCGCAGCGCCTGGCGGCGGCTCATCTCGGGGCCCGAACCGAAGTCGAGGAGATTCGTCATGTTAATCAACAAAAAAGAGCTCATTCGTCATGATCAGCACCTGGGCAAGCTGCTGTGTGCGGTCAAGCCCGGAGGGTTCGTTCTTCCCGGCCGACGGCTCGTCGAGGAACCGGAGGGCCGACTCGCGCTCGACGGCGTCCGGAGCCCGGGCGAGGACGCGGCGGTAGAGCGCGGTGATTCGTGCGTCGGGCGTCTTCGCGGCCGCGACCTCGGGAAGCGACGAGATCGCCCGGGCCTGCTCGAGGACCAGGGGCGAATTCATGCTAAACAGGGCCTGCTGGGGCACCGTCGTCCGCGGCCGGCGTTCCGAGGAAAGGTCCGGGCTGGCGAAGTCGAACGCCCGGAAGGCGGCCGGCAGGCTCTGCCGGTCGACCAGCCCGTAGACCGTCCTCCGGGTCGTCTTCGGGTCGTCCACCACGTCCACCGGCCGGCCGCCCATGGTGAGGTCCAGCCGCCCCGAGACCGCCAGCAGCGTGTCGCGCATGGACTCCAGGTCGAGCCGGCGGCGGTTGAACCGCCAGAGCAGGCGATTCTCGGGATCGACCTTGCGGGCCTCGGGCCGGTCGAAGCTCGCCTGCTGATAGGTCCTCGAAAGCACGATCCAGCGATGCAGCTTCTTGAGCGACCAGCCTTCCTGGACAAACCGTGCAGCGAGGTCGTCGAGCAGCTCGGGGTGAGTCGGCGGGTTGCTCCGCGTGCCGAAGTCGCTGGGGGTGGAGACGAGGGGCTCGCCGAAGTGGTTCATCCAGACGCGGTTCACGATCACGCGGCTGGTCAGGGGGTTGTCCGGCGCGGTGATCGCCCGGGCGAGGTCGAGGCGTCCGCTCCCGTGAGCGAAGGCCGAGGGATTCTCGCCGGCCAGGACGCGGAGGAACCGCCGCGGCACGTGGTCTCCCGGCTGGGCCGGATTGCCCCGGACGAAGACCCTCGGCTCGTAGGGCTGCTCGCTATCGGTCAGCACCATGGCTCGCGCGGCGGCCTTGCCTGCGGCCTTGACGGCCATGCGGTCGAGCTCGACCTGCTTGCCGCCGAAGGAGTCCTTCTCCGATCGCGACATGTAGGCCCAGCACTGGCTCTTTGGGAAGTAGGCGGGGCTGTCATGGCTGGCGACGATGTCCAGGACCTGCCGGCTCGCCGGGTCGAGGCCGCTCCCGACTGAGGAGCCAGAAGATTTCGCCTTCCTGGATTCCTCGTAGACCCGCCGGATCAGCTCCCCGTAGACGCGGGGGACGTCGGCACGCGACCTGAGCGACGCCCCCTGGAGCGCGGCGAGGACCAGCGGGTTGACGCTTCCCGGCTTCGTTCCGGCCGGCCGGGCGGCGAACTGGGCCAGCACGGCGCTCGCCTCGGCCGCGAAGTCATCGGGCGCGAGCTTCATCAGGTCGTGCCAGGGGCCGAAGACCGGATCGTCGGGAGTCGCCCGCTGCTTGAGGAAGCGCCGCCACCGCGCCACGATCTGGGGCCGCAGGTCCTCGGGCGAGAGCGAGAGGAAGAAGATGGCCGTCTCGAGCGGGTCGGGCTCCGTCAGCGCCGCCCGGGCGAGGTAATCGCCGACGCGGACGCGGGCCGCCTCGGAGAGCGTGTCGTACTGCGAATCCAGGATCTTCCGCAGCTCGGCCCGCTTGGCATCGGCCTGCTTCTCGAACTCGGAGCAGCCGGGCCGCTTCTCGATCGGCTCGATCAGCGGCAGCTCGAACGGGGGCTCGCTGCTGGCGAACACACCATAGAGGGCGTAGTAGTCGGACGTCGCCACGGCGTCGTACTTGTGGTCATGGCAGCGGGCGCAGGCAACCGTCAGCCCGAGCAGCCCGCGGCTGACCGTGTCGATCTTGTCGTCGATCTGGTCGTGGATGTTGTTGTCGAACATCCGCCCCAGGGTGAGGAAGCCCATCGCCGCCAGCCGCCAGGGCTGGTCCCTGGGCGCGACCTGGTCGGCGGCGAGTTGCTCCTGCACGAACCGGTCGAACGGCGTGTCCTCGTTCAGCGCCCGGATGACGTAGTCCCGATAGGTGTAGGCATACGGGCGGACGCGGTCATCGCCGTACATCAAGACGCCGTCCTTGGTGTCGGCGTAGCGGGCCACGTCCAGCCAGTGCCGTCCCCAGCGCTCGCCATACCGCGGCGAGGCCAGGAGCTGGTCGACTACCCTCGCGTACGATTCGTCGGAGCGGTCCCGCTCGAACGCCTCGATCTGCCCGGCCGTGGGGGGGAGCCCGATCAGGTCGTAGGAGACCCGCCGGAGCAGCGTCCGGCGATCGGCCGGAGGCGACGGCGTCAGCCCGGCGGCCTCCAGCCTCGCCAGCACGAATCGGTCGATCGAGGTCCGGCACCAGCCCGGATCCTTCACCGGCGGCGGCTCCTGCCTCCGGACCGGCCGGTAGGCCCAGTGCTTGCGGGCTTCTTCGAGATTGAAGCTACCTGTCTTGGGCTTCGTGTTGGGAGCCGTTCGCGACACCGACGGTCCCGACGAGGGGACCGCCGCCCCGGCCTTGACCCACTGCTCCAGGACCCGGATCGTCGCGTCGGGGAGCTTGCCCTTGGGGGGCATCTCACTCACGTCCTCGTCGTGGCGGACCGCCCGGACCAGGAGGCTCTCCTCCGGATTGCCCGGCACGACGGCCGGCCCGGTGTCTCCCCCTTTCGAGATACCCTCGGCCGTATCGAGGCGGAGCCCGCCCTTCAGCTTCCTGGCCTGGGCGGAGTGGCAGCCGTAGCAGTGCTCGGCCAGGACGGGGCGGACCCTGGACTCGAAGAAGTCGAGCCCGGCGCTCTGAGCGTCGGCCGTGGGCTCGCCGCCCCAGGCCGCCACCCCGACGAGGAGACTCACGATAAAGCCGCCGACCGCGTGCCGCGTGCGACATCCGCGTCCAGGGGATGCTGCCATGATCGAGCCCCTGCCAACGTTGGTCAAACAAACCTTGAATATTCGCGCCGAGCGGCGGGTCCGATGTCAAGGGGCGGGGGGAGATTTCCATCGGGCCAGGGTCGCCGGAGGTGGCCCGTCGGGGCGGCGGGTCCGGACGGACGTCGGGCCAGCTCCGGCGGCGTCGGGAGCTTCGGCTCCCGCTCGATCAGGACTTCTTGGTGGTCTTGACCCCGCCGATCGAGAGCACCTGATGGACTTCCGTGCTCCCGCAGTGGGGGCACTTCACCTGCGGATGCTTGTCATGTTCCGCGAACGTCTCGTGATCCGTGAAGACCCTGGAGCACTTGCTGCACTCGAATTCGTAGTCCGGCATGACCGTTCTCCTCTCCCAAGACGGAACATCATGGTCGGTCAGCAGTCGTCGGATCCGAGTCGACCTCCCTTCGCGACAGGCGGCCCGTCGATGCGAATCGCACTTCGCCATCAAGGGGCCGGATGGGGATGAATGCCCTCATCCTTGACGGCGTTCCTCGAACATTCGGGCCTTCCTCGAGGATAGCAGCAACGGCCATTGAACACACCGGGCTGGCGCGGGTGAGGGAGCGACTGGGGATGAGGCACACGGAGTCCGCGGTCGCGGGCCCTTGCGATTCCCCGGAGCCTGGACGATGATGGCGTTCCGTTTCGGAACTAGCTCACAGCAGGGAGAATGCCCATGAAGAACGTGACGATCGCGGCGCTGGCCGTCGCCCTGGCCCTCGTCCTCGCGCTCGAGGCCTCGGCGCGGGCACGCAAGGCGGAGGGCCCCAAGCTGGCCCACATGGTCTTCTTCAAGCTAAAGGATTCGTCCAGGGAAGCGGTGGACAAGTTCATCGCCTCGGCCGAGAAGTGCCTCAGCAAGCACGACGGTTCGGTGTACTTCTCCGTCGGCACCAAGGCCGACGACGTGGACGAACCGGTGAGCGCCAAGGACTTCGACGTCGCGCTGCACATCGTCTTCGACAGCAAGGAGGGCAAGCTCAGGTACCTCAAGGATCCTCGCCACGATCAATTCGTCGAGGAGAACCGGGCCCAATTCGACAAGGTCCGGGTCTACGACTCCTACCTGGTCAAGGAGTAGCCCCGCGGGAGCGCCCCCGGATGAGTCAGGCGGAACCCTCGGGACCGGCCATGAAGTCCGTCGAGACGAATGGGATCCGCCTGTCCGTGGCGGGCGCGGGGCCCGCGGACGGCCCGCCCGTCGTGCTCCTGCACGGCTTCCCGGAGCCCTGGTTCTGCTGGCGGCACCAGATCGGGCCGCTGGCGGAGGCCGGGTTCCGGGTGCTGGCTCCGGACCAGCGGGGCTACAACGATTCGGACAGGCCCGAGCCGGTCTCGGCCTACTCGCTGAACGTCCTCGCCGACGACATCCTGGGCCTGCTCGACGCCGAGGCCGGCCCCGGCGCCGCGCTGGTGGGCCACGACTGGGGAGGCATCGTCGCCTGGTGGGTGGCGATGCATCATCCCGGGCGGATCCGGAAGCTCGTCATCCTCAACGCGCCGCACCCCGTCGCGATGCGGAAGTACATCCGGACGCACCCATCCCAGCTCCTGAAAAGCTGGTATGTGTTCATGTTCCAGATTCCCGGCTTGCCGGAGATGGGCTTTCGCAGGGCCAACTGGAAGAGCCTCTGCCGGGGTTTGCAGAAGACCAGCCGCCCCGGGACGTTCTCCGAGGCGGACCTCGATCGCTACCGCGAGGCCTGGTCGAAGCCGGGGGCCATGCGTTCGATGATCAACTGGTACCGGGCGCTCCTGCGGCGTCCCCCCGCGCCGCCGGCCGACCCGAGGATCAAGGTCCCGACCCTGATCCTCTGGGGTCCGGACGACCGCTTCATCAACGCGGAGGTCGCCGACGCCAGCCTCGCCTACTGCGACTCCGGCCGCCTGGAGCGGATCGACGGGGCGACTCACTGGGTGCAGCACGAGGAGCCCGAACGCGTGAACCGAATGATGATCGAGTTCCTCACGCGTGGATGACCGGCTCTACTCACGCATCGTCTCGCGATGAGCCGGTCACGCGAACTGGGGGATTTTCAGCGTCTCTCCATTCTTGAGGGCTGACTGGTGGGCGATGACGCCGGGGACCGTGAGGTTCAGGGCCATCGCGATGTCGACCAGCGGCGTCCGGTCTTCCAGGATCGCGGTCACGAACTCGTTCATCAAATGGCCGTGTGAGCCGCCGTGGCCGCCCGGATCGACGCTCGGGGGCAGGGCGGGCCGCTCCAGATCGGGGAGCTTCCGCTCGTCTCCCGTGTAGTTCGTGCCCACCATGTAGCCGCGCTGGCCGTAGACCCGCCCGGACTCCAGCCCCGGGACGTGCGTGTCCCACGAGATGCCCATCCGCGACATCCCGCCCTCGCTGGTACGGAACAGGGCGATCTCAGTGCCGAAAGGGTTCTTGTAGCGGTTGTTCTGGGGCTGAAGTTCCTTGACGATGCTGGGCATACCCTGGCAGGTCACCTCGGTGAAGCTGCCGCCGGTCACGCACCCGTAATAGGCGGTCGCGTGCGTGGGATACCACTGAGGCGGCCCGCCGATCCGCCAGCCCTTGAAGGAGTCGATCGGCGTGGCCATGTAGTGGTAGTACTCTCCTTCGCTGTAGACGAGCTTGCCGAAGCCGCCCGCGCGGTAGACCTGGCGCATCGCGTGGCAGTCCTCGTGGTACGCGGAGGTCTCGAACATCATGTACTTCTTGCCGCTCGACCGGATCGCCTCGAAGAGCTTCTCGGCGTCCTCCAGCGATCCGTAGACGGCTGGCACGGCGCAGGCCACGTGCTTGCCGTGCTTGACCACCTCGATGCAGTGCCGGGCGTGGCTGGGGGCGTCGGTCGCGACGAAGACGGCCTCCAGGCTGTCGTCCTTCACCAGCTCCTCGAGCGAGGGATACGTCTTGCTGCAACGGCAGGCGCGGGCCAGCCCGGCGCAACGCTCCGGGATCAGGTCGCTCACCGCGGCGACCGTCACGTTGGGGTGATCCTGGAAGCCGAACGCGGCCCCGAACTGGCAGACCCCGTAGCCGACGATGCCCACGCGGATCTTTCGATCCGAGATCGGCTGCCAGACCTTCTTCGGCCGCTTCGAGGTCTTCACGCCCTCGGCCCCCAGGATCTTCGCGTCTGGGGGCTGGGCCGAGGCCGAACCGGCGAGCCGCTCCGCCGCGAGGGCACCGAGCGAGGCAGCGCCGAGGTTCTCCAGGAAGGACCGTCGGGAGGGAAGAGGACTCATCGCGCGTTCCTCCAGGCTTCGGGATCCGGGAGAGGATCCCGAGGGTACAGGCGGGTTCCGTCCCTTCCAGTTTCGCAGCCGACCTCGCCGATTACCATCCGGCAGGTCATCCCGGCTCATCGCACCGGCCTGGAACCGACACGCGCGGGGCGGAGTTCCGGCGGTCTCTTCCGGTCGGCTTGCATTTGGAGCAGAATCGGGGGCCCGCGTGACACGTCTCCGTTGACTTCCGCGAGTCCTCGAAAGCCATGAATCTGCGAACCGGGCTGGTCGTGCTCTCGTTCGTGCTGAGCGTCCTGATCGGGCTGACCCTCGGCGCGAGGGACCGGCCCGGGGCCGGGACTGGTTCCGAAGTGCGTCAGCGCCCCAGGATCGGGCTCTCGCTGGGGACGCTCCAGGAAGAGCGCTGGCAGCGCGACCGCGAGCGCTTCGTGGCCCGGGCGGAGCAGCTCGGGGCGGAGGTTCTCGTCCAGTCGGGCAACAGCGAGACGGCGCGGCAGATCCAGGACATCGAGTCGTTGCTCAGCCGGGGCGTGGACGTCCTGGTCGTCGTCGCGCACGACCCGACTGCGATGGGCCGGGCCGTGGAGGGAGCCCACAACACAGGCGTGCCCGTCGTCTGCTACGACCGGCTGATCACCGGGTGCGACGTGGACCTGTACCTCAGCTTCGACAACGTCCGGGTCGGAACGCTCCAGGCCGAGTACCTCGTCCGGAAGCTCAAAGGGCGCGGGAGCATCGTCCGCGTCCACGGCCCGAAGACGGATCAGACCGGCCTGCTCTTCAAGCAGGGCCAGGACGAGGTGCTCTCTCCGCTCATCGCGCGAGGGGACATCGTCGTCGTCCACGAAGACTACGCCGCGGGATGGAAGCCGTCCGAGGCCAAGCGGATCGTCAACGCGGCGATCACGGCGAACGGCTCCAGCTTCGACGCGGTCCTCGCCACCAACGACGGCACCGCCGGCGGGGCCATCCAGGCGCTCACCGAGGAAGGGCTGGCCGGGAAGGTGATCGTGACCGGCCAGGACGCCGACCTCGCGGCCTGCCAGCGGATCCTCCGCGGCACCCAGGCGATGTCCGTGTACAAGCCGCTGGCAAGGCTGGCGGACCGCGCCGCGGAGGTGGCCGTCGCGCTCGCGATGCGCAGGCCGGTCATCGCGCACGAGGGCGTTTTCAACGGCGTCCGGGACATCCCCAGCATCCTGGAAGCGGTCGTCGCCGTGGACCGTGAGAACCTGGAGTCCACCGTGCTCCGCGACGGCTTCCATCGCCGGGAGGACCTGAAGTGACGGCCCCGGCCGGCGGCCCGCCAAGGCTCGCGGTCCGCAAGGTCGCCAAGAGATTCGGGGGCGTGGTCGCGCTGGACGGCGTGGACTTCGACGTCCGGGCCGGTGAGGTCCATGCACTCTGTGGCGAGAATGGTGCGGGCAAGTCCACGCTGATCAAGATCCTGGCCGGGGTCCATCGGCACGGGTCCTACTCCGGATCGATCCAGGTCGACGGCCATGAGGTGCAATTCCACGACCCGCGCGATGCCCACGAGGCCGGGATCGCGGTGATCCACCAGGAGCTTGCCCTCGTCGAGGAACTGTCGGTCGCGGAGAACCTGTTCCTGGGCGCCCTGCCGCGCCGGGGACCGTGCGTCGACTGGGATCGTGTCATCCGTGAAACCCGGTCGTTGCTCGAGCGATTCGGAATGGACGTCGATCCGGAGACGCCCGTGCGCGAGCTCGGCGTCGGGCGGAAGCAGCAGCTCGAGATCCTCAGGGCGATCCGCCGGGAATCGCGCGTCCTGATCCTCGACGAGCCGACGGCGGCCCTGGGCGGACGCGAGGCGGAGGCCCTGCTGGACCTCGTGAGGCGTCTCGCGGGGCTCGGGGTGGCGTGCATCTACATCACACATCGTCTCGACGAGGTTCGCGCGATTGCCGACCGCGTCACCGTGCTCCGCGACGGCCGGGGCGTCGCCTCGTTCGACACGGGCCGGGTCCCCCCCGGCGAGCTGATCCGGGCGATGGCCGGGCGGCCGGTCTCCGACTCCGCGCCGCAGCGTCGGCCAACGACCTCGACCCTCGGGCGGGTCGTGCTGGAGGTGGCCGGCCTCGATGCCGCCGAGCCCGATCGGCCATCGCCCCGGCTCCGGGGGATTCACCTCGCCGTCCGCGAGGGGGAAGTGCTCGGCCTGGCGGGGATGGTGGGATCGGGACGCTCCGAGTTGCTGATGCACCTCTACGGTGCCTGGGGTCAGCGGCTCCGCGGCGAGGTCCGGCTGCTGGGCCGGGGCTACGACGATCCTTCTCCGGAGCGATCGCTCGCGCGGGGACTTGCCCTGCTCAGCGAGGACCGGCGGCGCCTGGGCCTGTTCGCCGATCGATCCGTCGCGTTCAACCTGACCATCTCCTCGCTCGCGCGGATGACCCGGCATCGGTGGCTCGACCTTCATGAGGAGAACCGGACCTATCGCGAGACGGAAGCCGCGCTGAAGGTCCGCAGCACGGGCCCCGAGACGCCGATGCGTGCCCTGTCGGGGGGCAATCAGCAGAAGGTGCTACTCGGCCGAGTGCTCCTGACCGAACCGCGCATCCTGCTGCTCGACGAGCCCACAAGGGGCGTGGATGTGGCCACGAAGTTCGAGATCTACGCGAGGATCGACGAGTTGACCCGGGAGGGTAGGGCGGTCGTGCTGGTCACCAGCGAGTTGCCGGAGCTCCTGGGGCTGAGCGATCGCATCCTCGTGCTGCGCGAGGGAGGGATCGTCGCCGACCTGACGCGCGACCATTTCGATCAGGTCCGGATCCTGGCCCTCGCCGTGGGACACGAGGAGGGGAGTCCCGGATGATGGACCGCGTACGGCTGCGAGGGCTGACGATGCCGCTGGTGCTGGCCGCGACCGCGGTCGCCTTCGCGGCGTCGTCGCCCGAGTTCCTGTCGCCTCGGAACCTCTCGATGCTCTCGATCGAGCTGGCGGTCACGGCCGTCCTGGCGGTGGGGATGCTGCTGGTGATCGTGCCGGGACAGATCGACCTCTCCGCGGGCTCGGGCGTGGGACTCATCGGCGGCGTCGCGGCCGTCCTCGTGTTCCAGGCCGGCTGGCCCGCGCCGGCGGCCCTCCTGCTGGCGACGATCCTGGCCCTCCTGATCTGGACGGCGATGGGCCTGCTGATCGCCCGGACCGGAATCCCCGCCTTCATCGTGACGCTCGGCGGACTGCTCGTCTTCCGGGGACTCTTCTGGAAGGCCATCCACAGCAGCACCGTGCCGGTGACGCGCGGGGGACAGCCCAATCTCTACGCTGCGCTCGCCACATCGTATCTCTCCCCGCCGACAGGGCTTCTCCTGGCGGGTGCCTTCGCCGCGGGGGTTGCGATTCTGGCCATCCTCAGGCGCCGGGGACGTCGCCGCGCGGGCCTCCCTGTGGAGGCGGGCGAGGTGACCTTCCTCAAGGTGTTCGTTGCGTCGCAGGCCGTGCTGCTGGCGACCCTGGTCTGCAACCGCTACCGAGGCGTCCCTCTGGTCTTCCTGATCCTCTGCGGCGTGGCCATGGCCGCTCATCTGCTCATGACATTCCACCCGCTCGGCCGCGCCCTGCTCGCCGTGGGGGGGAACGAGGAGGCGGCCCGCATTGCGGGAATCCCGGTCGAACGCACGATCACGATGGCCTATACCCTGATGGGCCTGATCGTCGCGCTGACGGGCTTCCTCCAGACGTCGTACGCCGGGGCCGCCACCGTCAGCGTCGGCGAGCTGATGGAGCTGGACGCGGTAGCGGCCTGCGTGATCGGCGGGACGAGCCTGAAGGGAGGACGCGGCACAGTCCTCGGCGCGCTCTTCGGGGCCGCAGTCATGGCGACCCTGCTGAATGGCATGACGCTGCTGGCGATCAGCCCGGAATGGAAGCTCATGGCCCGGGGCACCGTCCTGGTCGCCGCCGTGCTCCTGGACGTCCAGGGCTCGCGCGACCGCTGAGCGATCGCCCCTGGCGTCACACGCGGGGGAATGCTCAGCCCGGAATCCGCGCCACAGCTCGAACCGGAGAGCCATCCAGGCCCTGGAGCGGCAACGGGACCGCGATCAGCTCGAACGGGCTCTCGGAGATCTGATCCAGGTTGGTCAGGTTCTCGACGATGCAGGCCTGGGAACCGAGGAAGACGTAGTGGGCGGGATTGGGCTCACGATCGACGGACGGGGTGTCGATGCCGACGAGTCGGACGCCGCGATCGACGAGCCATCTCGCCGCAGCCTCATCGATCGTCGGATAATCCTCGAAATATTCCGGTTGACCCCAGCGGCTCGACCACCCCGTGCGGAACACGACCTTCCGGGTGGCGACGAGCGAGGCCTCGTGCGGCTGCACATCGGCAAGGCGGATCACGCCCCGAGGACCGAGAGCACGGACATCGACGAGCGTCGCCGGGCCGATGCACTGATCGAGCGGAAGCTGATCGATCGTCGGCACGCCGTGGTAGAAGTGCAGGGGGGAGTCCATGTGAGTCCCCGTGTGGTTGCAGGTCCGGAACGCGGTGACGTTCACGTGCCGGGCCTCGTCAGGGCCCGGGCGTCGCCCGGCGCCGCGGGAGGCCGGGATGGCGTCCAGCACGTCGACCGTGACCGGCGGGTTCCCCGGCCAGGGCGGCGTCGCCTGGTGGAGCGGGTGAGAGAGGTCGATCAATCGCGTCATTCGGTCTTGTCCTGTTCCGGGGGTTACCGTCCGTCGGCTCAGTCCAGGTTGGTGCGTAGTCGGTGCGGGACCATCATGGCCCCGCCCGTCTGGCCCGATCGTCGCGCAGCCTCGACCAGCTCAAGGCCGCGCAACGCATCCTCGCCGGCGACCGGGATCGGCTCCCCCGTGCGGATACACTCCAGGAAACATGTCAAGTGGCGGCCGATCGTCGCGGTGAACGTGCCGGAGTCCGAGAACGGGCTCGGCTCGAACACCTCGCGGCGATCGGGGTCCGACGCCCAGAATGTCGCCGACCTCGTCACGTCGTCCACCTCGACCGTACCCCGGCTGCCGATGATCAGGGCACGCTCCCAGGTTCGGCTCTGGCCGTCGCGATACCCGGCGGCGATCGAGCCGATGGCACCGTCCTCGTACTCCAGCGTCAGCAGCACCTCGCGCCAGAGTTGGGTCCCCGAGGGTTCCTGGCGGCCCGCGGAGACCGCGAGGCGCGAGACCTCGCCGCCGAACCAACGGGCCAGATCCAGGTGGTGAGTCAGCAGCGTGGTGAGGATCACCTCGGGCGTGAGGGCGACTTCGGGCGGCGGCGTCCGGTCGACGACCTGGATCAGAACGCTACGGACGGTGCCGAGGCGTCCCTCATCGCAGAGCTGTCGGGCGATTCGATACCCGAACCCGAACCTGCGGTTGTAATCGACGCCCAGCAGAACGCCGCGCTCCCGAGCGGCCTGGACCATTCGCCTGGCGTCGGACAATGTGGTGGCCAGCGGCTTCTCGCAGAAGACGTGACGGCCGGCGGCGACCGCCGCCAGGACGACGTCGACGTGGAGGTGATCCGGCGTCGCGACGGTGATCACATCCACCGGCTCTCGCGCGAGTAATTCTTCGACGGTCCCGTGGCAGGGGATGTCCGCGCCGAGCCGCCTCGCGAGTTCCCGGGCCCGGCCGGGGTGGACGTCGCACAGCCCGGCGAGCCGCGCGAAGGTCGTGCCCCGCACGGCGGCCGCGTGCAGGGCACCAACGGGGCCGCAACCGACCACGCCTACCCGAAGGTCAGACATCGATGGCCCCTCCCGTCCGCAGGCCCTCGCGTGACGATCGCGCTCAGGGCGCGTCGGAGCAGCAGGACACCTCGCAGGCACTCAGGGCCTTGTGGAGCTCCTGGAAGCCGTCCTGACCGCCGGCCACCCACCGCCTCGCCCCTTCAAGCCGCAGCACCTCCGCCGCGTCCGCGTCGTCGGGCTTCATCGCCAGCATCAGCGCCGTGAACTTCTCGCCCAGCTTGCGATCGAAGGACTTGCTCGCCGTGAAGACGCAGTGGCTGAACGCGGGTGACACCCAGAGCGTCTTCAGGCCGCTGACCTGGTCGGGCTGCTCCCTGGACAGTCGCGCCCAGAGCCGCTCGCCGATGACGCCCGCCTGGCCGCGCCCCTCCTGGAGGGCCTTCAGGACGTGGTTCTCGCTCGAGCAGGGATTGCCCCGGAGGTCCACTTCCTTGTCGAGGCTCAGGACCTTGAGCTTCGTTTCATCCACACCATCGCGCCGCAGGAAGTAGAGCGGCAGCACGGTCGCCTCGGCGGCATCCCGACTGCCCAGGATCAGGGTCTTCCCCTTGAGGTCGTCCAGGCCGCGGATGTCGGCGTCGGCACGGACGACCAGCATCGACCGGACGTTGCAGTCGACGTCACGCATGACGAGGGTCTGGCTCTTGTTGTCGGCGCCGCGGTGGAACTTGGCGTGGGCCAGCGGGGTATTCCAGGCGACATCGACGTGATTCTTGCTCAGCGCATCCACGAGGGCGTCGTAATTCGAATAGAGCGTGTAGTCCACGACGAGGCCCTGGCGGCCGAGATAGCGGCGGAGGCTTTCGAAGACCGTCACGCTGCTCGGCGAGTAGGCCACCGCACCGATGCGGATGACGGGACTCGTCCCGGCGGAGGCGTCCCTGGAGGCGGGGCATTTCTCCTCGCCGGCGTACGACGCGGCGGGGATCACGAGACAACCGGCGAGCAGCGCGTTGACCAGGAGACTGGATCGCATGGAGATCCTCCTCAGCGGAAGCACCAGGGAATCGATCACTGCAAGGACACCTGAAGAATGAGGCCACTCTAGCGAATCACGACCGATGGGGCAAATCCTCGTGGAAACCGTTCTTCGAGCGGAGGGCTCAGCCTCTCTCAGCCTCGCGGCGGATCAGGCGCCAGAGGGCCTCGACGTGCGCCCGCTCGGTGAGCTCGGCCCCGATCGAGATCCGGACCATCCAGCGACCGTCGAGGATCGCCGGGGTCAGGTAGGCCTCGCCGGATCGATTCACCCGGTCCGCCCAGGCGAGCGTGTGCCGGTCGAGATCCTCCCCGTCGAGCCCACCGGGCTGGTGCCGCAGGCAGACCGTCTGGAGCCACACGGGCGCCACCAGGGTCCAGTTGGGTGCCGCCCCCGCCTCCCGCGCGAGCCAGCGGGCGTTCTCGAGGTCCCGCCGCAGGCGCGAGCGGAGCGACTCGGCCCCCTCGGAGCGGAGCAGGAACCAGAGCTTCAGCGCTCGGAACCGCCGGCCCAGCGGGATTCCCCAGTCCCGGTAGTTCTTCACCTGTCCGTCCGCCGCGGTCTTGAGGTAGCTCGGATTGGTGGACATGACCCGGACGAGGTGCTCGGTGTCGCGGACGTAATACAGCGAGCAGTCGAAGGCGGCCCCGAGCCACTTGTGGGCGTTGAGCACCAGCGAGTCGGCCTCCTCGACACCCTCCCACATCCAGCGGCATTCCGGCAGGATCATCGCCGAGCCGGCCATCGCGGCATCGACGTGCAGCCAGATCTCGTGCTCGCGCGCCACGCGGGCGATCCGGGCGATCGGATCGATCGCGGTGCAGGCGGTGGTCCCCGTCGTCGCGACGACCGCGCAGGGCAGCTTGCCCTCGTCCCGGTCGCGCCGGATCGCGGTGTCCAGCGCGTCGGGCTCCATGGAGAATCCGACGTCCTGACCGACCACTCTCAGATTCTCCTTCCCGAAGCCCGCGAGCAGCGCCGCCTTGCCGACCGAGCTGTGGGACTGCGCCGTCGCGTAAACGACCAGAGGCCGGGGCTCCCCCTGCAAGCCCCCCCGGGCCATGCCGTAGTCGCTGCACCGCTCTCGCGCGCACAGCAGGGCGACCAGCGTGCTTGTCGAGGCCGTATCCTGGATCACGCCATCCCAGGATGGGGAGAGGCCGACGAGCTGCCGCATCCAGTCGGTGACCACCTCCTCGAGCTCGGTGAGGGCGGGGCTCGACTGCCACGAGAGCCCCAGCACGCCGAGTCCGGTGCTGAGGAAGTCGCCCAGCACGCTCGCCAGCGCCGAGTTGGCCGGGAAGTAGCCGAAGAACCTGGGATGTTGCCAGAGCGTCAGGCCCGGGACGATCACATCGCTGACGTCGTCGAGGATCCGGGCGACATCGCAAGGTTCTTCGGGAGGAGACGCGGGGAGTTGAGTCCTGATCTCGCCGGGTGCCGTGCGAGCCATCACCGGACGATCCGCGAGGCTCGCCCGGTAGTCCGCAATCAGATCGATCAACTGATGCCCGAATACGCGAAACTCTTCTGGGGTCATCGGGGCCTCGGAATCCACGGCGATTGACAACGTCCCGCCTGCTTGACCACGTTGATCAGTGACCTGACATTCTACGCAGGACGCGAGGTGCGGCTGAAGGTCGGCGAGGCTTCCGCGGGGGACGCGAGACGTGAGGACGAAGGCCGAGATTGTCAAGAACTGGCTTCCCCGCTACACGGGACGTCCCCTGGACGACTTCGGCCAGTACATCCTGCTCAGCAACTTCGGGCTCTACGTCGAGCGATTCGCCCAGCGGTTCGGCGTGGAGGTGCTCGGGCGTGACTGCCCCATGCAGTCGGCCACCGCGGAGGACCTCACAATCCTCAATTTCGGGATGGGCAGCGCGATGGCGGCCACGGTGATGGACCTGCTCTCGGCCATCGAGCCCAAGGCGGTCCTCTTCCTGGGGAAGTGCGGCGGCCTGAAGAAGACGAAGGTCGGGGATTTCATCCTGCCCATCGCCGCCATCCGGGGCGAGGGCACGAGCAACGACTACATGCCGCCGGAGATCCCCGCGCTCCCCTCGTTCCGGCTCCAGCGGGCCGTGAGCGCGACGATCGTCAAGCACGGACTGGATTACTGGACGGGCACCGTTTACACGACCAATCGCCGCGTCTGGGAGCACGACGACACGTTCAAGGCCTACCTCCAGCGGATCCGCGCCCTCGGGATCGACATGGAGACGGCCACCCTGTTCACCGTCGGTTTCGTGAATCACATCCCCAAGGGCGCCCTGCTCCTGGTCTCGGACATGCCGATGACGCCCGAGGGCGTCAAGACGACCCGTAGCGACAGGACCGTGACCGAGAAGTACGTCCGGACCCACCTGGAGATCGGCATCGACTCGCTGATCGAGCTACGCGACTCCGGCGAGTCGGTGATGCACCTTCGGTTCGAGTGAACATCCTCGGGACATCGACCTCAGCGTCAGGAGCGGGAATCCATGAGCGGAGCCGAGCCTCGAGTCGGCCAGGATCGTGTGTCCTTCGCAAGAGGGTTGGGGATGCTCCCCCGCCTTGTCGGTCTCCTGGCCTGGGCCTCGGCCTGGGTGGGGATCTCCACGGCCGTCGACAGACGAGCAGTCGCGGACGAGCCGAGGCGCAAGCCGAGCGTGATCCTGATCGTGGCCGATGACCTGGGCCACGCGGAACTCGGCTGCTACGGCCAGCGCAAGATCCGCACGCCGCGGATCGACCGCATGGCCGCGGAGGGCCTCCGCTTCACGCGATTCTACGCGGGCTCGCCCGTGTGCGCCCCCTCGCGGTGCAGCCTGCTGACGGGCAAGCACGGCGGGCATGCGTGGATCCGGGACAACCGGGAGATGCCACGCCCCCCGTCGAACGACGAATTCAGCGGGCAGGTCCCGCTACCCGATCGGGAGTTCACCCTCGCCGAGTTGTTCCGACGCCGGAGCTACGCGACCGCCGCCATCGGCAAGTGGGGGCTCGGAACTCCCGGCTCGGAGGGTGACCCTCAGAGACAAGGTTTTGATCACTTCTTCGGATACTACTGTCAACGGCACGCACACAATCACTACCCGCGCTATCTCTATCGCGACGGCAAGCAGGTGCCGCTCGAGGGCAACCCTGGCGGACCTGTCGGTCGGCAATACTCGCACGATCTCTTCGAGTCCGAGGCGCTCGCGTTCCTCGATGCGCAAAAGGAGCGGCCGTTCTTCCTCTACCTGCCCGTCACGGTGCCCCACGTGGCGATCCAGGTCCCGGAGGATTCGCTGGCCGAGTACCGAGGCCAATGGGACGACCCGTCCTACCTGGGAGGGAAGGGTTATCAGCCCCATCCGTCGCCCCGGGCGGGATACGCCGCGATGGTGACTCGCCTGGACCGGACGGTGGGGAGGATCCTCGACCGGCTCCGCTCGCTCGGTCGAGATCGCGATACGCTCGTCCTGTTCACGTCGGACAACGGGCCGACCCACGACGGCGTCGGCGGCTCCGATAGTGCCTTCTTCGAGTCGGCCGGGGCGCTCCGCGGGCTCAAGGGCTCCGTCTACGAGGGAGGCTTGCGCGTCCCGCTGATCGCCTGGTGGCCGGGCACGATCCGGCCGGGTCGCGTGACCGAGCGACCGGGCTACTTCCCCGACCTCCTGCCGACCCTCCAGGCGTTGCTCTTCGCGGGAGATCGGATCCCGGACTCCGTGGATGGCATCAGCCTTGCGCCGACGCTCCTCGGCGAGCCCGCGAAGCAACGCCCGCATCCCCCGATGTACTGGGAATTCGCCGGCTACGGCGGCCAGCAGGCGGTCCTCGTCGATGAGTGGAAGGGCCTCCGGAGGGACATCCTCAAGGGGAACCGAACCATCGAGCTCTACTCGCTGAAGCAGGATCCGGGCGAGCGGCGGGACGTCGCGGCGGAGCATCCGGAGGTCGTGGCCCGGATCGCCTCGATCATGAGCAAGGAGCATTCCGACTCCGGTCTCTTCCCCATGCCCGCGATCTCCGGGCTCGGTCTGAATGATCGGCCGGGACGTCCTTCCAACGCGGAGACGCCCGGGCGCCTCGTGAAGGATGTGTACGGCGTCGGGATCGTCGGCAATTGCTGTACCCACGGAGCGGGGCTGTGCGCGATGTTCCGGGCTCGATCGGACACGAAGGTCGTCGCGGCGTTCGAGTCCGGCCCGCGCCGCGGGCGGGAGCTTCAGCAGGCGGTGGGCATGCCGCTGTCCCCGTCCGCCGACGCGGTGATCAACGACCCCGCGGTCGACATCTTGGCGATCGCCTGCGACCCGTGCGACAAGGCGGCGATGGTCGAGAAGGCCGCCCGTGCGGGCAAGGCCATCTTCCTGAACAAGCCCCCCTGCGACAGCCTGGACGCGGCCCGCCGTATCGTCGACGCGGTGCGGACGCATCGCGTCTGGCTGGTCCACGACATCCCGATGATCCGCTCGGTCCCCGTGTTCGCTCGCCTGCTCGATGACATGCGACGCCGGCCGCACGGTCGGGTCATGGGTTACCACCATCTCTTCGGCATGAACTTCGATCCCTCGTTCGACCTGAAGGCCGCATGGCCGGAGCGGCTCGATTCGGCCTCGAAGTCGGGCGGGGGCGAGCTGACCAACATGGGCTGCTATGCCATCGACTACGCGGTGACCCTGCTCGGCCGTCCCCGGGCCGTCACCGCGAAATGGCGCAAGGAATGGGACGTCTACCGACAGGCCGACGTCGAGCATTTCGGCCAGGTCCTGCTCGACTACGGCGAGTTCTTTGCCTTGCTGGAAGCCGGCAAGCAGCAACTGGCCGGTCCGTCGCGACACAGTAACGCTCTGACGATCAACTTCGAGCACACCACCCTGTCCATCGACGCCGGCGCGAACCAGGTGGCGGTCAATCACGTCCCCCAGGACTGGCAGCAGTTCGTCCGGGGAGCGGCCGCGAGGAACTCCGTCTCTCAGTTGCTCGACGCGCTGCGAAACGGCGTGCCCCCGGATCCGGGTGTCGATACGATCCTCGACTCGACCGAGGTGCTGATGGCCGCGTACGAATCGATCGTCCAGGATGGCCGGATCGTCAGACTTCCCCTCGAACGCGGCGATAACCCGCTGACCCGGACGACGAGAAATCACTGAACGCGTGCGATGGATACGCCACCCGCCCGGGCAGGGGGCCGGGGCTCTCGGCTTCTTCATGAGACGACGCCCGTCGCGCAAGGTCTCCTCGGTCCGTCTGCGCCGCATGAAATCTCCAACATCCTGGCGAATGGTCGGAGCAGAGCCGGAGAGCGGGCAGGCAGGGGCATACGCTTTGCCAGGCTTGAGTGGGGCCGCCCGAGGGTCGCTCGCAGTGCGGGGTCAGGGGCGCCCCTGGTAGACCGGCGGCCGCACATCAAGGGAGGCACGCATGATACGATCGAAGGGATGGGGGAGAGTCGCCGCATTCGCAACGGCGTCGGCCATCATCGCCGGTTCCGCCATGGCCCAGGCCCAGCGCGAGGAGCATCAGGGGGGTCACCGGGAAGGCGGTGGTCAGCAGGCCGGGGGCCAGCGGGCCGGGAATCAGCACGGCGGGCAGTCACAGTCCGGGACCCAGGAGCTGATCGGGCACGCGCTCTCCATGGCGATCGAGAGCAGCGCATTGATGGGGGCGGTGCAGCAGGGCACCTATAGCCGGGCCTATGGTCCTTCCATGGGTCCGAGAGAGTCCTCGGGCGTCGGCACGGGACGTGGCACGGGCGGCGCCGGCCGCCGTGCTTCGGGCTCGGGCACGGGGAGGGGCGCCGGCGGAGGCACGGGAGCCGGGACCGGCGGCGCGGCTGGGGCGAGCACCAGCGCGGGCACGGAGAGCACCTCGGGTGGAGGCACGACCGCGGGATCCGGGACCGGGACCACCGGCTCGCGGACGAGCGGACTTGCCGGCCAGGAGTCGATTGTCTCGGGGAATCGCAGCCCGGTGAGGAGTCGGCTCGATCCGTACACGGCAGGCGGCTCCGCCGCGGGCGGCACCCCGGGCTCGGTCGAGCAAGGGGAGAGGGCGGGCTACGCCGCCAGGGGCGGGGCCCAGGATACCGGCACCACCGCCGTGGCGGGTTCGCAGGCCGCGGGGGCCGGCGGGTTGGAAGGGGATCGCTTCGCCGCGGTCGCCGGTTCCCCCGGGATGGCCACCTACGTCTACTCGCAGCTCCAGCATCACGCGCGTCGGGGCTTCGAGGACAGCGATCGGCTCTTCCAGGAAGCCGCCAGGCGAGCGGGCGACGGCAACTCGCCCATGGGTCGTTATCTCCAGGCCGCGCAGAATTACGCCCGCACCCTGCAGACCTTCTCCGGCTACAGGGGCTCACGCCGGGGCGACGCGGGCGGTGACGAGGCGGGCGATCGCGGCGCTTTCGGCGCGGGGGCGTCCATGGCCGGTATGTCGAGCGCGGCCGACCTCCAGTCGGTCTACCTGGTCAACCATGCCGTCAAGGAAGTGCTCGACTCCTGCAAGATCAAGATGATGTGCCGGATGATGGGCAACGCGGCGGAAGGGACAGACATCCTTCGCCAGCACGCCCAGCAGATGCACGACGAAGGGATGCGGGCGATCCAGAGCCTGGCCTCGACCGCGGATACCGGCGGTACGGGGACGGGCCGCGGGGCGGCCGGCTCGGCCCGAGGGGCCGGGGGCGGAGCCGGGTCGGGCGACAACCTGCTCGACGCGGCGACGGCAGGAACTCGTGATCGCGACGTCAACCGCGCCTCGGGGACGCGGAGGGGCTCCGACGCCGGCTCGAGCGCCGGTGCCGCCGGAACCACGCGCGGAACGACGGGCGCCGGAGGGACCGGGACGACCGGGACGGGTAACACCGGCACGAGTCTCGCGGGAGATGCAGGCGGTTCGGCCGCCGGCGCCCAGGGCGTGGGGGCAGGCGCCGGGGCACGAGCGGGCGTTGGCGCGGGCGGCCAGAGTGCTCGCGGTGCGGGGGCTGGCGGCATGGGCTCCCAGGGCCGGGCCATGATCATGCTGGCCCAGCAGGCCCAGGAACTGGGCCGGGTCCTGGATGAGCTGAGCAGGAACGATCAGTGAGCGGATCCCACGGCGGCCGCTTTCCCGACCATCGGCACGCCGCTTGATACGAATGAGCGACGCCGTCTGCCGGTCGCCTTCTCCGGTCCAGGCCGGAGAAGCGCCCGATCGCCGGACGGCGTCGGCCTCATTTCTTGCGAGACGCGGTCGGCGTCATCCGGCAAGCGAGGGCCTCAGGGCAGGTCGCGCCTGCACCGGAGAGCGACTCTCAATCTGGACCCCAGGACCGATACCATGTCTACCGATCCCCGATCACCATCCAGCAATCCGCCCGGCCAGGGCGGGGGCACGGAACCCCGCGGTCCGCACCGTGGGCTGGTCGACGAGGCCTCCGGCGGCGCGGACAGCTCGCCGCACGAGAACGAACCGAGTGCCTCGTGAAGGACATCCCGCGTCCCTCCGAGCGCACTCGGAAAACGGATGAGCAGTTCCCCCAGCCTGCGGACCCGGGTTGACCGCCACGCCTGGCCCTAGCGCGGCGTCTCCGCGTCGATCAGTTTCTCGAGCAGCCGGAGCGGCACGGATCCGAAAGAGAGCAGCCGATCGTGGAAGGCGCGGAGGTCGAAGGACGCTCCGGCGTTCTTCGCGGCGCGTTGCCGCAGCTCGCGGATCTTCAGTTCGCCGACCTTGTAGGCGAGGGCCTGGCCGGGCCAGGCAATGTAGCGGTCCACCTCGTTCTCGATCTCGTTGCGAGGCAGAGACGTGTTCTGCTCCATGTACGCGATCGCCTGGTCGCGGGTCCAGCCCTTGTGGTGCATCCCGGTGTCCACCACGAGCCGGGCGCAGCGCAGGGCGTCGTAGTTGAGCCGTCCGAAGACGGCGTAGGGGTCTGTGTAAAGGCCGATCTCCTCCGGGAGTGATTCGCTGTAGAGCGCCCACCCCTCGTCGAAGGCCGGGAAGTAGAAGTACCGCCGGAACGGCGGACGTCCGGACGCCTCCAGCCCGACGGCCCCCTGGAGGTGGTGCCCCGGGATCGCCTCGTGATAGGCCAGCGCCTGCATGGTGTAGGTGGGCCGGCTCGTGGGATCGGACGTGTTCACGAAGAAGATGCCCGGGCGTGATCCATCCGAGGCCGCCGGATAATACTCCCCGGTCGGCGAGGACCTCGCGCGGATGGGCTCGAACGCGCGGACTTCCAGAGGGGTCCGGGGCAGGCGCCCGAACAGTCGGGGGAGGTTCGCTTCCATCGTCGCAATGATCGCTCGATGACCCCGGAGGATCGAATCTTCCGACGCGTTCTTGAATCTCGAGTCCGTGCGGAGCTGCTCGAAGAAGGCCTTCAGTTCGCCCGGGAAGCCGACCCGTCGACGGACCTCCTCCATCGCGAGCCGCGTCCTGCGGATCTCGGCCAGGCCGATGTCGTGGATCTGGTTGGGCGTCAGGTCGCTGGTCGTGTAGGACCGGACCAGGAACGCATAGTGCTCCGCCCCGTCCTTCTCCGCCGCCAACCCCACGCGGTCCGGGCAGGCCGGCAGATACGTCTTCTCGACGAACTCCGCGAGGCGGGAGAAGGCCGGCGCCACGTCGTTCACGATCGCGGCGGCCAGGCGCTTCCTGACCGCGGCGAGCTCGGATTCGGGCCAGTCGTCGGGCAGCCTCGGGACGATGGCCCAGAACGGGCTCGCCTCCGGCCGGGCAGCTCCGAGCGAGCGGAGCTGCGCCACCACCCTGGGCATGACCACCCGCGGGGCCAGCCGCTTCTCCGAGATCCCTCGCCGGAGCGTCTCGATGATTTTCCCGGCGACCGTCGGGAAGGCCTTCAGCCGCAGCAGGTAGTTCTCGACGTCCCCGCGCGTCGACGCCGGCTGGAACTCGCCAAGCTGTGCGAACAGCAGATGGAGGTCGGCGAAGTGCAGGTCGCAGGAATAGCGGAGGATCGGCGCCAGGGGCACGAGGTGATCGCCGAACCGCTGGGATTGGAGCCGGTCCTCGATGGCGAGGAGCAGGATCTCCCGGTCGAGGGCTTCCTCCGCCGACAGCGCCCCGGGGTCGATCTCATTCAGGGCGTCGCGCGTGGAATCGAGGCGATCGAGCCAGGACTCGTAGGCCTCCGGAGACGGGTCGTCGAGCCGGTCGCCGAATCGGTGGTCGCCCACCAGGATCGACGCCTCCAGGGGATGCGTCCTGATCAGGTCGTTCCAGTAGCCGGAGATCACCTGCCGCAGTCGCCGGCCGGCCGCCTTCGTCGCCTCGTCTTCGGCCCCAAGCGAGGCGTGGCCGCACGAGCCGATGACAAGAAGCACGAACCCGATCGCCTGGATCACTCGCATCGTGGAGCATCCTCAATTGAGATTCTTTTCGGCGGCGGCGATGACTGGACGTTGGGTGGGCATTCCCTCGCGCTCAATCGGTCAACGGCTCGAGCAGCTCCGGGGCGCGGCTCTCGATGATCGTGAAGAGCCCGTTCTTGACGTGGCGGTCGAAATGCGGTGCGGCGCGGTGGGCGTCCAGCGCGGCCTGATCGTCATACTGCTCGTAGAGGAAGAACTTCCGCGGATCCGCGGTCGAGCGATGGGCGAGATACATGCGGCAGCCGGGCTCGGCGCGGGTGTGCCCGGTCAACTCCCGGAAATGCTCGACGGCTTCGGATTCATGCCCCGGCTTGACGACATAGGTCACGGCAACGCAGATCATGGTCTCCTCCGGTCTCGTCAACGGGCGCTCGTCGCGATATTCTGCATGTCGACATCGAAGGCGTCGCTCAGGGAGGTCGCCTCGGAGAGATCCGGGGGATGCGGTCCTCCCCCTGTCGGCCCGCCCGCGAACATCGAGAATAACCGCATGATCTCGTCCCCTGACAGATCGCAGCCCCTCTGCGTCGCTTCCACCGAGGAGATCCGGGCGGCGTTCCCGGCGCTGGAGCGTCGCCACGGGGGCGCCCGTGCCGCGTATTTCGACGGGCCGGGCGGGACGCAGGTCCCTCGGCCGGTGGTCGACGCGATGGTGGATTATCTGTTCCATCACAACGCCAATACCCACTGGGCCTTCCCGACCAGCGAGGAGACGGACGCGGCGCTGGCCGGTGCGAGACAGGCATTCGCGGACTTCCTCGGGGCGCGGGCCGACGAGATCGTCTTCGGGCCGAACATGACGTCGCTGACCTTCCGGATCAGCCGGGCCATCGGGCGTCGGCTGGCGCCGGGCGACAGCATCACCGTCACGGAGCTGGATCATCACGCGAACATCGACCCCTGGAGGGCGCTGGAGCGGGAGCGAGGGATCGTGGTGAGGCACGCCCGGATGATCCCCGAGACCGGGCAGCTCGACTGGGACGACCTAGACCGCCACCTCAATCAGCATCGGGTGATGCTGCTGGCGATCGGGGCCGCGTCCAACGCCCTGGGCACCCTCAACGACATCCCCCGCGCGGTGGCCATGGCCCGCGAGGCGGGGGCCATGACCTTCGTGGACGCGGTCCACTACGCCCCGCATCAGCTCGTCGACGTCAAGACGATGGGCTGCGATTTCCTGGCATGCTCCGCCTACAAGTTCTACGGTCCGCACGTGGGCGTCCTCTACGGCCGGCGGGATGTGCTGGGGGACCTCCAGGTCACGAAGCTGGCCCCAGCACCGGCCACGGTCCCGGAGCGCCTGGAGGCCGGGACGCAGAACCACGAGGGGATCGTGGGCGCGGCCGGGGCGGTGGACTTCCTGGCCTCGCTGGCGCGAGATCCGGGAGAGGCCCCCGGATCGGCTGGCCCCGCCGGGCATCCCGGCCTGCGGCGTCGGAAGCTCGAGGCCGTCTACGAGGCCCTCCACGAGCGCGGTTGCCGGCTCGTGGGCCGTCTCTGGGAGGGGCTCGCGTCCGTGCCGGGGCTCCGCCTCTTCGGCCCGCCTCCCTCGGCGCCGAGGACCCCGACCGTTTCGTTCGCCCTGGAGGGCATCCCCGCCCGCGAGGTCGCGGTCCAGCTCGCGGGTCGCGGCCTCTTCGCCTCGCACGGCAACTTCTACGCCCAGACGGTCGTCCAGCGACTGGGGCAGGAGCGCGACGGTCTGCTTCGCCTGGGCTGCGCCTGCTACACGGATGACGAGGAGATCGGCCGAGTGATCGAGGGCGTCCGGGCGATTCGCCGCGGTCAGGCCTGACCGGAGGCCGTCGGGCCCAGCCGACCCTCGACGGCGGCCAGCATCGCCGCCAGCGGTTCGGGGTCGGCCAGCCGATGGTCGTGACCGACCACGATCAGCGCCGAGGCGTTCAGGCCGCTGCGGGCCAGCAGCTCGCGGCTGTCGCCGATCGGGATGACGTCATCCGCCTCGGAATGAAGGATCACCGTCCCGGGCCGGACGGTCGAGGCGGATCCCCATCGTTTCCAGGCCGGGCAGAGGAGGACCAGCCGGGCCCTCCTCGCGTCCAGGTTCATCGCGACGGCTCCCCCCCGGGACGAGCCGACCACGACGTCCACCCGCTCATGCTGGAGCAGGTTCTGGGCGATCCTCACGGACTCCGCGAAGTCCTCGTCCGGGAGCGCGGGGTTCAGGACCGAATGCCCGTGGGCGGCCAGGTAGGTCGGCTTCACGCCGCCGGGCACGGACGTCCAGCCGTGGAGGAACAGGATGTTCACGGGGTCTCCCTCTCGCGGCGTCAGATGTTCGCGGCTTGATCAGCCTCCGATGCGAGCGTACTTGCCGACCAGGCTCCCCTCGGCCAGGACGTGCCCCTCCATGGCCTTGAGCACCGCGGACCGATCCGTGCCGAGGCCCAGGTTCAGGACCATGTCCACCGCGTAGATGCGGAAGAAATAGCGGTGCGTGCCGCTGGGTGGACAGGGGCCGCCGTAGCCGATCGTGCCGAAATCATTCTTCCCCTGCCGGATCGAAAAGCGGTCGCCCAGCTTCAACGACTCGACGGCGGCGATACCCTCGCCGAATTCCGTCAGGTCGGGGGTGATGTTGAAGACGACCCAGTGCGACCAGGTCCTCATCGGGGCATCCGGATCGTCGCAGAGGAGGACGAGCGTCCGTGTCTCCGGCGGGATGTTCGACCAGGAGAGCGGGGGCGACAGATTGTCCCCATCGCAGGCGAATTGCCTGGGGATCAACTGTCCTTCCCCGAACGCGGTGCTCGTCAGGCTGATCTTCGGACGATTCGGATCCAGGACCGGGAACTTGCCCGGCTCCCCTCCGCAGCCGGCCATCGAGAGGCAGGCGCACAGGAGGATCGCCTCGGCTTTCGACATCGTCCGCCATCGCGTCACGGCGCTCATGAGCCATCATCCCTCTCGGCCTTGTCCCGCGTTCGGGAGTCCTCACCTTCGAGTCCTCATGGTCCGGCGGCCCGCGTCCGTCCGCGGCCCGCGGCTCATCGGGCGGTCTCCGCGATCCGCTCATAGGCCCGCAGCGCGGCGCGATACTCATCGAGTGCCGATTCGGACAGGATTCCCGCGGATCGCACGATCTGTTGCTTGACGCGCGCGATCAGGTAGTCGACCTCCGCCTTGCGGGGCCGCAGCGGCTTGCCGGCGACCTCGACGTGGAACGGCGCCGTGTGGGCGAACCGGACTCGCCGATCGGGCCGGGCCTCGAAGCAGCGGACGGCGACCCAGGACGTCCCGTCGATCTCCAGCGACTCGTCGAATTCGGACTCGAACGCCTCGCGGTCGGTCCGGCGGTTGGCGGGCGTGATCGATCGCGCCACCTCGCCGTTGACCACCACCTCGATGCGTTCCAGGGGAACCGAGGCCCGGGCCGAGCCGCGGAGCCGGTAGGGTCCCCCCCGGGGGACCGAGCCGGGGTCCTGTCCGTTGAGGCTCGCGATCAGCATCGGGCCGGTCGTGACGAAGCTGCGGCCGGCGTCCAGCCCGGCGATCCACTCGTCGCCGTCGAGCTTCGATCCCGGACCGAGATGGACGTAGACCCGGCCGAAGCCAAGGGGCACCGGATGCACGCCGGAGGCCGTCCCCGCGGTCGGCCTCAGCCGGAAGCCGCAGTCGAGCAGCGCGTAGTAGTTCTGGAAGCCGAAGTCGATCCAGCCCCGCTCGGTGAACCCTCGGGAATCACGCTCGACGTTCATGTACCCGGCGGCCGCCTCGCCGAACTCCGTGATCCCGAACCTCGTCTGCCAGACATGATTGTTGGACAGCTCGTAAAGATCCACCGGCAGGATCGGCACGAGCGCCATCGACCACGGCCAGTTGTGCTTGTCCAGCTCGATCAGGGCGCCCTCGCGATGCGCCCGCTCGCCGATCGGCCGGACCGGCGGCGCCCCCAGGTCGAGCGGCGTCTTGTGGTTGAGCACGAAGAACGCCCCCAGGGTGTGGGGCTTCCGGTCGACCGTGAAGATCTCGTACTCGGTGTTGCGAGGATAGATCCAGTGGGTCTCGTCCACCAGGATCGGCGCCGCGCCGGGATCCGTCTGCGACCTGGCGCGCCGGGAAATCGGCGTCACACCGGCCTCGCGCACCCAGTCCAGGAGAGGGAAGGCGACGTTGAGGTCCTCGGCGAGCAGCAGCTTGGGGAGTTCGCAGAGTGCCCGGTGAACGTGGGTCTCGCCCGAATACCAGCCGAGCGCGGCCATGTCGCACCAGCGCCTCAGCGGGATGGTCATGGAGACCGGCTCACGTCCGATCTCGACCCGTCGCGTCCAGGGGTGGTACTCCTTGCCTCGCTCCACCATGAGCGTGTAACGTCCCGGCGCAAGGGCGACCTGGAAGGGATGCGGCGAGAGCGTCGTGTGCATCTCGACGATGCCGGCGTCGGACAGGCTGTGCTTGTTGTAGATGACCGCGGAGCCATCCAGCCCGACCGCGGAGGGGAAATGCCAGGTCCCGTCTTCCCCCCGGATCGAGATCCGGCAGGGCAGGGGAGCCTTCGTGTCCGAATCGATGACCGTGCCGCGGAGGAGGACCGTCGGCTCGTCGGCCGCGCAGGCAGTCGACCCGAGGAGGAGGACGAGCTGCGCGAACCCGCGACTCACCCACGGCGGGGCATGCAACCGCATCGTATCGCCCTCACTCGGGACCCTGAGACATCCGGGAAGACCCGATGCTAACCCTGAGACCCGGCGAAGACAACGCCGCTGCCGGGCGATCGGGACATCCCCGAGGCCGGGCATCGGGCCGGGCGGCCATCGACTCCCTGCACTTTCTCGCGCCTCGAACGCATGCGCACCCCCTCGAATTCGAGGCGATCTGATCGCCTCGCGCCGGAAAGGATCTAGATTTAGGGATGGAGGATCGGGACGCAGGCACCGCGATGGCCAGGGCGCCCCGATCAGCACGCTTCACGGGACGACGAATCATGGACGCACAGAGATCTCGGCGGACCCGGGACCGGGCCAGGAAATCCTGGTATGCGCACTACCGCCAGGTCCGGTTCGCGCGCTGGTTCGGTTTCATCGGGGCGGAGACCGACCTGAAGGCCCTGTTCCAGAGGGCGTCCGCCGCGAGCGACGCTGCGCCCGAGGCGCTCAACGGTCCCGCCCCCGACGCGAGCCCCGCCGGGATCCTGGACGGCGCGATGGTCGAGATATCTTGAAGCCGGCCCGGGGACCTTCGGAGTCCGTTCCTCCGGCGGCACGATTGCGGTTACGATAGCTTCGGTCGCGACGCAGAAGGGCGACGAATCGAGCACGCATTGATCTCAGGATCAGGGACGGCGGATGAACCTGGCCGAGTATCTGTTTCACCGGCTTCGCGGGCTCGGGGTGGGGCACACCTTCGGGATCCCCGGCGATTTCGTGCTGCCCGTCTACGCCGTCCAGGAGTCCGTGGGGTTCCCCACGGTCGTCTGCTGTCACGAGCCCGGGGTCGGCTTCGCGGCCGACGCCTACGCGCGACTGCGGGGCCTCGGCGTCGCCCTGGTGACCTATGGGCCGGGTGCCCTGAATACGCTCAATCCGGTCGCCTGCGCCTACGCCGAGCAGTCTCCCCTGCTGATCGTCAGCGGCGGGCCCGAGGTGAGCCTCCGCCGGGGCGACCAGGAGGTCCACCTCCACCACGTGGTGAAGACCTACGAGAGCCAGTTGCAGATCTTCCGCGAGGTGACGGTCGACGCGGCGATCCTGGACGACGCGGCGGAAGCCCCCAAGCTCATCGACCGGGTGCTCCGCAACGTGGTCCTCCGGAAGCGGCCCGGATACCTGGAGATCCCGCGAGACCGCGTCCGTGCAGAGATCTCTCCGCCGTCGGGCGATCCGGCGGTCGAGCCGGCGACGGCGGCTCGGGCGGCGCGTTCCGATGCGCTCGAAGAGGTCGTCGGTGAGATCACGGCCATGCTCGCGGCGGCGCGGCGGCCGGCGATGCACGTCGGGGTGGGGGTGCGGCGTCATGGCCTGACCGCGCAAGTCGTCGAACTCGCCGAGCGACTCAACCTGCCGGTGGCGACCGACGTCCTGGGCAAGGCGTCCTTCCCCGAGAGCCATCCCCAGTTCGCGGGCGTCTACATGGGCGCCCTCGGGGACCCCTCGGTCCGGACGCTCCTCGACGAATCCGACTGCGTGCTCGGGATTGGGGTGGTCCGCACCGACCTCGGCACCGGATTCTGGACGGAACGCATCAATCCCAGGACGCGCATCCTGGTCGACCCCGAGAGCGTTCGCGTCCGCTTCCATCGCTACGACGGGCTGTCGATCGGCGAGGTGGTCGAGGCGATCCTGGAACGTTCACCCCACCGGCCGCCGCCCACATCCGGGGCCGTGCCCACGCCGTCGGGTGCGCCGGGGACGCCGGGACCGGCCGTCCCCCGGTCGGGCCGTCCGGGCGATCCTCTTCGGGTGGCCGATGTCCTCTCCGCCCTGAGGGGGCTCGATCCGTCGAGGTACAGCTTCACGGCGGACGTCGGAGATGCCTGGTTCATCGGGCTGGAGCTGCGAACCGAGGTCTTCCTGGCCGCGGGATATTACGCGTCGATGGGCTTCGCCGTCCCGGGCGCGCTGGGCGCGGGGATCGCGGATCCGACCCGACGGCCGTTCGCGATCGTGGGCGACGGCGCCTTCCAGATGACCGGGACGGAACTGGCGACGATGGTCGATCAGGGCCTCCGGCCCATCGTGCTCCTGCTGAACAACAGCGGCTACGGGATGCTCGAGGCCATCGATCGTCCCGCCGCGCCGTACGTCCGCCGGAGCTGGGATTATCCGCTGCTGGCCCGCTCCCTCGGCGCGGCCGCCGAGCGGGTGACCCGCCCGCAGGAGTTGCTCGACGCGCTCGGCCGGGCCGAGGCGAGCCCCTGCGCCTACCTGATCGAGGCGGTCACCGCGCGGGACGACCTCTCCCCGGTGATGGCACGGATCCGTTCGCTCGTGCACCAGAGGCCGCCAGGTCCGGCACCGACCGACGGCCCATGACGATACCGCGGCGACGGGCCTGCGTCAGTTCGCCCGCGGGTCGTCGGGGATGTGCTTGATCGGGACGAGCGAATGCAGCTCGCGGCGGCCGACCTGGTTCATGGCGAGCTTCCAGACCGCCCCCGAATCGAGCTCCCCGAAGACATAATCGGCGGTGGCGGGGAGCAGGAGCCAGGAGCCCTCGTTTAGCTCGTTCTCGAGCTGGCCGGGGCCCCAGCCCGAATGTCCGAGGTAGAAGATCACGCTCCCCTCGTGGGAAGTCGACAGGGACTCCATCGCGTTCAGCTCGGTGGACAGGTAGACGCCCTGACCGATCACCAGGTTGGCGAACGCGCGGCGATCGTGCAGCGCCATCAGAGTCCCGCGGACAGGGCCGCCGTGCCGGACGTTCTCGAGCCGGACGCTCTGCGTCTTGCTCACCTGGCTCCAGACCTCCTGGACGGTCGTGGCCAGCTCGCGGTTGAGGATCAGCCCGAGCGCGCCATCCTCGCCGTGGACCGCGACCAGGACGACGGTCCCCGCGAAATTGGGGTCGGTCAGGGAGGACGAGGCGACCAGCAACTGACCCTGGAGAGATTCCATCGCGACCGGGCATCGTCTCGGATAGGCGATGTCGCCCGCGGGCACCTCGATGGGATCCCGAGCGACCCTCGCAGTGCACAACTCCGTCACCGCTCGCTCATGAAACCACGCGGACCGGACCTTGTCGAGGACCGAGCGGGGAATCGCCCCGGATTGACGCTCCAGGCCGCGAGCCGACCGTCAGGTTCTCAATTCGAGGACATCAGGAGGCAGGCAATTGCCCGGGGACGCGGGCCGTGTCAGCATAATCCCCGGCCTCCCGGAACCACGTCACCGACCGGCCCCAAGCCGAGGACTCCATCCCATGAGACGCAGATCGCCCGGCTCATCCTCGTCCGCCCGACGGATCTCCCTCATCCTGGTCTCGGGCCTGCTCGCGTGCGGTTCCGGCGCGGGCGGCAAGGAGGGCACGCGACCGGCGGAAGCGCGGGCCAACGACGTAGCCTCGATCGACGGGATCGTCGCGGCGCTCTATGAGAGCATCTCCGGCCCGGCGGGCCCGCGCGACTGGGACCGGCTCCGGAGCCTCTTCCTCCCGGGTGCGCGATTGATCCCGTGCCGCCGCCCTCCCGGTGCCGACGCGACCGAGGCCCGGGTCCTCTCGGTCGAGGACTTCATCAAGCTCGTCGAGCCGAACACCAAGGATCGCGGCTTCTTCGAACGGGAGGTCCACCGCCGGGCCGAACGGTTCGGCGCCGTGGCCCATGTCTTCAGCACCTACGAGTCGCGCCAGGCCGCGACCGACGCTCAGCCCTTCGTCCGGGGGATCAATAGCATCCAGCTCTTCTTCGACGGCAAGCGGTGGTGGGTCGTCACGATCTACTGGGATTCCGAGCGACCGGATCAGCCCATCCCGCCGGAGTACTTGCCCGCGAAGCCCTGAGTGCGAGCGACCCTCTTGCGCGGGCGGCAGGGCACCCGGGCCCGGTTACGCCTCGGTTCACGCGCGGCGGCGCGTCACCTCGGGGCCGGGGGCAATGAGGGCTCCGGCCACCCGCTCAACCCACGCGCCGCAGGAACGTGACGCGGCCCGTCGCGACCCACTCGGCGACGAAGATGTTCCCGTCCCGGTCGAAGCAGGCGTCGTGCGGGTGGATGAACTTCCCGGCCGGCCAGCGGTCGGGCTGAGTGCGGATCTTGAAGCCGTCCAGGACCTGCCTGGTCCACTCGGGGTCGTGACCGAGATGGGCCAGGACCTTGTTGTCCCTGTCCAGCAGGGTGAGCCTCGCGTGCAGGTCGGGGACGAGCAGGACCTCGCCTCGGATGTCGAAGTGGGCGGGGAAGGAGACCTCGTTCACGAAGCCGAGGTGCTTGCCGTCGAGCGTGAAGTACTGGAGCCTGGCGTTGGCCCGGTCGGCGACGACGAGGCTGGGCTCGCGTCCCGGGCGGTCATCCAGCCAGAGCCCGTGGGGAGTCTTCATCTTGCCCGGCTCCGAGCCGAGGCCGCCCCACGTGCGGACCCAGCGCGCGTCCTTGTCGTACTGGTGGATGTAGTGCGAGCCGTAGCCGTCGCCGACGTAGAACCCCCCGTCGGAGGCGAACGCCACGTTGGTCGGCGAGAACGGGGTGTTCGGCCTGTCGTAGACGTGGGCCTCGGCCGGCGCCTGCTTGATCCAGACGACCTCGCCCTTGAGATCCGTCTTCACGACGAGGTTCACCGGGAACATGCAGCAGAGGTAGAGGAATTCCCGGCCGTCCTCCTCCCGGATGTCGATGCCGTGGCCGCCGCCGTGATACTCCTTGCCGAAGGAGCGGACGAACTTCCCTTGCGGATCGAAGACCACGACCGTGTCCTGGGCGTCTTCCGGCCGTTTCGGCTTCTCGGCGGCGCCGCGATGCGTGACGTAAACCAGTCCCGATTTGTCGATCGCCACGTTGTGGGTCTCGAACCAGCGGATCGAGCTGGGGACCTCTCCCCAGTTGTGGTGGCATTCGTAGCGATGCTCGCCCTGGCCGACGACGGGGTGATCGGAGCCGGCCTTGTCGCTCCCGTGGACGAAGGGACCCGACGATGTCACGGCCGTCGCGGCGACCGCCGCGGCGCCTGTGGATCTGAAGAACTCACGTCGATCCAGGGCACTCTGCCTCCCGGCGATTGGTGTGTCGCGGACGGCCGGGACGAACCCCGGCCGTCCGGGTCGAGGGTCACTTCTTCTTGAAGTCTCCGGCGGTCACGACGGAGAGCTTCTCGGGGTCGAGGTGCTTCCGGAGGGCCGCGTTCACGTCCTCGACCGTCAGCGCCTTCAGCTTATCCTCGAGGTCGGCCTGGAATTGCAGGGTCCGCCCGATGAAGAGGTCCTCGGCCAGGGCCGAGGCGAGCATGTTGTCGTTGGTCCGCATCACGGACTGCTGCTGGAGATACCCGTCCTTCGCCCGCTTGAGCTCCGCGGGGGTGACGCCGTCGCGGAGGACCCTGGCGATCTCGTCCTCGACTCCGGAGACGACCTTCTCCACGTTCACAGGATTGTAGATCGCCAGCGCGAGGAAGTTGGCCATCGGATCGAGCGGGCTGGCCCCGAAGATCGTCGCCGCCGTGTAGGAGAGCCCGCCCTTCTGGCGGAGGCGGTCGGCGATCCGCGAGGAGAGCGACCCGCCGCCCAGGATGTAGTTGCCCGCCAGCATGGCCGGGTAATCGGGGCTCGTGTCCTTCAGCGGCATGGTCAACCCGGCGAAGAACGCGGCGTTCGCCTTGTCGGGCGTCTCGATCGTCGCCCGGGAGGGCTTCAATCCCTCCTGGAACGGCCGCTCGATGCGCGCGAACGGCTGGGCGTTCTTCCAGCCGTCGAACGTGCGGCCCAGGACCGAGAGGGCCTCGGACGGCTCGAAATCGCCGACGATCGCCAGCTCACCCCGCCCAGCGCCGAGGTAGTCGCGGTAGATCGACCGGACCTGTTCAACGGTCGTCTCCTTGAGCCGCTGGAGCTCCTCCTCGGTCGAGGGGACATAGCGGACGTCGTCGGGGGGATACTGCGTGAGGAGCCGCCGGATCCGGTTGATCCCGAGCTGCATCGGGTCGGTCCGGCTCTGTTCCAGGGAGGCCAGCCGCTCGTTCTTCATGACGTCGAACTCGCCCTCCGGCAGCGTCGGCTCGCGCAGGACCTGGCGGAGGATCTCCAGGACGGCCGGCAGGTTCGCACGCTTCGTCTGGATTGTGTAGGTGAGGCTGCCGGCGGAGCCGCCTCCGCCCAGCCTCATGCCCCCCATGCCCGTGCCCAGGCGCGCGAAGTTCTTGTCGAGCAGGTCCTGGATCTGCTGGCGCGACAGGTTCTTGGTCCCGCGGAGCATCAACCCGGGGAGCATGCTGGCCGCCGTGACCTTCCCCTTGAGGCTCTCCGCCGATCCGTACCTGAGGGTCAGGTGGACCTGGACGGCCTCGCCCCGAGTCTTCTTGGGCAGGAACGCGAGCTTGACGCCCTCGATGGGCTCGGGCCGCTGGACGCGCCCTCGATGGCCATCGGCGAGACGTCGAACGACTCGCCCGTGCCCGAACTCGCGGCCCTTGTAGCCCTCGACGAGCCTGGCGACGTCCGGCGCGGCGGGCATGGGCGTCCGCTCGGGCTTGGCGGTCGGGATGAAGAAGCCCACCGTGCGATTGCTCGGCGTGAAGTACTTCGAGGCCGCCTCCTGGACCTGGGCCGGGGTCACCTTCATGATCCGGTCGCGATCCAGGAAGTAGAGCCTCCAGTCGCCCTGGGCGGCCCAGTTGGACAGCGCGATGGCGATCCTGTTGGGGTCGGCCGCAGCGGCCAGTTCCGCCCTTGAGCAGCTTCTGGCGGGCCCGGTCCACCTCCTCCTGCGTCACGCCGGACTGGACGACCTGGTCGAGCACGGCGTACATCGCATCGCGGACCTTCTCGAGGACCGGCAGCTCCTTGGTTCACCTCGCCGAGCTCGATGTACTCCGGATCGTGCAGGGCCGGGCGGAGACGATGATGCTGGAGGCCTTCTTGGTCTCGACCAGCCCCTCGTAGAGCCGGCCGGAAGGCTCGTCGCCGAGGATGAAGGAGAGGATCCGGACGGCGGCGAACTCCGGATGCGAGCCGGCCGGGACGTGGTAGAGCACGCCGACGAGACCGACGTTGCCCACCCGCCGGAGGGTGACCACCCGCTCGCCGTCCTGGGGCGGCTCCTCCGTGTAGGTCGCCGGCAGCTTGCGGTCGGGCTTCGACGGCGCGCCGAAGTATCTGGAGACGTACTCGAGCCGCCTCTTCCTCGTCGAACTTGCCGGCCACGACGAGCATCGCGTTGTCGGGCTGATAGAACTTCCTGTAGAACGCCTGGAGGCTGTCGACCGGACGGCTCGATGTCGGTGCGGTTGCCGATGGTGGACTTCCCGTAGTTGTGCCACTCGAAGGCCACCGCGGCCATGCGTTGCGAGAGGATGGCGTCCGGCTCGTTCTCCCCCATCTCGAACTCGTTGCGCACGACCGAGAACTCGGTGGCGAGGTCCTCGGGCTTGATCGGGCTGTTGACCATCCGGTCGGCCTCGAGCCTGATCGCGAACTCGAGGTTCTGGTCGCTCGCGGGCAGCGTCTCGTAGTAGTTGGTTAGGTCGTCCGAGGTGGAGCCGTTGAACTGGGCCCCGCGGTCCTTCATCGCGCCGGGGATGTCGGGGTGGGTGGGGGTCCCCTTGAACACCATGTGCTCCAGGAGGTGGGCCATGCCGGTCTCGCCGTATCCCTCGTGGCGGGACCCGACGAAGATCGTCAGGTTGACGGTCACCTTGGGGCTGGACGCGTCGGGGAAGAGGAGCACCCGCAGGCCGTTGGGCAGCCGGTACTCCGTGATCCCCTCCACCGAGGCGACCCTGGTCGGGGCCGCAGATTGGGCCCGCGCCACCCCGGCCGAGGCCGCACACGACGCCAGCAGGGCGATCCCGATCGAGCACCGTATCATCAGTCGTCGTCTCATCAGAAGATCCTTCATCGCGAGCCTGCCGTCCCCGGCAGGGGAACGTTGACGGTCACCGGTCGGCCTCCTGCCACGGAATCCACGCCATCTCCTGGCATGTAGTCGTTAATTCAAAAATCCATCATGATGATCGATGCGACTCGATCAATCGGGGCCTGATTGATCCGCGTCGGCCCCGGGCGACTCCTCATCGGGGGCCTCGGCGGGCGGGGTGTCGGCCTCCTCACGATGATCGCCGCCTTCGCCGGGCGGCCCTCCCTGACGCGGCTTGAGGATGATCCGGCCGTCCTTGATCTCCAGGCTTTCGAAGCGCCGGATCAGCCCGGCATGACGCGGGTTGTTGTAGGCGTCCTTGGCCAGGTTCTGGTCCCGCAGTTCCTGCAACAGATTCTCGGGCAGGCGCTTGCCATTGACCTCGACGGAGTCCAGCGTCACCACGAGAACGCCCTGGCTGAGCGAGGCCTTGAGCTCCGCCTCGCCGTTGAGGTAGCGGCCCCTGAGCATGCCGACGCCGAGGCGGTCCAGGGGGATGCTCACCCGGGCCTTGAGCTTGTCGCCCTCGATCCTGGCGAAGATCTTGCCCCTCAGGTCCTCGTTCTCCTCGATCAGGGCGTTCAGGTTGTCGCTGCTGAGGACCAGCGGCTCGTCGGCCGTCCCGGATTCGACCGCCTTCCGGAACTCGTCCACGCGCCGCCGGACCGACTGTCGATCCTCCTCGGGGATCTGGACCCGGGGCAACTCCATCGGCGAAGGCGAGGTCCACTCGTCCACCACCCCCGAGAGGAATCGCATGAAGAAGAAGGCGCCCACCGCCAGCGCGATCAGGAGCAGGGCGGCCAGGATGCTGGCGATCACGCACCCGTAGAAGAAACAACCGCGTTGCCTGGGCCGGGACTCATCGTACTCCGCGGAGAACTTGGGCGCCTGATAGAACTCGGGGTCGTAGCTGGCCATGTTGTCCGGATCTCGGAGCGACGCGGGGTCCGTTCCACAATCATCGAATTCTCGTCAAATCTCCCGCGGAAAGGAAGGGGCAAGCCGAGCCCGCGGAGGCCGCCGGGTGTGGCCAAGATTCCTGGCGGTCTCAACCTGTTTGGCGTAGCTGAGTTTTCCAGTATTGATCCCACAGGTCGCTCTGGGTCAGTGCCTCCAGCGCCATGATGGCCTCTGCATTGTCGCTGTCCCATCGCATCCCTGAGCCCTTCAGGCGGGCCGTGAGCGTCTTGCAGGTCGCCTCCGTGGGGCCGCCGCCGATCTGCCAGCCTCCGGCCTGGAACTGGGGATACCGAATCATCTCTCGCCGCTCGCTCACGTAGTTCACCCGCCGATCCGCCGCCGGCCGGCCGCGGGTCAGCGCGACGCGCCACTCCAGCATCTGTTTCCGGGCCGGCTCGTAACCCTCATGCTTGAAGAGGTGAAGCAGCTGCCCGGCCCACTCCTTGCCCGCCGCGTCGTCCTCGCCGTAGATCTCCCGTCGTGCCTTGTGCACGTTCTCGCCGAGGTGGTAGAAGTCCAGGCCCAGTGCATCCAGGGGCAGACTCTGTCCTTCGATTTGATTTCGGATCCACGGCGAGCCGTCGACGTTGCCCACCTTCTCGGCGGCCTGGTCCAGCCGGATGCGACCGGCCTCGCGACGCATCAGCCGGCCGGCCACCTCGCAATCCCCTCGGGTGCCGCAGACCAGCCGGTGGTCCTGGGCCTCGTCGTAGGAGGCGATGATCTTGAACCCCTTGTAGCGCTGGTCGGCGCCCGGCTTCCTTGGCGGCAACGGGCGGGCCCTCTTGCCGCGTCGGCGGCGCTTCTGCTTGATCGCCCGGCGCCGGCACGCCTTCTCGGCGTCGGTCACCAGCGGCACCATCACCCCATCGCTGCCCAGATAGAGCCGCGTGACCTGCTCCCGGGTCTTGCAGTCCGCCGCCGACCACGCCAAGAGGAGTCGTCCCGACTGTTGAGCCCGCAAGACCCGCTTGCCTTCGGACTCGACGAGCTTGCGAAGCGTCTCGCCGCTGAGCTGCACCTGCGCCGTGCGTTTCAGGTTGGCCGCGGCCTTGTCGAAGTTCTTGCCGTCGCCGTTGAGCCGGCAGGCCATCTCGCGCACGCCCAGGCTGATCGAGGCCTCGGCAAGGTCCAGCCACGAGTCCAGCGGCGTGCTCGTCCCCTCGGCCGGAGAATGCCAGCGGCGACGCCACAGCCGCACGCGACCATTGATCGTCAGCACCGTGTGCTCCTGCCGTCCCCTATTGCGCTTCGTCGTCCCCGTGCTCGGATCCTTCGGAGGGGGGGAAAGCGGCTTCCGCCGCATCCGTTCGCATCTGCAAGGCTGTTTCGAAGGCTTGTTGGCGAAGCTCGCCAAAGAGGTCGCGCACCCGCTCTTCGCTGCCGGAGATGATCTGTCCCGGGGCAGCGTCGTTGACCGCGTCGGCGACTTGGCCGAGCATCGCTTCCATCTTGGCTCGCATCCGGGCGATGAATTCATCACGTGAAAGCTCGGGCTGCGAATCCATGGCAAGAACCTCCAAGGGAAGATGCCTTGTCCATCTTCGCTAACCCTCAACCCTGGCGCCAGGCGTTCTTGCCGCACCCGTTCAGGAGCGTCCACGAGAAGTTGCTGGCGTTGTAGAGCGGCATCTGGTCCAGGTAGCCCAGCATGAGGGCCTGGGCGCTCCAGGAGCACCAGATCGCCCGCTCGACGGGGTTGTTCTGGGGCGCGATGTTGCTCCCCGGCGGGAACGTGCCCATGGCCGTGTGGTAGTTGTGCATGGCCAGGCCGATCTGCTTCAGTTTGTTGACGCACGGGCGCGGCGGGCCGCCTCGCGCGACGACTGCACCGCCGACAGCAGCAAGGAGATCAGGACCGCGATGATGGCGATGACCACCAGCAGCTCGATCAGGGTGAAGCCGGGACGCTCGGAGTGCTTCACGTTGGTCTCCCTGGTTTTCGAAAGCGACGGATCTTGACCGAGGGATCTCTTCCGAGATCCCGGGACGAGGTGAACGGCTCGAGATGGGCTTGAACACTTGCTCGATCGTCGATGTGATCGGTTCACGGCCTTGTCGGGCCCCGAGCCTCGGCGGCCGGGATCGCGCTATCGCTTCCTGGTCTTCGCCGCCTTGTTGGCGTCGGCGGCCTGGCTCTGATCCTGGCTCGCCTTGTTCAACTTGTTCAGGATGTTCCCCTCGATGGGCTTGTACTCCGTGGACTTCCCGCCGCCGGAGTCGCAGCCCGCGAGGGCGGCCGCCACGGCGAGCAGCAGGCCCCAGGCGAAGGATCGTCTGAGGGATGTCGATCAATTCATCTCATGTGCTCCCCGCTGGCGTGTCGCGTGCGGATTGACGTGGCTCCGCTCATCCCCGGCGCGCGGGGCGGACCGCGGACGGCCGCGTGGCGCGCGCCCGTGACGCCGAATTTCCTGGGAGAATCCCGACCCGGAGAATCGCGACGTTCGAGACAGGTGATGGCAGATCGGCGGGTTGACAATGAGCCCGCCGCGGACCGATGATGAGGATCTAATCGTGATCTCGACAAAGCCGTGCGAACGCCCGACATCGCGTCGGCCTTTTTTTCGATCCCTCGGCCCGTCCAAGAGTCCATCCGGACACCTCGCGCCTCTTGAGGCAGTCGGGACTCGGACGAGCTCACCGGGGCGTCAGCGAAATCGGCCATGAACTCTCTCTCTCCGGTGAGGATGTGGGTCGCCCAGCTCAAGGACGGCGATCCTCGAGCGGCGCAGCACCTCTGGGACACCTATTTCGTTCGGATGGTCAACGTCGCCCGCGCCAAGCTGCACGGGGCCCCGAGCCGCATGGCCGACGAGGAGGACGTCGCCCTCAGCGCCTTCAAGAGCTTCTGCCGCGGCACCAGCGATGGCCGCTTCTCCAGGGTCCTCGAGCACGAGGATCCCTGGCCCCTGCTGCTGGCCCTGACGACGTACAAGGCCATCGACCTGGTGCGGCATGAGCGGCGCGTCAAGCGAGGCGGGTCGGGGCTCAACGCGGCGCCGGAGAGCCCGTTCGACTCGGAGATCTCCCTGTCGGACGTGATCGGCAGGGAGCCCGACCCCCAGGAGGCGTACCGGGTCGCCGAGGCCTGTCAGGACCTGCTGGATCGGCTGAGCGACACCATCCTGCGGGCCATCGCCCTCTGGAAGACCGAGGGCTTTACCACCGAGGAGATCGCCGCTAAGCTCGGCTGCACCACCCGGACGGTGGAGCGGAAGCTGCAGCTCATCCGCCGCGCCTGGCTCCGGAGCGAGGCCCTGAGCTAGGGGG
>JAXMBE010000038.1:0-83722 GCA_046349995.1 Isosphaeraceae bacterium | reverse complement strand
GCCATCCCGCTCGACCCCCGCTCACTGAGCCGCTCCGGCGGGAGGGGCGCACCTTGGTGACAGGAGACCGCGACCCCGGTCGTCGTTGACGGCGTCATGAATGGAGTTGCGCGATCTGGATCAGGTTGCCGCAGGTGTCGTCGAAGACGGCGGTGGTCACCGGGCCCATCGCCACAGGTGGCTGTGTGAAGTTCACCCCGGCGGCGGAGAGCCTCTCGTACTCGGCCTGTACGTCGTCGACGCCGAAGGACGTGAAGGGGATGCCGTCCTCAACGAGTGCCCTCTTGAACGGTTTGACGGCAGGATGGCTATCCGGCTCCAGCACCAGTTCCACCCCATTCGGCTGGTCCTTCGAGACGACCGTCAGCCAGCGAGCCTCCCCCATCGGGATCTCGGTCTTCTTCACGAATCCGAGGATCTCGGTGTAGAAACGCAGGGCCTTGTCCTGATCGTCCACCAGCACGCTCGTTACGACAATTCTCATGACTTCGCGCCCTCCTCTCTGGGGGTCAGCCATCGGTCGACAATGACCTTCAGCGGGTCCGTGTTCAGGTCATGGAACTTGTACCGCCCTTCACGACGCGTGCTCAGAAGTCCGGCCGACTCCAGCACGTCGAGGTGCTGGGAGATGGCCTGGCGGGTCAGACCGAGGCCATGCTTCATTGACAGCCGGGCGCAGAGCTCGAAGAGCGTCTGGCCGTCCCGCTCCCGCAGTTCGTCCAGGATCGCCCGTCTCGCCGGTGCGCTCAGGGCCTCGAAGACATCCGCCATGAGAGGAATGCGATCAAGTCGCCGCAAGAACACGGATCTTGGTCCGAGGCCCTGGATCCCCAGGCGCACCGCGGCACGATGGTGGCGCGGGTCCCGGACTCCACCGCCTTCACGCGAGGTTCAGTTGCCATGAAACCCCGAACCGGTCATTGACCCAGCCGAATCGCCGGCTGAACCCGTAGTTATCGAGCGGCATCAGGACGGATCCACCGGTCGAAAGCCGGCTGAAAGCCGCTTCGAGTTCGGCCTCGCTCTCGCAGTCCACGAACAGGGACATCGAGGGGGTGAAGGTGAAGCCGTGCTTCACCGGGCTGTCGATGCACATGAAGTCACGCCCGGCCAGCGAGAAAGCGGCCTGCTTGACACTTCCTTCGGCTCCCTGCTCACCTGGCCCGTACCGATCGACCCGCTGAATCTCGGAACCACCGAAGAGCGAGATGTAGAAGTTCATCGCTTCCTCGGCGACACCCTCAAACATCAGGAACGTCGTGACTTTTCGTGCCATGTCGAATTGCTCCCCCGGAATGGTTCGGCTGCTCGTAGGAATGCCGCGAGAGCCGACGCGGCCAGATCCACTCGGTCGAGGACTGGGTTGTCCTGATAAACCCCCGCCTGCAATCGGTCTCTACTGGAAAGCGAAAGCCGGACGTCAGTGGTTCTGTTCTCGTCCGATCGGATACCCAGGCGGGGATCATAGGCAAGTGGCGGCTTGCCTGTCAAGGCGACCTGACCCGTGCTCGGCCGTGCACGCGGAGGTAGGACTGGATGCGCCTCGATCTTCCCCGAGCGATCAGAGCCCGTAGCTGTCAGGTCGATACAGCGGCCCGTACTGTTCGGAGAGTTTGTCGGCAAGGGCCGACTCCGTACGGGAGGGACCCGAGCTCGTCCCGGATGCGGCCCAGCCAGGTCGTCTCCTTCGGAGAGAGCTTCAGCTTGCCGGACTCGACCGCCTCGCGGAGGATGGCCACGGCGGCCACTCCGGCCGCGACGGTCCGGCCGTAGTCGTCGTCGTGGCTGACGATGGCCTCGGCGATCCGAGTCGTGGACGCGGGCGAGAGGATGGTCGCCTGGGGGCTCAGCCACTGGTCGGATTCGGTGAGCCAGTCCCGCAGGGTGGTCGCCTGGCCCCGCTCCTTGGCGACGTTCATCAGCCGGCAGTCATAGGCCAGCGATTCAGCGAACGCCTCCGGCGCGTTGCCGGAGAGCAGGCGGACGTTCTGGACAGACTCGTTGCTCCAGAGGTCGCACATGGCCGAGGCGATGTTCCCCATCGGGCTGAAGTGGGCGCACGTGGCCGACTTCCCCTCCATGGCGATCGGGCAGCCGGTGATCGCCTTCACCACCGGGCCCTCGTAGGCGCAATCCTTGGAGGGTCCGACGGCGCCGTGCTCGAACGCCACGAGGCTCCGCGCCGCGCTCATCGCGCGGACCACCGCGGCGAGCACTTCCGGCAGCATCTTCTGGTGCGCGAGTTGCATCGCCGTGTTGGCGAAGCCGCAGGCCGTGTCCCCGCCGGGCACCACGGGACGGCCTCCGGAGGAGCAGATCGCCGCGATCCGGTCCCAGAGCCATCCCATGTCGCGAGGCGCGAGCACGCCCAGGGCCAGCACGATCCCCGGGATATCCCCGTAGACCAGGGCCTGATCGTGGACCTCCTTGCCGCCGATCGATTCGATCGACAGGATGTCGGCCCCGGCGTCGCGGCAGAGCACGAACGATTGCTCCAGCCGCTCCCAGGCCGGGCCAGAGCGGAGCCGCGGGGCCTTCCCCTGATCGCGGATATCGGTGGGGGTGACCCGCAGCGCGCACCTGAGCCCGGACTTCTCATGAGCCTCCTCGAGCCGCCGGTGGAGCATCGCCGTGATCTCGGCGCCCCACTCCGGCGTCTCGGTCATGGCCGGGAGCAGTTCGAACTCCAGCACGACGCCTGGGACCTGGAGCGCCTGCACGCGCCTGAGGATGTTGCGCGACATCTCGTCGTAATGGCCGAGGATCTCTCGCCAGGTGGCCAGCCCGACCTCGATCACCGGCAGCGTGAAATTCACCTCGGGGAAGACCGGCCCGGCGCCGATGCGAAGGCCAAAGCCGCAATCCACGGGGTGCTCGGCCTGCCCGAAAATCAACTCCTCGGGCCGGGAGGAGATCAGCGAAGTGAAGCGGCGTGCCATGGTAAACTCGCGACAGGAGTGACGCCTGGGCGTGACCAGCACTCGACAATCGGACCGGCCACTCGCGGGGATGTCCGGGGCAGGCGTCGATCGGTAGGTCTTGTCGCCCATCGTATCCCGGATCCACCACGCAAAGAACGGGCGACCCTGCCGGAACCTCAGGGGGAATCCATGGAACCATCCTTCATGCGCCGATCGCGGGGCATCGCGGCGAGGAACCGATGCGGCAAAGCCGGACCCGGCAGCGGCCTCGTCCACCTCGTCTCTCTGTTCGCGCTCCTTTCCTGCGGTCCTCGGCTCCTGTCCGCCGAGAAGGGCCTTGTGGTATCGGTCTACCAGGGGACCTGCGCGGAAGGAGACTTCGCGACCAATCTCGCCACGGTTCGCAAGGTCGTCGCCCAGGCCACCGAAAGGGGCAGTCACTTCGTGGCCTTCCCGGAGTGCTTCCTCTCGGGCTACGAGTCGCCCGAGGCCGTTCAGCATGGCGCCCGTCCGCTGGACGATCCGCAGCTCACGCAGTTCGTCGCCGAGTCCGCGAAACATGATCTCGTAATCCTCGTGGGGATGGCCCGCAAGGCGCGGGACGGCCTCTACAACACCGTGCTGGTCATCCATCACGGAAAGCTGATGGGCCTCTACGACAAGGTCATGCTCACCGGCGGCGATCGCGACGCCCTCGGCTTCAAGCCGGGGACCGCGATGCCCGTCTTCTCGGCCCATGGGGCGAAGTTTGCGGTGATCATCTGCCACGACAGCTCCTTCCCCGAGGCCGCCATGGCCGCCAGGCTCCAGGGGGCTGAGATCCTGTTCTCGCCCCACTACAACGAGATCGGCACGGCGACCGTCGACGAGCATCGGCTCTCGGTGCGCAACTGCCATGTCGGGCTGGCGACTCAACTCAAGATGGCGGTGGCCCGCGCCAACGTCGTGAAGACCGACCGCGCGGGGCGCGTCGGCTATGGAGACAGCTTCATCCTGAGCCCACTGGGGACCCCGCTCGCCGAGGCGGGGCTCTTCAAGACCGGGCTGATCTCGGCCCGCGTGACCCCGGCCATGTTTCGGTCCCCCTGGGTCTGGGCGAACCACGCGGAGACCCCGGGCTGGCTGCGGACCCAGGTCGCCCAGCTCCTCACCGACTTCCGTCGTCCATCGAACGGCGAGGAACTTCGGTTCTGGCTCGAGAACATGACTGCCTTCCACGGCTATTCGCCCGAGGAGATCAGCGCCGCGACCGGCCTGACGCTCGCCGAGATTGCTGGCGAACGGAAGAGGTTGAACCTCGACAGCACCGGCCGGCCCTCGCGGACCCCGGCCGACCCCCTCCTCATCAAGCCCTATCCCGGCGGACGGCATCCCCGGATTGGCTTCCTCGAAGGGGCCGTCGCGCCCCAGCGCGAGACGAAGGTCAGTGTCTTCACGCCCTGGGACGACGCGAGCTACGTGGTGGTGGACGTCCCGGAGGCCATCTTCTCGAACCTGGGCCTGCTCTACCTGGCCCACACGCACGTGCCCACGATCTGGGAGCAGAAAGGAGTCTCTCTCCCGCGGCTGGAATGGAACCGGCGCGTCGATGGCTCGCTCGACATCGAGAGGCCGCTCCCCAACGGCGTCGTCTTCGGGGCGAAGGTCGTCCCGACATCGACCGAGGTCCGTATGGAGCTCTGGCTCAGGAACGGGACGTCCGAGACACTGACCGGGCTGCGGGTCCAGAACTGCGTGATGCTGGCCCGGGCCGCCGGTTTCTCCGCCCAATCGAACGTGAACAAGGTCTTCCGGCCTCCCTTCGCAACGGCCCGCTCCGAGGACGGCCGCCGCTGGATCATCACCGCCTGGACCCCGACCCAGCGCTGCTGGGGCAACGAGCCCTGCCCGTGCCTCCACGCCGATCCCCAGTTCCCCGACTGCCCTCCGGGACAAACCGTCCGCGTCCGCGGCTGGCTGTCGTTCCACGAGGGGGACACGATCGAAGGAGAGCTGGAGCGGATCGGACGCAGTGGCTGGCTGCAACAGTGAAGAGCCACGCTTCACGCGTACGCCGCGGTCAAGCTGGCTTTCGCGCGAAGATGATCCAGCCTCCCGCGCGGAATCGGTGCAGCAGACGGGGGTAGGAAATCGTCCGATAGCTCCGGTCTTCCAGGGGGATGACCTCGTCGATGAGCAGATCGGCGTGGCGGAGTTCGCGGACCAGCTCTCCCCAGCGATAGAGATGGACCTCCATGCCGTGGATTCCCCGGTAAGTCATCCGCCGATCGCCGAAGCCTTCCGCCAGCCGCAAGGCCTTGCCGAGCTGACTCAGCAGCCACCTCCGGCCCTGAGGGTCGCGCAGATTGAGCCAGAGGTTGTGGACGTGGAGGGCGAGCCGTCCTCCCGGGCGGAGGATTCGGCACGCCTCCCCCAGGGCCCTGCGGCGGGAGGCCCGTCCGCGGATCATCCCAAGGGTGCTGAACATCGAGAGCGCGTAGTCGAACGAACCGTCGGGCAGCGTGCCCAGGCGGCAGAGGTTGGCCTGGACGGTGAGCAGGCCGACGCCCCGATTGATCGCCTTCCGGCTCACGGTCTCCAGCATCGAGCGAGACAGGTCGACGGCCACAACCGAGAAGCCCCGGCCGGCAAACCGCAGGGAATGCCGCCCTGCGCCACAGCCCAGGTCCACGAGCCGCCCGGGACGGATGAATCGCTCGTCCACAATTCGGGTATCCGCCTCGAACAACGGGTGGCCGGCGAAGTAGGCGTCCTCCTCGACGGCCAGTCGAGGTGTGTGCAGGTATTCCCAGAGCGGCACGTTGACGCCCTCGGGCAGCCTCCAGGTCGGTGGAACGCGATGGATGTTCATCGGAGCACCCGTCCGGGTCAAGCGTGGGAACCGAGCGGGGTGCCGAGGATCAGGCTTGAGCGAGGAGGAATCTCCAGGCGGAGCACCTCGCCGCTGGCGCGGACGCCCTTCCGCGTCCTCAGGTCCTCGAGCACGGTCGGCCTGGGTTCCAGGCCGGCGAGCTTCACGTCGATTCGTGCGGTCGATCGTGCCGCGTTGAAGGCGGCGAGGACGGTCTCATCGCTGAGCTGCCGAGCGTGGACGAACTGATCGCCGGCCGCGTGGATCACTCGGAACGACCCTCGGCGAAGGGCAGGGCGGGCCTTGCGGAGGGCGATGAGACGCTGGAACTCGTGGAGCAGATCGGTGTCCCAGCCCTCGGGACGATGCCACGGGAAGGCGCCCCGGTTCGCGGGGTCGTGCCCGCCGCTCATCCCCACCTCGTCGCCGTAATAGATCGAGGGGGCGCCCGGATAGGTCATCTGGAATGTCGTCGCCAACTCAAGGGCCGACCGGTCCTTCCTGGCCAGGCTCAGGAAGCGGGCCATGTCGTGGCTGTCGAGCAGGTTGAGCATGACCGCCGTGATCGAGGGCGCGTACAGCCCCATCAGGCGCTCGATGTTGCGGGCGAAAGCCTCGGCACCCGATGGCCCCGCCGGGTAGAGGCTCGTCTTCTTCAGGTCGTCTTCCTCGAGGCTCTCGCCAATGAAGTAGGCGATGCAGGCCCGGGTGAACTGATAGTTCATCACCGCGTCCCACATGTCCCCCTTCAGCCAGCGCTGGGCGTCGGACCAGACCTCGCCGACGATGTAGGCCTCCGGGTTGGCGTCCTTTACTCGGCGGCGGAACTCCTGCCAGAACGAGTCGTCGTCGATCTCATTGGGCACGTCCAGCCGCCAGCCGTCGATGCCGAATTCGATCCACCGCCGGCCGATGCCCCAGAGGAACTCGCGCACCTGGGGACAGCCTGTGTTGAACTTCGGCAGGGCGGGCAGCCCCCACCAGGCGCCGTAGTTCGGACGCTTCTCGGGATCGTAGGCATTGAGCGGGAATTCCTTGACGTGGAACCAGTCCTGATAGGCCGAGTTCGGGCCGTTCTCCATGATGTCGTGGAACTGGAAGAAGCCCCGGCTGGCGTGGTTGAACACGCCGTCGAGCACGACGCGGATCCCACGATCGTGTGCCTGGTCCACGAGCCTCCGCAGCGCGGCGTTGCCGCCGAGCATGGGGTCCACCTTCTCGTAGTCGTGCGTGTGGTAGCGGTGGTTCGAGGCCGACTGGAAGACCGGGGTGAAGTAGATGGCGTTAATCCCCAGGTCCTGGAGGTAGTCCAGCTTCTCCGCGACGCCCACCAGGTCCCCTCCCTGGTAGCCGTGATAGGTCGGGGGCGCGCCCCAGTCGTCAAGGTGACGGGGCTTGGCGACTCCCACGCTCCGCGCGAATCGGTCCGGGAAGATCTGGTAGAAGATCGCGTCACGCACCCATCCGGGTGTTTCTGGCTCCTGCACACGAACCTCCAGAACTGGGACATCCGAGGAACGCTCTCCGCGTCACGATCGGGCGGGAGTGTCGCCTTCGTACGGGCGGGATTTCAACCGGCGATGATCTTCATCCAGTAGACCTGCTGACGGTCACCCCGGATCCGCAAGTCTTCTAGCATGGGATCGAGGGTGAGTTTGGCGGGGCCTTTGAAGCGTACCTTGTCGTTGATGCGGATTTCCAGCTTGCGCTTGAAGTCGACGATCCTCGGGCTCAGCCAGGCGTCGAGCTTCTTTATGCCCGCCGTCCGGAGGTTGTAGAGGTTCCCAAGTGCGCTGGTCTTGAGCTTCACGGTCGCTGGGGTCAGATTCTGGCCCAGCACCTCCGTGGCCTCCGGGGGGGTAGTGCGGTTCGGGCCGAACTCGCGGATCACGACGCCGTGGAAGCGGTTGTCGCAGGTCCGGGCCGACTGGACGTCGAAGGTCTTGGGCACGGGGTCGCGGCGGTGGTGATCCATCCAGTCAAATGCCGGGGCGATCTCCTCCGGGAATTCCTCGATGCCGCGGCGATGATACTCGACGTAGGTGACATCCCAGACCTTCAGGATCATCGGCTTCACGTAGTTGCCGAAGACGATCTCGGAGGACGCCGGTGCGAGGTCGCCGATGACGAAGTAGAGCGGTAGCCGTTCGTGGTGCGAGAGGTATTTCGGCACGTACTTGGCCGGGAAGCCCGAGATCACCACGGCCCCGGCGAACAGGTCCGGATGGCCCAGCGCCAGGTCCCAGGCCATGTTGCCCCCGGCGATCTGGCCGGCCGCGAAGATCCGGTCGCTGTCGATCGCGTATCGGCGACGGGCATCCCGGAGGGCGATCTCGACGGCCGCGTGCTCGCTGGCCGAATAGTGATAGTCGGGCGGCTGGCCGGGGACGCTGTATTCCGGGGCGATGACGATGTATCCCCGGCGTGAGGCCTCGGCGGACCAGGCCTCCATCACCGACTGGGGACCCTGGCCACCGTGAAGTGCCACGACCGCGGGATAGGACCGGAGCGGGTGATACTCCGGGGGGAGCCGCACCGCGTACTCGGTCGGCTCCTCGTTCTCTCCCTCGGCCGTCTTGTGGGCGATCACCTTCTCGGGCTCATCGGCCGGATTGTGCAGGGGCGGGGGCATGAGCGAGATGATCCGGGTCGCGAGCTCCAGCTTGCGATAGCCGTCGCCGCCCTCGTCCGCCGGCCACTCCAGCGCCTCGAGCTTCGCCAGGATATCCTCCCGGCCGATGTCGCCGCCGCCGACCAGATATTGCTGGATCAGGTCGCGGGCCTGCCAGAGCATTTCCGCCTGCTTCAGATCGGTGGTCGCCGACTCGCTGCCTGCCACGAATCCGGACATGGCCAGGGCGAGCTGGGCCTCCTCGCCCGTGCCGGGCGTGGCCCTGGCCTTCCGCCACGCGGTCAATCGCTCGCGGACGGCGTCCGGAGCCTGCTCGAGCGCCCTGGCGGCCTCGGACACGCGCTTCCGCCAGGCCCCGCGGACCGCAGCGGAGAGGCGGCTCTCCAGCTTCCGCAGGTCGCTCGCGATGGCGAGGTCGCCGGCGTGCTGCTCGTCCTCGCGGCGAATCAGGTCGCGGACCTCGATCACGAGTTCGGTGCCGATCTCCTTGTCGTTGAACGTCTTCAGCAGCGAGGTGACCCGGCGGTACTGCTGAGCCTTGCGCGCCGCCTCGACGTCGGCCCGGCGCTGGGTGGCCTCGGCCTGGATCATGAAGGCCTTGGCCCCGGCGGCACGCTCGGCCAGGTCGGTCCGGGGAACTCGCGGATCATGCGGTCGAGCTCCGTCTTCGCCTCTTCGTACCAGCCGGCGTTCATGAAGAACCTCACCGCGCGTTCCCGCTCCGACTGGTTCTTCCTGATCGACCTTGCCGAGCAGGCCGCTGACGACCTCACGCGGGACCTGGTCGGTCGCCATTTGCCCGAGCCAGAAACCGTCCACGCCGCGATACCTGGTGACGTGAGGCCCGATCTCGATGATCGCTTGCTCCATCGAGACCGGCCGGTTCGACCTGGAGCCCACGTAGCGGAACTCCCGCCGCCCGAGCTCGTTCCACGGGCCCGCCTGCACGCTGAGGACCTCTCGGGGCATCGCCCCGGCATGGACGACCAGCGGCTGGACCAGCGTGAACTTCTCGCCGGTCCGGAAGGCGTTGTCGGCCGTGATCCGCTCGATCTTCGAGTCGCGGATCACCGTCTTCTTGAGCCCGTCCCAGAGAAAGACCAGCGTGCCGTCCTTGTCCGGGTTGCCCTGGCTCTGATAGACGATCCCGTTCTTCAGGACGATCGTATCTCCGATGGCGGGGGCTGACAGACCGACGAGCCCCGCCGCGATCACGACCCTGGCGCGTCGGAAGACCGGATGGGGCACCATGATTCAGATCCTTCCTGTCTGGGAATCGGTCCGTGAACCGCGTGGGGTGGCCAGGCGATGCGGACCAGCATCGGCAGCGGCGGCCCTGAGGATGAGCATCCCCGGGCGCTGTCGCTGCGCCTCCAGCGGTTTCGGGCGGATTTGCCGGTCTTTCCGACGTACTCCGTGCGCCCCGTATTCTGTCAAGATCGTCGGAATCTGTCCAACGCCGCGCCCGCGGCGAGGCAGCACTTTCGCTCCCGGACGCCGGATCGTACGCTGGACAGGTCTGGGGAGGACTCTCAATCGGCATCCTCTCCCGCGCATCCCGAGGAGCTCGCCCGCGGGGCAGGGTACGACGCCATGGCCGAAGACCGCTTCCGGTTCCGCTGCTATCGCTGCAACCAGTTGCTCGCGGTCCCGTACAAGCGTCGGGGCTCGACCATCTCGTGCCCGCGATGCAGGGCCGAGCTCGAGGTGCCCCGCGCCGTCGTCGAGCCGGCGGCTGCCTCCGCGACCCCCGGCCGGCGCGAGACCGGGAGGCCGGCCGAGGTCGGGGATCGTCCCCGAGAGGAGGAGCGATCGGTGGCGCCGCCCCCGCCTCGCTCGCTGTTCGAGGAGATCGCGGCGGCCATCCCCGACGACCTGGCAGCCCTGAGGCCCGAGGACCTTCGCGTCGAGGCCGAGTTCGCTGATCTGGTGATCGACACGAGGGGTCCGGAGGCCAGGGGCATCGCGGCTTCCCCGGGCGCCTCGGACGAGCGCCCCCCGACGTCGTCCGAGGACTCCCCGGCGTACGAGGGACCCTCCGTCGCCGAGGCCATCGCCATGGCGCAGGTGGCGGAACTGGGGAGCGACGCCGTCATCCCGCCGATCGCCATCGAGCCGGCGACCATCCTGCCGAGCAGCCACGATTCCCGCCCGGTTCGCGAGGTCGTTCTCCAGCCCGCCACCGTGCTCGCCTGGTCGCTCCTGGTCCTGATGTCCATCCCCATGGCCTTCACCGCCGGGCTCCTGATCGGCCACTTCGTCTGGAAATAAAGAAAATTGTAACGCGTATTCAGTGTCGTTATAGGATCGGATAGAATACGTTTTCTGGTCCAGAGGTCATCATTCCTTCCGAGGTTCGACATGCGTTCCGACACGATCAAGCGAGGTGACGCGCGGGCCGCGCACCGCAGCCTGCTCCGGGCGACGGGGGTCAACGAGGGCGACTGGGACAAGCCGTTCATCGCGATTTGCAACAGCCACGTCGACATCATACCGGGTCACGTCCACCTCCAGGCCGTGGGCAACTTCGTGAAGGAGTGCGTGCGGGCCGCGGGAGGGGTGCCCTTCCTGTTCAACACCATCGGCGTGGACGACGGCATCGCGATGGGCCACACGGGGATGAAGTACTCGCTCCCCTCGCGCGAGATCATCGCCGACAGCGTCGAGACGATGATCAATGCCCACATGTTCGACGGGATGGTCTGCATCCCGAACTGCGACAAGATCGTCCCCGGCATGTTCATGGGGGCGATGCGTTGCAACATCCCGACGGTCTTCGTCTCGGGCGGGCCGATGGAGGCGGGGAAGACCGCCGGCGGCAAGACGGTGGACCTGATCGACGCCTTCGTGGGGGGGGTCCAGAAGGCCAACGGCAAGATCACCGCCGAGGAACTTGAGGAGATCGAGAAGGTCGCATGCCCGACCTGCGGGAGCTGCTCGGGCATGTTCACGGCCAACAGCATGAACTGCCTGGCCGAGGCGATCGGCATGGCCCTGCCGGGCAACGGCACGATCCTGGCGACCTCGGCCGATCGCAAGCGTCTGTTCGAGGCGGCGGCGAAGCGGGTCGTCGAGATGGCCCGCCAGTTCAGCAAGCTCGGGGAAGGCCACGGGCTCCTGCCCCGCGAGATTGCCTCGGCCGCCGCGTTCGACAACGCCATGGTCCTGGACATGGCGATGGGCGGCAGCACCAACACCGTGCTCCACATCCTGGCCATCGCCCACGAGGCGGGCGTGCCGTTCACGCTCTCGCGGATCGACGAACTGAGCAAGAAGACGCCGAACATCTGCAAGGTGAGCCCGTCGAGCCATTACCACATCGAGGACGTCGCCCGCGCCGGGGGCATCCACACGATCCTCGGCGAGGTCGCCCGCGGCTGCCCGGGGCTGCTCGACCTCTCGTGCAGGACCGTATCGGGCAAGACTCTCGGCGAGAACATTGCCGAATACGACATTCGAAGCACCTCCTGCATCCCGGCCGCGATGCTGCTGGCTGGCGTGCGCCCGGGCGGCGAGCGGACCAGCCAGGCGTGGACCGTGCCGAGCGTAGCCGGGACGGCGGGTTCCCTCGCCGCGGGGCTGGCCGTGCTCGATTCCGAGGGCGAGGACGTCCCGGGTGAGGGCCGAGGTGACGGCGGCTCCGGGAACGGTGCCCATGACGACGGGTTCAACCCCTACGACGTGATCCGGCCGGTCGAGAAGGCGTACTCGAAGACGGGCGGCCTGACGATGCTCTCCGGCAACCTGGCACCCAAGGGGGCGGTGATCAAGACGGCCGGCGTGAAGCCGCAGATGTTCAAGCACTCCGGCCCGGCGGTCATCTTCGAGAGCGAGGAGGACGCGTACAACGGCATCGTCTTCGGCAAGGTGAAGCCCGGCGACGTGGTGGTCATCCGCTACGAGGGGCCGAAGGGAGGCCCCGGCATGCAGGAGATGCTCGCCCCGACCACGGCGATCAAGGGCGTCGGCTTCGACGACCAAGTGGCGCTTATCACTGACGGCCGCTTCTCCGGCGGCACCGCGGGCGCCTCGATCGGCCACGTCAGCCCCGAGGCCGCCGTCGGCGGCCCGATCGCGCTCTTGCGCGACGGCGACATCATCGACATCGACATCCACGCCGGCTCCCTCTCCGTCCGCCTCTCCGACGACGAGCTCGCCGCCCGCCGCGCAGACTGGAAGCCCCGGCCGTTGCGCTTCACCACCGGCTGGCTCTCCCGCTATGCCCGATTGGCGACGAGCGCGGATACCGGGGCGATCCTCCAGTGGCCTGAGTGAGCCTCGCTGGTGTTCCATCCGGGGAAATCCCGGCAGCTCCGACTCCCGGTGGCAGGATACGATCGGCTGCGCGTTTCTGGCGAGGTCTCCTTGGAGCATTCATGCGATGCGCCCTCCAGGTCCATGTCCGGCATTTGCTTCTCGCGGTAGCTTTTATAGGCGTGCCGCTTGGAGCTGCCCTCGTCGTCGGAGGTCTAGAACGGACGTCTGCTCTATACCATCGTAAGGCGATATTTCATCGGCATATGTCTTATAGATTGATGGTAATGGCGAGTCACCTGGAATCGGCGGCCACTGACCCGACGAGGGGACTTGAGTTGATGAATTCCCTCGCCGCCGTTGATACTCGCTGGAGGGGACGAGCGGCCGCCGCCCGGCTCGAACGAATGGACGATGATTCGGTGACGCCGGGGAGGACCTGGTACCCTGAGGCCAGAATGGCGGCTCTCCGGCAGGCGGAGGATTACCGTCAAGAATCCGAGTATCACGATCGCGAGTACGACCGTTACGCGAAGGCGGCGTTCAAGGCTTCCTTCGAGCTGTGGAATCGTGTCACGCCCGAACCCATCGGGCGTGAGTGAATCACCTGCGTGTCCAGTCCACCATCGGCGAGAACGAATAGCGTGAGGAGGCGGAGCCGTTCCTATCACCATCGCGTCCTCGCGACACATTCTGCGACGGACATGACCCGGCCATCTATCGATTCTCGACTGTACGTTCCGTTCCTCAGCCCGGCACGGCGGGCACGGGGATAATCAGGTCGGGCTCGTCGTGGTCGAATTCGAGTCGAAGGGCGCCCTGCCAATCTTCAATGTCCGGGGGCGGCACGGGTTGCTCGGCGCAGGGGGGACTAAGCGGAATCCCCGCAGCCTCGATCGCGGCGTAGAGCGCAGGGAGCCGAGAGGGATTGATCTCCAGGTCCAGCGCCACGGCCGAGTTCGAGAACTGGCGGAAGCCGGTGATCCAGCCGCCCGCGTCGCTGATGGCACGACGCACGAGCTGGGTCGCTGTGTGCCGCTCGATGCGGGTGATTGCGTAGAGGCGGAAAGGAGTCGCACTCATCGGCGAGCCTCTCACTGATCCAGACTCACGCGGGATCCAAGTCCTGGAGTTCCACCGTCACGAACCGCCCGTCCCTGCGGATGAGCTCGCCGTCGAAGGCGATGGTGCCGCCGCCGTGGTCGGGGCGCTGGATCTGTACGAGGTCCCAGTGGACCTTCGAGCGGTTGCCGTTGTCGGCCTCATCGTAGGCGTTGCCGGGGGTGAGGTGGAAGCTGCCTGCGATCTTCTCGTCGAAGAGGATGTCGCGCATCGGGCGGAGGATCCGCGGGTGGCAGCCGATCGACCACTCGCCGACGTACGACGCCCCCTCGTCGGCGGAGAGGATCTGGCGGAGCTTCTCGACGTCCCCGGCGGAGCAGTCTGCCTTGACGATCTTCCCGGCCGAGAATTCGAGCCGGACGCCGTCGAACGACGCCCCCTGGTAGATGGTCGGCGTGTTGAAGCGGATGAATCCTTCCACCGACTCCCGCACCGGCGCGGTGAAGACCTCGCCGTCGGGGATGTTCATCTCCCCCGCGCACGAGACGACCGGGATGCCGGCGATCGAGAACCGCAAGTCAGTGTCGGGGCCGGTGATGTGGACCTCCTTCGCGGCTTCCATCCGGGCCACCAGCGGCTTCATCGCCTCGGCAAGCCGGGCATAGTCGAGGTTGCAGACGTCGAAGTAGAAGTCCTCGAACGCCTCGGTGCTCATGCCGGCCTGCTGGGCCATGCTCGGGCTGGGGAGCCGGAGCACGCACCATCGGGTCTTCGTGATCCGCTGCTCGAAGTGGACCGGCTTTTGGTAGAGGCTGTTGTACAGGTCCATCTTCTCGGGCGGGACATCCGACAGCTCGCTGATGTTCCAGGCACCTCGCAATCCCAGGTAGGCATGGACGCGCTCCATTCGGAACCGGTCGACCTCGGCCCAGGCACGCATCGAGCCCTCCGAGCCATTCCGGACCAGCTCCCGGAGGAGCTTCATGTCGCGAGTCTCAAGCAGGGCCCTCGCTCCTCGCTCCGCCGCCTTGCGGATGAGCAGGCCCGGCAGCGTCGGGTCGGGCAGGTCGAAACACTCGATGAGGATCGTCTCGCCCGACTTCAGCTTCATCGAGTGATCGACGAGGATGTCGGCGAGCGTGTTCCAGCGGGGATCGGGCATGAGCAGGTGGTCCGTTGAGTATTCTCGTCAGGATTCCAGGAGGTGCCGGCCAGAGGGGAGACGATGCTCCCATCGCCCCGCTCGGCGGAGGAGGATCCGGATGCCTCGCTTGCGGCGACCCTCGGATTGGCACCTTGCGACGTCACAACCGGTGAGTTAGCCTACCCAGATCCGCCCGAGTTCGGGTAACGACCGACGAGCCGGGCCGGGATCCCCATTATGAGCGGTCTCCGGCATCGCCACAATTCGGGCGATCCGACCACGACCGACCCGCCTGCTTCGCACCGACCATCCCTGGGAGATACTGATGAATCCGTTCGACCTGACCGGCAAGGTCGCCGTCGTGACCGGGGGCAACGGGGGCATCGGCCTGGGCATGGCGCGGGGGCTGGCCGGGGCCGGGGCCTCGCTGGTGATCGTCGGGCGTAACGAGCCGAAATCCCGCGAGGCGGCGCGGCTAATCGAGGAGGACGCGAAGGTTCGCACCCTGGTCGTCACGGCCGACGTGGCCCAGCCCGAGGACGTGGCCCGGGTCGCAACCGAAACTGACCGCGCCTTCGGCCGGCTGGACATCCTCTTCAACAATGCCGGGATCAATGTTCGCAAGCGGCCCGAGGACTTCTCGCTGGAGGACTGGGACCGGGTCCTCGACACGAACCTCAGCTCGGCGTTCCTGATGTCGAAGGCGGCCTATCCCGTGATGAAGCGGGGCGGGGGCGGGAAGGTCATCAACATCGGCAGCATGACGTCGATCTTCGGGGCCAGCTTCGCGCCGGCGTATGCCGCCAGCAAGGGGGCCATCGTCCAGCTCACCAAGAGCCTGGCCCTGGCGTGGGCGGGAGACAACATCCAGGTCAACGCCATCCTGCCGGGGTGGTTCGATACGGAGTTGACCCAGCAGGCGAGGCAGGAGATCCCGGGTCTTCACGAACGGGTCCTGGCCCGGATCGCCGTGGGGCGATGGGCCAGGCCGGAGGACATGGCGGGGACGGCCATCTGGCTGGCCAGCCCCGCGAGCGACTACGTGACCGGCGTGGCGATCCCCGTGGACGGCGGCTACACCGCCGCCCTCTGATGCGGGGCTCGAGTCGGAGCTTCACTCCTTGCTGGATTCGCCCTCGGCGTCGGTGTCGGGCACGACCTTGCCGACCAGCTCAAGCTGGAGCTTCTGGTTAAGGGGAAGCTTCAGCTCGAAAGGCTTCAACGGCATCATGAACTGGAGGTTGGGCAAGCCAATCGTCGGCAGCCCGGCCGGGCGGAACAGGCCGCGGAAGGACGAGAAGGAGGCCTTGGTGGTCTTGGCGTCCTTGCCGGCCGTCTTGGCGGGCGCGGGTGGCTCGCCCGCCGACTCGGCGTCCGGCCTGGGCTGCTTGCTTTGCGGGCTGGGCCGCGGTTCCGAGGTGTGACCTGCTGGCTCTTCAGCCGTCGCCTCGTCGGGCAGGGGCGGCAGGTCGGCCGTGGTGCCGTCGGCGTGCACGCCCTGGGGGAGGCTCCGGCTCGGCATCGCGGGGATGGGCAGGCCCGGTGACGGGGCCGCGGAAGCCGTCGCCGCGGTGGGGCGAGCCAGCTTGGGTACCGGGAGGGCAGGCGGAGTGGCCTCCTCGTCGTCGCGCGGGCCGTCGGCAATGCGACCTCTTCCGCAGTGATGACCGCCAGTCGCTCGCGGACCACGGCCTTGCCGTCCTTGTCCGCGATGGTGTGAGGGCCGAAGCCCACGAGGAGCACCTCATCGCGGGGGATCAGCCATTCGCCGGCGATCTCGCCCCGACCGATCTCCGGGATCTGGACCTGCACCCGACGTTCCGGGGCAGCGGCCTTCGCCCCACTCTTGCAGCAAGGTGCCTCGGCCTGGTGGGTCGCGGTGCAGGTGTTCGCATTCTCCCCCGCACAGCAGGCGGCCTCGGACCAGTCGATCGCGCAGCCATCGTGATCCGCATTCGACTCGTGGGAGACTTGCGTGACGGAAGTGTCGTGCTGCTTGCCACTCCCCGCGGGCTCGCAGGGCTTGTCGCAGGCGTGGCTCGTCGTCTGAGCCGCACAGCAGTGGGCCGTAAGGACTGCGGTGCCGATGTTCGCGAACGGGTGGCTCGGGAGTTCGCCGCAGGCCGACGCGGAAGTCGCCTTCGGGCAGGCCTGGTCATCCTTCGCGATGCCCACCGTGTGCACGGCACGGATCTCGGTGTCCTCGATCACCACATAGGCCAGGATGCCCTGGTCGAGCCGCCGGCCGCGGACGGTGGCGGCCATCCCCTCTCGGACGTTTTCGGTGGTCTCGCGCGGGGGAAGGTCGGCACCGCGCCACGAGGCCTGGGTCACGAACGGCTGGGTCTGTCGTGCGGTGACGTGGGCGACCGCCTGCTCGCGACCGATGACGGAGAAGGGGCCGACGACCTCCTTCGCCGTACCGTCAGGCAGCCGGTTGAAGAAGTCTCGGGGGGCCGTCCAGACGGCCACGCCGCCGCGGCTGGTCACGGGTCTGAGCCCGTGGTCGCGTGCCATCCGCCAGTCGAGTCCCCGGACCTCGACCGTCCTGAAGCGATAGGTGATCTCGGGCCCATCCGCCTTCTGCGGATTGGGACCGCCCAGGCCCGCCAATACCACCGCGAGCCATCCGAGCGTGACGCTCATGCGACGACCTCCGTTTCGTCCGTGCTGAGTGCCGAAATGCGTACGGCCCGGGTGCGTCGCCTGGTGCGGGCGGGATGGTACGGGGAATCGCCGGGCACGTCAACCGCGGCTGTCGGCAGGTCGCATCGCTTTCTTGAGCCGAAATCGATCGGCTTCCGGAATCATTCGGGATGGTGTGAGAATCACGTCTCGTGGCAGTCTTCCCATCCTCCCGTGTCCTCGGGCTCATCCACGAAGGAGATGCCTTCGGAATCGGCGGCAACTTCCGGCAGGAACCGGACGCCCTTCTGATCGGCCTCCGGCCGGGGCCACCCGCCGCGGTGGGGGCGGTCCACCTCGAGCTGGAATCGCTCCAGGCAATCGTGCAGCAGTTTCAGGCCGGCGATTCCGTAGAATCCCAGGCTGAAGATACCCATGGTCAGCGTCTCGGCGGCATGAGGCCGGAATCCGCTGTTATTCAGGAACCAGTCGAATTCCGAAAAGCTGCAGAGGGAGCCAATCACGATGATCGGCGAGACTCCCGCCAGTGCGACGACTGTCCAGTCGCCGCTCATGAGCGGGATGCAGCAGAAAAGGTAGCCGAGGTTGCAGAACATCCCGATGCCCAGCGTCGTCGCGATCGCCCGCGCCGAGGTGGACATGCGGAGCGAGAGATACGTCCCCAACGCCGCGAAGGCCGACAGATAGACCCCCGTCGCGATGAGGCTCGCGAGCAGGCCCAGCGGATGCAGGGCCCCGCAGAGCAGCCCGATTAGCCAGATCAGAAGCATCGCGGCGAAAAGCCAGCGGGTCCGCCAGAACGCACCCAGGATTTTCCCGCGGATGATCTCCCTACCTTCCAGTGGGGTCGCAATCAGGCTGATCCAGGTATCCCTCTCCCGTTCCGACGTGAAACCGGTGGCGGCCGACACGGACAGGAACAGCGCCATCAGCGGGTAGAGGAACATCGTGAATGACCGCACGCCGATGTTGAGGCTCTGGCGAGCTGAAGCGGGGCTGGTTGCACCGTATCCATACTCGCGCATCTCGGAAATCGCCGGGATGGCGTACACGGAGAACCAGCAGGTGACGCCCGCCAGGTAGGCCACCGCAATCAGCGTCATCGCCAGGGCTTTCCACCGGCTGCTGGTGGCGAAGGTCTCGGCGCACTCCTTCCAGAGCATCGGGTTGTCCCCGCACGGCCTGCGTTCCCGGAGGCGTCTCTCTCCGCTCGGCCGGCCCGCCCGAAGGAGCCGCCCCCCGAAGAGCGCGGCTCCTTGCTCGACTGCACGCAGCCGGAGCGTGGACCAACCGATCAGGAGCGTCCCGTAGAGGACTTGCAGCCCGATCATCCAGAGGACCCTCGCGACCAGGTCGGGATTACCTCCGGCCGATCCGTCGTACAGGATCTCCAGTGGGCTGGAGTCCGTCAGGTACTCGGTGACGGGCCGGGCCGCCACGATCCACTCGCCGAGCACGCTGAATTGAGCGAGCCACCGCTCGAAGACCGGCAGGAATAGCCATAATCCCTCGAGCAGGTAGGCCCAGAGGATGGCGTCCCTGGGGCGGTCCGCGGAAGTCGAGACGAAGATGCACACGGCTGCGAGGAAGTAGAGCGACGACACCGTCGCGGCGAAGGAGAGCCAGACGCCTTCCGGGTCCACGCCGCCGAGGAAAAGCGCGAGGCTCACCACGGGTAGCCCGACCAGCACGAGCATCACCAGATTCACCAGTCGGACGGCCAGCTTGCCCAGGACGATCTCGGCGGCGGTCAACGGGCTGGCCAGGAGATAGCTGAGGATCTTCCGCTCGCGATCCTCGCCGATCGCCCCGGCCACCAGGGCGGGCGTCAGCACAGCCACCGCGATCGCCTGAAGCCAGAGCACGTTGGCATGGAGCGTCGCCCCGATCCGGGCGAGTTCCGCGTGGCTGTATTCGCGGTCGTCGCCGTCCTGCCCGTAGAAGATCCAGGTCCGCCGTGCATAGGCGAAGACCAGGTAGAACAGGAAGAGGCCGAAGACCAGACGCAGTGTATAGAATCGCCGTCGCCTGGCGACCGTCCGGAGTTCATGAACGAAGACCGGGCCTGGGAACATGAAGACGCCCGATGGGACAGGAGAGTTCACCACAGAGGGCACAGAGAACACAGAGAGGCATCACGACAGCGATCCTAAAGGATAATCAAGACCTCGACATCCTGGGGAGACTCGATCGTCGGGAACCTGTCAGCCGTGAGCCCTTTGTCCTCATCCCCTTGTCCCTTCCGTCTCCGTGCTCTCTGTGTCCTCTGTGGTGAAAGCTCGGCACTCAGCGATCCACCCGGAACCGCGCGAGCTGCTGCTCGTCAAGCTCGACGCCGAGCCCCGGGCCGTCGGGGACGCGGGCGCCGTCGGGATCGAGGTGGAGGGGCTGGGTGAGGAGGTCGGACTCGTGGTAGTGCGGCCCGAGGATGTCGGCCGGGTAGGTGTTGCTGTCGATGGCCGGTACGGCGGCCGCCAGGTGGAGCATGGCCGCGGAGCCGATCCCCAGCTCGAGGTTGCTGCCGACGTGGCAGGGGACGCCCGCGGCCTGTGCGAGGTGGGCGATCTCGATCGATGCTGCGATCCCGCCATTCTTGCCCGGGTAGATGCTGATCACGTCGGCCGCGTGGGCCTTCAGCACGTTCAGGGCGTCCACGACGGTGAACACGCTCTCGTCCGCCATGATCGGGATTCCGCAGAGCGTCCGCAGGGCCGCTATCGCCGCGTTGTCCCCAGGGGCGATCGGCTGCTCGGCGACCAGCAGGTTGAGCGGCCGGAGTTGCTCCAGGGCGAGACGCGCGGTCGTCGCGTTCCAGCCGCAGTTGGCGTCGATGGTCAGCTTGACGTTCGGCCCCGCCTCCTCGCGGACCGCGCGGACCCGTGCCAGGTCGCCGGCGAGATCGAGCCCGACCTTGACCTTCAGGCAGCGGATGCCCCAGTCGAGGAACCGCCTCGCCAGGCCCCGGGCGCGGGCGACGTCGAAGGCGCCGATCATCATCTTCGTGGGGATCGTGTCGTGCAGCTTGCCCCCGAGGAGCTGGTGCACCGGCACCCCGGCCGCCTTCCCCGAGAGGTCCCAGAGGGCCATCTCGACCGCGGCCTTGGTGAACGGGTTCAGCTTGATCAGGAAGTCCATCTCCTTGCGGGCCGCCGTGATCCTTGTCGGGTCCTTGCCCGCCAGCGCCGGGGCGATCAGGTCGTGGATGGCCGCCACGGTGCTCTTGCTGGTCTCGCCACTCCAGAGGGCCGAGACCGTCGCCTCGCCCAGGCCCACCAGCCCCTCGTCGGTGTGAACCTTCACGATCACGTAGTCCGACGTGTGATGCTCGCCGTGGGCAGTCCGGGTGGTCATCCCCGCCGAGAGCGGCACCCGAACCGGGATCGCCTCGATCTGCTTGATCCGCATCGTCGCTCCTTTGTCACCTGGGATGGGCGAGGAATCGCCGCAGCACGTTGGCCGTGATTCTCGAAACCGGGCCGTCCACCAGCAGCGAGCTCGGCCAGGAAATCGATCCCGCGGCGAACACGGCGCCGCCGCTCGCGGTCTCGTAGCAGGACAGCTCGGCCCCGCCGTCGTCGATGTTCAGGCCCTTGGCCAGGACCTTCACGCCGTTCGGCGAGCTCGGGGAGACCTTGTCCGTCTCGTGCGCCGAGGCCCCCCCGGGGCACCGCATGTGCAGACTGGCCAGGCCGAAGAGGTCGCCGTCCTTCAGCCCGGTCCCCTCGAAGACCCAGTGGTCGGCCGCCAGGACCCGGTAGGGTGCGCCGGTCATGATCCCCGTCTCGGTGAAGACCACGCCGAGCAGGTTCGCCTCGGACTCCACTCGCATGTGGAACCGGCTCTCGAACTTGCCCTCCTTCATCTTCCGAGCGTCGCCGTTGAGGTAGACGGCGGCGTCCGGCTCGACGAGCTCGACCTCGCAGTTCAGGCCGTTGCCCCCCAGGTAGAGCAGCTTTCCGCCGCGATCGTGGACCCAGGACTTCAGCTTCTGGTACATGGCCCGCGTCCAGTATTCTGGATGGGTCGAGATGATCAGCACCTTGTAGCGGTCGAGGTCCAGGGTTCCGTCGTGGAGCTGGGTCTCGGCGTAGTAATCGTAGGGGAAGTGCTCGCGCTCCAGCCAGCCCAGCAGCCGCCACTCCGCAGGGGCGACGTGGCAGGCCGCGCGGCCCTCGATCGGGTCGCTGATATCCTCGTGGTCGTCGATATGGTTGATCGGCTCGGGGCGCTCGAACGAGAGCGGGGCGTAGTCGTCCGTGTCGTAGGTCAGCCCCTCGGGGTCGGTGTACCGCTTCAGCTCCAGCCGCGCGTTGATCGTGGGCGTGGGGGGTAACCCGGCGGGGTTGATGTAGTTGCTCCGTCCGCCGAAGCTGTTGTAGGCGTTCCACGTGATATTGGAGGCCAGGACGGCGATCTCGGCGGACGGTTGGGCCGGCGCGACGACCCAGGGGAACGAGAAGTTGTCTCCGTCGGCCGTGTTCGCACGGAAGTAGTACAGGCCCGACTTCCCGGGCGCCTCGACGTACTGATGGAGCACAGCGATTGAGTAGCCGTACTTGTTCCAGGAGACCCCGGTCCGGGTGTAGTCCCCATCCGGAGTGATCTGCATCGTCGCGCGCGGCCCGTGCTCGTCGAACCAACCGAGCGATCGCACGAGCTCGCGCTTCAGGCCGTATCTCCAGAGCACCAGGTGATAGGGCTTCACGGAATGCACCCGGAATTCGCCCTTCTCGCCCCCCTTGACCCATTTCGGCCAGACATAGCCGAGCAGGCCGTCGGAGAGCAGCCGGAAGTGCCTCGGCTCACCCCCCTCGGTCCAGTTCAGGCGCACGAGCTTGGCCCCGTAGCCGGGCTTCTGGAGCGCGACGCGGTACGAGCCGGGAGGCAGGTCAAGCCGCACCGCGCCGGTGGCGGTGGATCGGGTGTTGAAGAGGCCCGGCTCGCCGTCGAACTCGATCAGGACATCCGGCAAGGCCACATAGCGCTCATCACTGACGTAGCCGACTAGCATGGCGGTCTCAATCGCAGGAGGGACCTCGGGCTTCACCGTCGAGCCCGCTGCCCTTACCTTCGCCGCTGGGCCGCGCCGATTCAACCCCCGCCCGACCGGCTGCGGGTTACGACGGCGCCGGGCGTGTCGGATCGCCGAGGTCCGCGGGCTGCGTTGATTCGCGGGCGTGCCGACCCTAAGATGACAGCACGTTCAGGTGGAGATCGCGAGCAGTCGATCGCGCCCGCGCCGAGGCCCGGTCGGCGGTCGGGTAGGACGCGGAGGGTTTGAGAGGATGGCCACGGATCTGAGGCTGAAACAATCACTGCCCGCGATCACCGAGCGGATCGTCGAGACCTACGAGGAATGTGGGGCGATCCATCACCTGGGCCATTCCCCGCTGCCGAGCTATCGCGAGGTCGTCGAGATCATGGCCGACCTCCGCGAGATCCTCTATCCGGGCTACGGGCGCCGCCAGAATCTGCACCTGGGGAACGTGGCTTACCACGTGGGGGACCTGATTGACAGCCTGCACGACCGCCTCACCCAGCAGGTCGCCCGCGCCTTCCGGCACAATTGCCGCGCCCAGGACCTGGAGACCGACTTCGAGGCCAAGGCCCAGGAGATCGTCGTCCGGTTCCTGGAGTCGATCCCGGAACTCCGGCGGACGCTCACCGAGGATGCCCAGGCCGCCTTCGACGGCGACCCCGCCGCCAAGAGCTTGGATGAGATCGTCTTCTGCTATCCGGGCCTGGCGGCGATCTCGGTCTACCGGTTGGCCCACGTGCTCTCCGGCCTGAGCGTCCCGCTCATCCCGCGGATGATGTCCGAATACGCCCACGGCAAGACCGGCATCGATATCCACCCCGGGGCGAAGATCGGCCACCGCTTCTTCATCGACCACGGTACGGGCGTGGTCATCGGCGAGACGACCGAGATCGGCGACGGCGTGAAGATCTACCAGGGTGTGACGCTCGGCGCGCTCAGCTTCCCGCGCGACGAGAGCACCGGCGAGGTCGTCCGCGGCCTCAAGAGGCATCCCACCATCGAGGATGAGGTCGTCATCTATGCCAACGCCACCATCCTCGGCGGCGATACGACGATCGGCCATCACTCCGTGATCGGCTCCTCGGCCTGGATCACCCGGAGCGTCGCCCCCTATACGACCGTCACCATCGAGAACCCCCGCCTCCGATACCGCGAAAGCGCCGACGTCCGGCCCGACGACGGCTATCCGGAACGCTTGAACTACCAGATCTGAGGCTCATGGCCCGATCCCTGATCGGTGAGCGTGGACGGCCACGATCGCCGGCGTTCCGGCCGAGCCTGAGCGATTTGCTTCGGCGACCGGGCGGTGAGCGAGGGCTCAGGGACGTCTGGTCGGCCCGGACAGCCGCTCGACGAGCCACCCGAGGAACCGGCCCACGCCCTCCGGATCTGCGATCGTGTAACGTGCCAGAGTCTCGCGCGTCTCGCCTACCTTGACGGTCACTCCGTCGGGAAGGCTGGCGAACGCGTCCTCGTCCGTCCGGTCGTCGCCGATGTAGAATTCGAGTCGCGGGGCTGGGGTATCGAGGCGATGAAGGACCCACTCAATCGCCCGGCCCTTGTGCCAGGCGACTCGCGGCCGGATCTCCCAGACGCGGCGCCCAGGGGTGGCGACGAACCGATCCGGGTCGCCGCCCACGACCTCCCTGACGATCTGTTCGACGTGAGCGCGGAGCTCCGGGGCGACGTTGCGGTCGTGGACCGTCGTGGTCAGGCCCTTCGGCTCGACGAGGGCCCCGGGGATTCCCCTCAGGCGATCCCGGAGGCTGGACGTGTGTTCGCGCAGCGGCTCGGCCAGCGAGCAGGCCGTCGGCTCCAGGAATTGAATCCCGGGCCCGAGGATCTCCATGCCGTGGTTCCCGGCGTACAGGAGTTCCGGCAGGCCGACCCGAGCGATCAGATCGGTCAGGCCGCGGCCGCTCACGATCATCACGGTCACGTTCGGCCGCCCGGCCAGCCGTCGCAAGGCCTCGCGCACGGCATCGGGAAGCACGACGTCTTCCGGTCGTGAACAGATCGGTGCGAGCGTCCCGTCGAAGTCGAGGCCGAGGAAGATCGACCTCGCTCGATCGATGCGGTCGCCGAGATGGGGCAGGCGATCCAGCAGGCTGTCTGGCGTCACGCCTCTTCGGGCTCCTCGGGGAAGTCGAACTTGAGGAGGGTCGAGAGGACCTTCCCCGCCCAGTGGTAGACATTGTGTTCCTCGACCTGCGCGCGGAGCCTCCGCATCCGTCGCTGGCGCTCCTCGGCTGGCATCGAGACCGCGCCGTGGATCGCCTCGGCGATCTCGCACACCGCGAATGGATTCACCAGCAGCGCGTCGCGAAGTTCGCGGGCCGCGCCGGTGAATCGGCTGAGGATCAGTACTCCCTCCTCGTCGTGACGGCTGGCGATGAACTCCTTCGCCACCAGGTTCATCCCGTCGTGGAGCGAGCTGACGATGCAGAACTGGGCGAGGCGGTGCAGCGCCATCATGTCCACCGGGCCCTGGTGCTCCTTGATGTAGGTGATCGGCTCCCAGCCTCCTGAACGCCACCGGCCGTTGACCTCGTTGACGGCCTCCTCGACCTCCTGGTCGATCTGCCGATAGGCGGGCACGTGGGTGCGGCTCGGGACGGCGACCTGGACGAATCGGAGTCGGCCCCGGTACTCGGGGCGGATCTCGAGCAGGTGGTCGACCCCGCGGACGCGGTCGGGGATCCCCTTGGTGTAGTCCAGCCGCTCGATGCCCACGCCGAGCGCCTCGTCGTCCAGCCTCAGCGCCGAACGCCAGCGCGTCATGGCCTCCTCGACCGGCCGGCTTCTCGCCAATGCATCGTGCTCCTGGAAGTCGATGCTGATCGGGAACGGTCGCACCAGCGTGCTGCGTCCGCCACGATGGACCTCGTAGCGGTCGAGATCGACGCGAGCCTCGATCCCCCTGTCCACCGTGTCCAGGAAGTTCTGGCAGTGGTAGTGGACATGGAATCCCAGGAGATCATTGCCGAGCAACCCGTCGAGGAGCTCCTCGCCCCAGGGGAAGGTGCGGAAGACCTCCCGGTTCGGCCAGGGGATGTGCCAGAACTGGGCGATGACCAGCCGCGGGTTCGCATTCTTGAGCAGACGGGGAAGCAGGCAGAAGTGGAAGTCCTGAATGAAGACGAATGCCGGCTCGGAGCCGACCTCCTCGAGGACGGCGCTAGCGAAGAGCCGATTCACCTCGCGGTAGTGTTCCCAGTCGCGGGGGGCGAATCGGGGGCGCGTGAAGGTGATGTGGCACAGCGGCCAGAGCCCGCCGTTGGACATGCCGTAGTAATACCCCTCCTCCTGGTCCGGGGTGAGCCACACGCGACGGAGCGTATAGCCGGGCCGGTCGGGGGGGACACGGATCCGGTCGTGCTGATCCACGACCGCGCGATCCGCGGTCCCGCTCCCGTGTGCGATCCAGGTCCCGTCGCAGGCAAGCATGACGGGGTGCAGCGCCGAGGCCATTCCGCTCGCCGGACGGAGCACCCTGATCTTCGAGCCCTCCAGGTTGTGGATATAGGGCTCCCGGTTGGCCACCACCACGAACCGATAACCGCACAAGTTGTCTTCGATGATTCGGTGCAGGTCGGTTCGGGTGAAGGCCATGCGTGATCTCCGGGGGCTCGCGACCTCGGTCCGCCGATCTTCGCAGTATATCACCCCTCCTGAGCGAAGATCCGCTGCCGAGTGCGAGGGGGAGGATGATCATGGCTGGAGCATCGGGCTCGCCGCGTCATGGGCGAGCAGCCTAAGGGCACCGCGGAGCGGGATCTCGAGCCAGTCCGGGCGATCATTCAGCTCGGAATCGATCTGGAAGAGGGCTTGCTCGAGGAGGAACAATTCGAGCAGTTCGCGGATCGTCTCGGCCGTCCCAGGCAGGAATCCTGAGGGCCCCGCAGCCTCGACGTAACTCTTGACCAGGGTGCGGCTAACCGTCTCGTACCAGAGGTGAGCCCATCGCTCCAGGCCGGGCCTGTCCCCTGGGCGAATGACCCCCGGGGAATGGCCCTTGTGGTCGGATACACCCAGCAGCACGCTGAGCACGGCGTAGTCCAGAGAGCGGATCAGGGATGCGACGTCTCGCAGTGGAGACCGCTTGACACGCCGCTCACCGATGGTCCGTGTGGTGTCACCCTCGAAATCCGGGATCACGAAGTCCTTACCCGTGAACAGCAGTTGACCGAGGTGGAGATTGCCGTGGCAGCGGATCCGCCTGCCGGGCAGCGGGAGGTCGAGGATCCCGTGGAAGCGCTCGAGGATCCGCGCCTCGTCGGCGATGATCCGCTCGGCGAGCGGCCGAGCGGCCTCGGGGACCTGCCGCTGCATGCGGTTGAGCATGCTGCAGAGGCGTCCGGTGAGGTTTCGCATCGATTGATAGAGGGACCGAAGGTAGAGCTTGCCCATCGGCTCCGGCGAGAAGGCGGGATCCGTACCCAGCGCCATCGCTCGATGGAACTCCGCCGTCCTCCGGCCGAGCAGATTGGCGCTGTCCAGAAACGACCCGATCCATTCTCGTCCCGGCAGGCCTCCGGTTTCATCTCCCCCAGTTCCGGGCCCCGCGGGTAGGGATTGCGGCGGCGCCAGCTCGCGAGGCAACGCGGCCACGCTTTCGAAGTAGCGACTCAACTGGTCGACGGTGTATCGCCAGGCCGTGCCCTGGCTGGGGACGTGGCGGTGGAGGACCGCGAGCGTGGCCGGCTCGGCCCCCCTGCGGCGGTACTCGATCGCGCCGACGACCGGCGCAATGCCGTCGACATTCGACTGCTGGGCGAGATACCGGCCGATCTCGAGATCCGGATTGACCCCGAGCTCCACGCGGGAGAACGTCTTCAGCGTATACAGATCCCCATAGACGACCGTGTCGTTGTTGTGCACATCGCGGCTGACGCCGAGCGGGATCTCCGGAAGCTCGGCCGGGGCCGAGCCGACGGCGCCGGGGATCGGGCCTGACCAGATCTCTGCGTCTCCGAGCGACCTGGAACGGGTGTTCAGAATCCCCCGCAGCAGTGCCCGACAGCAGGCGGGCACGGCCAGGGCGTGACAGATCACCCCCGGCCGAGGAGTGGAGATCCGGGCGAATCCCGCCTTCTCGAGTGGGAGCAGCAACGTCCCCAGTTCCTCATCGGGCACGAACGTCAGGCCCAGCGAGAGCCGTTGGGGCATGCCGCCCCGCGGCTCGATCTGCACGATGAGGAACCAGACCTCGATCTCGCCCACGCGGATTGGTGCCATCCGGACGATCTCGCACGACGAGATCGCATGGCGGTCCGGGATCAGCCGGTTGCGCTCGAGATAGGCCGGCAGGAGGCGCTCGATCTCCTCCTGACCGGAGTGCTGGAACCAGCCATCGAGCGGGCGGTCCGACGGCGACACGGCGTCCTGCTGCCCCACCTCGGTCCTCCCGCCCAGGGCCTCGGCCTGCGACGGCGGCGACGGGATCGAGAACCAGAGGAAGCCGTGGGGCCCGAGCGTCAGCAGGTAGGGCTGCTCCGTGATCTGAGGAAACCGGGTCTGTCCGAGGACCTCCTGCGGCGTGCAGCCCGCGTACTCCTTCAGGTCGAGCTGGACGAACTGGACAAATCGAGAGAGGTTGGCGACGACCAGGACCCGCTCGCCGTCGAACTCGCGGATGAAGGCCAGCACCTTGGTGTTCTCGGGACGTAGCAGCCTGAACGTGCCGCGGCTGAACGACCGGAGCGACTTGCGGATCGCGATCAGCCTCCGGACCCACCAGAGCAGGGAGGAGGAGTTCGCGTGCTGGGCCTCCACGTTCACCGTCTCGTAGTGATACTCCGGGTCGATGATCACGGGGAGGTAGAGCCGTTGCGGGTTGGCCTTGCTGAAGCCCGCGTTGCGATCGGCCGACCACTGCATCGGCGTGCGCACGCCGTCGCGGTCGCCGAGATAGATGTTGTCGCCCATCCCGATCTCGTCGCCGTAGTAGAGGACCGGGGTGCCGGGGAGCGAGAACAGGAGGGCGTACATCAGCTCGATCCGCCTGCGGTCGTTGCGGAGCAGGGGGGCGAGGCGATGGCGGATGCCGAGGTTGATCCGCGCGTCCTTCTCCCGCGTGTAGGCGCGGTACATGTAGTCGCGTTCCTCGTCCGTGACCATCTCGAGCGTCAACTCGTCGTGGTTCCTCAGGAACAGGCACCACTGGCAGTTCTCGGGTATCTGGGGCGTCTGCGCCAGGATGTCCTGGATCGGGAACCGGTCCTCTTGATGGAGGCCCATGAAGAGCCGCGGCATCAGCGGGAAGTGGAAGGCCATGTGGCACTCGTCCCCCTCGCCAAAGTACGCGACGGCGTCCTCGGGCCACTGGTTGGCCTCGGCCAGGAACATCCTCCCCGGGAAGCGGGAGTCGACGTGCTTCCTCAGGGCCTTGAGGAACTGATGAGTCTCGACGAGGTTCTCGCAGTTGGTCCCCTCCCGCTCATAGAGGTAGGGCACGGCGTCCAGCCGCATGCCGTCGACGCCCATCTCAAACCAGAAGTCGACCAGGGGGAAGATCGCCTCCCAGACCGCCGGGTTGTCGAAATTCAGGTCGGGCTGATGAGAGTAGAATCGGTGCCAGTAATACGCCTTGGCCACAGGGTCCCAGCTCCAGTTCGAGGGCTCGAAGTCCTGGAAGATGACGCGTGCCTCCTCGTACTTCTGGGGGGTGTCGCTCCAGACGAAGAAGTCGCGCTCGGGGCTCCCCCCCGGGGCGCGGCGAGCACGCTGGAACCAGGGATGCTGATCCGACGTGTGATTGAGCACTAGCTCCGTGATGACCTTCAGCCCGCGCTCGTGGGCCGCGTCGAGGAACGCCCGGAAGTCGTCGAGCTTCCCGTATTGCGGATTGATGCTCGTGTAATCCGCGATGTCATATCCGTCATCCTTGAGCGGGGAAGGGTAGAAGGGTAGCAGCCAGATCGCGGTGACGCCCAGGTCCTGGAGATAGTCGAGCTTCTGGGTCAGCCCCTGGAAGTCCCCGTGGCCGTCGCCCACGCTGTCGAAGAAGGCACGGACATGGACCTCGTAGATAATCGCATCCTTGTACCATAGATCGAGGTTCTCGGACATCGTCGCGCTCCTGGGCTGGGTTCGCGAGGGACCTGTCGTCGTGCGCCGATGGCCCGCCGTTCACGGCGGGCGGCGATCGTCTCGGGCGATCTCCATTCTGGCCAGGTCTCAGTAGGGCAAGTATCACGCCATTCGTCCACCCAATGCTCTCCTGGTTGCGTGTTTGCCGACACAGGTGGTTCAAGCGTGGGGCTCCATTCATCGGGCGGGACGTCAGAAGAGTAACGCCCGCCCGGTGAACGAGCACGGCGATCACCATGCCACCGGTTCCCTGGGATGTTCGGTGGATATGCTGCTCCGCGTACGCCGGCCCAGTGGTTTCCGTGAGGACAGTAGGGGCTCACGCTGCCCCGCATGAAGTGGGTATGAGACTTGCGATCACTGGCAGGCGAATCTGCGCAACCCCGGGAAGGCCGAGGGGCGCTGTGTCTCTCGGCCCGGCTCGCTGGAACGGGTCGATACCTTGCCAGCCATCCAGAGCGGAATTCGAGGGAGGTCTCATGGAGTCGACGGCTGTCGCGGATCGCCAGGGCGCCCGGGAACGTCAGTGGTCGCCTCGTCGGCGCCTGCCGGTCGGGGCCGAGGTCCAGCAGGGGGGTGGCGTCCATTTCCGGGTCTGGGCGCCGAGGTGCCAGAAGGTCGAGGTCGTGATCGAGCCGAGCGGGGGGAACGGCCAGCGGAATGCTCTTGCGCTCGAGCGAGAGGAGGGCGGCTACTTCTCGGGCTTCATGGCCGAGGCCGGCGAGGGGACGCTCTATCGCTACCGGCTCGACGACGGGGAGAGCTACCCCGACCCGGCGTCCCGGTTCCAGCCTCAGGGGGTGCACGGGCCGTCTCAGGTCGTGGACCCGGGGCGATTCCCGTGGAGCGACCGGGACTGGAAGGGGCTGAAGATCGAGGGTCAGGTCATCTATGAGCTTCACCTGGGCACGTTCTCCGAGGCCGCGAGCTGGGCCGGGGCGACCAGTCACCTTCCGCGGCTGGCCGAGCTCGGGGTGACGTGCGTGGAGGTCATGCCCGTCGCCGAGTTCGCGGGATCGTTCGGCTGGGGCTATGATGGCGTGGATCTCTACGCGCCCTATCACGGGTATGGAAGCCCCGAAGACATGCGGCGGTTCATCGACCACGCCCACTCGCTGGGGCTGGGGGTGATCCTCGATGTGGTCTACAACCATTTCGGGCCGGACGGCTGCTATCACCACGCGTACTCGGCCAGTTACGTCCATTCCGAGAGGGGGGGGACCGACTGGGGCGACGCCCTGAACTTCGACGGGCCGGAGTGCGGGCCGTCCCGCGAGTACTTCCTCTCCAACCCTGCGTACTGGATTTCCGAGTACCACCTCGACGGCCTCCGGCTCGACGCGACGCACGCCATCAAGGACGCCTCGGACGAGCACCTGCTGCTGGCCCTGAGCCGCGTCGCCCGGGAAGCCGCCGGCGAACGCTCGATCATCCTGATCGCCGAGAACGAGTCGCAAAACGTCCGGCTCGTCCGCTCGCCCGACCAGGGGGGGTACGGGCTGGACGCGAACTGGAACGACGACTTCCACCACGCCGCGCGGGTCGCCATGACCGGGCACGCCGAGGCCTACTACTGCGACTATCGCGGCACGCCGCAGGAGCTGATCTCGGCGGTCAAGTGGGGCTACCTGTTCCAGGGCCAGCTCTGCAAGTGGCAGCAGAAGCTCCGCGGCTCGCCGACCCTCGGAATCCCGGCCAAGCGGTTCGTGACCTACCTCGAGAACCACGACCAGGTCGCCAACTCGGCGCGGGGATTCCGGGTCAAGGAGCTGACGAGCCCCGGGCGTTACCGGGCGATGACGACGTTCTGGCTCCTCTCTCCCCAGACGCCGATGCTCTTCCAGGGCCAGGAACTCGGGAGCAGCCGGCCGTTCGTCTACTTCAGCGACCACAAGGACCCGCTGGGCAGCCTGGTCCGCGAGGGGCGCAAGCAGGAGCTCTCGGGATTCCGGCGCACGACGCATCCGGAGCTCGACCCCTACCTGCCGGATGCTTCGTCCCGCGATTCGTACCTCTCCTCGAAGCTCGAGGACCCCGGCGACTACTCGCGGAACCCGACGTTCCTGCTCTTCCGGGACCTGCTGAAGCTCCGTCGCGAGGATCCCGTCTTCCGCCTCCAGCATTCCGACCGGATCCACGGGGCAGTCCTCGGCCCCGAGGCCTTCGCCGTGCGGTTCCTCGGCGAGGAAAACGACGATCGGCTGATCGTGGTCAACCTGGGGCGGGATCTCTACCCGACGTCCAACTCCGAGCCCCTGCTCGCGCCGCCGCCGGAGAAGCAGTGGTCGTCGCTCTGGTTCAGCGAGCACCCCCGTTATGGCGGCTCCGGGATTCCGCCCTACGAGCCGGAACAACCCTGGATCCTCCCCGGGCATTGTGCCCTGGTCCTCGCCGCGGTTCCTGCCCCGCCGCGCCCCGAAGAGCCGGCGATGGGCTCCATGCCAGGTGAAGATTACGACGTCCACCCCGCCATCCGGTCGAAACGTCAAGTAGGATAGCTAACAGCGGCCATGACGCCGGGTGCTCGTACCCGGCAGCCCCAGGCCCTGGCTCGCTCAAGCGCGTCCGATGAACAACGCGACCGGGAACGCGGCAAACAGGTCGACGGCTCGCACGACGACCGCATCCCCACGCTGCTCTGTCCGGGCCGCGGAACCACAGAAGATGGAGCGGAACTCGGTGCCCGGGGCGGTGCCGGTCAGCTCCAGGTCGGTGTCACCCCAGACTTCCGTCCCGATCGGAAAGACCCCCGGCTTGACGAACTTGGAGGTCAGCCGGGGGACCGCCACGATCGCCAGGTCCGATCCGTCTCGCCGCGAAAACGCGAACACGTGGTCGGCTCGAGGCCCTCGCGGGACGATCGGCCGGTATTCGCCGCTCGAGAACAGCGCTGGGAATTCCTTGCGTGCCGCCAGGGCTCGCCAGTGGGTATAGAGCTTGATCCGGCCGTCCTCCAGGTCCCCGATCAGGTTCCGTGCGAGGCCAGTCGGGCCGGTCCCCGGGTCATCGTACCAGGTAGCCAGGTCGTTCAGGAGCATCAAGCGGAGGCCGTAGTCGACCGGCCGCCGGTTGTCGGGATCGACGAGGCTGAAGTCCCATAACTCGGTCCCCTGGTAGGTGTCGGGCGCTCCCGGACCGGCCAGCTTCAGCAGCGTCTGGGAGAGCGAGTTGAGGAAGCCGTGGTGGCTCACGGCGGCCTGGAATGAGAGGAAGTCGTCCAGGAAGGCACGGTTCGCTCCGCGATCCAGGATCGCCACGACGAACTGGTCAATCGCCTCGTCGTACTCGGGGTTGGGATTGAGCCAGCTGCTGTTCACCTTCGCCTCATGGACCGCCTTCGCCATGAAGCCCCGGAACCGCTCTCGGAACGACTCGAGCGCCTGGTCGTCGAGCTCGCCCACGGGCCATGCGCCCAGGAGGTTCTGGTAGAGGAAGTACTCCTCGTTGCGGCTGGGGGCGTCCCGCTCCTCGATGGTCTTCCGATGAGGCCGATTCAGCTCACTCCAGCGATCGACGGCCGCGAACCAGGAGTCAGGCATCTCCGAGAGTACGTTGATCCGCGCCCGGACATCCTCGCTCCGCTTCGTGTCGTGGGTGGAGAGGGGTGTCAGCGCGTGGGGGTAGCGGACGGCACGTTCGCCGTTCCAGGCATGAAGTTGCACGGGGGTCAGGCCGAACCGCACCGGCTCGCCGCCCACCTCGTTCAGCGAGACCAGCCGGTTGTAGACATAGAACGTGGTATCCTCGAGGCCCTTGGCCATCACGGGCGCAGTGACCTGCTGGAATTTCCCCGCGAACTCGCTCGGAGAGAACTCTTCCTCAGGCAGGTGTTCCGGGGTCGTTAACCGGTCGAGGAGCACGTTGCGGAGGAACCGGAAGACCGATCGGCTGGTCACCGGGTTGCGCCGCATGGCCGAACGGATCGCCCGGTCCACCAGCGCCTTGTCCTGATCGGTGACGGTCCGGGAGGTGATGTAGGAGCGATAGACCGGGAACGACGCGATGACCTCGCGGAGCGCGTGCCGCAGCCCACTCTGGGTGAAGTCGCGGGAGCGGCGATCCCGCAGAGCGATCCGCTCGAGCTGGTAGGCCAGCACGTGAAGCTCGCTGGCCAGCGATACGTCCAGGATCAGTTGCTTGTTCCGACGAACGACCTCGCGATAGGGCGTTTGGTCGCCGACCCAATCCTGGTAGCGGCGGATGAACGCCTCAGCGGCCGCGGTGTCCACGAAGACGCCGTTGATCCGGTTGAGGGCGTCGTAGCCGGACGTCCCGTGGGTGAGCCATCCCTCCGGGAACGACTCGTCGAAACCGAGGATCTTCTCGACGACGACGTAGAGCCGGGGCATCCGTTCCCCGGCCTGTCCTCTCAGGGCGAGCTGTTCGCGAAGGATCGGCAGGATTTCGTCCCAGGGGACCACCTCCGCCGTGACGGCCTCCTCGTGGAGTCGCCGCGCGACGGCCAGGACGAAGGCTTCCTGGAGACGTTCCAGGTATCCCTGAGGATCGAGCAGCCCGTCGGGATGGTCAATCCTTAGCCCGGTCACGTCGCCCCGGGCGAGGATCTCCAGGATGGTCGCGTGGGTGGCCTGGAAGACCTCCTCGCGGTCGGTCCGCAAGGCAGCCAGAGTGTTGACGTCGAAAAACCGCCGGTAGTTAATCTCGTCGGGGGCGACGCGCCAGAAGGCCAGCCGGTAGGGCTGCGCCGCCAGGAGCTCGTCGAGGGCGTCGAAGCTCCTCGGGTCGCCTTCCTTCCCGTTCAACTTCGTGATCGAGCCCTGGATCGCCGAGTCGAACTCGGGATGATCGGTCACCAGAGTGGCCAGCCGACGCTTGATGACCTCCTTCTCGCGGTTCCGCTCGAGCACCCGATCTCGCCGCCTCTCGGTGTGATCGGGCAGGTTGCGGACGGCGGTCAGGACGCTCTGGAATTCGAGGACGGCGGGGTGCTCGGCGCCCAGGACGCCGGAGATTGGGTCGACCACCGGCTCGAGGACCACCCCGTAGCTCTTCGGGTCCAGGGGGTAGCGGTGGTCGTGATACTGGACCAGGAACGACCCGCCCTCGCGCGTGACCTGGAGCTCTCCCTTCTCGAGGATCACGCCGTAGAGGTCTCCCAGGAAGGGGAGCAGGACCCGACCCCGGTTCTCGGGGCGGACGGGCGCCGACCAGTCGATGTCGAAGAACCTCGAATAGACCGACGCCTGCCCGTTCTCCAGCACGTCGTTCCACCAGGGGTTCTCGTTGCCGAGGATCCCCATGTGGTTCGGGACCACGTCGAGGACCAGCCCGAGTCCATGCTCTTGGAGCGACTTCAGCCACGCGCCGTGATCCTCAGGCGTGCCGATCTCGGGGTTGAGCTGGCCGTGATCGGTGATGTCGTAGCCGTGCGTGCTCCCCGGCGCGGCCTTCAGGTAGGGGGACGCGTAGCAGTCGGTGATGCCTAGCCGGGCGAGATAGGGGACGATCGCCGCGACGTCCCCGAAGCGGAACCCGGCGTGAAGTTGCAACCGATACGTGGAGTCCGGGACCGCCCGGCGTCGAGCGATCTCCTCGATCGCCGCGGCCAGCAACTCCTCGACGTAAGGCGTCCGATCGATGGGCGCAGATCCCGGCCGGAGCGGCTCGACGGTGGCCAAGCTTCTGGCTCCTTGAGAGGGTTGGTGATCGCTCAGACTGTGCGCGTCCGCGAAGGCGTGTGCGAGGGGACCGGGGGCACCGGCCTTTTCACCTCGCGGCGGAGGGACTCGACCTCCACGCGGGAGGCCGCCTGATTGACGTCCTCCTCGCCGCGGGCGAACAGCAGCGCCAGGGACCGGTCGTGCAGTGAGAGCTCGTCGCCGCCCCGCAAGACCGCGGGGATTTGCTTCTTCCCGGAGGTGTCCAGGGCCAGCTCCCAGACCTGGCCCTCGCGCGTCTCGGGGAGGACGAAGGGGAGGGACTCGTGATGCGCATTCAGGAGGATCAGCGCCGTGTCGTCAACGATCGGCTCGCCCCGCTCGTCCACGTCGCCGATCAGATCGCCGGCGAGGCGCACGCCCAGGCACTTCACGAAGCCGCCACCCCAGGCCTCGTCGGTCATCTCCTTGCCGGAAGGCTCCATGAACGAGATATCCTTGATGTCGGTCCCGCGGATGGCCCGCCCCTGGAAGAACTTCCTCCGCTGGAAGACGGGATGCTCCCTCCAGATCCGGCAAACCTCGCGGGTGAAATCCAGCAGCGCCTCGCGCCGGTCGTCCAGCTTCCAGTCCAGCCAGGTGAGCTCGTTGTCCTGGCAGTAGGTGTTGTTGTTGCCGTTCTGGGTGTGGCCAATCTCGTCGCCGGCCAGGAGCATCGGCACGCCCTGCGAGAACATCAGGGTGGCCAGGAAGTTCCGCTTCTGCCGCTCCCGCAGCTCGAGCACGGTCGAGTTGTCGGTCGGCCCCTCCACGCCGCAGTTCCAGCTATCGTTGTTGCTGGAGCCGTCCCGATTCTCCTCGCCGTTGGCCTCGTTGTGCTTGTCGTTGTAGGAGACGAGGTCCTCGAGCGTGAAGCCGTCGTGACATGTGATGAAGTTGATGCTCGCATACGGCGCGCGTCCGGTCTGCTGGTACAGATCGCTGGAGCCCGAGAGTCGCGTGGCGAACTCGGAGACGGCGCCGCCGTCGCCCTTCCAGAAGCGCCGGACGTTGTCCCGGTACTTCCCGTTCCACTCGGTCCAGAGCACCGGGAAGAAGCCCACCTGGTAGCCGCCGGGCCCGACGTCCCAGGGCTCGGCGATCAACTTCACCTGCGAGAGGATCGGGTCCTGGTGGATGATGTCGAAGAACGCGCCCAGCCGGTCGACCTCGTAGAGCTCGCGGGCCAGGGTGCTCGCCAGGTCGAAGCGGAAGCCGTCGACGTGCATCTCGACGACCCAGTACCGCAAACTGTCCATGATGAGCTGGAGGACCTGCGGGTTCCTCATGTTGAAGGTGTTCCCGCAGCCGGTGAAGTCCATGTAGTAGCGCGGGTCTTCCGAGAGCCGGTAATAGCTGGCGTTGTCGATCCCGCGGAACGAGAGCGTCGGGCCGAGCTGGTTGCCCTCGGCCGTGTGGTTGTAGACCACGTCCAGGATGACCTCGATCCCCGCCGCGTGCAGCGAGCGGACCATGATCTTGAACTCGCGGATCGTGGCCTCCGGGTTCGGGTCGGTCGCGTATCGCGGATCCGGGGCGAAGAAGTTGAGCGTGTTGTAGCCCCAGTAGTTGACCCGCCCCTTGTCGGTGAGGAACCGGTCGTCCACGTGGTGGTGCACCGGCAGCAGCTCCACCGCCGTGACTCCGAGATCCAGCAGGTGCTGGACCGCCGCCTCGGAGGCCAGGCCGGCGTAGGTGCCGCGGAGCTTCTCCGGCACGTCGGGCATCTTCTTGGTGAAACCCTTGACGTGTACCTCGTAGATAAACGTCTTGTGCCACGGGGTCAGGGGCGGTCGGTCATCGCCCCAGGTGAAGGCCGAATCCACGACGGCCCCCAGCGGGGCAAACGCGGCACTGTCGCGCTCGTCGAACGTCAGGTCGGCGTCGGGATGACCGAGCTGGTACCCGAACAGGGAGTCATCCCACCTGAGGTCCCGTCCGATCGCCTTGGCATAAGGATCCAGGACGAGCTTCCTCGGATTGAATCGATGTCCCTGGGTCGGCTCGTAGGGCCCATGCACGCGATAGCCGTAAAGTTGCCCGGGCAGGATATCCGGCAAGTAGTTGTGCCAGACCTGAGCCGTCTGCTCGCTCAGGGCGATTGTCGTCGACGGTTTTTGCGCATCCGGCGAATCGAACAGGCAGAGCTCGACCTTCGTGGCGTTCTCCGCGAAGAGGCTGAAATTCACACCTGCTCCGTCCCAGGTGGCTCCGAGCGGGAAAGGGCGGCCGGGCCAGACGCGCATTGACAGTCTCCGTCGTGGACGTACATCGATCGCACCGGGGAGCCCGATCGGGCCCGCCAAGGTCTTAACGGGCGGCGTTCGAGGTCGGCAGATGAGCACTTCTCGTGCCAAGTTGCGGACAGCCAGGAGTTCGCCGCAAGGCATGCGGCACCCCGTTTGCACGACCCTCCTTCATGAGAAGCGCCGTTCTCAAGAATGAGCCCGCCGCCCCTGCAGCCGACCCGGTCGTCGCCGCCAGGCAGGCAGGACTTCGCTATTCGACCGACCATCGGCCGGGGATCACCCGGAAGCGATGCGGCCGCGCATTCCATTACCTGGACGCGGATGGTCGGCCCGTGCGCGACGCGGAAACTGTTGCCCGGATCCGCGGCCTGGTGATACCCCCGGCGTGGACGGACGTCTGGATCTGCCCGTCACCCCTGGGCCATCTCCAGGCCACCGGCCGGGACGCCCGCGGGAGGAAGCAGTACCGCTACCATCCCCGATGGAGGGCCGTCCGCGACGAGACCAAGTACGACCGGATGATGTGCTTCGCCCGCGTGCTGCCGAGGATCCGCGAGCGCACCGAGCGGGACCTCGCCCTGCCGGGAATCCCCCGGGCGAAGGTGCTCGCCGCGGTGGTCCGGCTGCTCGAGGCCTCCCTGATCCGCGTGGGCAACGACGAGTACGCGAGGACGAACAAGTCGTATGGACTGACCACCATGCGTGATCGTCACGCGGACGTGGACGGCTCCACCGTCCGTTTCAAGTTCCGCGGGAAGAGCGGTATCGCGCACGACATCGACATCCGCGATCGCCGCCTGGCGAAGGTCGTGAGGCGGTGCCAGGACCTCCCCGGCCAGGAGCTGTTCGCCTACATCGACGACGACGGGACGGTGCAGGACGTCTCCTCCCAGGATATCAACGACTACCTCAGCGAGGTCGCGGGCGAGGAGTTCACCGCCAAGGACTTCCGCACCTGGGCCGGCACCGTGCTGGCCGCGATGGCCCTCCAGGAATTCGAGGCGTTCGGCTCGCATTCGCAGGCCAAGAAGAACGTCGTCGCGGCCATCGAGCGCGTGGCCGAGCGGCTGGGCAACACGCCGAGCGTCTGCCGCAAGTGCTACGTCCATCCCGCCGTCCTGCAGTGCTACCTCGACGGCACGATGCTCGAGACGCTGCGCCGACGCGCCCAGGACCAGCTCGAAGAGCAGGTCGGGTCCCTCAAGCCCGAGGAGGCGGCCGTCATGGGCATGCTCGAAAACCGCCTGGCCCGGGAGGCCCGCCAACGGGCATGAGCGAGACGGCTCGACCGCGCCAGGTGTCGGCCCGGAGCGCGCTCGGCTTCACCGCTCGGGGTGGGCTCTCCTCCACCGCTCCACGAAGCGGCGGTAGTCCTCGGGGGTGTCGATGCCGATGCTCGGCTCCTCGACGACACCGATGGCGATGGGGTAGCCAGCCTGGAGCACGCGGAGTTGCTCGAGCTTCTCGGCGGCCTCCAGCGGTGAGGGGGGGAGACCGCCGATCGAGAGCAGGAAGTCGCGGCGGTAGGCGTAGAGGCCGAGGTGAAGGTGGGCCAAGGGGCTGGACGCCCGGCGCGGGTCGGGCAGGCCGTCGCGATGATGCGGGATCGGGCTGCGCGAGAAGTAGAGCGCCCGGTCCTGAGCAGAGCAGACGACCTTGACGCACGATGGGTCGCGGTAGACGGCCTCGTCGCGGATCGGGGTGGCAAGCGTGGCCATGGGGGCCTCGGCGTCGTCGTGGAGCAGGGACACGAGGCGGTCGATCGTGCTCCCGGCGATCTCGGGCTCGTCCCCCTGGACGTTGACGATGATCCGGGCGTCGGGGAGCCGGGCAGCGACCTCGGCCACGCGATCGGTTCCGGTCGGGTGGTCGTCGCGGGTCATCACGGCTTCGCCGCCGAATGCCGCGACCGCGTCGGCGATCCGCTCGTCGTCGGTCGCCACGAGGATCCGTTGTAGCGATCGCGCGCGTCGCGTGGCTTCCACGACGTGCTGAATCAGCGGCCGACCGGTGTCGCTCAGCAGAGGTTTGCCGGGTAGGCGGGTCGAAGCGAACCGAGCCGGGATCACGGCGACGATTTCCATTTTTCGAGGCGACCTCGGTCGGAGGGGGAACCGATAGAAGGCTCACCGGCCAAGACCCATCTCGGCCGGCTCCATCGACTGTCGCCCACACTCTAGAGCGTCCCATGATGGGGCACAAGGCGGAGTGACCGGTGCAGGGGGTGGGAGAGGCTTCGGAAGTCCGGCGGCGACCCCGAGGGAGCCGCGGGACCGGCGAGGCCGGGCCGGTGCGCCAGGAATCGCGCCGGCGAGCCGGGGCACCAGCGGCCCGGGCTCGATGGAACCGGTGAAACGAATTCGCCGGATCCGCCTCAGGAGGTCATTGCCGAATCGCCGTCCCCGGTGATGGGGCCAGGGTGTCCCCAGACCCTCTCTCCCGCACCGACCGGCCGTCGATTCTCCGCGCTCGGGTCACTGACCCGGCGGCTAGGGAGGTCGTGCGCTCGCAGGGCAGAGGACCCTGGACCGACCTACCGGCCAGCCGCCGGCGGCCCTTCACGAACCGAACATCCTGGCCTCGCGCTCTGCGGATCTGTCCCGGGCTGACACCCGGGCGAGATCCCCGGCCCGTGCTCGCTCTGCCGAACCGATTCGGCCCGCGTGCGCGGCCCGCCATGGAAGGGGGGCGTTCACTACCGATTCGCGGGGCGGCCTGAGCCAATGGCATGGCGGCCGTCTGGGGAGAGACGATTCATGGCATGGACCCGGATCCGCATCGGCCGTCGAGACTCGGCCCGCCGCCATCAGCCCGGGGTGGAACTCCTCGATGAACGTTGCCTGCTCTCGACCGGTGCCGGTACCGCGCTGTCCCGTCTGCACCCTCATGCCGTCCGCGGCACCATGCGGCAGGCGAACAACCAGGTAGGGACGCTGCAATCCAGGCTCACGGCGAGGCGGCAGGCCGCCTCGGAGAGCGCATCCCCTGCGCCCCTCGCGGCGACGACTGAGGAGCGGCCCGCCGGGACGATCACGACCGGGGTGCAATCTCTGTTCGACCCCATCATCGGGGCGGCGCAGGCCCGCGCCGCGTACGGAGTCGACGGGCGGGGCATGACGGTCGCCGTGATCGACACCGGCGTCGACTACACCAACCCGGCCCTCGGCGGACGCTTCGGAGCGGGTGCGAAGGTCGTGGCCGGCTACAACTTCGCGTCGAACACGGCCGACCCGATGGCGACCGCTTCGCAGCACGGCACGGCCGTGGCCGGACTGATCGCCTCCACCGATCCCAAGCAGCCCGGCGTGGCGCCCGGCGTGAACCTGGTCGCCCTCCGGGTCGTCGGCGACAATAACTCGGCCCAGCTCAGCAGCATCGCCCGGGCCCTCCAGTGGGTCATCGACCATCGGACCGAGCACAATATCACCGCCGTGAACATGTCCCTTTCGGACGGGGGGAACTACGCCCAGAACTGGTTCGCCCACGACGGGGGCGTCGGCCAGCAGATCACCGAGCTGGTCGGCAAGCTCAAGGCGCTCAATATCCCGGTCATCTCGGCCACGGGCAACAGCTTCAAGGGTCAGCAAGGCGAAGGGTTCACCTCGATCGTCTCCGGAGTGATCAGCGTCACGGCGACCGATACCTCCAACCAACTCCTCCCGGACGCGCAGCGGCTCGGGGATGACATCGGCAACGGGAACGGGACGGAACTGGCCGCCCCCGGGAAGGGCCTGCTGGCCCCCTCCGGCTCGAACCAGCAGATGACGGTGGACGGCACGAGCTTCGCCGCGCCCCTCGTGACCGGCTCGGTCGTGCTGCTCCAGCAGATCTACCAATCCCGGTTCGGCACTCTTCCGACCGTCGATCAGGTGACCCAGTGGCTCGAGAAGGGGGCGGACCCGATCAACGACCCCGTCACCGGGATCACCATCGGCCGCCTGGACGTTCCCGGTGCGGCCGCCCTGGTCCCCGCCGCAGCGGCCACGACGAAGCCACCCAGCCAGGTGCCACCGGCGCCGGTGCCGACGCCCGCCATTTCCTACGTACCAGTCGTGTCGAATACGCCCACGCCGACCCCGTCGGCCCCCATCGCGGCGCAGACACTCGACACCACGACTGCACCGACCCCGGCGCCGACGGCGATCTCGAACGCACCCACGGTTCAGGTCTTCCTGAACGGGAGGCAGGTCTCCTCAGCCGAGACCCCCTCGTCGGGCCCCCGACCGTCGCCCGCGCAGGGGCGGCTGGACAGCTTGCTCCGGGCGATGAGCGCCTGGGCGAGCCAGGGCGACGGTGGCCCCACCAGCCAGATGAGGGTCTGGAAAGCCGCGGCGCAGCCGGCCGGGGGCATCGCGAACGGGACGGCGTTCCCGTCGGGCAACCTCGCTGTCCGGGCGAGCCGGGGAAACCGCTTCGCCAACCGCTGATCCCGCGACGACGACGGTGCCCTCGGCGGCTCGCGCGACGATCGTGCGGCCGGCCGGGGCAGGTTACAATCGACCCGTGCGGCCCAGGGCCCTCCCCGCGGAACCGTCCGTCGGGGAGGGTCTCGCGCGTGCCGGTGAGCATCCGTTCGGATCACCAAGGGGGTGCAACTTGAGTGCGAAACTGACCACCGCGCTGGTCTCCGGCGCCGGCAGCGGGATCGGGCGTGGGATCGCGGGGGCGCTCGACGCCCTGGGGATGCGGCTGGCCCTGATCGGCCGGGACCCGGGCAAGCTCGAGCAGACCCGCTCGGGACTGGAGAAGGGTGGGGCAACCGCACTGGCCCTCCCCTGCGACGTGTCCGAAGAAGGATCGGTCAGGGAGGTCGTCGACCGCGTCCTCGCCGAGTTCGGCTCGATCGACGTGCTCGTCTGCAACGCCGGGACGAACGTCCGGAACCGGAGCCTCGCCGCGTTGACGCCCGAGGACTGGCAGAAAATGCTCGACGTCAACCTGACGGGAGCCTTCAACCTGATCCATCATGTCCTGCCGGGCATGCGGCAGCGGCGGAGCGGCCTGGTGGTGCAGATCTGCTCGATCTCCGGGATCCGGGCGAGTACCCTCGGCGGTGCCGGTTACTCGGCATCGAAGTTCGGCCAGTCGGCGCTCGGTCTTTGCCTGGGGCGAGAAGAAGGGGCCAACGGCATTCGGTCCACGGTCATCTATCCGGGCGAGGTGAACACTCCGATCCTCGATGCCCGGCCGGTCCCCGTCGGTCAGGAGCGTCGGGAGGTGATCCTCCAGCCGGAGGACATCGCCGCGGCCGTCCGTTTCCTGGTGCAGCTTCATCCTCGCGCGAGGGTGCCGGAACTGGTCATCACCCCGACGGTCGACGATTTCTGCTGATCCGAGCGAGACTTCGTCCGGCGGGGCGGAGGTTAGCCGACGACCGAGCCCGCCTCGACCTCGCCGGTGACGTACTCGTTGAACTCCATGTAGAGAAGGTGACGATAGAGCTTGCTCTCGGCCTGGAGCTGGGCCGGGGAGCCAATATCCTCCACCCTGCCGTTGTGCAGGACGATCACCTGATCGCATGAGCGGATCGTGGAGAGGCGGTGGGGCAGGAGGATGAGCGTGCGCCCTGAGCCGAGCCGGGCCAGCGTGTCGTCCAGGAGATGCTGCGTCTCCTCGTCCACGCTCGTCGAGGTCTCCTCGACGATCAGGATCGAGGGGTCGTGCAGGTAGGCCCGGGCCAGCGCGACGCGGAACTGCTGGTCCGGCGTCAGGTAGTGCCCCAGGGGGCCGATGATCGTGTCGTAGCCGTGGGGCAGGTCGAGGATGAAGTGATGGGCATGGGCCACCTTGGCGGCCTCGATGACGCGCGGCAGGCCGTTGATGGCGTCTCCCATGCCAATGTTCGCGAGCACCGAATCGGTGAAGACCAGGTCGGCCTGGAGCACCGTGCCGACCTGGGCCCGGATCGATTCCAGCGTAACGTCCCGCAGGTCGTGGCCGTCGATCAGGACGCGACCCGACTGGGGGTCGATGAGGCGGGGGATGAGGCAGGCCAGGGCCAGCTTCGCGTCCTCGTCGGAACCAAGGATGCCGGTCCGCGAGCCGGCGGCGACGTCGATCGATACGCGATCCAGCAGGCCGCGACCGGATCGGCTCCTGAGCGTCACTTCCTTCAGCGATACGGTGTCCTTCAGGGCGCCGAGGAAGTGCGCGCCGACGTTCTGATGGAGCTCGGGCGAGCGTTCCAGGAACTCAAAGATGCCGGCGGCCGACCGGTTCGCCTGGCGGATCGTCTTGCGGGCCGCCAACCATCTCGAGATCGGATGGGCCAGCCCAGCGAGCGACGCGATCAGCACGAGCATCGTCGCAATCGAGATCCTCTCTTGGATCACGACGTTGTATCCCAGGAGCCCCAGCGCCAGGGCCAGGGCGGCGCCGTAGAGCAGCGAGGTCGTCGGGCTGAGGCGGGGCTGCGTCTCGATCCGGCGGGAATCGGCCTGCCGGAAGCGGTCCAGGTGCTCGTCGAACCGCTGCCGGTCGTAATTCTCCACACCGTGGATGCGCACCGTCCGAAGCAGCCCCAGGTCCTCATGCAGCAGGCAGAGCTGCACCGAGACGTCACGCAGCGCCGCGTCGTGGGCGAGGCGGGAGTCTCGATTCAGGAAGCGAGCCGTCAGCCAGACGAGCAACCCGAGAGATCCCAGGAACAGCGAGAGGATCGGGCTGGTGAGGAGCGCGATCAGGATGAGGCCACCGGCCAGGATCCACACCCTGGGGGTGACGTCCAGGTCGGCCAGCAAACCCTCGCGGATGTCATTGACCTCGCGGGTCCAGATGTTGACGACCGGGCCGATCCCCTCGGTCGGCAGTGAAGACTGCCCGAGCCGGTACATCTGGCGGTGGATCTGCCGGCGGAGGGTGGTGGCGAGGTCCGTCGCGGCGGCGGCCATCAGCCGGCGCCTCCACTGGGCCAGGAAGGCCAGGGCGAGCATCAGCATCAGGCCCGCGGCGAGCAGGGTGGTCAGGGCGCCGAGATTATTGCGGAGCGGCGTGAGCGCCCCTGAGACCGAGTCGACCAGCCTCGCCCCGGCCCGATGGACCGGATTGGGGCTGACGATGTTATTCGCGACCAGGGGGAAGATGCCCGAGTTACGATATCTCAGCCAGGGACCGTCGCTCATGCCGAGGTTGACGGCCCAGGAGGGCAGGGATTCCCTCTGGGCCGCCGGGAATCGGGCCTCTCCCCGGGAGGCCATGAGGACCACGAAGAGGCCGACGATCGCCAGCAGGGCCAGGATCAGCAGCGATTCCAACGCACCCAGGATCCTGGGGATGAGCGATTCCGACCGGGTACTCAGGAGCGTCCGTGCGCGACGATACGCCTCGGCTTGCATGCGTGAGGTCCCCCGCGGGCTGCGCCGGCCCCGGCGTTCACGCCAGGTCGCGATCTTCGAACAGCAGGAACGCGAACAACAACGCTGCTCCACTGTACAACACGCAATACCCCAGTGCAGGCAGAACGTAGCCTTGCCAGGGGATCACCGCCCCCGTCGAGATCGAGGGGCCGGCGTTGAAGAACTCCAGCGACGGCAGGATCCAGGCGAACAGCCGGGCCATGAAGCTCACCAGCTCGTTGACCTGCCCCTGCGAGGTGGACTCGACGAGCACGGGACTGAGGTGCCCGAGGAAGAAGATCAGGATGCAGACCACGAGGTTCACCAGCATCGGTAGCCGGGTGGAGATCGCGATGCTGATGGCCGTGAGGATCGTAACCTCGAAGAAGCCCAGCGCCAGGCCCGGCATGACCTGCATCACCTGCGCCAGCCGCTTCGACGACTCGGCCACGCCCCCGGCCGACTCGCGAAGGTCATACGCGTACTTGTACCACACGCCCGCCGCGAACAGGGCGCCCAGCAGCAGGTAGAGCGCCAGGACGCCCAGCTCGATCCCCAGGAACTTTCCGACGATGAACTGCCGCCGGTTGATCGGCTTGGACAGCAGGGTGATCGCGGTCTTCCCCTCGATCTCCTCGGCCACAGTCGAACTCGCCGTCAGCAGGGCGAGCAGCATGCAGAAGAACGAGATCGTCGTCAGGCCCGTATCCTTGTACATCTTGATGTCTTCGCCGAAGGTGAAGTACGAGACGAAGATGGTCAGGATCAGGAGCGCCCCAGCGAACACCGCCATCACGAAGAAGGCGGGCTGGCGGATCGTTTCCTTGGCAGTCGCGAGTGCAATGGTGAGTGATTTCATGATGGGGCGACAGGTTTCCAGGAAGATGAAGATGAAAGCGACCCTGCCTCGGACGGGGGGCAGGTCAGAAACGAACGTGGAAGCCGCCGAGCGGGGGGTCCCCGGTCGGTTCCGGTTCCGAATGCTCTCCGCGAATGAACCCGCCCATCTCGCACCGGATCGAGTCGAGGAGGCGATCGATTTCCTCGGAGTCGCCCTCGGTGAGCAGTTCCACCCGGCCATCGGGCAGGTTCCGGACGTATCCGGCGACCTCGTGCCCGCGAGCGAGCCAGCGGCAGGTCGCACGGAACCCCACCCCCTGGACTCGCCCCGAGAAGATCACCCGCCTACGTTCCAGGGCCATGGTAACGGCTTCACCGCGGTGACCGACGGAGTCGGGTGTCTGGCAGTCGCTGCACGATTCCGAATACAAGAATCCTATCTTAACGGGCACCGCTGAGACCGGACAAGGTCCCTCGGGCGGGCCTGCCGTCGCTGCATGTACGATGCCCGAGAACGATTTGTTCTCTCGAAGCGAAGACGACCGGGCGTTTCGCGCGATCTCGGGAAGGCGAACCGGCCGCGGCGCCCGCGCGCGCCGGCGGCGAGGCCGGTGGGGAATCTCGTATCCGATCGGGTCGGCGTGCAGCTCAGAGCCCGTTGACCTGGACTCGCTCGATCGTCGCCGTCGCGGCCTGGATCGGCAGCAGGGCCGAACGCCCCGGGCCGACGCCGACCGCCTCGAACGGGACCGTCGGCGCACCGGCCGAGTTGCCGGCCTTGACGATCACGCCAGAGAGCGTGAACGGCAGGCGGTTCTCGAGCCTGAGCGTCGTGCTGCCCACGGAGCGACGTGCCGGCTTGACCGACACGAAGGCCGACGCAAGGGCACGATCGACGGCGGTCGCCAGGGCGTCGCCATCAAGCACCGCGATCGACGAGGTCTCCTGGAAGCTCGCCTTGCCCAGTGGGATCCACTGCCCAGCAGCCGTGCAGTAGCTGACCGTCAGCCTGCCCCGGGTCTCGCCGACCTGCGAATCGGTCACCACCACGTTGACGAAGATCGCCGGGGAAGAGGAGGCCGGCAGGTCTGCCCCCTCGGCCACCCTCAGCGGCAGGCCGAGCAGCCTGTGGTTCTCGAGCTGATCGTTCAGCCTGCGGGCATCCTTCGCCAGGGCTCCTTCGCCCACCACGCGGGCGTATACGAGGCCCTCGGCCAACGGGTTGGGATCGACCATGTCCGACCCCTCGGAGGCGTCGAGGGCGCCGACGAAGCGGGCGGCGAGGGCGACTTCCTGCTCGTTCATGACCCTGCCGGCCTCGGCGATCATGGTCTCGAAGGGCAGGTCGTTGCAGACCCTCCACATCACGGCCTGGGCGACGGCCTGGCTCGTTCCGAGCAGGCACAGGCTCCGCAGGGACTTGCGCACCCTCGGATCATCGCTGTAGTCGGCCACGTCCATCAGGGTGAACGTGTCCTTCGGGGTGGGCGAGGGGAGGCCGTAGTTGAGGCAGACCGCGGGGACCGTCACGTCGATCGTCTCGCCGGAGGGCACGGTCAGGGCAGGCGTCGGGTCGGCCGCGATCGTGGGGACAGACCTCAGTCCCGGGGCGCCCGAGGCCATCCGGAATTCCCCGAAGCTTCCCGGGCGATTCGAGAACGAGCCAAGCCCCATGTTCTGGAGGCCGCCGCCACCGCCCCGCTGCCCCGCCGCGCTGGAGGCGACGAGGCCCGGCGGCAGGACGACCTGGAGCCGCTTCGCGGTGGCATTGCGGATCGACAGGCGGACTCGATCCTGGCCCTGCCCGCGGGCGACGACGGTCAGCTCGCCGCTCTTGCTGGCCTTCAAGACATCGACCGTCTCGGTGACCACGGCGGCCGGAGGAACGGCGGATTCCGGATCCGCGGCGGCGGGTGTTTGGGCGGGGGCCTGGTCTGCACCGATGAGCATCAGGCCGCCGGTCAGGCCCGCGGCCAACCAGGCCCGGACCAGGCAAAGGTGTCGCCACAGCATTGCGTAGGACCTTTCTGGACCGGGCCGTTTCCGAGGGGGAACAGCTCACCCACCCTCAAGGGCCCGCGTCGCCAGTATCGAGAGTCAATTGGGATCGAAGACCGGTCGTCGCGGCGGGCTGCACAACTGCGAAGACGATCGCCGCCGCCCCGTTATTCGAACTCGTCACCTCTAATTATTCGGCAGGGATCGGCGGACTCATCGCACGAATTGAGGTTTTCTCGGTTTTCCCGGCGCCGAGGCCGTCCTGGAGTTATGGCGCTTCAAGCCGCGCCACGCGCTCTCGCGGGCCATTGACCCCGGTTCCCCGCTTCCTTAGATTAAGTTGAGTCGTTTCTGAAACCGTTCCCCGGGATTGTGAGCGGCTGATGAGCTTCGGCGAGGACGACGGCGGCAGCGAAGTCGAGCTGGAGACACTCCACGGCCGCAACTGGCCGACGGTTACCCAGTTCTCGGTCTTTCTCGAGAATCGGGTCGGGCAACTGCTCGAGGTCGTCCGGTCGTTCCAGGGAACCAAGGTCAAGATCATCGGCCTGACGATCTCCGATTCGGCCGACTGTTCGATCATCCGGCTGATCCTCAGCCACCCCGAGCAGGGTCGCGAGATTCTGGCGCTCAACAAGCACGCCTTCGCGGAGAACGAGCTCGTCGCCGTCGAGCTGCCGACCGGGCCGCAGGCCCTGGCCGAGCTCTGCATGGCCTTGCTCCAGGCCGAGATCAACATCCACTACGCCTATCCCCTGATCGTCCACCCCCGCGGACGGTCAGCGGTGGCCATGCACATCGACAACAACGAGCAGGCCAGCCGCACCCTCCACGAGATGGGATTCGAGATCCTCTGCGAGGCCGACCTCGCCTCGTGAGTCAAGCGAGGCCCTTCAGGTGGCCGGCTCCGCCAGGTGAAACTGACCGGATGCTTCCGGGCCGGTCCTGATCCGCCCGCGACGGAGGTTCCTCGCCAGCCAGGCGAATCCCCTGTGTCGATGAATTGCCAGTTCGTGGAACAGGCCCAGGACGTCGTCCAGGCTGAACGACTCGGGGAGGATCCTCAGGCCGAGGTCATCGGCGACGCCGCGTCGGAGCCAATCCCTGGCGACGTGGAGAATCTCGACATGGTCGAAGGCCAGTTCGAGATCGGCGTCCAGGTTGACCCAGGCGGCCTCGACGGCGTCGTCCCCTCCCTGGATGGCGTGTTCGCCGGCCCGAAGGACCGTCGCGTGGGCCAGCGTGATCGTGCGGCCCCGGGGATCCCGTCCGGGTCGGCCGAAGAAGCCGATCGGCTCGATCGCGCCGCTGACCTCGATCCCGGTCTCCTCCTTCAGCTCCCGCCGCGCGGCGGCCTCCTCGGGCTCTTCCATCTCCAGGAACCCGCCGGGAATCGCCCACTTCCCGGCGAACGGGGCACGTCCGCGGCGGATCAGCAGGGTCTTCAGTTTCCCGTCCAGGTAGGTGAAGACGACCAGGTCCACTGTGACCTGGGGCCGGGGGAAGTCGTAGCAGAAGCGTTCTGGCATGGAGGCTTCGCCTTTGAGAGGATGGCAAGGGAATCGCGAACGTCAGTCCTACACCCCGGTGGAACGATGAGCAACAGCCTGGTGAGCACTCCCCCGTGGACGGAGGCGGACCCGGAAGGCGACCGGATCTCCGATCTCGTCGCCGCCCTGGCCGAACACGACGGCAAGGCGGATGCCGCGGGGGATTGGTCCGAGGATCTCTGGTCCCTCCTGGAGCACGCGGGGGCGGCTCGGTGGTCGATCCCGGTGGAATACGGAGGGGCGTCGATCGCTCGGCCTCTGCTGGTCCAGCGCTATGCCCGGCTCGCTGAGGGCAGCCTCACGGCCGTCTTCATCCTCTCGCAGCACGACGCCGCAGTCCGGCGGCTCACCGCGTCGGATCGACCGGTTGCCCTCAAGTGGCTCTCAGCAATCGCCTCGGGCGAGGCCTTCGCGACGGTGGGCATCTCTCAGCTCACCACGTCCCGCCGGCTCGGGTCGCAGGCGCTGGTCGCCCTCGAGCGTTCCGGGGGCGGGTACCGGCTCCAGGGAGCGATGCCCTGGGTGACGGCGGCACCTCGCGCGGACGTCTTCGTCACGGGGGCGCTGATGGAGGACGGCCGCCAGCTGCTGATCGCCCTGCCGCGGGAGCGGCCCGGGTTGACCGTCCGGCCTTCCTTCGAACTTGCCGCGCTCCAGGCGTCCTGCACGGCGGAGGTCGTCGTGGAGGGAGTCGAGATCGGCGAGGACGACCTCCTGGCCGGGCCGAGCAGCGAACTGACCTCGACGCCCGGCGCGGTGGGCACCGCTGGGCTGGAGACGTCTGCACTGGCTCTCGGGCAGGCTCGCGCGGCGATCGCCGCGCTGGTGAGCCTGGCGAATGAGCGGATCGACCTGAACGACCCTGTGGACGTCCTCTGCGAGACCTGGCAGCAGAACTGGGCGGCGCTGATGTCCTGTGCCCGAGGCGAGTCGGACGCGGTCTCCCCGAATCAGGTTCGAGCGCAGGCGAACGCCCTTGTCCTGCGGTCGACCCAGGCCTACCTGACCGCGCGGAAGGGCAGCGGATTCCTCCGTTCCGAGCCGGCGCAGCGATGGGCCAAGCAGGCGCTCTTCTTCCTGGTCTGGTCCTGCCCCTCGAACATCGCCCAGGCGGCGATCCGTGACTTCGCGGGGCTCTGCCCCAGTTGAGACCCGCTCAGCCGACGACGGACTCGACCGTCCGCCGCAGCCCTTCCTCGAAGTCCACGACCGGCTCGTAGCCGAGCACCTGGCGGATCCGGTCCAGGCTGGCGAGCGAGTCCTTCACGTCGCCCTGCCGGGGATCGGCGAGGATCGGCTCGAGCTTCGTCCCCAGGATCCGGTTCAAAGAGTCGATCAGGTCCAGCAAGCTGATGCGCCGGCCGATGCCGACGTTGAACACCTCGCCGTTCAGCGGCCGCTTCGCCCGCATCGCCGCGAGGTTGGCCGCGACGACGTTGGACACGAAGGTGAAGTCGCGGGTCTGCTGGCCGTCCCCGAAGATCGTGGGCCGCTGCCCCTGCGACATGAACCTGATGAACAGGGAGATCACCCCGCTGTATGGGCTGGAAGGATCCTGCCGAGGGCCGAAGATGTTGAAGTAGCGGAGGCTGACGCCGTCCAGGCCCATCGTCCGAGCGTAGACGGTGACGTAATGCTCGCCCGCCAGCTTCCCGGCGGCGTAGGGACTGAGGGGGGTGGGGAGCATGTCCTCGTGCTTCGGCAGCTCGACGGTGTCGCCATAAGCGCTGCTGGAGGCCGCGAACATGAGCCGCTTGACGCCCACCTGCCGCGACGCCTCCAGGATGTTGAGCGTCGCGGTGGGGCCGCTCACGTGCGACTCGATCGGGTCGCGGACCGATCGCGGCACGCTCGGGATGGCCCCCTGGTGGAAGACGTAATCCACTCCGGCCACGGCGGAGGCGCACGTTTCGAAGCTGGCCAGGTCACCCTCGACGAACTCGAATCGGCCTTCGAGGTGGGCCAGGTTCGAGCGGTGGCCGGTGGAGAGGTTGTCGAGCACCCGGACGCGGAGCCCTTCGGCGAGCAGCCCATCGACCAGATGCGAACCGATGAAGCCGGCCCCGCCCGTTACCAACGCCATCTCGGTCTTGCTCATGGAGTCCACTCGATCTAGGGGACTAGGCGCAATGCTCGTTAGTTAACAACCCGTTAGCGGGCTTTCTGGTAGGGTGGGTCAGCCGACGAAGTCGGCGCAACCCACCAGATTCCGGTGGGTTGCGCATCGCAGGCGATAATGACCCACCCTACTCTTGAATTGCTCACGAATCCCTTAACTTAAGGGCATTGGGACTAGGCGGGGAACGAGCAGAGCGAGGCGACGTGATCGCGGCTGCCGTCGGTCACCCAGCCGTCGAGCTGGGCGGCGTCCTTGAGCTGCTGACCCCTGGGCCTCGGCACCGCCAGGAAGCCGCAGCGCAGGTCGGGCAGGGAGGTCAGGTCTCCCCAGAGCTTCTCGAACTGTGCGACCGGGAAGACGTCTTCCTGGCCGTGGCCCCACCGCCGCTTCACATCCTTGATGGTCACGTACGTCGGCACCCTCGCGGCCAGGCTACGGACCGCCTGGGCCACCGCCTCGGGTGATCGGACGAGGTCGTCCCGGGTCAACTGGAGCGCGTGCAGCAGCCCGTCGATCCGGACCCACGTCGTCAGTGTATTATAGAACCGAAGCGAGAACTCGGTCTCCTCGCGGGGCTGGGCGAGGCCTTCCAGGAGACGCAGCCGTCCGGCCACCCGGGCCAGGCCGCCCCCCCGGTCGTCGATCCGCCTCGGGATCACCTCGAAGCAGAGCTCGGCCCCGGACTCCTGGACCAGGCCAAGGATCCCCGGGTCCACCGTCGCACCCAGGGTGTCGATGTTGTGCACGAGCAACCATTTCAGATTCGGGAACCGTTCCAGGATCTGACCGAGGAGACCGGTCCGCAGGAGGTTCGGCACCTCGTAAAAGTGCCCGGGCGGATTGAACCTCTGGACCGGAAGGTTGTCCGTGTAATCGGTACCCTCGCCGCTGGACCTGGCCCACTCCAGGATCGCCCGGCGGCCCGCCTCGCGGACCTTCTGCTTGTTCTCGTCCAGGGTCTCGTGGATCGCCTCCTCCCAGAGGAACGTGAGGTCCCGGGCCATGGGGATCAGCCGCTGGCCGATGGAGTGGCCCCGCGACAGGAAGACCGGGCCGTCGTGGCCATAGTTGCGGGTCCTGGCCAGGTGGCGCTCGATCGCGGCGTGCGTGAGGTAGCTCGTCGTCACCAGGTGGGGGACCCGGGTCCCGAGGGCCTGCTCGGTGGCCCGGGTCTTGGCGAAGTGAATCTCCAGAAAGCTGCGGTGCCTGCCCTCCAGCGGCACGAACGGGTTGACGGCCTTCACGACCCCCGCGCCGGTCGTCCAGCGGCTGCCGACCCCAGCGGCCAGCGTGACGACGGCCACCTCGCCCTTGCGGACCGCGGCCTCGCCCTGCTCGACGGCCGAGCGCGGGATCCGGTCCGAGGCGTGCATCAGGTCCGAGTCGTCGACGTCCCGGATCTCCAGGTCGACCGGCAGGCGATTCCTGGCGAGCCCGATCCGGCCCCGTTGCAGATCCTCTCGCAGTTGCTCGTGCTGCACCGCGTCGAAGCCGTTCTCCCGGCGGATACGCTCGGCCTCGGCGTCCCACTGCCTGGCGGTGCCGCCGGCCGCGCTCCGGTACACGGGGAACAGGTGATTCACCGTGGTCCGGAAGACCCGAAGGAGTTCCTCGGTCTGGGGGCAGTGGTTGGCGAAGTGATCGACGTCCGCCTTGCGCGCCTGGGCGAGCGCGCAATCGCCCCCGATCATCCTGGGGACCTGGAGGCTGTAGTACCGCGGCGGCATCATGGCCGATTCGCCGGTGTCGAGCGTCGCCCAGGTACCCCGAGCGTTCAGTCGGAAGTCGTAGACCACGGGCTCCATCGCGAACGGCAGGGCGTCATCGAGGGCCGCCTTGGTCCGGCGCATGATTTCGAGGATCGCATCCTGGAACTCGGAGTGGCGGTGGGGCGCGACGAAGAACGCCATGCCGCCGCCGGACATCCCGCCGAGCATCAGGAAGCCCCAGAAGTCGTCGCCGAAGGCGTCTCGGGCCTCGCGGATGATCGCCTCGGTGAATGCGTTGGAGACCCAGGGGATGATCCGCTTCAGTGGGCCGTCCCAGTTCTCGGTGGTCGAGCGGCCCAGGGCCCGGACGTCCGCCGCGTCCACCGCGGCCAGGACCCGATCGAAGATCCCCAGGGCATCCTGGCGGGCACGCCACTCCTCCGGCTCGCGGAGCAGGTACTTGGACGTCACCATGTTCAGGATCGGACCCACGTTCTGGGCCATCCCCCCGTGGACGAGGACCAGGCTCCTCGCCAGGACCTCCTCGAAAGGCTCGCCCCGCGGGCCGTCCTCTCCTTCCGGCCCTGACGCGCGGCGGCCCTCGATGAGCCGGTGTGCCGGCAGGAGCCGGCCGCGGCTGACGCCCCACTCGGGATCGGCCTCACCGGCCGGCACGCCGTGGATCAACTTGATCCCCGGGAAGATGCCGCCAGAATCCTGCCAGCCGCCGCCCGAGCCGCCCAGCCACTCGCCCAAAATGGCGCGGGCCACGACGACCCGCGCCTCCTCCGGTTCGAGCGGGCCGCAGAGGTTCCGGGCCTGGCAGGTCGCCCGCATCAGCACCGCGATCAGGGAGGCTAGCAGATTCGTCGAGACGGCCAGCCGGGAACCCTTCGGGATGTCATTGACCTTGCAGACGACCTCCAGCCCATGGCCCGGCCGGATCACCCTCCCGAGGAGGTCCGCGAGAGTGACGTTCGTCCCCTCCAGCGACGGGGGCACCAGCCCGGAGGCGATCACCCCCGCCTTCACCAGGCCGAGGTAGTCGTTCCCGAAATTGAACAGCTCGTCGAGCGAGTCGACGTCCTTGCACGCGCCGAGGTCGATGCTCGTCAGCCGCAGCAGAGGCTCGCCGATCACGCGGACCCGGCACTCGATCGGCGGCACGGCCTCGGCGTCGCGGCCGTGCACGCCCAGGTCCACCGAGAGGTTGATCACCCTCGCCCCCTCGGGATAATCCATCCCGAGGAAGAAGATGTCCGACCAGCCGCTGTGCGACAGGTCCAGCCGCACCGGGGTCCGCTCCACCAGGATCGGGTAGAGGGCGTCCTCGGAATCGCGCTCGAGCAACCGGGAGTGGATCCTCAGGGGGTGCTCGTCGACCCCCCCGACGCGGAACATCCATCGGTTGCCCTGGCAGCTCCGCACCGACCGGCGCACCTGGTCGGCCAGCGTCTGGAAGGCGAGGTGGTCGTAGGCCTGGGCCAGCGCGCTGGTGATCGTCCCGTTGGGCGAATCCTCGCCAGCCGTCTTGCGGAAGGCGCCGATCGCCTGCTCGTAACGCCGCTCCATCAGGTCCAGGAAGCCGTCGAAGGGGATCAGGCCGGTGGACCGGAGCGACGGGTCCTCCTGGATCTCGTAGCGGTAGATGGCCTGGAGGAACAGCGATGCGCGGACTCGCTGGTAGAGGTTGGTGCATTCCTGGCGGAAATTCTCCAGCTCCTGGCACGCGCGGAGCTTCTCCGCCAGGCTGGCCCCGCGGACGAGGTCGCGGACGGAGCGGTCGCGGATTCCCGGCTCATCGCCGGTGATCGTCTCAATCAGGGTACTGCCGAGTGAAGCCATGGGGTGTTCGCCAAGAGGCGGGACGAGGCCCGGTTCGCCGACCCGGGCCCGGATCAGCGGGCCGGATTCTGGTGGAGTCGGGTGAGCGATTCGGCCAGGAGGGCGAGCATCGGCTCGCGGTCAACGCCGGACATCGCCAGGGCGAGCTGGGCCTCGACCGCGCCGAACTTGACCCCCAGGTTGAACCGCGAGCCGCGGGTCTCCAGTGCCAGGTACTTCTCGCGGCGGGCCAGCGCGTTGAGCGCCGTCGTGAGCTGGATCTGGCCGAGCTCCCGGCGGTCCTCGCCGACCAGGACGTCCAGGATTTCGAAGATAGTGGGTGTCAGCACGTGCATCCCGAAGAAGCACAGGTAGTGCCCGGCTCGCAGGCCGGGGACCTGGAGACGCAGCTCGGCGAGGGTCGGGTTCGGCTTCTCGATGATCTCGTCGATGGTGTAGACGTCGGGGCGCTGCGGGAGCCGCTTTCCCGTGAGCGTGCCGTACTGGTGGATCAGATGCTCGCGGGTGGCCTGGACGGCCGAGGCCGCACAGTTCTCCGCCAGGGCGAGCTCGATGAGTTGCCGGGCGCAGCGTCGCGAATCCGAGGAGACGTAGAGATGATCGCCGAGCAGGAGCAAGAACGGCTGCGAGCCGACGGACTGGCGGGCGCACCAGACCGCATGGCCGTAGCCGTGCGGCTCGGGCTGTACGGCGAAGCGAAGTCGTTGCTCCAGGTCCAGCAGCCGACGGGCCTGCTCCTCGGACCAGTCCATGCCCCGGAACGCGGAGCGGAGATTCGCCGCGTAGTTTCGGAAGTGGTTCCGGTAGACGGCCTCGTCGCCCGGCGCGCTGACGACACAGATCTCCTCGATCCCGCTCTCGAGCGCCTCCTCGGCGATGATCTGAAGGACGGGCTTGGTCAGGCCGTCACGATCCACGACCGGCAGCATCGCCTTCTGGACCGTATCCGAGGCCGGGTACTGACGTGCGCCCCGGCCCGCGGCCGTGATGACTGCTCTGGTTACTTGCACGGGCACTCACCTCAGGGCCTCAGCCATCGAGGCCCGTCCGGACGATCCCTCGGGTGGCCTTCTAAATCCTATCTTCATTAAGCTCGCGCGTTGCGGATATTGAGCGTAATCGCTCCGCGCGCGAGCAGCAACCCCGAGTCTTGACACCGCAGCATGCGAGGGCTAATGTTGTGAGTATCCAACCCGCATGGGATTGGGGATGTAGCTCAATTGGTTAGAGCACCGGCCTGTCACGCCGGAGGTTGCGGGTTCGAGCCCCGTCATCCTCGCTTGATTCCCTCCCTCCTGATGCTCCCTTCACGTGGATCGCATCACTCCGGACGCTCTGCCCTCGAGCCGGCTCCGGTCTTCGGGCATTGCTCTGACGAGATCAAGAACGCCGGCTGCTCCGATCCGACGGGTTTACGGATCGGGGCGATTGACTGGCCGTGATGCAGGGCACTGAGCCCGGGTAGCCCGCCATGAGGAACGACCCCCATCGTTGCCCTCGTCACGCCTTCATGCCGGAAGCACTTGATGCGATAGTCTGAGTCACCTAAGATTCAAGTCTGCGACGAGCACGCGGCGCCGGCGGCGGCGTGTCCAGCCCGCTTTTCCAGCTTACGAGGCACGTTATTCCGGACTGATCGCGCCAGGTCGTCCGGACCGGGAGGTGTCTGGCCAGCGATGTATGTACCTACCAAGTTGTTTTTCACCAAAGGGGTGGGCACCCACCGCGAGAAACTGACAAGCTTCGAGCTGGCCCTGCGTGACGCTCGCATCGCCTGCTACAACCTGGTGCGGGTCTCCAGCATCTTCCCGCCTCGGTGCAAGGAGGTCTCGGTCGAGCAGGGGCTCAAGCACCTGAAGCCTGGCCAGATCGTGCACGTGGTGATGAGCGAGAGCGCGACGGCCGAGCCGAATCGCCTCGTCGCGGCAAGCGTGGGGGTCGCGATCCCGCGGGATCGCGAGACCTTCGGCTACCTCTCGGAGCACCACGCTTACGGCCAGACCGCCAAGACCGCCGCCGACTACGCCGAGGACCTGGCCGCGGAGATGCTCGCGACGGTGCTCGGCGTCGAGTTCAATCCGAACAGCTCCTGGGACGAGAAACGCGAGATCTGGAAGGTCGCCGACGTGATCTTCAAGACCAAGGAAGTCACGCAGACGGCCGTCGGTCACAAGGACGGGCTCTGGACCACGGTCGTCGCGGCAGCGATTTTGCTCCCCTGAGCAGGATCCGGACTGGGGCGACGTCTTCCCGACTCTCACTCAGAGGTTCGAGCCGCCATGAGCTTCCTCGAGAGCATCAGCGTCCAGCGGATTGCGCCCCCGGCGGTCACCGGATCGGAGACGGCCGCGGACCTGATCGACCACGCCTTCCTCAGCTACAACTCGGGGCGGCTGCGGGAAATCTGCCGGGTCTTCACGCGGAAGTTTCTCGACCCGGACTGCACCGTCGGGTTGACGCTCTCGGGGGCCCTCACGCCGGCCGGGCTGGGCATGAGCTGCCTGATCCCCCTGATCAGGGCGGGCTTCGTGGACTGGATCGTCTCGACCGGGGCGAACCTCTACCACGACACGCACTACGCCCTCGACCTTCCGCTCCACCAGAGCCGCCCCAACCTGGACGACTTCGCCCTCCGCCAGAACGACGTGATCCGGATCTACGACATTGTGTTCGACTACAGGACGTTGCTCGATACGGACGCCTTCTACCGGGAGCTGATCCAGGACGAGTCGTTCGGCAGGGCGATGGGGACCGCCGAGTTCCACCACGAGGTGGGTCGATATCTGCACGCCAGGGCGCGGACCCTCGGGCGTCCGGCCAACAGCCTCCTGACGGCGGCCTACGAGGCGGGGGTCCCGGTCTACACGTCGAGCCCGGCCGACAGCTCGATCGGCATGAACCTCGCCGCGTTGAGCCTCCAGGGGGGTAAGCTCCAGATCGACACTCTGCGCGACGTCAACGAGACCGCAGCGATCGTCTACAACGCCAAGAAGGGCGGCGGCAAGTCCGGCGTCCTGATCCTCGGCGGCGGGAGTCCGAAGAACTTCATCCTCCAGACCGAGCCTCAGATCCAGGAAGTTCTTGGGCTCGCCGAGAGCGGCCACGACTACTTCCTCCAGATCACCGACGCCCGCCCAGACACGGGCGGGCTCTCAGGCGCGACGGCCAGCGAGGCGATGACCTGGGGGAAGGTCGACCCCGACACCCTCCCCGACAGCGTCACCTGCTACACCGACTCGACGATCGCCCTGCCGCTGCTGACGGCCTACGCCCTGGCTCGCCACTCGCCTCGGCTGCTCCGGAGGCTCTACGATCGCCGGGAAGCGGATTACGAGGGGCTGAGGCGGGACTACCAGGCTAGGGGAGCGGAGCCCCCTGACCTTTCGGCCAGGAAGAAGCTCGATTGAGAGGCTGGGGACCAGTTGCGCACCCTCGTGCTCAAGGTGGATCGCGACCGGCCTGACCCCGACGCACTCGACGAGGCGGCCGCGATCCTGGAGCGAGGCGGACTGGTGGCTTTCGCCACCGAGACCGTCTACGGCCTCGGGGCCGTGGCGACCGATGCCCCAGGGCGGTGGCGAGGATCTACCGGGTCAAGGGGCGGCCATCGTTCAATCCGCTCATCGTCCACGTGGCCGGCATTGCCCAGGCCATGCCTGCGCCGACCCCTGGCCTAATGCTGCTGAAGTCCTCGCCGGCGACGCTCTGGCCAGGACCGCTGACCCTGGTGTTGCGGAGACGCTGGCTCGATCCCGGAGGTCGTCACCGGAGGACGTAGCCTGATCGCGGTTCGCGCCCCGGCCACCGGGGTCGCGCAGAGCTGATACGCCGGGTGGATCGGCCCTGGCCGCCCCGGCGGGAAACCGGTCGAATCGTCTCGCCGACGACCGCCGAGCACGTTCTCCGCCGACCTCGACGGCCGGACGAGATGATCCTCGACGGCGGGCCGACTTCGTTGAGATCAGTCGACCGTGCTGGACCTGACCACCTGCCCGGCGCGGATCCTTCGGCCTGGACCCTCGGGCGGGCCGAACTGGCATCCGTCCTGGGCGGAACCGACCAAGTGGCACCGCCCCGACAAGGGGCATCGGCCGATCTCCCCGCCGGCCCGGGGATGCTGCCGGTACATTACGCACCGCGGACCCCGGCCTGGCGGGCGGAGTCGACCGGCCAGCTCGCCGGATTCGTCTGGCCGCCTCCGCGTCCCTCTAGTGTTCGGCCCACATCCGCTTCCGGACCTTCCCGCTACCGTGCAGGTCTGGCGGCTCGCCGACCCGGGAGTCGCCGGATCACGGCTCTACGGGATCCTCCGCGAGTGCGACGCCGGCAGGAGCGAGGCGATTGTCGTCGTGCTCCCGCCGAATGAGCCCGACTGGGCCGCCGTCCGTGACCGCCTGATGCGGGCCACGCGGCCAATCGGCGGATAGCCGAGTCCTCAGTCGAAGAGCCGGCGCTGGGGATCGAATTCCGGAGCCGGCGCCGGAAGTTCCGGCTCCGGCACATTCAGGTGCCGGTACGCCGAGCCGGTGGCAACTCGCCCTCGAGGGGTGCGGACCACGAACTCGCGGCGGAGCAGGTAGGGCTCGACCTCGTCTCGCAAGGTATCTACGGCGACGCTCATGGTGGCCGCGATCGCCTCGACGCCGGTTGGGCCACCCTTGAAGACGCGGATCAGGGTGTCCAGGTATCGCCTGTCCTGCTTGTCCAGGCCCTCGCGGTCGATCTCCTGCATGTCCAGCGCATCCTGCGCGATCGGGAGGGTCACGACACCGTCTCCCCGGGCGATCGCGTAGTCCCGCACCCAGCGGAGCCGGGCGTTGGCGATCCGCGGCGTGCCGCGGCTGCGGCCGGCAAGCTCCCAGGCCGCCTCGGGCGCGATCGCGGTCTTCAGCTTGATGGCGTTGACCGAGATGATGCGCGTCAGGTCCTCGACGTCGTAGAACCCCAGATGCTCGTGCATATGGAACCGCTCGCGGAGCGGCCCGGAGAGCATGCCGCTGCGGGTGGTGGCCCCGATGATGGTGAACTTCTTCAGCGGCAGGTTGATCGTCCTGGCGGACATGCCCTCGCCCAAGACCACGTCGACCCGAAAGTCTTCCATGACGGGATAGATGAATTCCTCGACGGCCCGGGGCAGCCGGTGGATCTCGTCGATGAAGAGGATGGAGCCCTCGCTCGCGTTGGTGAGATAGGGCATGACGTCCATCTTCTTGTCGAGCGCCGCGCCGCTGGTGATGTTCAGCTCGACCCCGAGCTCGTTGTGGAGCACCGTCGCGAACGTCGTCTTGCCCAGGCCCGGGGGGCCGTCGAAGAGGATGTGGGGGAGCGGTTCGCCGCGGATCCGGGCGGCCTTGAGCGCGATCTCCAACCGTTCGGCGACGGACCGCTGGCCGACGATCTCCAGCAGGCGCTGGGGCCGGAGCTTCTCGTCGACCGGGTCGATTGGGCGGGGCGCCCGGTCTCCATGGGGGGACGCCTCGGGACCCTCGTCGCGCGGCCGGTCCTGGTCTCTCCTGCCCTGGATGATGGGTTCTCTCATGAGGTCCTCGGTGACGGGAGGTCCGACTCGGGGAGGATCGCTTGTCCGCTAATCCCGGCTCTGCTGGTAGATCGCTTCGATCATATCGGCGACCGACTTGAACTTTTTCCGCCCGGCGCCGGCGAGGACCCGATCGATCGCCTGGCGGGCCTGGCTCTCGCTGTGCCCCACCGAGAGAAGGGCAGCGTACGTATCGCGGATCACGTCCGGCTCGGCGTTCTCCGGCGACCCGTTCGTCGGGGCCTCGACGCCGCGCGCCTCGCCGTCGACGATGAGGGCGAACTTCCCGACCTTGCGGCGAAGCTTGGCCACGATCCGCTCGGCCATGGCCTCGCCGATCCCGGGGAACGTCGCCAGCATCCGCACGTCCTGGTCCTCGATCGTCCGGGCCAGCTCGCGGACCGGGCGGACCATCGCCCGGAGGGCCTTGCGCACGCCGACCCCGTCCACCGAGCAGAAGATGTCGAAGAACTCCCGATCGATCGGTGACAGGAAGCCGATCAGCCTGGGCATCATCCGGCCGGTCATCCCGTTCCCCTCGATGTAGAGCATCGTGTGCAGGGCGATCGGCTCGCCGAGCTTGCCCTGGACCTGCCTCCGGGTGTATTCCGGGATGGAGACCTCGACCTCCAGCGGTTCGATGGCCAGTGTGAGCGTCTCCTCGGTTACGGCCTTGAGGATGCCCCGAATGTGGGTGATCACCGACCGCGCCATCCTTTCCGCGAGGGGTCATGCGGCTCTGGGTTTTTGTTCAGTAATTATGGCCGATCGACATGCGCAAAGCAAGACAGGCCGGCGGCGGACGAGGTCCCCGAGACGGGCTCACAGACGGGGACGACGTTGCGCGGTTCTGATGACGTCGGCTGGGCATGAGGAGAGGCGACGGATCGCTTCGCCGCGCGAAGTCCGGCGCGGACGATCCTGCTACCCGGTACGAGGTCGGGTCTTGCCCAGCCGGCAGTCCACGCCGGACCGTCGAAGGGTCAGCTGGTAGACGATGGCCATGCCGTTGCGCGCCCCCGAGGTTCCTCCCGGATGACCCGGCGCGTCGGCGCAAGGCAACATCGGGTCAAACTCGCCGCCGCAGGCACGCGCGGCGCCGTCCGGGCGCGATGTCGGGCGTTCGTCGCGGGCGCGAGATCGAGAAAACCTCGGAAATAACGGGAGAAGCGCGTAATCGATCAACAACATAGCAAATGCAGAACTGTGATTATCTAGTCGTGGCATGGTCCCCTTGAGCGAGCATGCGACGGGGCGCGGCGGCCCGGACGATGAGAAAACCGCAGAAAATCCGCGATTTTACCCGATCTTCCTCTTCCACTAATTCAAAGATTTGGTATGAATTGGCGCAGGGACCGCTCGATTAGAGTTGGTCGAAGACAAGAGAACATGTTTAGCACCGAGGTGTAACCGATGGCAGTGAAGAAGTCGACGGCACCCAAGGCTGGCGCGGCGAAGACGGCGAAGGCCCCCAAGGCAGCGGCCAAGAAGGCCGCCCCGAAGGCGAAGGCCCCCAAAGCAGCGGTCAAGAAGGCCGCCCCGAAGGCGAAGGCCCCCAAGGCCGGCGCCAAGAAGGCCGCTCCCAAGAAGGCGGCCATCAAGCTGACCGATCCCCAGCGGGCCCTGCTCGAGCAGGTCGCCAAGGGGGGTGAGGGCGGCCTCGCCAGCACCAAGGGCAACCTCAAGCAGCTCACTGCCCTCCAGGGCAAGAAGCTCGTCAAGAAGGGGAAGAAGGGTCCGGAAGGTGCCGTGATGTATCACATCACGAAGCTGGGCGAGAAGCACGCTGCTCCCGCCCCGGCCTCCGAAGGCTCGAGCGCTTCCTGAACCCGGAGGCGGGCCGGACCCCCGGTGGCCCTCACCGGCTGTCCGGCCCGCATGAACCTCCCGCCGCCGTCCTCTTCCCCGACCTCCCCGCCGCGGCCACTGCCACCGCCTCCTCAGTCCTTGCCCCCTCCGATCGACGGCCCGAGTCACCGATCCTCCGCCCCGTGGCCGGCAGCCCGAAACGGCCTGCCCGGCCGCAACTTACTCTTGGCGAAATGCGGCCCTGCCGCTACCATCCCCGAGCCGATCCCTTCCCTCCGGGCCAATCACGTCTCGGCCCAGCGGAGGGGAGCGGCGCTCCCGGCCCTGGCCGAGTCGCGGCCGCAAGGAATGCGGTCCTCGGCGGGCGCCCGTTCCGCGACCGAGTGCGGGGACGATGCTCTATGGATGCGGCCTCCTCCACCACACCCTCTTTGCCGCGCCGTCGCTGGGGCCTGCTGCTCCTCGCGGGGCTCGCCGCGGGGTGTTCCAACTTCATCGGCACCACGGCCAGGAGTTTCCTCGGGCACGTCCGCAACAACCCGGATCCCAACGTCCGGTTCCTCGCCTACTCCAAGCTCGGCTCGCCGGACGTGTATGACACGCCCGAGCAGAAGGACGAGGCTGTCCGCACGCTGATCGAGAAGTTCTCCAGCGGCCGCGAGCCGGTCGCCACCAAGGCGATGATCTGCCGCTCGCTCGGAGAGCTACGGGATCCGCGCGCCCGCGAACTGATGGTCAAGGCCGTTAGCAGCCCTGAGCCGGTCATCAAGATCGAGGCCTGCCGGGCCCTCGGCAAGGTCGGGCGTCCTGAGGACGCCACGGTGCTCGCCCAGGTCATGAGCCTGGACAATCTCGAGGACGCGCGAGTCGCCGCGATCGACGGGCTGGCCGAGCTGAAGACCTCTGATCCCAGGATTCATCGGCTCCTGATCGACGGGATGGAGCACGACGACCCGGCCATCCGGCTCGCCTCGCTGAACACGCTCCGGAAGATCTCCGGGAAGGATCTCGGCACGGACGTCGGGGCCTGGCGCAAGGAGCTGAGGCCCGAACCGGGCCCGGAGAGGCAAGGCGCAGCGAAGGACGACCAGGCTGTGCCCGTGTCACGCTCGACGGCGCCAGTGCCCGCCCCCTGACACCCTCCCTTGACATGCCCTGATAAGATTGCGAACCAGGGACACCTTTGACGGTGTCTGGCTTCCAATGCGCCCCGGGAAGAACGTCGCGTGTCTGCGGATTCAAAGGGGTGCCGGCCTCCCTGGCCTCTCCGGGTCGCCCGCGACATGGATCGGCACACGCTTGAGTTGCTGGAGTTCGATAAGATCCGCACCCTGGTCGCGGCGCGCGCCGCTTGCTCGCTCGGGAAGGGAGCGGCCCGCGATCTGGGACCGCTGCAGGATGAGGGGGAGATCCACGATCGCCTCACCCTGACCACGGAAATGGCGGAGGCGATCCGCTCGGGCCTCGGGCCTCCCCTGGGCGGGCTCCACGACATCCGGCCCCACGTCCGCAGAGCCCAGGTCGGCGCGATGCTCGAGCCGGAGGAGCTCGCCGAGACGGCCGAGACCCTGCGGGCGCTGGGCTACCTCGACCGTTGGCTGGCGAGGATCGGCGACCAGTTCCCCAGGCTGGGGGGGCTGCGCCAGGGGGTCGGCGAGTTCTCGGGCGTGCTGACGGCCATCGAGGGCTGCCTCGATAGCCGCGCCAAGGTGCTCGACACGGCCAGCCGCCGGCTCTCGATCCTCCGCCGGGACATCGCCCAGGCCGAGGAGCGGATCCAGGAGACCCTGCGGCGAATGCTCCGGTCGCCGGAGATCCGGCGCTTCCTGCGCTATCCCAGCTTCACAATGGTGGGCCACCATTACGTTCTGCCCGTCTCGAAGGACCATCGCGGGGAGATCCCCGGCTCCGTCCAGCGGACGAGCGCCACGAACGAGACGGTCTACATCGAGCCGACGGCCATCTCGGAACAGTCCGCCCAGCTTTCCTACCTGAGGGCTCGCGAGGCGAAGGAAATCCGTCGCATCCTGCGCTGGCTTAGCGCCCAGGTCGGTCAGGTCGCGGACTCGCTGCTCGGCACCCTCTCGGTCATGGCCCGGCTGGACCTGGTTTTCGCCCAGGGAAGGTACAGCCTCGACTACAGGATGAGCGCCCCTGACATGAACAGCGAAGGGAGGCTCGCCCTGCGGCAGGCGCGCCATCCGCTGCTGGAGGCCATCCTTCGCAAGGACCCCGCCCTGGCAACCCCCCCGCCGGTACGGCCCGAGAGCGCGGGAGATGACGCGGACGGCGCTGGGGCCGATCGACGGCACGATGCCGGGCAAGCGACGCTCCCCGGCTTCCCCGCGATTGAGCCTGCCCAACCTCCCCCGCCGAAAACGGAGCCGAAGGCCGAGGAGCCCGGCTCGGTGGTCCCCATTGACGTCCACCTCGGCATGCCGTTCCGGATTCTGGTGGTGACGGGCCCGAACACCGGGGGGAAGACAGTCGCCCTCAAGACGGTCGGCCTCCTCGCTGTCATGGCCCAGAGCGGTCTCCACGTACCGGCCGACGAAGGATCCCAGCTGCCGGTCTTCGACGAAGTCCTGGCCGACATCGGCGACGAGCAAAGCCTGGAGCAGTCGCTTTCGACCTTCTCGTCCCACATCCGAAGGATCTCCGAGATCCTCTCTCGTGTCTCGGAGCGCTCCCTCGTGCTGCTCGACGAGCTCGGGGCGGGGACTGATCCAGCCGAGGGCGCGGCCCTGGGAAGGGCCATCCTCGACGAGCTCGACGGCCACGGACCCCTGGCGATCGTGACGACGCACATCGGCGACCTGAAGACCTATGCGCTCTCAAACCGCCGGGCTGAGAACGCGGCGGTCGAGTTCGACGTCGAGACGCTCCGCCCGCGCTACCGCCTGATCATCGGCGACGTCGGGCAGTCCAATGCGCTTCGAATCGCTCGCCGGCTCGACCTGCCGGGGCACGTGGTCGCCCGCGCCGAGGGCTACCTCGAGCGGGGACGGACGGGGGAAACGGTCGGGGAATGGGAGCTCCTCCAGAAGCTCAGGCGGGAGGCGGAGGAGGCGCGACGATCGGCCGTGGAGGCCCAGGCCGAGGCGGAACGGAGCCGCGAGGCGATCGCACGACGGCTCGCGGATCTGGAGCAGGAAACGCGCCGCGAGGAGCAGCTCGTCGAGGCGCGGGCCCGCCTCCAGGTCGGCGATCGGGTCGTTGTGCCTCGGCTCGGGTACGACCGCCCGGGCCGAATCGTCAAGCTGGACCCCAGGAAGAAGTCGGCGGTCGTGGCCATCGGCCACGTGACCTGGAATGTGGCCATCGAGGAGCTGATCCCGCAGGTCGCACGCACTCCGGACGACCCCGGTGCAGCCGCCCCCTCCGCGGCTCGCACCGGCGCGCCGAAGTTCACGAAGCGTCTCGAGGACTACGAGAACGACTGAACGGCCGTGGAGGCCAAGCTGCCGCCTCGCCCCTTCTTGTGTGGCGGCCCCGCGGGCGTCACTCCGGCCTGGAGGCGCTCGGTGTCTTGAGGTAGACGACGCCGAGAGGCGGGAGCCGGAGCGACAACCGGTGCGGTCGCCCGGCGTAGGGTTCCGGCGTGGACCAGACGCCTCCCTGATTGCCGACGTTCGAGCCGCCGTAGTACTCGGCATCGGTGTTCAGGATCTCCCGATAGAAGCCTCCCGCGGGAACCCCGATACGATAACCTTCGCGGATGACCGGGGTGAAATTGCAGACGACGACGACCGAGTCGGAGGGGTCCTTCGCCCTCCGCAGGAAGGCGATGACGCTGTTCTCCCAGTCGTGCAGCTCCAGCCACTCGTAGCCCTGCCAGTCGAAATCGACCTGGAAGAGTGCGGGCTCGGACCGGTAGATGCGGTTGAGGTCGCAGACCAGCTTGAGAATCCCCTGGTGGTCCCGCCACTGGAGGAGGTGCCAGTCGATGCTCTCGTCGTGGTTCCATTCCCGCCACTGGGCTAGCTCCGCCCCCATGAAGAGCAGCTTCTTCCCGGGGTGCCCGTACATGTATCCGTAGAGCAGGCGGAGATTGGCGAATTTCTGCCAGAGGTCGCCGGGCATCTTGTCCAGCAGGGCGCCCTTGCCGTGGACGACCTCGTCGTGGGAGAGCGGCAGGACGAAGTTCTCGCTGAAGGCGTAGATCATGCTGAAGGTCAGCGAGCCGTGCTCGTACTTCCGATAGACCGGGTCCTTGCTGAAGTAGCGCAGGGTATCGTTCATCCACCCCATATTCCACTTCAGGCTGAAGCCCAGGCCCCCCAGGTAGGTCGGCCGCGAGACGCCCGACCAGCTCGTCGACTCCTCCGCGATGGTCAAGATGCCGGGGTGCTCCTGGTGGCAGATCTCGTTGAGCCGCTTAAGGAAGTCGATGGCCTCGAGGTTCTCGTTGCCGCCGAACTGATTCGGCAACCACTCCCCCTGCTTGCGCGAGTAGTCCAGGTAGAGCATGGAGGCCACGGCGTCGACCCTCAGGCCGTCGATGTGGTACTTCTCCAGCCAGAACAGGGCATTGCCCAGCAGGAAGTTGCGGACCTCGGGGCGACCGTAGTTGAAGATCTTGGTGCCCCAGTCGCGGTGCTCGCCGAGTCGTGGGTCGGCGTGCTCGTAGAGATGGGTCCCGTCGAAGTAGCCCAGGCCGTGGAGGTCGTTGGGGAAGTGGGCCGGCACCCAGTCCAGAACCACGCCGAAGCCTTTTCGATGGAGGTAATCGACGAAGTACGCGAAATCATCCGGCGAACCATGCCGGGAGGTCGGGGCGAAGTAGCCGACGGGCTGGTAGCCCCAGCTCCCGTCGAACGGGTGCTCGGTAATCGGCAGGAGCTCCACGTGCGTGAAGTGGGTGTGCTCGAGATGCGCCGCCAGGTCGTGCGCCAGCTCCCGGTAGCTGAGGAAGCCCTGGTTCTCGACTCCGCCGCGCTTCCAGGAGCCCAGGTGCACCTCGTAGGCCGCGAACGGCTTGTCCAGGCCCTGCCGCTCGACCCGGGTGGCCATCCATTCCTCGTCCTGCCACTCGTAAGTCCCGAGGTCCCAGACCACCGATGCGGTCTTGGGCCGGAGCTCGCCAGCGAATCCGTAGGGGTCGGACTTCTGCACGAGGTAGCCGTGGTGCCGGCTCTTGATCTCGAACTTGTAGACCTCGCCCTCGACGAGGTCTGGGATGAACAGCTCCCAGACGCCGGTGGCCCCGCGGTTCCGCATCGGATGCCGTCGTCCGTCCCAGTGGTTGAAGTTGCCGACCACGCTCACGCGCTGGGCGTTCGGCGCCCAGACCGCGAAGTGGACGCCCCCGAACCCCTCGTGTGTCCGGAGGTGAGCGCCGAGACGTTCGAAGTTCCTGAGGTGGGTCCCCTCGCCGAGCAGATGGAGGTCGAAATCCGTGAGGACCGGGCCGAAGCAGTAGGGGTCCACCTGCTGCCAGGAGTGCCCCTCGTGGTTCTCGATCTTGATCCGATAGGGCATTGCGGCCGGGCGATCGGTCAGGACGGCCTGGAACAGGCCGTCGGCGTGGATGCGCTGCATCGGAATCAATTCGCCCGGCTCGCCCCCCGCCAGGTCCACCACCCAGGCGTGCCCGGCCTCGGGGAGGAAGACCCGGATGACCCAGTCCTTCCGGTTCTTGGCCCCTCCCGGCAGTTCGTGAAATCCAAGGACCGTGAACGGGTTCCAGTGATTCGCGTGAACAATCAGATCAATGTCCGCTTGCGAAATCGAGGGTGCTTCCTTGGTCAAGACTGGCATGGTGATTTTCTCGCTATCCAAATCCGTTCTTTGTGCAGCAAATGTCCAACAAAGAACCGCGTCCTGTCTGCCCCCATACTTAGCGTGCCCCGCCTACCCTTGCAATCGCGTAGTGAGGGGCGAGCCTGCTGGATCGGCGGGTTTCTCCAGCAAAACACAGACCCCCCGATTGGACAGTCCCGTTCGGGGCGGTCTATGTTGAATGCGGGGCTGGCGTGGTGTACGCGGAGAGGGGGTTCTGGGGAGTGGCGTCAGGGTGAGGTCACCTGAGCGTTAGCGCAGCATGAGCATGCGATCGAGGGCGACGCGAGCCCATCGGGCGGTCTCCGGCTCAACCTGGATTCGATTGACCGGGGTCCCGCGCGCCAGATTCTCCAGGCACCAGGTCAGGTGGGGCAGGTCGATGCGGTACATGGTCGCGCACATGCAGACCATCGGGGAGAGGAAGTGGATCCGCTTATCCGGGTGCTCGGCGGCCAGTCGATTGACCAGGTGGAGTTCGGTGCCGACCGCCCAGGTTGAGCCGGCGGGAGCCTGTTCGATCGTCCGGATGATGTACTCGGTGGAGCCGACGAGGTCCGCCGCCTCGACGACCTGCATCATGCATTCCGGGTGGACCAGCACCCGGATGCCCGGGAACTGTTCGCGGAACTGCTTGACGTGCGAGGGCTTGAACATCTGGTGTACGGAGCAGTGGCCCTTCCAGAGGAGGACCCGGCTGTTCCTGATGCCGTCCGGCGAGTTGCCGCCCAGGGGGGCCCTCGGGTCCCACACGGCCATCTCGGACAGCGGGATGCCCATCGCGCGGGCGGTGTTGCGGCCGAGGTGCTGATCCGGGAAGAACAGCGCCCGGCGGCGCTGAGCGAACGCCCATTCGAGGACGGCCCGGGCGTTCGAGCTGGTGCAGACGATGCCGCCGTGGCGTCCGCAGAAGGCTTTCAGCTCCGCGGTGGAGTTGATGTAGGTCACCGGCATCAGCTCGGCGGTGTCGATGATCTCGCCGAGGTCTTCCCAGGCTGCCTCGACGGAGTCGGCGTCCGCCATGTCCGCCATGCTGCAGCCGGCGGCCAGGTCGGGCAGGTAGACTTCCACTCCCTCTCGCGAGAGGATATCGGCGGTCTCCGCCATGAAGTGGACGCCGCAGAAGACGATGTACCGGCAGTCCTGATCGGCCGCGGCGAGCTGGCTGAGCTTCAGGCTGTCGCCACGCAGGTCCGCGAAGCGGATCACCTGATCCTGCTGGTAGTGGTGCCCCAGGATCAGCAGGGCCTTGCCGAGCCTGGCTTTCAGCCCGCCGATGTGCTGCTCCAGCTCGGCATCGGGCAGGCCGCGGTAGGCCTCGAAAGGGAGGGGGGACAGGTCGGGCGGGCTGAGCGTGGCTGAGGCCATGATGTTCGATGAAGTCAAGGGCCGGATCGACCAGAGCGATCCCGTGAGGACCTCGCTGGACCCGGTGACGCCCAGAAGCGCACCGGGGCTCCAGCATTGACACAGGGCCGTATCATAGGCCGGGGCAATCTCAATCATTATACGCGGGAGGCGAAAGACTGACGAATAATCCGAGGCAATTCGGTGGTCACTTGTGAACTCGGGGAGGATCGATCAACCTAGCTGCGGGGCGGGTAACTTCATGATTGGAGGCGGGGCGGGCGTGACGCAGGCGAGGGGGGTCGTCCTGATCGTGGATGACAGCGCCGACGATCGGGCGCTGTTGCGGACGATCCTGGTTCGCGCCGGCTACTCGGTGGTCGAGGCGGAACGGGGAAGCGACGCGCTGGCCAGGGCCGCCGAGTTCCGTCCCCACCTGATCGTCCTCGACCTGAACCTCCCGGACGTCGACGGGCTGGAAGTCTGCCGCTCGATCCGAGCGGACCGCCAGGTCGCGAACGTCCCGGTCCTGATGCTCACGGTCCGGCATGACGACGCGGACGTCGTGGCCGGGCTCAATGCCGGTGCCGACGATTATGTCCCGAAGGACGCCGCGCCCGAGCTCATCCTGGCGCGCGTGGAGCGGCTGATCCAGTACCGTCAACTGGCGGGCCTGGCGATGCTCAATCGTCAACTCGTGCAGGTGGGTCGGCTGCTCACGGGGATCATTCACGAGATTCGCGGCCCGCTCTCGGTGATCCGGGGCAGTGCGGAACTCCTCCGGCTGAACCTCCAGCCGGATCAGGTCGAGCTCCAGTGGGTGGACTCGATCCTCAGGGGCACGCAACTGCTGCAGGTACGGCTCGAACATCTGATGGCCGCGGTGCGCTCGGGGCCGGCCCAGGTACGGCCGCTGGACCTGTGCCTGCTCCTTCGCGAGGCGATCGACCTGTTCGTCAAGGGGCTCCCGCCCCTCGAGCGCGGCATCCGGGTCCATGCAGCTTTCGACGATTCCGGCGTGTGCGTCCGGGCGGACCCCGGCAGGATGATCCAGGTTCTCATCGACCTGCTGAACAACGCCCACCAGGCGATCTCGGCGGTGCGGAAGTCCGGCCGGATTGAGCTCCGGGTGGAGCAGGATCCCGAGACCGTGGCTGAGGGCTGGGTGCGGATCCTGGTGATCGACGACGGGCCCGGGATCCCCGAGATCTACCTGGACCGCCTGTTCGAACCCTTCTTCACGACTCGCGACCAGGGGACCGGATACGGCCTCTATCTTGCCGGCGAGATCCTCAAGGAGCAGGGGGGGCGGTTGGAAGCGTGCAACGACCAGGGGGGAGGCGCCTGCTTCACCATCTGGCTCCCCCGAGCGACCGCGAGCTAGCCTGGCTCCCGGGGGCCGATCCGGCGCCCCCCCGGTTCGCCCCGCCTACCCAGCCGCGGACCGTCTCGTTGCGGTCTTGTTTCGAGGAGCTCTGGATGTCTCCCACACGAATCCCGGGAGATCGGCCGATCCGTCCTCGTCCACGCCGGCACCGCGCGGTGCCGATCCTCCTTGCCTGGTTGCCGCCCCTCACGCTGGCGGCCGCGGTCCTGCGAAGCTGGGAGGGGGGGATCCTCGTGCTGCTCAGCGGTCTGGCCGCCGCGCTGACTGTCCGGTCGTTCGGGGCTCCCCTGCCGGCGGGCCTCCGGGCAGCGACGGGGCTTGCGCGCAGGCCGGGCAGCCGACCCCTGCGCGCGTGCCGGCATCGACGGCCGGGAGGCCGGAGGGCGAAGCGCTGACCCGGAGCGGTTTCTACGACAGCCCGATCATCCGGCCGAACCAGGCGGCCGACGGCCAGACCTCCGCGGAATACTCGATCATCGACATGGTGAACCGGCTGGACCCCGAGCGCTTCCGGTGGGTCCAGTCCAGCCTGGCCGAGCAGCGCTTCCTGGGCTGGGACTTCGAACGCCTCAGGTCGATGTCGTTCCTCGACATCGTCCAGGCCGAGGACCGCGCCCGGGCGGAGGAGGCCCTGAGGCAGGCGACGGCTCAGGGAGAGATCCGCGGTCTCCGCGTCCGCATCCGCAATGCATTCGGCAGGCAGAAGGTCATCGAGCTTCACGCGAGTGCCCGCTACATGGCCGGTGATACGGTCTCCTACCTCCGCTGCCATCTGGAGGACGTCACCGAGCGGCTCAGGCTGGAGCGAGAGCGCCAGCTCCAGAACCAGGAGCTCAGCCGCGTCAATCACCAGCTCCGCGCGATCAACCGCGAGCTGAGTCAGCTCAAGGACCGCTACCGAGATCTCTACGAGCACGCCCCGGCCATGTACTTCAGCCTCGACCTCCGGGGACGGATCACCGAATGCAACGAGACCTTCCTCCGGACGCTCGATCGCCGCCGCGAGGAGATGATCCATCAGGGATTCGAGCGGTTCCTGGACCCGTCGGACCTCGATCGATGCCGGGCCGTGTTCGCCCGGCTGCTTTCCTCCGGGTCGATCGAGACCGAGTGCCGCTGGGTGAAGGCGGGAGGGGAGCCGATCGACGTCTGGCTCAGCGGGACGGTGGTCCAAGGGCCACGGGGAGAGGTCGAGCACATGCGGTGCGTGGCACAGGACGTCACCGCCAGGCATCGCCTCGAGGCCGAGCTGCGCGAGACCAATCGTTCGCTGGCGCTGGCCAACCGCGAGCTCTCCGCGAAGAACAGGGAGCTGGACGAGTTCGTCTACGTCGTCTCCCACGACCTCCAGGAGCCGGTCCGGTCGCTGATCGCCTTCTCCACCTTCTTGCTGGAGGATTGCGGCCCGCAGCTCGACGCGACCGGCAAGGACCACGTGCGGCGGCTCTCCGGCGCGGCCCACCGCATGCGTTCCATGATCCAGGGCCTACTCAACCTCTCCCGCGCCGGCAAGGTGATCGAGGGTTCCGAGCCGGTCGAGCTGTCGGAGCTGTTCGAGGTGGTCCGCACCGACCTGAGCGAGCTGATCCGGGATCGGCACGCGGAGGTGCACCTGCTCGGGTCCGGCGGAACCGTTTGGGGCGATCGGCGGCGGATCCAGCAGCTCCTCACGAACCTCGTGAGCAACGCGATCAAGTACAACCGGAGTGACGTGCCGCGAGTCGAGGTGGGGGTCGCCAGGCCCGCGGGATCGCCCCCTACCGGGCCTTCGTTGACGCTCTTCGTCCGAGACAACGGGATCGGGATCGACCCCAAGCAATCCTCGAAGATCTTCCAGCTCTTCCGCCGCCTCCACACCCAGGAGGAATTCCCCGGAACGGGTGTGGGCCTGGCCATCTGCAACAAGATCGTCCTGGCTCACGGGGGCGAGATCCGCATCGACAGCCAGCCCGGCGAGGGCTCGACGTTCTACGTGAGCCTCCCTGCGGGCCCCGGGATGGTGGAGGCCCGGATTCCGAGGGAGGAGGTGCCGGCGTTTGACGTGGAACAATCCGGCCAGGTGGATAGCCCCGGCTCCCCGGGCAGCCCGCTGCACGGCCTCATCGACGACAGTGCAGGGCCCCGAAATCCCGGGTCTGCTGCGTGATCGCGACCTCCGTTGGGAGGCGTTCCATCGAACTGGCTCCGTAGAAGCCATCCAGCCCGGGCACCCGGTCCAGCACGTACTGGGCATCTTCCGGCATGGCGATGGGCCCTCCGTGGCAGAGCGTGAGGACGTCGCCCCGGGCGGATCTCGCCGCATGGACGATCTCGGCCACCTCCCGCACGCAGTCGTCGAGGGTCCTCGCCGTGCGGGCACCGATCGTGCCTCGTGTGGTCAACCCCATGTGGGCCACGATGATGTCCGCCCCAACCTCCGTCAGCCGCCGAGCCTGCTGGGGATCGAACGCGTAGGGTGTCGTCAGCAGGTCTAGCTCGTGGGCCAGCCCGATGCACTCGATCTCCCGGTCGAAGCCCATCCCGGTCTCCTCGAGGTTCGCCCGGAAGATGCCGTCGATCAGACCGACCGTCGGGAAATTCTGGATCCCCGCGAAGCCCAGCGACTTCAGCTCTCGGAAGAACACGTCCGGGATCATGAACGGATCGGTTGCGCAGACGCCCGCGAGCACCGGCGTGCCGGTCACCGCGGTGAGGACCTCGAAGGCCATCTCCCGGACAATTGCGTTGGCGTTCCCATAGGGCATCAGGCCTGCCAGCGAGCCGCGGCCGGCCATCCGGAATCGGCCCGAGTTGTAGATGACGATGAGATCAATCCCGCCGGCCTCCTCGCACTTGGCGCTCAGGCCCGTGCCGGCCCCGCCGCCGATGATCGGCCGGCCATCGGCCACCTTCGCCCGCAGGCGTGCCAGGATGTCCCGCCGCGATCCCGCCATCGATCTCCTCCCTATCGAGCCGGCTCCCCCGGACGCTCCACCAGCGCCAGGAACTCCCGGACGGCCGCCTCGGCAAACGCCTGATCATTGATATGGCAGGGCAGGCGATGCACCCTCCCGAACGGGTTCCCGGCCAGAGCAACCTCTAGTTCGCCGAACAGGGCGCGATCCGCGTCCGGGTCGTGGAACGGGAACCCCGGAGCGTCCAGGGCCGAGACGCCTCCCTCCGGGATGAGGACGACGAACGGCGCCTTCGCCCGGTTCAGCTTCGCGGCGATCCACCGCGCGCACGCCGCGTTCTCCTCGGGGGTCGTCCTCATCAGGGTGACCTGGGGGTTGTGGACGTGGAGCCGTCGGGTGCGGAATGGCTCCGAGACCGACGCCATCGCGCCGAAGTTCACCATATCGAGGGCGCCCAGGCTCAGCACGAACGGGATTCGCGCCTCGAGGATCGGCTCGAAGCGTCCCGACCCGCAGGGAAAGACACCGCCGACCAGAAGGTCGGCCACCTCGGTGGTGGTGAGATCCAGGACGCCCCGGATGAACCCGGCCGCGACGAGCTTCTCCATGGCCTGGCCTCCGGTCCCCGTGGCGTGGAAGACCAGGCAGTCGTAGCCGTGTCCTTCGAGCGCCTCGCGGACGGCGGTGACGCAGGGCGTCGTCACGCCGAACATGGTCAGGCCGAGCGCCGGCCGATCCGCCTCCTCGATCGGCGGCTGGCGGACCATCCCGGCCATCGCCGCGGCGGCATTCCCGAAGATGCGCCGGGACACCGAGTTCAGGCCCGCCACGTCCACCACCGAGTACATCAGCGTGATGTCCGAGCAGCCCACATAAGGGGCCGTGTGGCCGCTGGCGACCGTGGAGACCATGAGCTTGGGCAGCCCGACCGGCAGCGCTCGCATCGCCCGGGTGATCAGGGCCGTTCCCCCGCTCCCGCCAATCCCGATCACCCCGCCGACGTCCCCCGCGCGGTGCTCGCGTACCAGGAAATGCTCCAGCGCCTCGGCCAAGACGACGATTGCCTCGCCGCGATCGCGCGAGCCGGCAGGGTCGACTCTCGCCGCGGGAGAGGCGGCTCCGAGGACGGTCCCGCGGTCGATGTCCGGCGGCGCGACGGGCGGCCCAAGCGTCCCGACGTCCACGGTGCGGACCTCGACGCCCATCGCGCGGAGTCGCGAGGCGAGGTAGGCCAGCTCGTGGCCTTTCGTGTCCATCGTCGCGACGGCATAGACCGACCCGGGCATGGCTTCACCTCGGCAGGCCCTGAGATCGGTCGCCGGCCCGCAGCCACCTGGCCAGCCGCTCCAGGCCTTCCTCGATGCCGATCGCGGGGGAGTATCCCAGATCCCGCCGGGCCGCGTCCAGGTTGTACCAGTGGGCGGTGGACAGTTCGCGCGCCAGGAATCGCGTCATCCCGGGCTCGCCGGGCAGGCGGAACACTGCGTAGATCGATTCCATCACCCCGCCGGCCGCGACGGCCACCCTCCGCGGGATCGTCCGGGAGACGGGCGGAAGGCCGACGATCGCGAGGAATCGATTCACCATGTCCCACAGAGGTACGGGCTGCCCTTGGGCGATGAAGTAGGCGCGTCCGGCGATGGCGGACCCGGGCTCCAGCCGTTCCGCGGCCTGCACGTGCGCCAGGGCCGCGTTGTCGATGTAGGTCAGGTCAATGAGCGGATTCTTGCGGCCGATCCGGAAGAGCCGATTGGCCCGGGCCCGGTCAAAGATCCGCGGCAGGATGTTATTGTCGCCGGGGCCCCAGATCAGGTGGGGGCGGAGCGCCAGGGTCGCCAGCGTGTCGTCGTTGCTGGCCAGCACCCGCTTCTCCGCAATGGCCTCAGTGGCCGGATAGGCCGCGTCGTAGTCGTCAGCATACGGAATCGACTCGTCCACTCCTCGAGGTCGTGCCCGGTGAACACGACGCTCGGCGATCCGGTGTAGATCAGCCGCCTGACCCCGTGCTCGTGGCAGGCGGCGATCACGTTCTCCGTCCCGAGGACATTGGCCCGATAGTAATCGCGGTACGGACCCCAGATACCGGCCTTGGCTGCCACGTGGAAGACCGTCTCGCAGCCCGCGACTGCCCGCGAGACGGCCTCGGCATCGATCAGGTCGCCTCGATGCTGCTCGACCCCGAGCTCGTCGAGCCGGGGATAGTCGTTACGGGCCAGCGACCGGACGGTCGCTCCCCGTTCCCGGAGCAACCGGACGATGGCAGAACCCAGAAACCCGCCCCCGCCGGTCACCAGCACCGGTCCGCGTTCTCCGCTCATCGCAGGCACCTCGTCGCCCAGATTGCGAGCTTTTCCCGGAAGATCTTCGAGTTGTGTCGGATATCGACCGGGAATGCAGGATGGAACAGCATCGTTTCGATCCGCCGGGTATGCGGGAACTCCGCCCCGAGCTGCATCAGCTCGCGCCGGACCTCCTCCCGCCTCGCGGCGCTCAGTCGCCGGACCGGCTCGACGCAGAGCACGGGCCGTGTGCCGCCGGGCGAGGGCACCCCGACGAGGGCCGTCCGGGCGACGTCCGGGTGGACGTCGAAGACCCGCTCGCAGCAGATGGTGTAGAGCGTCGCGTCCCCGAGCTCGACCCGGTGCGACTTCCTCCCGCAGAACCAGAGCCTCCCCTGGCCGTCGCGGTATCCCAGGTCCCCCATCCGATGGAAGAAGCGGCCGCGCGGCGGGTCCTGAATCTTCGCCAGGGCCGTCGCCTCGGGGCGGCGGAAATACTCTCGCGTTACCACCGGGCCGCTGACGATGAACTCGCCCACCGTCCCATCGCCCACCTCCAGGTCGTTGGACCAGAGCGGGATCGGCTCGTCCGTGACGCGGATGACCTTCAGGTCGATCCCCGCGAATGGACGACCCACGCAGACGCCCTCGCCGCGATCGGTCCGGTGCCTCGTCTCCTCGAGGATCTCCCGGCTGCCGATGGACGCCACGGGGAGCGCCTCGGTCGCGCCATAGGGCGTGAAGATCTCGGTCCCCGGGCCCAGAAGGCGGGCGAACTCCTCGAGCACTCGGGGCGAGGCCGGGGCGCCGGCGGTGACCACCCGCCGGAGCGTCGGCAGCCTGATCCCTCGTTCGTTCCCCGCCGGGCCGACACGCCTCAGCAGGGCCGGCGAGCCGAACAGGTTTGTCGGCCCGAAGTCGTCGACCGCCTCGAACAATCGGGATGGGTCCACCCGGGCCGGCCGGGTCGGGTCCATCTCCGGGACGATCGAAGTCATGCCCAGCGCCGGGGCGAACAGGGCGAAGAGCGGAAACGTGCAGAGGTCGATCTCGCCCGGCTTGATCTCGTACAAGCTCCGGAATCGCTCGACCTGGCCCTGGAAGATCGAATGCGTGTACACCGCGCCTTTGGGCGGGCCGGTGCTGCCGCTGGTGAAGAGGATCGCGGCGGGCGCGTCTGGATCGCAGGGAAGCGTCGGGGGATCGGCGGGCTGGCCAACGGCCGCCGGGGACCGGCCGATCCTCCGCACGTCGTCCAGCGTGGTGATCGGCGACCATCGCAGGCCGGGGGCCACGAGGATCAGCCGGCGCACCGACCCGTTCGCCCAGCCGAGCAGCTTCCTGGCGAGGAGCGCCCGGGGGATCCCGATGAAGACCTCGGGGGCGGCCTCGCCGAGGCATTGCCCCAGGTTCCTGAGCCCGATCCCGGGGTCGATCATGACCGGGACCACGCCGGCCTTGAAGAGCGCGAAGACCACCGCAAAGAAGTCCAGCCCAGGTCTTACCATCACTGCGGCCCGGGTCCCGGGCGAGATGCCCATCCGGCTCATCCCCCGGGCGATCTGGTCGCTGTCGTCATCCAGCTGCCGATACGTGAGATGGCTGTACCGGACCTTGCCAGCCCGTTTGCGTCCCTCGGGGACGACGACCGCCGGCTGATGCGGCCGTTGTCGGGCCATCTCTCGCAGGTGAGCCGCGATGTTCTCCGTCTCCGCCATGGCCGAGCCCAAGCCTCTTCGCTACGTGCACCGCGTCGATGCTGAAGATCTACTGCGAGGGAGCCGCCAGGCCCCGTTGGCCGCCGGGAACGCCGGGCGCGGCGTCCGGGTTCGCCGGTGGGCTCACGCCACCGGGTGGGAATCGAGAAACGACTTGATTGCCGGGAGAAGCGTCTCCGATTCGTCCTCCAGCACGTAATGCCCGGCCGACGGGTAGCGATGCACTTCCGCCTCCGGGAAGCGACCGATCCACTCGTCGAGGAATGGCCGGTCGAAGACGAAGTCCCTCATCCCCCAGGCGATCATCATCGGCACGGTGGAGAAGCGGTCGAGGCGGCCCTCCACCCAGGAAACCAGATCGTAACAGCGATCGCCCGGCCGAAGGGGGATGTCCTGCACGAACCGGCAGACGGCGATCCGGTGGTCCCACGAGTCGTAAGGGGCGGTATAGGCATCTCGCAGCGTCGGCGGCATGCGCCTCCGGGCGCAGCCGATCCAGGCCGTACCCGTCGCGAAGGCGTTCAGCCCCCGGACGGCCCATTCCCCCGGCCGGGTGTTCCGCGAGATCCAGAGCGCCCAGGGCAGCCGCTTGGCTTTCGGCATGTGGAACGCCGCCGTGTTCATGACCACGAGCCGGGCGATCCGCTCCGGGTGCCTCGCCGCGTAGGTCATCCCGATCATCCCGCCCCAGTCGTGCAGGATCAGGGTGATCCGGCCGCCGAGGCCCAGGTGGTCGAGCAACGACTCCAGGTCGTCCGCCCGGCTGGCGAGCGTGTAGGCGTAGCGCGCGTCGTCGGGCTTGTCGGATAGACCGCAACCGATGTGATCGGGGACGATCACCCGGTAGTCGGGCCGGAGCGACTCGACCAGGTGACGGTAGAAGAACGACCACGTCGGATTCCCGTGGAGCATGACCACGGGCTCGCCCTGACCCTCGTCGAGATAATGCAGGCGCAGGCCGTCGCGATCGTAGTCCATCCCGGGATGGGACTTCAGGAAGGCTTCGAGTTCCGGGCTCTCCCGGTGAGCGGCTCGCACCATCGTCTCACCACTCCAGGCCGAGCATCAGGCAGTTCAGGCCGCTGCCGATGCCGAGGAAAGCGACCCGGTCGCCGGGCTGCACCACCTCGCGGTCCTCGGCCAGGGCCGCGGTCAGGGGCAGGGACACGGTGCCGATGTTTCCCAGGTACGGGAAGGTGGAGAAGTCCTTCTCCGGCGCGATCCCCAGCGAGCGGAGGATGGTATCCCGGTGCGACGCCCCCACCTGATGGCAGATCACCTTGTCGACCTGCTCCTTGACCCAGCCGAGTTTCCGGAGGAACGCGTTCCAGGTGCGGATGCCCAGTTCAACCCCCTGGCTGAGCACGGCGGCCGAATCGGTGGCCGTGAACTGCAGGAACTGGTGCGGAGAAAGCGGCTTGAGCGCCTGGATACCCCAGCGACAGAGGCCATGGAACTGGGGCGCCGTCTGCGTCACGCCGCCGAGCAGCTTCCGCCGCCTCGCGGCCAGTGACGAGCCGTCGGTCAGGAGCACCGCCACGGCCCCGGAGCCGCCGGTCAGGGTCGCCAGCGAGAGCTTGAAGAAGTCCATGCTCCGGTCCTGGCACATCCGCTCGATCATGATGTCGTTGATCTCGCGGGCCGTCTCGCACGAGACGACGAGCCCGGCCCGGATCTGGCCGAGCTCGATCCGGTTGGCGACCTCGATCATCCCGTTAAGGACGCCGAGGCAGGCGTTGCTCAGGTCGTAGACCGTGGCGTCCGGGCTGATGCCCAGGCCGTGAGCGACCCGGCAGGCGGTCGCCGGCTCGAAGTACTCGCGGCACACGCCCCCGTAGATCAGCGCATCCACCCGCTCGGCGGGGAAGTCGGCGAGATCGAGCGCGCGCCGCGCCGCCTTCATCGCGCCGTCGGAGAGGCGGTAGTCCTCCTCCCACCAGCGGCGCTCGGCGATGCCGGTCAGGGACTCGAGCTGGCCGGGGCTGAGGTGCAGCGCCTCGTACACCGGGGCCAGTCGCCGCTCCAGCTCCGCCGACGACACCACCACCGGCGCGATCTCGTAGCCGATCGCCTCGACATAGACTTTCGAATACTTCATCAACCTGGCTTCACTCGGATGACGGGGCTCGAGCAGACTCCACCGGACCTCCTCGCGTGGCCGCTCATCGGCCCGGCCCGAGCTGGAGGGTGAAGTCATTCATCTGATAAATGACGATCTCGTCGACCATGAGGTAGCCATCGGCCTTCAGGTGCCGGCGCTCGTCGTCGAGGTCGGTGACCACCGCCTGGACTCTCACCCGGCGATTCTCGGGGACGATCTGGCCGCGGTAGATCCAGCGGTGAGGCACGCCCGGGACCGGGCCGTGGAAGGAAGTCGTCTCCGCGACCCCCCACCGCTCGGCTGCAATGACTTTAAGGAGTTGGAGAAAGGATTCCAACCCCAATGAGCCCGGCCACACCGGATCGCCCAGGAAGTGGGCCCGGAAGAACCAGGCCTCCGGGTCCACCCGCGTACTACCCTCGACGAGCCCCAGCCCGTGTGGCCCGCCGTCGATCATGAGCGCGTCGATCCGGTCGATCATCCGCCAACGCTCGTCGGGGAACGGGCGAGAGTCGGGGGCGTCAAACGAGCGGGCCTGCGCGCCACCTCGTCCGGCGGCGCTGCGTAGGGTGACGCCTCGCGGATGCCCACCTGCCGGGCGAGCGCATCCGGGTGGAAGAAGCCGAAGTAGGTCTCCCCCTCGAAGACCGGCCCGCGATCCGACCGGACCGAGAAGTCGTAATGCTGGATAATCATCCCCGACGACCGCGTCACCTTCGTGGCCCTGGCGAGGGTGTGGAGCTTCCCGGACGCCCGGCCGACGCGCGCGTGCTGGGTCGCCGTGCCGCCGAGGTTGCGGAACTTGAGCGGGCCATCGCTCCGGAGGGCCGATCCCATGTACGCCGCGACCCAGCCGCAGGACTGGAGCGCCGCCTCGAGCAGCACCGCGTAGGGCACGCCCTCCTGGCGATCGGCGTCGAAGTACCAGGCATCCGCCGGGATGTCGTACTCGGCCTCCGCCATGGTCCCCGCTCGCATCTCCCAGGGCTCCCCCTCCACCGCGGCGATCCGGTCAAGGAACGAATAGGGCGGTGCCGGCAGCCGGGCGATGAATCGGCCGTCATCGAACGGACGGTAGCGGTCGCCGAAGCAGTCCGAGGGCTTGCCGAGTGCGAAGGCGAGGATCTGGTCCTTCCCGTAGACCGGGCGCGGCCCGTCCGCGACAGGCAGACTCGGGTGGCCGGTGGGGGCGCCTGCCGTCTCGGCCTCAGCGCGCCGGGCACGCTCCCAGAGGGCCGTCAACTCGGATCGATCCGTCCCTGAGAGCCGGAGTGCCATGTCGCTGATCTCGACGATTGGCTTGCCGTCGGCGTACATCAGGGCGTCGGCGATGGCGTAGGGCGCTGGGGCATAACCCAGTTCCTTGATCACGACTTCGTACGTGACCTTTCCCGTCGACTCGATCACCTGGCCCCGGCAGCGCAGGCGGTTCGCCACCCCCGGTACCGGCTCGTAGGCGACGCGGCCGCTCGACCCGATCCAGCCCATCCGCATCAGGAAGATCCGCAGGGTGTGCAGGCAGCACTCGTACATCAACGTCCCGGGCATCACCCGGTCGTCGATGAAGTGGCAGACCATGAACCAGTCGTCCGGGCGGATGTCGGCCTCGGCACGGATCAGGCCGAGCCCGAAGCGGCCCCCCTGCGGATCGAGCGTCTCCACGCGGTGGACCAGGGTCATCCTCCCGCCGGGCAGGGGCAACGGATCGGCCAGGTCGAGCCGATTGAACGGCGGGCCGAACGCCTCGGCCAGGGCCCCGCGCCGAAGGGCGTCTACCTGGCGCTCGTCGAGCGAGACCTCCATCATGCGGACGAGGTCGGTCCAGTCGGCCGGCCTGACCCCGGCCCGGGGGCGGGCGTCGAGCGGCCTGGGCACGATGCCCTTGCCGGCGGCCAGCTCCTCGGCCGAGAAGAACCCGGCGCAGCCGTCTCGCATGGTCAGTAGAGGCTCGCCGTTGACCGTCCCGTCGAACTCGAAGCGGAAGAGGTGGGTCTCTCCCTGCCGGAAGAACCGCGTAATCCGGATGTCGTAGCGGATCACCTGGCCGGGACGTGGGAGCCCGCGGTGGAAGGTTACCGTCGCGTCCAGGAGGCGGTAGACGGCCAGCCCGCGGGTGAGGAAGTCGATCCCGAGATAACCCGAGAGGAACAGGTCCGCCTGGCCCGATTCGATGGCAATGCAGGGAGGGATCCGGCCGGCGTCGAGATACCAGGCCCCCTCCAGGATGTCATGCTCCGTGACGACCCGTCCGCCGGTCATCGAGAGCGGGCGGCCCTCGATCGAGACGATCCGGTCGACGAGCATCAGCGGCTCGTCCGGCAGCCTGACCCTGGTCGGATAGGCATCGACGGGAGCGAACTCCGGGCCCAGGACTGCGGCGATGGAACCGACGGCGAATTCGAGGCACTCACGGCGGTCCAGCGCTCGCACGCTCTCCGCGGATCGGGTCTTCGTCGGTCGCCCGATCCGCGCCTCCAGCTTCGCGCCCGCGTCGGGCACGACCCGATCGACGTGGATCGCAGGGGCCGGAGCCTCGAGCACCTCGAACTTTAGCGTCAAGGTGCGAGCCATCATGCGGCTCAGGTCCTGTGTCACCCTGAGGAAAGATTCATGCGAGGCCGCGCGGGCGGCTTCGCCCTGCAATACCTGATGTGCGAGGCGTGACTCGAAGGAAGGAATCGGACCGGGGCTCGTGATCACGGTGGGCTGCTCTCGAGGGATCTGCATGGGGCTTACCGGGAGCACGTCGGCAATGGGAACGGCAGGAAACGGCGTGACCTCGGAATGGCCTGGCGGGGGCGTCGGTGGACGCCGGGGCGCCTGGATCCCACGGACCCACGGCGGCGGCCCGACGTCGATCGTGACCGACCGCGCGAGGGAGGGTTCATCTTCAGGCCTCTCACGGCCGGCCCCGTCCTCGCCCCGCAGGCCATAGAGCGGCCCGAGATCGACCGGCACCCGGCATGCAATCAGCCGGGCCAGGACTTCGAGCAGCGTGCCCAGGCCTTCGGGATCGGGCAGGCACGCCGCGAGTGCCAGGTGGGGGCGATCCCCCAGGATCCGTCCGATCAGGCGAGTGCACGACCCGCCCGGCCCCGCCTCGAGGAAGATCCGGACGCCGTCGTCGTAGGCGCGCCGGACCACAGTCGGAAAGTCGATCACCCCTGTTGCCTGGGCCGTGATGGCCTCGCGGGCGCCTTCGCGATCCGGTCGGTAGGGCCGTCCCCAGACGCCGCTGTAAAAGGTCACCCCCTCGGGAGCCGTTGTCGGCAGGTCGTGGAGCGCCCGGTAGGCGGGCTCGACCACGGCCCCGACAGGACAGTGCACGGTGCTCACCGTGGGAAGCTCGAGGAACGGGACGCCGAGCGCCTTCGCGACGGCCCGCACTTCCGCGGCCAGCCCGCCGATCACGGTCTCCTCGTCGGTGTTCTTAATCAGGATGTGGACTCGCGATCGGCCATCGAGCCGATCCTCGACGAGAGCGGCCGGGCAGGAGACGATGCCCGCCAGCCAGTCCGCCTGCTCGTCCGGGCGCAATCCCCATGCCCTCCGGGCGGCATCACACGGACCGGCAAGCTCAGTCGCGAAGAGGATCGATCCTCGGAGTCGACGGTGCAGCTCGTCGCGGTCGTTCCAGGCTCCCAGCGACACGAGGGCCGAGGACTCGCCCATGCTGTAGCCGATCGCGGCGTCGGGGGTCACTCCGAGCAGGCGGAGGATGTCGGTCACAAGGCTGCCGACCGCGACCTGGGCCACGATCGGGATCCGGTGGTCCTCGAACCGGGCCGGGACTTCGACGCCCCAGAAATGCTCCGGCAGGAACTGGTCGCGGAGGCGATCGCTCCGCAGATCCTGGTGCCTGAGCAACTCCGGGAAGAGCAGGCCGAGCTCCCGACCCATACCCGCGAAGTAGTTGCCGAGCCCCG
>JAXMBE010000037.1:0-83925 GCA_046349995.1 Isosphaeraceae bacterium | reverse complement strand
CCACACCCGTTCCCATCCCGAACACGGCCGTTAAGCCCGCCGGGCCCATGATAGTGCATCCGCGCGAAAGTCGGTCATCGCCGGGATCTCACAAGAGGAACCCCTCCCAGCTGCTGGGAGGGGTTTTCTCATGCGCGGTCGGCGCTCATGATCTGGGCCCCGTGCGCTGCGATCGGCCCCGGCGACCTGTCCAGAAGTCGCCGGGGCGATCTGCCCTGTCGGCCGGATCAATGGCCGACGGCCTTTCTGTACTCCTCGAGCCGGGCGTTGATGCCCTTGTCGTTCTCGATCGGAGTGCCTTTTGCCAGCCTCACCGCCCGCTCCTGGGTTTCGAGAGCCTTTTCTTTCTTGCCGGCGACGAAGTACGCCCTGCCCAGGGTGTCGGCGATCGCCGCGTCCTTGCCCTTCGCGAGCTGGTCGGCCTCCTCGGCCGTCTCCACGGCGAACTGGATCACCTTCGCGTCGGGCTTGAACTTGACGTCCGGGTCCACGACCGCCCAGGCCAGCGCGTTGAACGCTTGCTCCTCCGTGGCGAAGACGTCCTTCCGAAGGTGTTTCCCGTACTCCAGGGCCTTGTCCACTGCGCCCAGTTCGGCCAGGGCCGCGAACTTCCGGCCTCCGAGCTGTTGCTCCAGCCTGGGGATCTCGGCGACCGCCTCGTCGATCGCCCCGATCACGATCTTCGGCTCGTTCGACCTCAGCCCCGCCATGAGCTTGGTCTGGATCTTCATCATCTTGACCCGCTCTTCCATGGCCTTCTTGTGCTCGGCCGCCGCGAGCTGGACGTCCCACGAGCCGTTCGCGATCTTCTCGAGCGGTTCGTCCATCCGCGCGGGATGGCCGATCCACGCGACCTTCCCTTCCTTGTTGACGATGAACGCGGTGGGGATGCCGTTCTGCCCCGCGGCCCGCATCCAGTTCTTGGACATCGCACCTTCATTATTCTTCTCGTCGTCGGGCACTCGGTCCATGGCGACGCGGTAATTCATCTTGTCGCCCATCTTCTCGACAAACGGCTTGACCGCCTTCTGGTCATTCTCCCAGACGCTCACCCCGATGAAATTCACCTCAGGATGCTTCTTCTGGAGCTCGGTCAAATGGGGGATGGTGGCGATGCAGGGCCCGCACCAGGTCGCCCAGAATTCAACCACATACAGCTTGCCGGGCTCGAGATTGCTGACCGGCTCGCCCTTGACGAAGGAGCTCACCTCGAGTTTGGGGGCCGGGTCGCCGATCGTCAGATTCTGCGCCCGGAGGGGGGAACAGGCCCCGATCAGGGTCACGACCGCCGCAGCGAACACACGCCGACTGAGAGTCATGCCATTCGTCCTTAAGAAATAGAGAAAGTTGTCCGGCACCGAAGCAATTCGATGGAACCTCACGAGAATCTAACCTGGCGGAGAGAGGCCTTACAATTGATCAGCAATCAGGGCAGCATTCCGAAACGCCCTGGAACGTAGCGGCGGCCGAGGGTGTGGATCCGCCGCGGGAGGTCAGGCGTCGAGCCGTTCGACGATCGCTCCCCGGTTCGCGGCCCGGGTCCAGCGGAGGGACGAGCGGTCCAATCCGAAGGACTCGGCGATACGGGCTCGGATTCGTTCGCGCTCGGAGTCCTCCGCCCGGCTGAAGGCATAGAGCGTCGGTCCCCAGGAGCTCTGCCCCGCGCCCACGAGCCCGATCCGGCCGAGTTCGGCGACGATCGCCTCGGCCAGGGGTTGGCGAAGGGCCCCCCCTGGAGCGGCGCGAACGCCGCGCGACGTGCCGCTGGAGTTCAAGCTGACGGCCGCCCCGAAGGCCGGCAGGTCGCGCTCGGCCAGCGCGGGGAGGATGCCAAGGAGGATCAGCCGGCAGAGCCGCTCGGTCACCCGGTCGGGCGGTGGCGTCAGTTCGGCGAAGGAGCGAGACTCCTCGGAGCCGTGCCGTCCTCGCGGTCCCGGTGGGCTGACCAGCAGGATTGCCCAGTCCTCCGGGAAGGGTGATTGGGCGACGAGGCAGGGGGGGCCCGACTCATCGGAGCGGCCGGCATCCACGATCAGGCCGCCCCGCCCGAATCCATGGAGGCCGACGCCCGATCGTCGCCCCCGGCCCGTCAGGCCGGCGAGGAGCTCCGGCGGGGGCGGCGGCTCTCCGGCGAGCAGCAGCAGCCCGTGCACGACCGCAAGGCTGAGCTGGGTGCCGACCCCCAGCCCCGAATGCTCAGGGGCTGCCGAGACGACCTCAATGCGTGCGGGTCCGAGCCCGGGCAGCCCGGGCCGTCCCTCGCCATCCAGCATCCCGGAGACGAGGTCTCGCACGCGGGCCGAGAGCGGACCCGAGAAGCCCCACTCCGGGCCGGGTTCGAGGCGGATCTCGATCCCCGGATCCTCCACCATGAGGCCGACGCCGCCGAACTGACGCGTCGCCCTCGACCCCCAGCCCAGCAGGCCGAAGTGGAGGCGGCTCGGAGTTCGGATGCGGAGGCCGGTCATGAGCTCTTCACGATCTGTCCGGGGTCGGCGTGCTCGGGGGCCTGGAGGACATGCCGGCGCAACAGCTGGAGGGCCTCTTCCTCGGCCGGGCCTCCCGTCTTCGCGACGATGACGGAGAACCTGTCGAAGTCGGCCAGGATCTCCCGCCGCGGCAGGAAGGCGGTTCGCGTCGCGAGGATCGCCGCCTCGACGATCGCGTTCCGGGCCCGATTGAAGCCCAGGAAGTCCCGAAGCCGGCCCTCGGCGACCGTCTCCACGACGACGCTCGCCCGCTCCTCCCTGTCGTCCATCGCGACGGCCCTGAACTCATAGTAATGGCACGAGCCATCGAGAATCCACCCGCGGACCCGTTCGGCGGGCCGTAACGGCGGGCTCGGAGACAGCTCCGCCCCGATCGCGGCGCGGGCCAGGAGGCCCACGTCGTCGGTCACGTGGAAGACTCCTTCGCCCAGGGCCTTCAGGTTGCGGAACGTGGTCGAGGTGCGATAGGGGCGAAGCTCGAAACGTTCGAGGCCCGGGCCCGGGCCGATCCTCGGACCCATGGGGGCGATGTTCAGTTCCCCGTTCTCATTCACGGTGGTCACGATGCCTTCGAGGATCACGCGCGAATCTCACCTTGGCCGGGCGTTGGGGCGGGATCGCCGGCGTCGCGGATGTTGACCGAGCCCGTGCCGTCGGCCGCCCCGGTGTCTTTCTTCCCTGCATCCGCATGCCGCCGGGCGAAGCGGCTGATCTCCTCCTCGGTGAGGAACCCCCACTCCAGGGCTCGATCCTGGCGGTAGTTCTTGCCGAGCGTCAAGGCGGTTTTTGCCTTCATGAGCTCGTAGCCCAGATAGAACGCGTGCGAGGGATCGAGCACCTCCATCGCGTCGAACAGCTCAAATGGGTCGCTGCCGCTGAGGAACCGGGTGTTGTTCATCGCATAGATCGTCCCGTCCTCGGCGAAGATCCTCCAGTTCGGGTCCCGGATCCGCCTCTGAAGCTCCCGGAGGTTTGCCTCGCCGAACCGCTCGATCCTGGGGTCGCGGAGCAGGACCAGCCGCGGCTCGAGATGCTTGGGGAGCGTGCGGCGGGTCACGGCGTGGTGCACGAGCCGCCGCGCCAGGTCGATCTCGCCGACCGAGGACCTCGCCCAGTTGATGACCGCGGTGGTCAGGACGCTGCGGATGGAGAGCTCCTGGCAGAAGCCCGCGAGCAGGACGTTCACCCCGGCCGAATCGACGTCGGTCAGCTCGGTGAGGTTGCCGACCCCCATCATCATGGGCAGGTCCGGATGGCGCCTCCGGACCTCCAGGTACCGGCCCAGCGAGGCAGCGAAGCCGAACCCGATCGGCTCCAGGATCGGGTCGACGCGGAACGGCACTCCGGCCAGGTCGAGCGCCTCGACGGTCGCGTCGAGCCCGTCGAGCGAGCCGGGCGAGTCGGGCAGGGCGACCACCTCGGCCCCCCAGTCGGCCGCCCGGTCGCGATTCGTGGCGTTGACGCTCAGAACGAGTTCCGCGCCGGCCCGGACGCCCTGGGTTACCTCCGCGGGGTCGAAGCTGTCGATCGAGACCCGGTAGCCGCGATCCCGGATCGCCTTGACCGCGTCGGCGACGCCCCCCCACGTCGAGCCCGGATCGCAGCCCACGTCGATCACGTCGGCACCTTCCCGGACGAAGCGGTCCGCCTGCGAGAGCAGCTCCTCGCGCGAGAGCCGCGGCGCGTGGTTGATCTCGGCGAGGATCTCGATGTCGAACGCACCGTAATCCTCCCCGCGCGTCCCCTGCTGCCCGAAGTGCCGGGGCAGGTCGCGGAGGTCTTCCGGGCCGAGCTCGACCGGGACGCCCCGCGCCTTCTCGAGGATCGGGGCCAGGTCGCCCCGGCAGTGCCCCGGCAGGATGATCCGCTCGATGTCCTCGGGAACCTGAAGCTGCCGGCCGACCCAGCGGGGCGTCATGAGCGCGGCGACCGAGATCGGCAGCACTGCGATCTCCGGGACGAACCCCGCGCGCGGAGCCAGGTCGTCCAGGACTTGCCGGAGTGCGAACTCCGCCAGCCGGCCGGTGACGAAGAGGATTCGCGGAGGTGCCCCGACATCGCGGGATGGCGCAGTCATCCCGGATGCTCCCCGCCGCTCGCCGCGGTCGTCATCGGACGGCCCCCCCGTTGATCCGCACGACCTGGCCGGTCACGAAGGAGGCGGCGGGGCCGGCCAGGAAGCAGGCGACCTGCGCGACATCCTCGGGGGTGCCCCAGCGGCCGAGGGGCGTCTCGCGGAGGGCCCGCTCGTTCCATGCGGCGGGGGCGTTCTCACCCCAGGCGGTCCTGATCCAGCCGGGGGCGAGGCAGTTGACGCGGACTTCCGGGGCGAGGCTCAGGGCCAGGCTCCGGGTGAACGCCATGACGGCCGCCTTCGTCGCGCCGAAGAACTGGCCCGAGTCTCCCTCCATGCCGGTCTCGGCCTGATCCCAGCCCATGGTGACGATCGAGCCCTTGCCCTGCGCCTTCATCCGACGGCCGACTTCGCGGCAGAGCCGGATCGTCGCGACGACGTCCACTTGCCAGAGGAGATCGAGCTTTCGCTCGAAGGGCAGCTTCGCCTGGCCTCCCGTGAGGACGTCGGCGCCGGCGATCTGGAACCAGGCGTCGAGCCCTCCCCAGACGTCCCAGGCCTGCTCGACGAGCCGGTCGCCCGCCTCCGGGCTGGCCAGGTCGGCCATCAGGACGTGGGAACGCACGCCCGAATCACGCAAGCGATCGGCGACCTCCTCCGCGGCCTCGGGGTACCTCCTCCCGTGCACGATCACATCGGCGCCGGCGTCGCCGAGGGCGATCGCCACGGCCCGGCCGATGCCCGACGTGGCACCCAGGACGGCCGCTCGGACGCCTTCAATGACCTGGGATCGTCTGGCAGCAGGGATGAGGGATCGCTGTGTGCTGGCCCGCGTCTCGGGCCGGTGTACAGTCATCACGATGCCCTGTCGAGGGCCCGTGCGTTGGGGGATGCCGTGGCACTCGGCCCCCTCTGACTTCCCCTTAGTAAGGGGAGAGTCCCCCACTCCTCCTCACGAGCTGGAGTGAATCACCTTCCCCGCTAGCAAAGGGGGTATACACGGGGGTCTCCGGGGTTTTCGACAGAGCGTCATCACGATTCACGCTACCGAGTCCGGGTTCCGACCGACAAGCCGAGACGGTACATGAGGTCCTTGCTGAGGCAGTTGCTGGGCGTCCTGCGGGGGGGCAGGACCGCATGGTCGATCTTCGGGCTGGTGCTGCTCCTGATCGCGCTCGGGGAATTCGGCCTGCGGGGCATCTTCTGGCTGAAGGACCGCGGGCAGCCCGCGATACCCCCCGACCCACGGGTGCTCGAAGCGCTTGACGGATCGGCCGCCTGGCTGCCGGTGCACTACCGGGAGCTGGAGTCGCTCAACGACCGCTGGCAGCCGTTCGTCTACTTCCGCCAGCGTCCGTTCCGGGGCCGGACGATCACCGTCGACGAGGACGGTACCCGGGCGATCTGGAAGCCTGCGGGGCCCCGGGTGACGGCAGCGGACAAGGCCTCGCCCCTCAAGCTCCTCCTCCTCGGCGGCTCGTCGCTCTGGGGGTTCGGGGCCCGCGACGACCGGACGATCCCGTCTCACCTCGCCAGGAAATTCCACGAGCGGGGGATCGCCGTCGAGGTCCGGAGCCTGGCAGAGATTGGTTATGTGAACACCCAGGAGGTGATCGCCCTGGCTCGCGAGCTTCAGGCGGGGTATCGCCCGGACCTGGTCCTGTTCTATGACGGCGTCAACGACACGACCTCGGCGCTCCTGGAGCGCCGGGCGGCGGTGAGCACCAACGAGGTCAACCGGGTCCGCGAGTTCAACATCCTCCAGTCTCCCTCACGCCTGGCCGCCGCGCTGGGGTCGAACCTGGTGCGACACTCGGCCTGGTACCGCCTGGCCGGCTCGATCGGCCGGCGTCTGGCCCCCCCGGCGGCTCGCGAGCCGGGCTCGTCGGCCGAGCTTCGTCCGCTCGCCCGCGAGGTCGTCCGGTGCTATGCGGCCAACATGACGCTCGTGAAGGCCCTGGGCCGGGCCTACGGCTTCCGCGCCCTCTTCGCCTGGCAGCCGGTGATTTTCCGCAAGGCTGCCCTGGTCCCTTTCGAGCGCGAGGAGAGCGACAAGTTCGGCTGGACGAGGGAGCTGTTCCGCCAGGTCCGCGAGGAGCTGGAGACCTCGCCCGCGCCGGGGTCGGATCCGGACTTCATCGACCTCAGTGGGATCTTCGAGCAGACGGCGGCTCTCGTGTTCCTCGACTTCTGCCACACGACCGAGGCCGCCAATGAGACCATCGCGGAGGAGCTGATCGAGAGGCTGGCCCCCGCGATCGAACGACACGGCGAACGCCGAGGGAGGCCGAGGAAATATCAGGAATCGGAAACAATGAGCCACGGATCCGGGAAAGACGAGAACATTGGTTACAGATAAACAAAGCTGATCACATATCGGTTAAAAAGGATGCCGACGAGTTGGTCTCGCCCGACGTCCCTCCCTCCGGCCCTTCCGGCTCTCGTTTCCGTCTCTTCCGTGGATCGTTCTGTCTGCGTTTCGTGATTTCTTCCGTCTGCTCCAGGCCTCGTCGGGATCGCCGGGCGCATCGGATCCCCCTCGGGACGCGGACGCCGGCGCCGGTTTGACTTGGCCCCGGGGCTCTGGCACAATCGCTGGCGCCCCGGACTGCTCCCCACCCCGCGATGTCCGGCCTGATCTCCGAGGCCGGGCCGCCTCGCGTTCGAGCGATCTCATGGCAGAGCCCGACCTCCCTCCAGCCTCGTCGCAAGACGGCGGCCCATCGCAGATGACGGTGATCCGGCCGGTCGTCTGCCTGGCCTGCGGATGCCTTTGCGACGATCTGGCCGTCTCGATGCAAGGGGAGACGGTCGTCGCCGTCGAGAACGGATGCGACGCGGCCGACACGTGGTTCCGGGGGGTGGCGGCCGGGGAGTCGGGTGTCCCCGTCGCGATGGTCGACGAGTGTCCCGCCACGTTCGAGGAGGCCGCGAGCCGGGCCGGCGAATTGCTGGCGGAGGCCCTCGCCCCGGTCATCCTCGGGCTCGGCGGATCGACCAACCAGACCGTGGCCGCGGCCGCCCGGCTGGCCGACCGGATCGGCGCCGTCCTCGATCCCTGGTCCGGCCCGCTGCCGGCGGCGCGCGCCTCCGCCCTGGCGCGGACGGGCCGCGTCTCGGCCACGCTCGGGGAGGTCAAGAACCGGGCGGATGTCGTCGTCTTCTGGGGCGCCGATCCCGTGCAGACGCACTCTCGGCACTGGGAGCGGTACTCGGTCGCCCCTCGCGGGCGGTTCATCCCCGAGGGCCGAGCCGGGCGGACCGTGCTGGTGGCGGACGAGCGGAAGACGCTCACAGCGGAGCAGGCCGATCACTTCGTCCCGATCGACCGGGCTCGCGAGTTCGAGATTCTCTGGACGCTGCGCGGGGTCATCAGGGGCATCGCGCTCAACGCCGATCGGGTGCGGAACGCGACGGGGATGGAACTCGAAGCGCTCGCCGAGATCGCGGGGGTCCTCCGGAAGGCGCGTTACGGCGCGCTCTTCTACTCGCCGCCGCGAGACTGGCCGTCGCTGAGCGGTGTGGGAGCGGTCTTCGAGGCCGCGCACGGCCTGGTTCGGGAGCTGAACCGGCACACGCGATTCGTGATCCTCGGCATGGGCGAGCCGGGGAACCTGCCCGGAGCCGAGGCGGTTCTCGCCTGGCAGACGGGATTCCCCGGGGCGATCGATTTCGCCGAGGGCCATCCCGCATCCTTGCCGAGGGTGACGACGGCGGTGGACCTCCTGAAACGTTTCGAGGCCGATGTCGCACTCGTCGTCGGGGGTTCGAGCCTGGGCTCGCCATCCGCGGTACCTTCCGGCATCCCCGTGATCTCGATCGGTCGAGCAGACTCCGACGAGCAGGCCTCTGCCAACGTCCTGGTCCGCTGCCACGCGGCGGTGACCGGCCTGGAAGAGGCCGGGACGGCCCTGCGTGCCGACGGCGTCGCTTTGCCGCTGCGGGCCGTCCGCCGCTCGAGATTTCCGTCCGAGCGCGAGTGGCTGGAGGCGATCCACCAGTCCGTGAAGAGTCGTTTGAACTCATGAGCAATCCCGAGACATGACGGATCGCAGGCGGGCGGGTGGTCGATCCCGCGAACGGCGTGCACGACGAGGTGCACGACGTCTGGATCGCCGACGGCCGGGTGATCGTCCCGCCGGCCGATCCCGCGGCGCGGGCGACGCGGACCATCGACGCCCGCGGCTATGTCGTGATGCCCGGCGGGGTGGACGTCCACTCGCACATCGCCGGGTCGAAGGTCAACGCGGCGCGGATGCTCCGACCGGAGGAGCGGAGGGCGGCCGGATCGGTGTGGCCCCGCCGCGACGGATTCCGCTCGGGGACCATCGGCAGCGTGCCCAGCACGTTCGTCACCGGCTACCAGTACGCGGGGCTCGGGTACACCACCGCCGTGGACGCGGCGATCCCCCCGCTCGGGGCCCGCCAGGCGCACGCCGAGTTCGCCGACACCCCGGTGGTCGACAGGGCCATGCTCGTCCTCATGGGCAACCATCACGCGATCCTCGATCGGGTCCGGGCCGGCTCCGTAGAGGGGCTCCGGCAGACCGTCGCCTGGCTGCTCGACTGCGCCAAGGGGTTCGGGGTCAAGGTGGTCAACCCGGGCGGCGTTGAGCAGTGGAAGCAGGGCGGCGCGAAGATCTCGAGCTGGGACGATCGCGTCGATCACTTCGATGTAACGCCCAGGCAGATCGCCCTCGGGCTGGCCCGCGCGGTCGATCAGCTTGGGCTGCCCCATCCGGTCCACCTCCATGGGATGAACCTGGGGCTGCCGGGCAACTGGGCCACCGCGCTGGAGGGCATGAAGGCCGTCGAGGGGCATCGGCTGCACCTGGCGCATATCCAGTTCCACAGCTACGGCGGCTCGACCGGCCAGACGGCGGACTTCGACTCGCAGGTCGGCCCGCTCGCCGATTACGTCAACAGCCATCCGAACCTGAGCGTGGACGTCGGCCAGGTCCTCTTCGGCGAGACGACCAGCATGACGGCCGACGGGGGCGTCGCCCAGTACCTGGCGAACGTGACCGGACGCAAATGGCTGAGCCTGGACGTAGAGCAGGAGGACGGCTGCGGCGTCGTCCCGATCACGTATGATGATCGCAATTACGTTCACGCCCTTCAGTGGGCGATCGGCCTGGAGTGGTTCCTGCGGGTCGAGGACCCCTGGCGGGTCGCCCTCTCGACCGACCACCCGAACGGGGGCTCGTTCGTCTCGTATCCGCAGATCATCGCCCTGCTGATGGACCGCGGCCTGCGGGCCGAGACGCTCGCCCGGCTGCCGGCAAAGGTGCGGGAACGGAGCCCGCTGAATGACCTGTCTCGCGAGTATTCGCTGAGCGAGATCGCCATCATCACGCGCGCCGGCCCGGCGCGGATCCTCGGGCTGCATCGGAAAGGCCACCTGGGTCCGGGGGCCGACGCGGACGTCACGATCTACGCGCCGGACGACGACCTCCGGCGGATGTTCGCGCTGCCGCGCTACGTCATCAAGCGGGGCGAGGTCGTGGTCGACGACGGAGACCTGCGGTCGGCCCCGGAGGGCCGAACGCTGCTGACCCGGTGCGAGGTCGACCCGGGCATGCGGGCCGCGCTGGATGGCTGGCTCCGCGAGGAGGCCACGGTCCACCCCGCCCATTTCCGTGTGGCCGAGGAAGAGCTGGCCGCGCCGCTGGTCGTCGCCGGGGCATCGGCGGGAAGCTCTCCCGCGGACGACATCGGGGCCGGACCATGAAGCGTGGCGGCGTGACCATCGTGGACACCTTCGCGGAGGCCTTCCCGATGACGGCGGCCCGTGCGATCGTGACGGCCGACTCGCCGGCCTGGGCCGAGGTCGCCGCCCGCACGATGTCGGGCTACGCCACCAGCGTCATCGCCTGCGACGCCGAGGCGGCCATCGAGCGGGCGCTCGCTCCCGAGGAGACGCCCGATGGGCGCCCCGGCGCCAGCGTGCTCCTCTTCGCGTTCAGCCGCGACGCCCTTGAGAAGGCGCTGGTCAACCGCGTCGGCCAGTGCGTGATGACCTGCCCCACGACCGCCTGCTACAACGGCCTGCCGCCGGGCGAGAAGACCGTCAACGTCGGCGGCCGGCTCCGCTACTTCGGCGACGGCTGGCAGATCTCCAAGAAGTTCGCCGGCCGGCGGTACTGGCGCGTGCCGGTGATGGACGGCGAGTTCCTCTGCGAGGAGGTCTTCGGCACCCAGAAAGGCGTGGCCGGGGGGAACCTGATCTTCATGGGCCGGGAGCCCGGCCCGACGCTCCGCGCGGCCGAGCACGCCGTCCAGGCCATGCGCCGCGTGCCCGACGTGATCCTGCCCTTCCCGGGCGGCATCGCCCGCTCGGGCTCGAAGGTGGGCAGCAAGTACAAGGCCCTGCGCGCGAGCACGAACACCGCCTTCGCCCCCACCCTGCGCGGACTCGTCCCGAGCGACCTGCCGCCGGATGTCCGTTGCGTCTACGAAATCGTCATCGACGGCCTGACCCTGGAAGCGGTCGAGCTAGCGACGGCGACCGGGATCGACGCGCTGACTCGCGGCGAATTCGGCCTGGTCGCGATCACCGCCGGGAACTACGGCGGCAAGCTCGGTCCGTTCCACATCCGCCTCCACGACGTGATCGGCCGGCTGCTCGATACGGATCGGCCCGGCCGGGACGATCAATCGGCCCGGGGAGGGTGATCCGATGTCCCTCTCGCTCACCTGGCTCGACGCGACGACGCTCCCGGTGGACGGCTCCGCGCTTTGCCCCGAGGGCTTCCGCGACCGCACCGCCGACGAGGCCCGCCAGGTCCGACTGCGGCTGGGCAACACGTCGGTCGATCTGGCCGAACTCTTCCGGGTCGAGGGCGGACGGGGCGACGATCGCCTCGCCATCGATGGGGACCTGCGGCATGTGCACGGCCTCGGCCGGGGGATGACGACGGGGCATCTCGAGGTCCGGGGCGACGCCGGACCGCTCCTGGGGGCCGAGATGTCTGGCGGTCACATCGAGGTCGAGGGCGCCGTGGGCGACTGGGCCGGGGCGGAGCTTCGGGGCGGGACGCTCCGCATCCGGGGCCGCGCGGGCGACTTCCTGGGCGCGGCGCATCCCGGGAGCCGAGCCGGGATGCGCGAGGGCGTGATCCTGGTCGAGGGCAACGTCGGCGACGATTCCGGGCTCCTCATGCGTCGGGGGCTGATCGCGATCCGCGGCCGCTGCGGCGACGGGCTAGGGAGATCGATGATCGCGGGGACGATCCTCGCCCTGGGGCCGGTCGGTGCCCGGACCGGGGCCGGGATGAAGCGCGGGACGCTCGTGCTGCCCGGCCTCGACCGGGCGCCCGGGGAGGCCCTGCTGCCGAGCTTCGCCCCGGCCGGGAGGTTCCCGGCGCCCTTCCTGGCGCTCTATTACCGGCAACTCGACGCGTGGGGCTTCGCGATCCCCCGGGCGGTATCGTCGGCCCTCCTGGACCGTTACAATGGCGACCTGGTGGTGGACGGCCATGGCGAGGTCCTCGCCGCCACGCCGCACGAATGAGCAAGGAGCCCCGGCGAGGGGCCAGTCGCATGACCATGTCGATGAACCGTCGCGCCCTCTGGCTCGTGGAAGCGATCCTGGCGCACGCCCATGAGAGGAAGGTCCTGCTCCACCTCGTCGAGGGGGGCGGCCGCTACCTAGACTGCGGGATCGAGACGCGGGGCGGATTGCTTGCGGGCGTCGAGCTGACCCGGGTCTGCATGGGGGACCTCGCCTCCGTGGAGATCGTCCCCGGCGAGGTGGGCGGCAGGCCCATCCCCTGCGTGCAGGTCGCGACCGACCACCCGGTCCGGGCCTGCCTGGGCTCGCAGTACGCGGGCTGGGCGGTCAGCCGCGAGAAGTACTTCGCCATGGGCTCCGGCCCGATGCGCGCGGTCCGCGGCAAGGAACCCATCTACGACGTCATCGGCTTTCGCGAATCCGAGACATCGGTCGTGGGCGTGCTCGAGACTCGCAAGCCGCCGACCGCCGCGGTGATCGCGCAGATCGCCGAGGAATGCCGGGTGGAGCCGGCCGCGGTCACCCTGCTGGCTGCCCCCACGGCAAGCCTCGCGGGCGGGGTCCAGATCGTGGCCCGCTCGGTCGAGACCGCCCTGCACAAGCTGGCCGAGCTGAAGTTCGACCTCAGCCGGATCCAGTCGGCGTACGGCACCGCGCCCTTGCCCCCCGTCGCGGCCAACGATATGGACGCGATCGGCCGCACCAACGACGCGGTGCTCTACGGCGCGCGGGTCGTGCTTTACGTGACGGGCGACGACGCGAGCCTGGCGGAGATCGGTCCGAGGGTCCCCTCGTCGTCGTCGCGCGACCACGGCGAGCCCTTCTCGTCGATCTTCGCCCGCTACAACCACGACTTCTACGCCGTCGACCCGCTCCTGTTCAGCCCGGCGGAGGTCGTGTTCCAGAATCTCCAGACCGGGAAGTCCCACGCGTTCGGGCGCGTCGAGCCCGAGATCCTCGCGCGGTCCTTCTGGGGATGAGGCGGCCGGGTCGACTCGAGGATCCCTCCGGCCTCGGCCGTTTCCCATGAAGACCATCGTCGCGCTTGTCTCCGGAACCGGCTGGCACGTCGCCGACCTCGCCCGGGCGGCCGAGGGGCTCGCCCTCGACTTCAGGGCCGTCCCTTTCCCGTCGGTCGCCGCGTGGGTCGAGGAGGGCCGCCAGCGTGTCGGGGCGGGCGGCGTGGAGCTGACGGAGTGCGACGGCGTCCTCGTGCGGATGATGCCGCCGGGGAGCCTGGAGCAGGTGGTCTTCCGGATGGACGCCCTGCACCGGGTCGCCGCGGGCGGGGTCCCTGTGTGGAATCCTCCCCGGGCCGTCGAGGCGGCCGTCGACAAGTACCTCAGCCTGGCGATGCTCGCCGCCGCCGGAGTGCCGGTCCCGGCGACCTGGACGGGCCAGACGGCGGCCGAGGCGCTCGCCGCGTTCGAGGCCCTCGGCGAGGATGTCGTCGCCAAGCCCCTCTTCGGCTCGGAGGGCCGGGGCCTGATGCGGATCGGCGATCGCGAACTGGCCTGGCGCGCGTTCCACGCGCTCGAACGGATGGACGCCGCGATCTACCTCCAGCGGGTGGTCCGCCATCCGGGCCACGACCTCCGCGCCCTTCGTGCTCCGGGGCAGGGTGCTGGAGCGCGATGCGACGGTTCGCCGGGCCCGGCCAGTGGCGCACCAACGTCGCCCTGGGCGGCCGGCCGGAGGCCTGCCGGCTCGACGCCGAGGCCGCCGAGCTCGCCCAGCAGGCGGCGCGCGTGGTCGGGGCCGAGTTCGCCGGGGTCGATCTCGTGATGGACCTCGATCGCGGACGCTACACCGTGCTCGAGGTCAACGCCGTGCCCGGCTGGCGCGCCCTGGCCCGGGTCACGGGCATCGACGTGGCGGCCGCCGTGCTCGCCGCGCTGAAAGAGGCCGGGAGATGAGCGACGATCAAGCGGGATCGAAAGTCGCGGATCCTCGCCTGTCCCCCGGTCGGCTGGCTCAGGTGGCGTGCCTGCTCGAGGTGACCGCCCGGAAGCCGGGCAACGTTCACCGGTTCGCCGACTTCGAGATCGCTCCACTACCTGGACTTCCTGCTCAGTGCCGCGGGGCGATCGCGGAGCCGCTCGACCGGGCCGGCGGCTCAGGCACTCGGCCGGACGATCCTCGAGGCGGTCGAGGCGACCCGTCTGGTCGTCCGCACGAACACGAATCTCGGCATGATCCTGCTGCTGACCCCCCTGGCAGCCGTCGATCCCGCGATTGACCTGGAATCCGGCGTGCGGCGCGTACTCGCGGCAACGACCGTGGAGGACGCTCGCCTGGTCTACCGGGCAATCCGCCGGGCCATCCCCGGCGGCCTTGGGCGGGCGGCAGAGCAGGATGTGGCCGACGAGCCCACGGTCACGCTCCGCGAGGCCATGGCCCTGGCAGCCGAACGCGACCTGGTCGCCCGGCAGTATGCCGACGGATTCCCCCAGGTCCTGCGCGAGGCGGTCCCCTCGCTCAACGAGAGCCTCCGCCGCGGGCAGCCGCTGGAGACGGCCATCATCGCGTGCTTCCTGAACCTGCTCGCCCGCCACCCGGACTCCTTGATCGTCCGAAAGCGCGGACTCGAACAGGCGGCGGCCGTATCGGCCCGCGCGGCGGCGGTGCTCGACGCGGGCTGGCCGGACACCGCGGCCGGCCGCGAGCGGTGCCAGCGACTGGACGACTGGCTGCGATCCGAGGGGAATACCCTCAATCCCGGGACCACCGCCGACCTCGTCACCGCCGCCCTCTTCGCGGCATTGCGAGAGGACACGATCCCGTTGCCACGCGGGCCCGGCCCGGCCGGCTGGTGCGAGACGTTGACTCCGACCTGCGATTCCTGACTGATGCCCCGCGGCTCAGACCGGTCGGGTGGGTCGGACGCCGAAGGCGGCGCACCCCACCTCCCGCGACGCGGCCATCCCCGGTGGGTTGCGCGTCGAGCACGACGCTGACCCACCCTACGGGCCACGGACTCAATCGGTCATCAAGGCATCCAGGTCCACCCGCGTGACCCGCTCGTCGTGCAAGGCCGAGCCGATGAGGACGGCCGCGGCACCGGCGGTGCGGAGAGCGGCCACCTCGCCGATCGTCGCGATCCCCCCGCCGACGCTGACCTCGGGCTGAATCTTCCCGGGGGCCGCCTCCCGAAGATCACGGAGCAGTCCTTCCGTTCCGATCCCCCGGCCGGTGCCGACGCGGGCGAGGTCGAGCAGGAGGAACCGGCGGACCCCGAGGGCCATCAGATCCAGCCCCAGAGCGAGCGGCTCGCGGCCGGACCATCGGGTCCCCGGGGCGACAAGCGGAGATCCCTCACGCTGATCGAGGCTGAGCACCACGCGATCCGGGCCGATCCGCTCGAGAATTTGCTGGACTTCCTCCGGCCCGCGAATCGTCTCCAGGCCGACGACCAGGGTAACCCGAGGCAGGCCCTCCAGCCTCGCCGCATCGGCGGCGTCCCTGATCCCGGCGTCGAGCCAAAGGTCCAGGTCCAGGGAACCGAGTTCCTGGTAGAGTGACCGGTCGGGTTCGCCCCCCAGGATGGCGTCGAGGTCGGCCACGTACAGGTCGTGCAGGCCGAGCTGGTTCCGGTAGGCACGGGCCAGGCCGAGCGGCTCGGAAGTGGGGTGAAGCCGGCTGCGGATTGGCCGATAATGGCTCCGCTCTCCCGCGACGGCGTGGACCGCCCGGCCGTGCAGCACGTCGAGGACGGGGACGACCCGGAAGCCTGCTCCTGCCATGAGTTCATCCGCTCCGCTTCGGATCCTGATTCACGAGTGGGCCACGGGGGGGCTCGCGGGCCGGGACCTTCCTCGGTCGTGGCGGGTGGAGGGGCGAGCCATGCGCCGGTCGCTGGCCCGGGACTTCGCCGCGGTCGCCGATCTCGCGGTCGAGGTCCGCGTCGCGATCGGCGAACGCGAGCCCGACGACCCGGGGCCGTGGACGACGCTGCGGATCCCCGAGGGCGCGGGGATCGGCCGCCTCGTCGAGCTTGCCGCGGGGAACGATTCTACCGTGCTGATCGCGCCGGAGACGACGGGGCTGCTGGCCCGCCTGACGCGGGCCCTGGAGCGGGCTGGCGCGGTGTCGCTCGGCTGCCGGGCCGAGGGGATCGAGCTCACCGCCGACAAGCTGCGGCTGATGGAGTGGTTCCAGGCCAGTAGAGTCCCCACGCCCGAGAGCCGGTTGATCCGCGCGGGGCAGGGCATCCCGCAGGATGGACGGTTCCCCGCCGTGCTGAAGCCGGTCCACGGGGCGGGGAGCCTGGACACGTTCTTCCTGTCCGATCCGAGGACGGCGAAGGGGCCGGAGCGGGCGAGCGACGACTTCTTGATCCAGCCCTTCCAGCCGGGCATCCCGATGAGTGCCAGCTTCCTGGTGGACCTCGATGGGACGGCCTGGCTGATCGGCACGGGGCGGCAGTCGATCGCGATCCGGGAAGGGCGTTTCGAGTATCGCGGCGGCTCGGTCCCCGAGCACTGCCCCGAGGCCCTGCCGGTCCTCCGCCGCGCCGTCGAATGCGTGCCCGGCCTCGGCGGCTTCGTCGGCGTGGATTTCGTGTGGAATCCGGAGGATCGTTCGGCGGTCGTGCTCGAGATCAACCCGCGGGTGACGACCTCGCACGTGGGCCTCTCGCGGCTGCTGCCGCCCGGACGGCTGGCGCGGGCGTGGCTCGCCGCGCGGGGCCTCGCGGGGGCCTCGCGGGACATCCTCGCGGGCCTGGCGGATGAGGTCGCGAGCCGGCCCGCCGTCCGCTTCGATGCCGAAGGTCACGTCCGGCCGGGAGGGCCCGAATGAGCGGTTCCGCGGATGCCCCGGACTCGATCGAGCCTCTTGCCCGGGCCTGGCTGGCGCTCGATGTCGGCGGGGCCCATCTCAAGGCGGCCCACAGCCTGGCCGGTCCGCGGACGGTGCCGTTCGAGGTCTGGCGGAGGCCCGGGGAACTCGGCGCGGCCATCGCGGCGCTCGCGTCGTCCTTCCCGCCGTTCGACGCGGTGGCCCTCACGATGACCGCGGAGCTGTGCGACTGCTTCGCGACGAAGGCCGAGGGGGTGCGGGCGATCCTCAACGCGGTGGACCGGGCCGCGGGTCCGCGCCCGGTGCTCGTCTGGGGCACGGACGGCCGGTTCCATCGACCGGAGCGAATCCGCCGCGAGCCGATCCTGGCGGCCGCCGCCAACTGGCTGGCCCTGGCGGCCGTCGCGGCGACGTCGGTCCCGAATGAGCGGGCGATCCTCATCGACATCGGATCCACGACGACCGACCTGATCCCGCTCGACCGGGGGAAGGTCGTGGCGCGGGGACGAACGGACACCCAGCGACTGAGGACCGGTGAGCTGGTGTACGCCGGGGTCCGCCGCACGCCCGTCTGCGCGCTGGCCGCCGAGCTTTCGATCGGGAAGTCGGAGCCGATCGGCCTGGCCGCCGAGCTGTTCGCGACGACCCTGGACGTCTTCCTGATCCTCGGCGACCTGAGACCGGATGAGGACGACCGCGCGACCGCGGACGGCCGCCCGGCGACGGCGGAGCGGGCCCGCGACCGACTGGCCCGGATGCTCGGCGCCGATCGGGAGGAGTTCTCGACCGAGGAGGCGCGGGCCTTTGCCGAGGCCGTGGAGCGCGTCCTTCTGGATCGGCTGATCCAGGCAGCCCGGCGCGTCTGCGAGGCGACGATCGGCCGTCCGGAGGCCGCGGTGATCTCGGGGTCGGGCGAGTTCCTGGCCCGGCGGGTTGCCCTCGTCATCCTGGGCGACGACCGCCCGATCCACGCCCTGGCCGACCTCTGGGGCGAGGCCGCGTCCACGGCCGCGTGCGCGCAGGCCTTGCTTCTACTCGGCAGCGGGATCGACTGAGCACTTACGAGATGCGGGAAAGATGAGCCAGGGATCCAGCGGAAATGAGCGACAGATCCGGGGAGGAATAGCCACAGATGAACACAAATGAACGCAGATGGAGAGAGGACGGTCGGGCAGGTCCGGCTGACTCACCGCGACGGCCCGCCCCCCGACATCCAGACCTCCTTCCCGTGTCTTCCGAGTGTTCCGTGGTCTCTACTGGGGGAGCCCGCTGACTCGTCGCTCACTCAAGGGCATTGTCGCCAGGGGCCGGATCATGGATCGTCCCGTCGTGATCAAGGTGGGGGGGAGCCTGCTGGGCTGGGACGCGTTGCCCGCGCGGCTCGGCGAGTTCCTGAACGGCGATCTGGAGACCGGGCCTCCCCTGGCAGGACGTTGCGTGCTGGTCGCCGGGGGAGGGGCAGCGGCCGATCTCGTCCGCGAGCTGGATGCGATCCATGGACTCGACCAGGGATCGTCTCACGCGCTCGCGCTGAAGGCGATGGACCTGACCGCCTCGCTCCTCGCCGCGCTCCTGCCCGGCTCGGAGGTCGTCGCGACTGTCGCCGAGCTGGAGCTCGCCCTGGGTGTACGCAAGGTCCCGATCCTGGCGCCCAGGCGGTATCTGGAGGAGACCGACGTCCGGGCCGGCGACGCCCTGCCGGCGAGCTGGGACGTCACGTCGGATTCGATCGCCGCGCGGATCTGCCGGGATCTCGGGTCGGGCCGGTTGATCCTGCTCAAGAGCGCCAGCCTCGACGGGATCACGACGATCGCGGAAGCCGTCAGGGCCGGCATGGTCGATCCCTATTTCCCGGTCGCCGCCGCTTCGCTGGCCCGCGTCGAGGCCGTCTGCTTGCGTGAGTCGTCCTTGAAAGTCCACGAGCTGGCGAGGGATCCGGCGCCGTCCGTTCACGCAACGCCCCGGGAGATGCACCCCGGCCGCGTTCCAACTTGACGCGGCCCGGACCCGGATTCAGAATCCAGGTGAGAGGGATCAATCGTCACGCCGCGGCCTCTCGCCGGCCGATGAGAGACGAGACCGTCCTCCGCCGCGGCCACGCGGTCGCCTGGCACGCATCCCATTCGAGTCGACAGTTGGGTGATTCGCCATGCCCGTACACGTGATCGCGCTTGATCATCCCGAGGTCCCGCCCCTGTCGATCTCGCCCCGGCTGAAGTCCCAGCTCGTCTACTTCATGACGCCGCCGGATACGCCGGGGGTCCCCACCCTGGGCGAGGGTGAGGTCTGGGTCTCGCGGAGCGACGTGACGCACTGGCTGATGGAGGGGATCTTCCTCCTGGTCTCGCCGCTCGACACCGAGAACATGACCGAGGTGGAGCTGACCGACGAGCAGGAGGGCTTCCTGAGCTGGCTGGACCGGCACCACGTCCAGCATTTTCGCGTGGTCGAGTCGTAATCTGATCTCGCGCGGGATCCGGCGGCGCCTCAGGCGAGGATCTTCGTGATGACCTCGCCGTGGACGTCGGTCAGCCGCATGTCGCGGCCTCCGAAGCGGTAGGTCAGCCGCTTGTGGTCGATGCCCAGGAGGTGGAGCATCGTCGCGTGGAGGTCGTGGATCTCCACCTTGTCCTCGACGGCATGGTAGCCGTAGTCGTCGGTCGCGCCGTGGATCGTCCCCCCCCTGATCCCGCCGCCGGCCAGCCAGACGGTGAAGCCGTAGGGGTTGTGGTCGCGGCCGTCGGTCCCCTGGGCCATCGGCGTGCGGCCGAACTCGCCGCCCCAGAAGACCAGCGTCGAGTCGAGCAGCCCGCGTGCCTTCAGGTCTGCGAGCAGCCCGGCGATCGGCCGGTCCACGGCGAGGGCGTTCCTCTCGTGCCCGCCCTTCAGGTTGCCGTGCTGGTCCCAGCGGTCGCCGCCCACGGACGGGCAGAGGAGCTCGATGAACCGCACGCCCCGCTCGACGAGCCGCCGAGCGATCAGGCATTCCCGGGCGAAGGTCCGGGTCGGCGGGAAGGGGTCGTCCAGCCCGTAGAGCCGCCGGGTCGCGGGCGACTCCCGCTCCAGGCTCATCAGCTCGGGGACGGCCGACTGCATGCGGAAGGCCAGCTCGTAGTTCGCGATCGCGGCCTCGAGGCCGTCGTGATGGCCGACCCTCCCCAGGACGCCCTGATCCAGGTTGCGGATCAGGTCGAGCTTGCTCCGCTGGGCCTCGGCGGTCGGCTCGGTCGGCTGGATGTTGGCCAGAGGCGGCGCCTGGGGCCGGAAGAGCGAGCCCTGGTAGGCGGCGGGCAAGAATCCGCTGCTGAAGCAGTCCATCCCCCCCGGGGGGATCAGCCCCCCGTTGAGCACCACGAAGCCGGGCAGCTCCTGGGACTCGCTGCCCAGGCCGTAGGTGACCCAGGCCCCGTGGCTGGGCCGACCCTGGAGGCCGCTGCCGGTGTGCAGGAAGTAGTTCGCGTTGGTGTGCTCAGAGAAGCTCGAGACCATCGAGCGGATGATCGCCAGGTCGTCCACGCACCGGGCGACGTTCGGGAAGAGGTCGCTCACCGGGATCCCGCTCTGGCCGTACCGGCGGAACGGCCAGGGGGACTTGAGGACGTTGCCCACGTTGTTGAACTGGGTGGGATGCGTCTTCACCTTGATCGGCTGGCCGTGCTCGCGATCGAGCCTGGGCTTGGGGTCGAACGTGTCGACCTGCGACGGGCCGCCGTCCATGTAGAGGAAGATCACGCTCTTCGCCCGCGGCGGGAAGTGGCCCGGCCTGGGCGCGAGCGGCCCGTTCCCGACCGCCCCGCTGGGACGCCCGGATTGTCCGCCCTCCGCGACGCGCTCGGCCGCCGGTTCGCGCAGCATCGAGCCGAACGCCGGCTCGCGGAGCAACGCCGCGAGGGCCATCGCGCCGAATCCGTTGGCCGATTGCAGGAGTAGCTCCCGGCGTGTCCGGGGCGTGGGAGCGAAGCGGCGACAGTGCATGCGTCGTGTCCGTGTGGAGGCCGATCGGACTGAAATCGCCTTGAATCGATCATTCAATGAAGATGAACGATTTGACATTCATGATCGCGTGGCAGAGGTCGGCCCAGGCCGCGCGGCGGGCGTCGCCGGCGCCACGGCCCCGCTCGCGAAGGAACGCGAGGCACTGCTCGCGCTCGGCCTCGCTCGGCGGCCGGCCGTAGGCAGCCTCGAACAGGCGGCCGATCCGCTCGCCGTCGGAGGGCGGACCCTCGGCGAGCAGGCGACCCGCCCACAGGCCCGCCAGATGGATCACCAGCGGATCGTTGAGCAGAGTGAGCGCCTGGCCGGGCACGTTCGAGACGTTGCGCCGGCCCATCGTCGAGAACGGCACGGGCGTGTCGAACGACAGGAACATCGGGTTGAGGAAATTCCGCCGCACGTTCAGGTAGATGCTCCGCCGGCCGTCGCCGTCGAGCGGGCCGGAATGCTGCGGCCGGCCCCGGCCGTCCATGAACGGGGAGAGGTACGGCGGCACGCCGGGGCCGAACATGGCGGCGTCGAGTCGGCCCGAGACGGCCAGCAGGAGGTCGCGGATCGCCTCGCCCTCGAGCCGCCGCGGATTCATCCGATGGAGGTACACGTTCGACGGATCGACCGCGTCCGACCCGGGACGGGCCCGGCTGCTCATCCGGTAGGCGCTCGAGGTCACGATCAGCCGGTGCATGGCCTTGATCGACCAGCCGCGGGCAACGAACTCGGCCGATAGCCAGTCCAGGAGCTCGGGATGGCTGGGCGGCTGCCCCATGGCACCGAAGTCGTCGACCGTCTTCACCAGGCCCTCGGCGAAGTGGTGCTTCCAGAGGCGGTTGACCATCACCCGGGGCACGAGGGGGTTGGACCTCGGATCGACCATCGTCCGGGCCAGCTCGAGCCGGCCGCTGCCGGCCCCCGCGCTCCCCTCGGCCGCGCCCCCGAGGACCTCGAGGAACCGCCGGGGGACGACGTCGCCTGGGGTGCGGTGATTGCCGCGGATCAGCTTCCGGGCGTCCTCGCCCGTCCCGTCCGCGATGGCCAGCCCGAAGGTGGGCTCGGGGATCGCCGCCTCGATCGATCGGTATTCATCCAGCAGCGAGCCGAGCCGGGCGGCCAGCGAGGGATTCTTGCTCCGGAGTGTGGAGATCAGCGCGTCGAGCCGTAGCGGAGTCGGATCGGGGGCATCCTCCAGCCGCGGCGCCGGGCCGTCCGACATCCGGATCTCGTCCACGACGACGAAGCCCCGGCCGGGCGCCATGCGGGTCTGGCCGCCGTTGTAGTCGGCCGTGCCGCCGTCGGAGAGCTCGATGTAGGCCCGGTGGCCGAGCCACATGCCCACGTCCTGGCTGATCCAGCGGCGCTGATCCCCGCTGCCGACGGCCACGGTCAGCCGCCCGTAGATCGGGTCGCGGATCTTCTCGAAGCCGTCGACGACCAGGTTGATCCGCCCGCCCTGGCCCGCGGCGAGATAGTGGATCCAACGCTGATTAAGCGTGAACGTGGGCGAGCGGAGGACGCCCTGGAGCCGCTCCGACACCAGGCCGCTGTGCGCGGCGCCGGGCCGAACGGGCGTCAACCAGGCGTCCGTGGGGCGGACGCTCAGGCGGAAGTCGCCCGCGGCCGAGGGGCCCTGGCCGAAGGCGTCGCCCGCGGGCTGCCAGGGAGCGAAGCTGTCCCGGTCGAACGGCTCGAATGGCTGACCAATCAGCGGCGACGGCGCCTTCCTCGCGGGCTCGACGGCACGCCGGACGGTCGCACTCGACTCCTCCGACAGCGATGGCATCGCCTCGTTCAGGATGCCCCGAATGGCTGACTTGAGATTCCTGAGCCGCTCCGCCGGGCCCCCGATCCGCGCCGGCGGATCGAGGAACGCCTGCTGGTGCCGCGAGCTGACCATGTAGCCCGCCAGGGCGTAATAGTCGTCGGATCGGATCGGGTCGAACTTGTGATCGTGGCACCGCGCGCAGCTCACCGTCAGGCCGAGGAACGTCCTGGCGAGGACCTCGATCTGGTTATCCACCCGGCGGACCTGATCTTCCCGCACGTCCACCGGGGAATGCGTCCCCTCGCCCAGGAAGAAGAAGCCCGTGCCCAGGACCGACTCGTTGAAGCCCTCGGTGGGATGCCTGCGGGGCGAGGTCAGCAGGTCGCCGGCCACCTGCTCGACCACGAACCGGTCGTAGGGGAGATCCGCGTTGAACGCGCGGATGACGTAGTCCCGGTAGCGGAAGCTGTGGAGCGTCTCGTAGTCGAACTCGTGCCCGGCGGTCTCGGCGAACCGCGCCAGGTCGAGCCAGTGGCGGCCCCAGCGCTCGCCGTAATGGGGGCGATTCAATAGGCGGTCGACCAGTCGCTCGTAGGCGTCGGGCGAGGGGTCGGCGAGGAACTCGGCCACCTCTTCCGGCGAGGGTGGCAGGCCGGTCAGGTCGAAGCTCAGTCGGCGGATCAGGGTCCGCCGATCGGCCTCCGGGGCCGGCGAGAGCCCGTGCTGCCTCATGGCAGCGAGGAGGAAGCCGTCGATGGGGTTCCGCGACCAGTTCGCATCATCCGAGAGGGACGGAGGAGCCGCCGCGCGGATCGGCTGGAAGCACCAGAACTTCGCCCGGCGGGCGAACTCTCCGGGAGTCTCGAGGTCGACGAGCCCTCCGCCCGACTTGCCCCGGGCGGAGGCACTCTCCTTGTTCGCCCCCGGCTCGAAGCCCCAGGCAGCGCCCCGCTCGACCCAGGCGGTGAGGACGCGGATCTCCTCGTCGGAGAGCTTGGACTTCGGCGGCATCTGGAAGAGCTCGCCGTAGTTGACGGCGTCGATCAGGGGGCTCTTCTCGGGCCGTCCCGGGACCACCGCCGGCCCCGTGGTCCCGCCGGCAAGGACACCCTGCCGCGAGTCCAGCCGCAGACCGCCCTTCTGTTTCGAGGGGCCGTGGCAGCCCTGGCAGCGCTGCACGAGGATCGGCCGCACCGACTTCTCGAAGAAATCGATCTCCGCGGGTGACGGCTCGGACGCCCGGGGCCCCGGCGTGTCCTCGCCGGCATGGGCGGCCGAGGCGACGAGGATCGCCACCAATCCCGACGCGAGCCGCGACCGGCGGCGCCTCGACGAACGTGCTGAGTCCATTCCGTCTTCCCCGGGAGGAAACCTGAGGGAGGCACCCAGGCGGGACTGTCGTTGTTCAACAAGGATTGTACATGGCTTCGGCGCTGGACGCCACGAGGAATCCAGCCGACCCCGCGGGCGTGCGCCGATGCTCCGGCATGATGTTCCGCGCCGGAGAGGGGCCGTGGCGGATACGATGGGGAGGAGGTACGGGCCTGGTGCGAGGACTGGAGACGTCGGCATGGAACCGGATGCGCTGATCGAGGCCCTCTCCGATCCGGCGGCCTACGAGCCCCGGCCCGATCGGGTCGAGGTGCGCCAGACGCACATCTCGATCGTGTTCCTGGCCGGGGATCACGTCTACAAGGTGAAGCGGCCGGTCCGGCTGACGTTCCTGGACTACGGCACTTCGGAGCTCCGCCGCCACTTCTGCGAGGAGGAGGTCCGCCTCAATCGCCGGCTCGCGCCCGGGGTCTATCGCGGGGTCGTGCCGATCGCTCGCGAGGGGAGCGGGCTGAAGATGGGCGGCGCGGGCGAGGCCGTCGACTGGGCGGTGGAGATGGAGCGGCTCCCGGAGGAGGCCACGCTTCAGTCGATGATCGAGCGGGGCGAGGTGGCTCCCGGCCTGATCACCGAGCTCGGGCGCCGGATCGCCGCCTTCCACGCGGCCGCGGAGCGGAGCGACCGGGTTCACGCGCTGAGCCGCCCCGAGAACCTCGCACGGACCGTTCGGCAGAACCTCGACGAGGCCGCGGCCGAGGTCGGACAGACCGTGAGCGCCTCGGTTTTCGAGCGGCTCAGGGCGTTGACGCTGGCGAGCCTCGAGGCATTGCGGCCCTGCCTGGAGTCGCGGTGGGAGCGGGGGCTCCCCTGCGACGGCCACGGCGACCTGCGGCCGGGCCACGTCTATTTCCTGCCGGCCCGGCGCCCGCCCGGCGACATCACGATCGTGGACGCGATCGAGTTCAACGAGGGCTTCCGCGCGACCGACCCGGTCGCCGACATGGGCTTCCTGTTCATGGAGCTGACGGCCCGGGGGCGGGACGACCTGGCGCGGGGCTTCCGGGACGCGTACGTGTCGGCCTCCGGGGACCACGAGGCGTCGCGCCTGCTGCCCCTGTTCGTCGCTTATCGCGCCGCGGTTCGCGCCAAGGTGGGCGGCCTGAAGGCCCGTGCCCCAGGCGTCCCGGAGGAGGAGCGGACAGCGGCACGCCGCCGGGCGCGGGGTTACTGGCTGGTGGCGCTCGGCGCGCTCGAAGGGCCCGCCGCGAGGCCCTGCCTGGTGCTGGTCTCGGGCCTCCCGGGGACGGGCAAGTCGACCCTGTCCCGCGCCCTGGCCGGGCGGGCCGGGTTCGCCGTCGTGCGCTCCGATGAGGTCCGCAAGGAGCTGTTCCGCGAGCGTCCGGGGGAGGGGTGCCGGGCGGGATTTGAGGAGGGGATCTACTCGCCGGAATGGACCGATCAGGTCTACCGGGCGTGCCTCGATCGGGCGGAGGCGGCGCTCTTCGAGGGCCGGAGGGTCGTGGTGGACGCCACCTTCCGCGCCGAGGCCTGGCGGCGGGCGTTCCTCGACCTGGCGTCGCGCTACGCCGTGCCGTCGGTCGTCTTCCACTGCCGGGCCGACGCCGAGATCGTGCGGGCCCGCCTGGCCGCCCGGAGCGGCGACCCGTCGGACGCGGGCCTGGAGGTCTATTGTCGCGCGGCGTCCGACTGGCAGCCCTTCTCCGAAGCCTCCCTTCGCAAGGTCGTGACGATCGACACCGGGGGGGACTCGAGCGAGTCGGTCCCCGAGGCGCTGGGTCGGCTGAGGCAGGCCGGCCTGGCGCCCTGAGGCCGGGCCCGAGCCGTCCGTCTGTTGACCCCATGACGACTCATGCGGATACTGTGAACGTGTTTCGATGGGAGCGGTCTCGAACGTGGAGCGATCATGCAGACGGCTCTCCTCCTGACGACCGTCGCCGGGCTGGCGGCGGCGGGGTTTCTCGCCTGGAAATGGTCGCGCGCGCTGGGTGAGATCAAGCGCGGGCTGGATGCCCTCGCGCGGGGGGAGCGGGCCAGGCCGATCCTGGACGAGGTCTCCGGGCCGGTCGGCCGGGTGGTTGAGGACTTCAACCGGGCGGCGGCCGAGGTCCACTCGCGGATCGGCCGGCTGGAGCGGGACCGCGAGCAGCTCCGCGTGGTGCTCGGCGCGATGGCGGAGGCCGTGATCGCCGTGGACGCACGCCGCCGGCTGCTGTTCGCCAACACCAGTGCCGACGGCCTGTTCGGGCTGGACGCGAATTCCGTCGGCCGACTGGTCCCGGAGCTGATCCGCAGCCCGCAGGTCCAGAACGCCGTGGAGGAGACCCTGAGGCTGTCGCATCCCGACGCGTTCCAGGGCGAGGTCGTCTTCCCGATCCGCGAGGCGGCGAATCGGGGGCCGGCGCGGATCCTCTCTGTCCGTGGCACCCCGTTGCCGGGCCAACCCCCCTCGGGGGCGGTGCTGGTCTTCCACGACGTCACCGACCTGCGCCGGCTGGAACGGATGCGGCAGGACTTCGTGGCCAATGCCTCGCACGAGCTGAAGACCCCGCTGGCCTCGATCAAGGCCTACGCCGAGACGCTCATCGACTGGGCCCTGACCGACGACTCGGTTAACCGCAAGTTCCTGGAGCGGATCGAGGAGCAGGCCGATCGCCTCAACCAGTTGATCATGGACATGCTCAGCCTCGCCCGGCTCGATTCCAGCACCGAGGCGTTCGACCACGGGCCATTGAGCCTCGCCCCGGTGGTCGAGTCGTGCGTGGAGGGGCATCGCGACCGGGCGACGGCCAAGCGGCAGTCGCTGAGCTTCGATCTCGGCTGCCTCAACGGCGAGACCCTGGTGCTGGCCGACGAGGAGGCGGTCCGGCAGATCCTGGACAACCTGATCGACAACGCGATCAAGTACACCCCGGAGGGTGGCAGGGTCCGGGTGGGCTGTTCGCTGGCGGCGGATTTCGTCGGCGTGGAGGTCGAGGACACGGGGATCGGGATCCCCCGGGACGAGCTACCGCGGATCTTCGAGCGGTTCTACCGCGTGGACAAGGCCCGCAGCCGCGAGCTCGGCGGCACAGGGCTCGGCCTGGCGATCGTCAAGCACCTGATCTCCTCGATCGGCGGCCAGATCTCGGTCACCAGCCGGCCCGGCTCCGGCACCCGCTTCACGGTCAAGATCCCTCGCTGCCAGGCCGCAGCCCGGGCCGACGAGGCGGAGGCCGAGGTGCCCGGGCTGCCGGGCGCCGGGTGACGAATCAGGCCCCGAAGAGATCCCTCAGTGGTATCCGCAGCCCCGGCAGATGGGGCTCGGCGGTCAGCTCCTGGCGGCCGCTGACCATCGTCGGCTCGGCGTCGGGCCGGTAGACCGTGACGGTCCGGAACCGGGGGTGGACGATCCAGACCACGGCGACGCCGGTCTCCAGGTAGAGCAGGATCTTCTCGTCGATGTCCCCCTGCCGATCCGAGGGAGAGAGGATCTCGACCGCCAGGACCGGAGGGCCTTCGAAGTACGTCGCCTCGGGGGCCACGGCGGCGACCTCGGGCGAGACGTAGGCCACGTCGATGCCGACGGTGCTGTCGGGATCGCGGCTGAGCCGAAAGCCCGCCTCCCCCGAGACGACTTCTCCGCGAGGCTCCGGTCGAGTCTCGAGCCATCGATCCAGCAGAGCACCGATCCGGTTCTGGACGCGGCTATGCCAGCGATTCCTCCTGGTCATCGGCTCCTCTCGCAACCGGCCGCGGATCAGCTCGCGGTCCATCCCGTCGTCGGGGAGGGCCAGCAGCTCCTCGGTCGTCATCAGCCGGGGCGAGGTGAGCGTCGTCACCGCGAGTTCCTCCTGGGTCGGCTCAGTGCGCGTCGGCGAGGGTTTCGAGCCACTTCTCGCAGTCCATGGCCGCGGCGCAGCCGGAGCCGGCGGCGGTGATGGCCTGGCGGTAGTGGGTGTCCACGACGTCGCCGCAGGCGAAGACGCCCTCGACGTTCGTGGCCGTGCCGTAGTTGGGCATCGAGTCGAGCAGCCCGGCGGGGGCCTCCACGCCTTTCCACGCCAGCGCGGTGCGGTTGAGCAGGTAGCCCTCGGGCGTCGTCGCGAGCTGGCCCTTGAAGATCGCCGTGTTCGGGACGTGGCCGATGGCCAGGAAGAGGCCGTCGATCTTCAGGTCCTTCGAGGAGCTGTCCTTCGTGGACTTGAGCCGGACGCCGGTCAGCACGTCGAGCCCGTTGTGCTTCTCGCCGAGGATCGAGTCGACGACCGCGTTCCAGGCGTAGTCGATCTTCGGGTTGGCCTTGAGCCGGTCCTGCATGACCTTGGAAGCGCGAAGCGCGTCGCGGCGGTGGATCAGCGTGACCTTGGTGGCGAACCGGGTCAGGAAGGTGGCCTCCTCTACGGCCGAGTCGCCGCCGCCGACGACGGCGATCTCCTTGCCGCGGTAGAGGGCTCCGTCGCAGGTGGCGCAGGTGCTCACGCCGTTGCCGCGGTAGGGGCCCTCGACGCCGAGCCACCGCGCCGAGGCCCCCGTGGCGACGATCACCGCCTTCGCCTCGTACTCGCGGACCGTCCCGCTGGAGGGATCGCCGCTGGGGTCGTCGGTCGTGCGGATGCGGAACGGCCGGCGGGAGAGGTCGGCCTCGAAGGCGGTCTCCCAGCGGGTCTCGGCGCCGAAGCGCTGGGCCTGCTTGCGCATCAGATCCATCAGCTCGGGGCCCTGGATCCCCTCCGGGAACCCGGGGAAGTTGTCGACGGAGGTCGTGAGCGTGAGCTGGCCGCCGGGCTCCTTGCCCTCGAAGACCAGCGGGGCGAGGTTGGCGCGGGCGGCGTAGAGGGCGGCGGTGAGCCCCGCCGAGCCCGATCCGACGATGATCACGGCATGCGTTTCAGACATCGCTCCCCCGAACTGCGGCAAGGGCCCGCGCCGGCGTTACCTGGACGTCCGACAACCTTCGCGCGAGCACGTGGACACTCGTAGGCAGTATACACGTCCCCCCGGGGCCGAGGCGAGTGACGGGATGCACAGGCTGCGCGGTCCGCGCGGGATGCGAGGTGCCAAGGAAAGCCGGCGCGGTCCCGAGAATTGATCTAGAGTCGAGGAAGAGAGCCCGATCGGCGCGGCGTGTGGGCTCCGCGCAAATCAAGTCACTTCGGAGGGATCCGATTTCAGGGCCGAGCAAAGGAAGGGTCGTATGCTGGTGCTGACGCGGAAGTTGATGGAGAAGCTCTTCATCGGCGATGACATCTGTGTCACGGTCGTCCGGCTGGAGGGGGGCCAGGTGCGTCTTGGCATCGAGGCGCCCCGCGAGGTGTCCGTGGTGCGTGCGGAGCTGGTGCAGGAACGCCCGAGCAGGAGCATCCGGCCGCCGCATCGGCCGCCGGGGATGGAGGCCGATCGGCCGGAGCTCAGGCACCGACCAGCCTCGGCTCATGGAACCGATATCCGACGCCGCGGACGGTTTCGATGAGCTCGCCGGCCTCGCCGAGCTTTTTGCGCAGGCTCTTGATGTGGACGTCGATCGTGCGCTCGAGCACGATCGCGTCCTCGCCGATGGCGGCGTCCATCAGCTCGTAGCGGGTGAAGGCCCGCCCGGCCTGGCGGACCAGGGCCTCCAGGAGCCGGAACTCGGTGGGGGTCGGGGGCAGCTCGGTGTCGCGGAAAAGCGCCCGGTGGCGGTGCCGGTCGATCACCACGCCCTGGCTCTCGAGGACCGTCCCGGCCGGGGCCTCGTCCTGGAGCTGGATCCGCCTCAGCTCCTTCTTGATCCGCTGGATCAGGACCTTCATGCTGAACGGCTTGGTGACGTAATCGTCCGCGCCGGTGGCGAAGCCCACCAGCTGGTCGGACTCCTCGGCCTTGGACGTCACCATGATGATCGGGATGTCCCGGGTGCGGGCCCCCATGCGGAGCTCGCGGCAGACCTCCAGCCCCGGCTTCAGCGGCAGCATGAGGTCCAGGACGATCAGGTCCGGCAGCTTCAGTTGCGCCTGCCGCAAGCCCTCCTGGCCGTCGTGGGCGTAGAACACCTCGAAGCCTTCGCGCTCCAGGTTGATGGTCAGCACCTCGACGAGCGCCCGCTCGTCCTCGATGACCAGGATCTTGGATTTCGGCATGGGGGCGATGGATCCGTGTGGGGTGGCGCGGGGCAGCGTGGTCCGGCTCGGCACGGCTTTATTCTATGTGGGGCAGGGGCAGCGCATTAAGAAGGAAACATGAAGAAACCGTGAAGCCACGGCAGGTTGTCCGGGCATCCGGCGTACGAGCATGCTTTCAGGAATCACCGCGGGCCGGGGCTCGTCAGTCGCCCAGCTCGGAACGGGCGAGCATCCGCCGGACGACCTCGGCGAGGTCGCCGGTCCCGCGATGGATCTCGAGCTGGATGGTGGAACCGGTCGGCTCGTCCGCCATCCGCCGCGCGATGGCCAGCTCGGGCAGGCAGCCGAGCTCGCGGGCACGCGGCTCCAGGCGGCCGATCAGGTCGTGGAGCACCGCCCGCGCGGGGACCGACTGGAAGGTGACGGGGTCGACCAGCCGGGCGTCCATCCCGTAGCGGCAGGCCCGCCACTTGTTCTGGCGGATCAGGAACGGATGGCAGTTGTACTGGTAGGTGCCCCGGTCGATCTCCTCGGAGAGGTCGTGCACCAGGCACTGGATCAGGGCGGTCAGCCCCAGGACGTGCCGGAGCGTGGGGGGCATGTCGCAGATCCGCACCTCGATGGTCCCGAAGTTGTGGTGCGGGCGGACGTCCCACCAGATCTCGCGGATGGTCTTGATGAACCCGGTCTCGATCATGTGGTTGAGCAACCAGGTATACTCGCTCCAGTTCCGCATCAGGGGGGGGAGGCCCGAGGTGGGGAGCGTCTCCATGACCTTGCTCCGCTGGGAGTGCAGGCCGGTGTCACGCCCCAGCCAGAACGGGCTGTTGGCCGAGAGCGCCAGGAGCGTCGGCAGGTGGGCCAGGATGCGGTCGCAGATCATGATGGCCTTGTCGCCGGAGTCGAGCCCGACGTGGACGTGGAGGCCGAAGGTCACCAGCCGCCGCGCGGTCTCCTGGAGCAGGTCGACCAGCCCGAGGTAGCGAGGATCGGGCGTGACCTCCTGGTCGTTCCAGTGCGAGAAGGGATGGGTGCCCCCCCAGAAGAGCCTCATGCCCTGGGCCCTCGCGGCACGTTCGACGAGCCGGATCTTGGAGGCCAGGTCCCTGCCGACCCCGGCGACGTCCTCGCAGATCGCGGTGTTGATCTCCAGGTAGCACTGGAAGAGCTCGGGCTTGACCGAGCCCTGGAGGCTCGCCGGCAGGCTCTCCAGGATCGGCCGGACGCCGCTGCGGAGTGCCAGGGTGGCGGCGTCCACGAGGTTCAGCTCGATCTCCACGCCCAGGGTAGGGCGCGGGTTGGAGAGGAAGTTATAGGGGCTCACGTGCCTGGCTCCTGGCCGATTCCGCGAGCAGCACGACGCTCCGGGCCATCACGCGGGCGCCGAGGACCAGCGCTTGCTCGTCGATGTCGAAGTGGGCGGAGTGGAGGAAGTGGCGGGGCCGGTCGGCGGCCGCCACGCCGAGCCGGAGCAGGCACCCGGGGGCATGCTTCAGGTAGCCCGAGAAGTCCTCGCCGCCCATGCTGGGCAGCGGGATCTCCTCGACATTGGCCGGGCCGACCACTTCCCCGGCGGCCTGCACGCAGGTGCGGGTGACCTCCGGGTCGTTGACCACCGCGTCGGTCCCCCGGCGGAAGGTCACCTGGATCGTCGCCCCGCTGGCCTCGGAGAGCCCGAAGGCGATCTGCCGGATCCGCTCGGCCACGCGGCCGCCGGACGCCTCGCTGAGCGTCCGGATCGTCCCCGGATCAGCACCTGCTCAGGGATGACGTTGCCGCTGGTCCCCCCCTGGATCGAGCCGAAGGTCACGACCACCGGGTCGCGCGAGTCGACCGACCTGGGCACTGAACTGGTACACGCTGGTGATGAACTGCGAGGCCACGCCGATCGGGTCGATCGACTGGTGCGGCCTGCGGCGTGCCCGCCGCGACCGTTGATCTCGACCTTCCAGCTCCTGGCAGAACGCGGTCAGCACGCCCGGGCGATAGCCGATCCGGCCGGTGGGCGAGTCGGGATCGACGTGCAGCGCGACCACGGCCCGGACCTGCTTCATCGCCCCGGCGGCGATCATCTCGAAGGCCCCCTCGCCCACCTCCTCGGACGGCTGGAAGATGGCCCGCCAGCCGAATTTCGGGGGCAAGACGTCGCGGCAGTTCCAGAGGGCCAGCGAGGCCCCCAGCGCCATGGTCGTGTGCGCGTCGTGGCCGCAGGCGTGCATCACGCCATCGCGGGTCGAGCGGTAGGAGACGGGCTTGGCGTCCTGGATCCGAAGGGCGTCGATGTCCGCCCGGAACGCGATCAGCGGCTGCCCGTCGTCCGGCTCCGGCCCCGCGAACAGCCCCCGGCCCGTCGGCGCGACCGTCCTCGGGAGCCCCGCCTGCTCGAACTCCTCGGCGAGGAACCGCGTGGTCAGGTACTCCTCCCGGCTCGGCTCGGGGTGGGCGTGTAGCCGGCGGCGGACCTCGCGCAGCAGCCCGTGCCTCTCCTCGAGCCACTCATCGATCGCCTCTCGCCAGTCCGCCATGACGGCCTTGACTCCGGAATGCCCGTGGGATGACGTCGTCTCGTGTCGATGCCCGTGCGGGGGCCGTCGGTAAGCGGGTTCCCTAGTAGGGTGGGTCAGACGCCGAAGGCGGCGCAACCCACGGAAATGCCGGTGGAAGGCGCATCGCGGGCGATGCTGACCCACCCTACCATCCGAAGACCAACTCAGGCCATGCGCCTAGTGTACCAGGCCAGTTCCCGCACGAAACGGAGACTCCGCGGAACTCCAGCCCGCTATCGCGGCACCCGAAGTCGGCACGCCTTCACTCCCTCGGTCGGAGGAACCAGTCCAGCCACTCGTACGAGCGGTCCCGCGCGATCGGCGGGAAGGCGTGGCCCTGGCGGTGGTTGAAGAGTCCGACGGCTTCCGGGGCCCCCGTCAACCTCCAGACCGGGAGGGCGGCCTCGATGTACGGCCAGCTCTGGTCGCCGTCGGCGGAGTCGCCGCCGAGCAGCAGGAAGGCGCGTGGGGCCGCCAGCGCGAGGACCTGGCCGTGGTCGAGCGAGAACCCGGGCCGATGGATGGCGTCGCCAAGGTACCAGGGTGCGTCCCAGTTGGAGTAGCCCAGGCCGATGCCCCCCTCGCTGGAGACGGTCGCGCGGATCCGTTCGTCGAAGGCGGCCAGATAGAGCACCTCCTTCGCCCCGAGTGAGTGGCCGATGGCCCCGACCCGACGGGCGTCCACCCCCGGCAAGGAGACGAGCAGGTCGACGGCCCGCACGGCGTCGAAGAGCATCTTGGCCATGCCGCGCACGCTCGGGTGGCGGTCCCGCAACCAGTCGACGGCCTCGGCGATCTTCCCGGGCCGGCTGTACTGCCAGAGGAAGCAGCGCGGGCAGACCACGACGTAGCCCCGCTGCGCGAGCTGCTTGCCGATGTGGTGCGACTCCGGCCCCTCCAGCCCGGCGGGCTGGCGGATCGTGATGTCGGCCGTCGAGTGCAGCACCACCGCCCCCGGCGCGGACTTCACCTCGCCTTTGGGGCGGAGCAGGTAGGCCTCCACGGGCAATCCCGGCTCGGCCTCGTAGCGGATTAACTGGCGGATGATGTCCGAGCGGTCCTCCTCGAGGACGGTGAAGCCCGGCGGAGAGGACGGCCGGGGGATCGTCCCCAGGAATCGCAGCCAGTCGTCCCGGAGCGCAGCGCGGTGCCGGCCCCAGCCCTCCGCGGTGGTGATCGGCTGGTGGTGTCGGTCGAAGAGCAGGGGGGCGGGGCGGGTCGCCGATGCGGGGATCGAGCGTGGCGCCTTCTGCACCTCGGCGAGCCAGGCTGGGGCGGTTCCGGACGTCATGAGGGTGTGGGCTCGGTTTCGGCCGGTTCCTCGAAGACCGCGACGCTGGCCGTGAAGCCGTGAACGAAGTTCTGGCCGCCGATGGGCCCGATCTCGCCCATGGCGAAGAGGCCCGCGACGGGGATCGGGCCGAGGACCTCGTGGATCAGCCGGACGTCGTGGTCCGGCTCGTCGAACAGGCGTGAGCCCCGGCCGTTGCAGGTGAACAGCAGGGCCCCTGCCGGGGTCCCGGTGCGGCGGGCCTGCTCACGGGCCGCCAGCAGGTTCTCGCGGAGGTCCTCGTCGGCCGTCTCGGCGTCGCGGACGTGGAACTGCACGGTCTGGCCGACGCGGACCATGTCGGTGATCTGGAGCGCCCCAGAGTCATCCACCCCGATCACGTTGCGGACCAGGAAGTCGCCCCGACGGAAGCTCCCCTGGTACTCGTTGATCACCCGGCCGACGTGGAGTCCGTCCTGAATCTTTTGCTGTTCGTCGGGGGAGAGCTCCTGGAACATGTCGCGGAGGGCCGCCACCGCGGGGCGCCGGCCCAGTTCCCGGATCACGTTGTTCTCCGCCTTTGTGACGAGCATGGTGCGGCCGATCGGGCGGCAGCCCTGGCTGACGATCGTCCGGACCGAGAGCGGCCCGGAGAGCAGCACGGCCACCGCCCCGTCGTGGAAGCCATCCCCGTCGAGCAGGAGCTGGTTGCCGCGCGGGACCTGGCTGCCGCTGGCCATGCCGCCGATCACGGGCAACCCGCGCGCCTCCTCGTTGATCGATTTCAAGAACTCATCCACCCGGAAGGAGAAGGGGTCGCCGAGGAGGATGAGGGCGGCTCGCTCCGGCTCCGGGACCTGCCGCAGCCGCTGGACGGCTGACTGGCCGGCGCCGGAGAGCCGGATCGGCTCGATTTCGGCGCCGGGCAGCTCGATCGACCAGGCGGAGAGGGCGGGGGCCCCCTCGACCTCGCGCCCCCCGCCGACGATCGACTCGCCGGTGCAGCCCAGAACGTGTCTAGCCAACCCCCGGTCGAGGATCGCCGGGCCGATCCTGCCCAGCTCGTCGGCGTGGTGGGTCGACGAGAAGACCAGGGCGAGGTCGCCGGGCCGGCCGCCCGTCGCCTCGGCGAGCTGGCCGAGGACCTCGTCGATCGCGACCGGGGTCTCGGCGGCCAGGGAGAGGGCGGAGACGCACTTCATGGTGGGATCCTCGAACGGCGGCCGGAAGGCCGAGGCGGAGCGGGTGGCTGCCCCGGCTGGCCGTCTGCTCCGACCCGGGCTGGGACCATGCAAGTCCGCACAAGCCGGCTTCTCCTCATCCGACGGCCGTAATATAATCATTCTGGATGTTCCGCTCCACCACGCCCTCCCCGCGTGGGCCGGGAAAGGTACTTTCAGGAGATCCCTTGCCGTCAAGCGTCCGTGCTGCGGGCCTCCGGACCGCGTCGGGACCGGGGTGAGGGATCGGGCCGTCCGCGTCCTGAGGGGCCTGAGGGGGTGACCGCCCGGTCCCTCGACCGCGGATCCCGACTCCTCGGCCCGATCCACCGTCCCGGTCGGACCGAACCCGCCGGCCCCGGGCGCGGCCCGACGGCCTCTTTCACGCCATCGGATTTGTCGCATGGTCTTTGATCCCAGGTACATCCGCAATTTTTCGATCGTCGCCCACATCGACCACGGCAAGAGCACGCTGGCGGACCAGTTGCTGCTCCAGTCCGGGGCGATCACGCCCCGCGAGTTCCGCGAGCAGCTCCTCGACGACATGGACCTCGAGCGGGAGCGCGGGATCACCATCAAGGCGCGGGCCGTCGCGATCAACTACACGCTCGATGGCCAGGCCTACGAGCTGAACCTGATCGACACCCCGGGCCACGTCGATTTCCACTACGAGGTCTCGCGGAGCCTCGCGGCCTGCGAGGGCGCGATCCTCCTGGTGGACGCGACGCAGGGGGTCCAGGCCCAGACCGTCGCGAATGCCTATCTGGCGGTTGGCAACGACCTTGCGATCGTCCCGGTGCTCAACAAGATCGACATGCAGGCGTCCCGGCCGGAGGAGGTCAAGGAGGAGGTCATGCACACCCTGGGCATCGACCCCGACGAGATCCTGGCCATCAGCGCCAAGACCGGCGTGGGCGTGCCCGAGGTCTTCCGCGCGATCATCGACCGGGTGCCGGCCCCCTCGGGCGACCCGAAGTCCCCGCTGCGGGCCCTGATCTTCGATTCGAAGTTCGACGACTACCAGGGGGTGATCACCTACGTCCGCGTGGTGGACGGCGTGCTGCGGGTGGGCCAGAAGATCCGCCTCATGGCCGAGGGCAGCGAGTTCGAGGTCACCGGCCTGGGCCGCTTCCGGCCGCGGGAGGTCCCCTGCGAGGAGCTGGGGGTCGGGCAGGTCGGATACGTGGTCGCCAACATCAAGAAGCTGTCCGACGTGAAGATCGGCGACACGATCACCCAGGTCCCCGGGGTCGCCGAGCAGGCCCTGCCGGGCTACCAGGAGCCCGTCCCGGTCGTCTACTGCGGCCTCTTCCCCGCCTCGCACAACCAGTTCGACGACCTCCGCACGGCCCTCCAGAAGCTGGCCCTGAACGACTCCAGCTTCTCGTTCGAGCCCGAGACCTCCGACGCCCTGGGCTTCGGCTTCCGCTGCGGCTTCCTCGGCCTGCTGCACATGGAGATCGTCCAGCAACGGCTGGAGCGCGAGAGCAACCTCGCGCTGGTGCAGACCGCCCCGAACGTCACCTACGAGATCGTCACCAAGAAGGGCGAGACGCTGCACATCTCCAACCCCACGCGGATCCCCGACTCCGGCGAGATCGAGGAGTTCCGCGAGCCGATCGCCAAGGTCAACTTCATCCTCCCGGCCGACTGCATCGGCGCGATCATGCAGTTGTGCGAGGATCGGCGCGGGGTCTACATCAAGACGGAGTACCTCTCCACGACCCGCGCCATCCTCACTTACGAGCTGCCGCTGGCCGAGATGATCTATGATCTCTACGACAAGCTGAAAAGCGCGACCCGCGGCTACGGGACCATGGATTACGACCTGCTTGGCTACCGAGCGGGGGACCTCTGCCGGCTCGACATCCTGGTGGCCGGGCAGCGGGTGGACGCCCTCTCGGTGGTCGTGCACCGGGCCCACGCCGACCGTCGGGGCCGCAAACTGGTCCGGAAACTGAAAGGTGAAATCGATCGCCACCAGTTCGAGGTTGCCATCCAGGCGGCGATCGGCAGTCGCGTGATCGCCCGCGAGACGATCTCGGCCCTGCGCAAGAACGTCACCGCAAAGTGCTACGGCGGCGACATCACGAGAAAAAGGAAGCTGCTGGAGAAGCAAAAGGAAGGCAAGAAGCGTATGAAGCAGGTGGGGAACGTCGAGATCTCCCAGGACGCGTTCCTCTCGGTGCTCGACGACAGTGAGGATTGAGGCCCGCGGCCCGGCCCCCGGGCGTCGCCGGCCCCCCGATCTGATCCGAATCGATCCGAACCGACCCCGATCCACTGGACATGACGCAACCTCCATCGGCCCAGAATGTTGTGTGCATCGATAACCCCACCGTCGGGGTCGTCCGGCAGACGGTGGACCTGGTCGTCGTGCTCTGCCTGGGGGTCCTGCTGTTCCGCACCTTCGCCGCCGAGGCGTATGTGGTCCCCACCGGCTCGATGGCCCCCACGTTGATGGGCCATCATCGCGAGCTGACCTGTCCGAACTGCCGCTACCTGTTCGTCATCGGCCTCGACGAGGAGGGCAACCCGCCGCGGGCCGTCTGCCCGAATTGCGGGAAGACCGACCTGGACGGGCTCCCGGCCGTCGAGTGCAACGGCGACCGGGTCCTGGTCCAGAAGTTCCTCTACGACTTCCGCCCACCCCGCCGCTGGGAGGTCTCGGTCTTCCATTTCCCGACCGAGCCGACGCAGGCGTACGTCAAGCGCGTGGTCGGCCTGCCGGGCGAGTCCGTGCAGATCTCCGGCGGAGACGTCCTGGTCGACGGGCGGATCGCCCGCAAGAGCCTCGCCGAGCAGCGGGGGATGCGGATCCTGGTCCACGACACCCGCTATGCACCGGCGGATGCCGACCGCTTCCCGCGCTGGTTCTTCCTCCGGGGCTCCCCGCGGCGGCGGCTCTCGACCGGCTGGTCGCCGACGGTCGGGGGGTTCGTCCACGAGGCGCCGTCCCCGGCCCCAGGCGATCCCGAGGACTGGTTGGTCTACCGGCACTGGGATCCCGGCTCCGGGCGCTACGGGCCGATCCGCGACCATTATGCCTACAACGGTGGCGACCTGGGCGCGGAGAACGTCGTGCCCGACCTGGCGCTGGACGCCCGGCTGACGATCGAGCCGGACGTCTCGATGATCGCGGTGATGATCCGGGCCGGGGGCGACCGCTTCGTCGTCCGGATCCCGGTCGGCGATCCGAATCGGAGCGTGCATGTGGCTCGCAACGACCGCCGCCAGGAGGTGACGCCGCTGGGCAACCCCCTGTGCGAGTCGAAGCAGGGGGCCCGCACGGCCCGCCTGGAGGCCTCGGTGTTCGACCGGCGGCTGATCGTCGCGGTCGACGGCGCGCCGCTGTTCGTGCCGCTGGACTTCGACAATCCTTCTCCCCGCCCGTCGGCAGACGAGTCGCCCGTAGCCCTGGGCGTCCAGGGGGGCGGGCTCGCGGTGACCGACCTGAAGCTCTACCGGGACGTCTATTACACCAGCACGCTGGGCGGCGTCCCGCGGCATCCCCACGGGGTGGACGCCCCCTACCGGCTCGGGCCGGACGAGTACTTCGTGCTCGGCGACAACAGTCCGGTCTCCAACGACTCACGGTTCTGGGCGGCCAGCCCGGTGGTCCCGCGGTCGATGTTCCTGGGCAAGCCCTTCCTGGTCCACCTGCCCGGCCAGGTGGTCCCGCTGGAGGTCTTCGGCCGGTCCGTTTACTGGGTTCCCGATCCCCGGCGAATCCGGTACATTCACTAGCACCGGCATTTCGCCGGCCGGTCGCCTGCGACGGCCCGCCGCGTCCCGACCCCGAAATCCAACCGAACCGATCCAGACGCCCCCTCCCGAGCGGCAGCCTGGAAGATAGGAGCGCAGTGCTGCCGATGGGACGGACCGCCGCGATCCCGCAGACCACCCCCGCGCCCCGCAAGGGCACCGGCGCCGAGAAGGCCGCCCCCGCCGAAGGCCATCGCGACACCGTCGAGGCGGTCGTCGTCGCCCTGATCCTGGCCCTGGTCGTCCGGGGTTTCGAGGCCCAGGCATTCGTCATCCCGACCGGCTCGATGGCCCCGACGCTCATGGGGCGGCACAAGGAGCTGAGCTGCCCCCAGTGCGGATTCACCTACAGCGTGAACGCCTCGATGGAGGTCGAGCCGCGATCGGCGCTGCGGGACGTCCGCTCGGGGATCTGCGTGAACTGCCGCTACCAGGCCCGCGGGCTGACGAAGCTGCCGAGCTTCAAGGGCGACCGCATCCTGGTGATGATGTTCCCCTACGACCTGCCGTTCCTCCCCGGCGCGTCAAACCCGGAGCGCTGGGACGTCGTCGTCTTCCGCTACCCGGAGGAGCCGGAGATCAGCTACATCAAGCGCCTGGTGGGGCTGCCCGGCGAGACGATCCGGATCAGGAACGGCGACATCTTCGTCCGGCCCCGCGACGGCGAGGGGTTCCGCCTCCAGAGGAAGCCGCTGGAGCACCAGGCCGCGATGCAGATGTATGTCCACGATGACCGCTTCCGCCCCCGCGCCCTCGACGGCCAGGAGGAATGGCGGCGCTGGCGGTCGGGGTCGGCGGACGGCTGGCAGGCACCGGACCAGAAGGCGAGCCTCTATCGCTGCGACGCCTCAGCCAGCGACGGCTGGGCGGAGCTCCGCTACCACCACCTCGTCCCCGACCCGCAGCAGTGGGACGCGATCCTGAACGATCGTCCCTTGCCGCACGCGCCGCGCTCGACCCTGATCACGGACTTCTACTCGTACAACACGAACCTGACCTTCGACGACGCGGGCGTGGGCGAGGAGATGCGGAGCGACTCGGAGAATCCCTGGCTCCAGCCGCACTGGGTGGGGGACCTCACGCTCTCGGCGGCCGTCCGGGTGGAATCGGACAAGGGCATCCTGCGGTTCGAGCTGATCGAGGGCGGCGTGCCGCATCGCTGCGAGATCGACGTCTCCACCGGCAAGGCGCGGTTCCTCCGGGGCGAGGACGTCCTGCTCGAGTTCGCGACCTCCGTTGCGGGGGCCGGCAGCTACCAGGTGGACTTCGCCAACGTGGACAACCGCCTGACCCTCTGGGTGAACGGCCGGCCCGTCGCCGGCGACGGGGTGGAGTTCGACCCCGGCGACCGGGTCGTCCCCCTGGCCGAGGACCTCGCGCCGGCCGCCGTCGCCGTCTCGAAGGGGACGGTGACCGTGAGCGACCTTGTCCTGAAGCGGGATATCTACTATACACAGAACCCCGGGAGGGTCGATTACCGGGACTCGGTGTGGTCCGACGGGGAGGTGCGCAACCCGACGGAGCTCTTCGACTTCCTCGCCGACCCGTCCCGGTTCGCCCGCCTCGGCCGCGGCGGGACGAAGGAGTACCGGCTCGGCGAGGACCGCTTCCTCATGCTCGGCGACAACAGCCCCTTCAGCAAGGACAGCCGGGGCTGGGACTCGTCTGACTCGTGGGATACCTCGGACCGGAAACCCTACGAGGTCCAGCGGAGCCTCCTGACCGGTAAAGCCTTCTACATCTACTGGCCGCACGGGGTGCCGTTCGGGCCGGAGAGTATCAGCCTGGGCCGGGACACCCGCCTGATCTTCCGCCCCTACGTGGAGCGGATGAAGTGGATCCGCTAGGCAGGAGGCGACCGACCGGCGTCAGTGTCGTTGCCCCACACTCGTGGAGAAGGCCGGGGTGGGGGAAAATCATGGATGACTGGTCGGCTGCCTGGGCCGGGGCTGTTCCCCCCGGGGCATGACTCTCAGGCCCGGCGCCCATCGCAGTGACCCGCTCGCCCACGCGACGATCAAGGAGGATCGAGCCATGCCGCTCCTGGAAGTCCGCGGATTGGAGAAGAGGTACGGCCGCCGCCAGGTCGTCAACGGGGTCAGCTTCGACGTCGGCCAGGGGGAAGTCGTCGGCCTGCTCGGGCCCAACGGCGCGGGCAAGACCACGAGCTTCCGCATGACCATCGGCCTGATCGACTCCAACGGCGGCTCGGTCACCTTCGACGGCCGCGACATCACGCGGCTCCCCATGTATCTCCGCGCGCGGGCCGGCATGGGCTATCTCGCCCAGGACTCCAGCGTCTTCCGGCAGCTCTCCGTCGAGGACAACCTGATGGCCATCCTCGAGACCCGGCCGGGGATGGGCCGCAAGCAGCGGAAGGCCCGGCAGGACGAGTTGCTCGAGCAGTTCGGCCTCACCAAGATCCGCAGGACGAAGGCCAACCGGGTCTCCGGCGGTGAGCGGCGGCGGCTCGAGATCGCCCGCTCGCTGATCACCGAGCCGAAGCTGATCATGCTCGACGAGCCGTTCGCGGGCATCGACCCCAAGACGGTCGCCGAGATCCAGGACCAGATCCGCGCCCTGGTCGAGCGGTACAACATCGGCATCCTGCTGACCGACCACCAGTTCCGCGAGACGCTCGAGGTCACCGACCGCTGCTACCTGATCCGCGAGGGCCGGGTCTTCGCCTACGGCAACCGCGAGCAGGTCCTCAACAACCCCGACGTGCGGAAGCACTACATCGGCGAGCGCTTCGACGTCGGACACCTGCTGGAGAAGCGGCGGCCGACGTCCATCTCCCACGCCTCCGCCCGGGACGAGGCGGACGCCCCGCCCGCCCTCCAGGCCCGGGCCTCCCTACCGGACCTCTCCAGTCGGCAGATCAGCACCGACCACATCCTCCCGCCGGCGGCCGACGACGACCGGCCCTAACACTCGGACGGATCATACTGGCCGCATCGGGGCGTTAACGTCGGGCCACCGCTCAGCGCCGCCCGCGCCCAAGCCTCAGAGCAGACAGAAGATGTCACGGAAGCAGTCGGAACGAACCACGGAAGACACGGAAAAGGGATCCAGAAGGGTCGTCGTGCGGGCCGTCGGGTGACACAGGCCGGACCTTCTCGACGGTCCTCACGTTGTTCTATCTGTGTTGATCTGTGTTCATCTGTGGCTATTTTTCTCCGGGGTCTTTCGCCCATCTCCCTGGTCCCGTGACCTCGACTCCTCCTCGATCCGTGGCTCATCACATCCGCGTGGCCGGCCGCGTCCCTTGCTGCGTGAGTGAGTGATGTCCCCGGCCATGCCCGCCGGACTCACGCACGCCACTCCTAACGACCGAAGTGAAAGCCGGCCGTGGTCACGGCCGCCCGGGTGATCGCCGGGCTGTCTCCGAGGACGGCAACGCGGGCCGGCTCGGGGAACGGAGCCGCTGCCCACCGTCGGGCTGGCCGACGCGGTCAGCGAGAGCTCGTCGAGGCATTCCATCCGGGAGCAGGTCTTCCGGAAGCTGAAGTGCACTCAGACGCAGCTCCCGGACGGTCGCGCGTGGGCCCGTACGGGCCGGTCAGCCGCGGGTCGGTGCAGGTGTAGATGCCCACCACCGCCGCCCCGGCCGCCGCCGCCAGGTGGAGCGGGCCGGTGTCGTTGGAGAGGAACAGCTCCGATTGCCGGGCGATGGCCGCGAGCTGGATCAGGGTCGTCCGCCCGCAGAGGTCGAGCACGGGCACCGGTAGCGGCCCCAGGCACTCGCGGAACCGGGCGACGAGCGGCCGGTCCTCCGGACGATCCCACGGCGATCGCCCCGCCCCGAGGGTCGTCGCGGCACGCCGGGCCACCCGCGGCGGCCTGGGCCAGCGGCTTGGTGAGCCATCGTGCCCCCATGCTGAGCACCAGCCGCGGGCGAGGCGCCCCGCCAGCGTCTCCTCCTCCGGGCCTGGTACAGGCTCGGGCTCCCCGACCGGCAGTTGGAACTCGGGCTCGGGGTCCTCGACGCCCAGGGCCTCGGCGACCTTGAGGACCCGGTCGACGGCGTGCAGCCGCCGCGGGGTGCGTCGACGAGATGTGTAGAACCACGTCGAGCCCTCGCGGGCGTCGGCCAGGCCCACGCGGGACGCCGGCCCGGGAGGCCGCCGTCATCAGGCCCGAGCGCAACAACCCCTGGAGGTCGAGCACTAATCGAACTGCCTCCCGGCGGAGCCGGCCGCAGAGCCGCGACGTCTCCAGGACCCCTTCGCCGACAATGCCTGATCGGCCCCGGTCGTAGGAGATCACCTGGTCGAGTTCGGGATGGCCTTCCAGCAGGTTCCGGAACGCACGGTTGACGACCCAGGAGAGACGAGCCCGCGGGAGTCTGCGGAGTGCGGGCAAGATGGGCAGAGAGTGCGCGGCTTGTCCGAGGTCTCGGTTTGATGACGCGATGTGCTGGATCGAGTCGCCGAACCCGTTCCGCGAGTGTTTCCATGGCCAGGAATTCTTCCTGCCTGGGGACCGGTGGCGGATTTGGCGGACCAGCTGCTGTCCGGCAATCTCAGCCGCGAGGGCGGGGCGCGAGAGTGGGCGGTTTGGTCCTGCAAGTGGCGATCCCTCTGGGCGGTCGTGCTGGCCGGGGCGGTCCACGGCGGCGAGGCGTCGTTCCGGCCCACGTCCCCGGAATCATCGGTTCCGGAGGCCTTCCGGCTCGGCGCGGAGCCGTTCCGCTTCGAGCTGGAACCGATCATGGACGCGCCTCGCTACCGCGGTGGCAAAGCTCCGCCTTCCCGTCGCCGGTCGTCACCCCGGAGCCGGAGAACAATACCGTCCACGCGGAGCGTTTCGAGCCTGTCGGCTTCCCGGGCAGGCGTCCCTGGCCGTGGGTGGTGCTGCCATCCTGGGCTCGGACTTCCCGCTCTCGCGGTACATGGCGGCCCGGCTGGCGGATCGTGGAGTCGCCGCGCTGTTCCTCAAGTCGCCTTTATTATGGCGAGCGGCGGCCGAAGGATGCGGCCTGCCCGCAGGCCGGGCGGCGGTTCCTTTCGGCCATTGAACGCTCGGTCACGGCGATGGCCAGGGCGTCTGCGACGTCCGCCGGGCGATCGGCTGCTGGCCGGCCGTCCTCGAGGTCGATCCCGCCTCGACCTGGCGACCGGGATCAGCCTGGGCGGCATCGTCGGCCGGATCGTCGCGGCCGTCGATCCGGCGGTGAGCCGGGGCGTCTTCCTGCTCGCCGGGCGACCTCTCGCGGATCCTCTTGGGAGATGCCCGAGGGCGCGGTTCGCCGGCCTGGCTGGCCTCGCCGCACCGTCAAGGACCTGAAGGCCCTGACTCATCCGCTGGACCCCCTCACGCACGCCCGCGGGCTGATCGGCAAGCGGGTCTCGATGATCGCCGGCAGGGTGGACGAGGTCGTGCTCCCCGGTCTGCACCGAGGCCCTCTGGGACGCCGCCGGCCGGCCCCCGATCCGCTGGCATGACTGCGGACACTACCGGCGGTCGGCTTCCTCCTCCCCGCCATCCGCCAGACCGTCGATTTCCTGGCCGACCCGGTTTCCCCGGCCCGGACCCCCGCTGCTGAGGAAGCCGGCTCGGCCCGCTCGCCAAAGGCGGATAAAAGCGCAAGGGACAAATCCGAAAAGAATGAGCCACAGATGAACACAGATCAGTTCACAGATGAGGAGAGGACAGCAGGGTAGGTCTGGCCGCGTTGTGCAACGCCGCGTACTTCGACACTTCCGGATCCCTTTTCCGTGTTTTCCGTGTCTTCCGTGGTTGCCTCCGTGATTTCTCCCGTCGACCCCAGGAAGATTCAGGTCCCGATCGATGGCCCGAAGATCCGCTGGGCGGCCTCCTTCAGAAGCCCGGGTCCATCGGCGGGACTGAGCGGCGAGCTGCGGCTCGGACTCGGCCGGCGGGGGGATCGGCCAGGGTCTGGATCGGCTTGATCCTTGAGACCGTCAGGTCCGGGGCGCCGTCGAGGGGATGTCCAGATCTCGGCCAGTCGGCGATAGTCCGACGGGCTGAAGTAGTACATCGTGTTGTACAGGCCCATCTCGATGTACTGGCACCGGGGAACTGATGAGTGCTCAGCTCGGGGGTGGGGAAGTATTTCCGCACGTCCACCCCGGAGAGCTTCTCCGAGCCGCCTTGCCGAAGGCGATGACGTGCGTGCTGCCCCGCACCAGCAGGAATGCGGCTCGGGGCTCGGTGGCGGTCGGGTCCGGGGCCATCCGCAGGACCCGCATCTTGGTGGCCCGCCGCCCGGGCGTGATTGGGACGAGGCCTGGTTGAAGGGTCGGAGTGGGATTGGGACAGGAACGGATCCTGAATCGGATTCGCATATGCCGCGAGGCGAATCGCATCGCTCCTATCGCGAGCAACCGCGCCCCGTCCCGTGGAGTTGGGGTGTCAACGACCCTCGTCGGCGCAGCCCACCGCGAGCACGACGCCCCGTGGGTTCACGTCCTTGTCCGGGCAGCTGGCCAGGGGTGTTCTTGACTTGCTCCCCACTTCCTCATCCTTCCCCACGAGCGAGGCGGGGATCGGCCCGGAAGAGCTCCCTCCTGCTCGCGGGGAGGGTCCGGGGGGCGATGGAAGTCCAGCGAAACCGTGGCCGGGTGTCCGGGGAGCTTTCCCACTGCCGGTTCGTCAGCGTCGTCGGTAAGATTCTTTCACGCATGCCGGATGAAGGCGGGTTGCCGCGGCGGAGCTCGGGAGCGTGTCCCCGGGTCGGCAGCCGCCGCCGCGTTGCGGCTTCCACGGCCCGACGGAGGGCAGCCCCCGATGCCAGACCGATTACGACGCGATCGCGGGGCAGTACCAGCGGGCGAAGCCCAGCCGTGGCGGAGGCACGTCGAGGGCTTCACGTTCCTGGGGCTGCTCGGGACCTGGCGGGGCAGGTGGTCCTCGACCTGGCCTGCGGCGAGGGCATTACAGCCGCATCTTCCGGCGGCTACGCGGCGAGGGTCGTGGGGGTGGGACGTCTCGGAGGATGATCGCGCTGGTGGGGCGGCAGGAGGCCGAGGAGCCGCTGGGGGTCGAGTACCTGGTGCGCGACTGCCGCCGGCTGGACCTGCCGCCGGAGTACGACCTGATCGCCGCGGCGTACCTGCTGAACTACGCGAGCAGCCGCGACGAGCTGATCGCGACGGCCGTAGCGTTGTCTGGCCCGGCGGCTGGTTCGTGACGATGAACGCGAGCCCCTGGCTGGCATTCCGAACGCGGGCGCGGAGTACCGGAAGTACGGCCTTCGAGGTCCGGGCGTCTGGTGCACGGCGGGAAGGTGTGCCCTATTCCTGGCTCTTCCACCTCGAGGACGGCCCGGTGGAGGTCGAGAACTCCTGGCTGCCGGCGTCTGCTTTACGAGGACGCCCTGCACGCCGCGGGCTTCGCCGAGGTGCGCTGGCATCGTCCCGCGGTCTCGCCCGAGGGAGAGCGTTCCGAACGGGCCCGGCCACTGATGATCTCCTGATCATCCCCCGGATCGTGGCGATCGAGTGCTGCCGCTGAGGCGGTGGGGCGGGGCCCGCGACGGAAGAGCGGACCCCGCGAGGGCTCGGCGGACCGTGGTCCGCGGCTCAGGCCGCCTTCCGCCGACGCCGGAACTGCTGTGCGCCGATCACGCCCGCCGCGCCGATCGCCGCCATGATGTAGCTCGACGGCTCCGGGCAGACCTGGTAGCCGAAGGCCTTGGCGAGCATCTGGACGTCGAGTTGCGAGGATGCCGCCGGTTGCCCAGGCCGATGCTGGGCACCATCAGGTCGCTGGGCATGCGCCCGGGTCCACGCGGGATCGGCCGTTCGCGCTGGTGCCGGACATCTTGACGTTCAGCCCCGTGGGGTCGAACCGATCGCTGCCCGCGGCGATCTGATCGTTCCACTTCTTGTAGCCCAGCCCGTCGTCCACCGAGCCGCCGGCGAAGCCCAGGGCGTGGCCGATCTCGTGCTTGATCACCGAGAGGGCGTCCTTCTTGTCCGCGGGCACGGCCGGGTCGAGGCCGTAATACATGATCGGGTCGGTGTTGATCTCGATGCTGCCGCTCAGGGATTGCCGTTGGCGTCGGCCTTGATGCTGTCGGTCCCGCCCCCGATATCCGGATCACCCAGGTCCTTGAAGGTGAAGGTGATCGTCAGGACCACGTCCTGCCCGCTGGGCCCCTGGATGCAGGCGGTCCATTCCTTGATGGCGTCATCGACGAGGCTCTTCCGGAGGTCGTTCTCCGTCCCGTCGTACTTCGCGGTGATGGTCAGGCGTGCCGAAGCGCAGGCCGACGCCCCCTGGAAGATCAGCAGGCATGATGCCGGAGCGAGGGCCGTCCGCAACCGCCTTCTCATCAAGAGACTCCTTCGCAACGCTGGATGGCACGGATCAACTTCAGGTGGACCTCAGACTTGCCGGGCGCCCTGCGCCCGGATCGAGTGCGTCTGGCCCGGCCCTTGAACTCGATCACATAATCGGGGGCGTCCAGGACGGTTTTCGGAAGTCGCCGAGCTCCCATGCTCTCACGGCCTTGACCGTGTCGCGGAGCCGCGCAGGGCCCCTCTCCGGCACCGCGGCCCTGGAGACCTGGGCCTCTCCCTTCTCCGGCGTCCGGGTCCGGGTCACCCTCGCCCCCGACTTCGAGACCTCGACCGCGATCGTCACCACGTCCCGGTAGAGCTCGCCGTCGCTCGCCTGCAACGAGACGGACCAGTCGTCGTCCTCCGGGTCCGCAAGGCCGGCACCACTGCCGAGCGACCCGGTACCGGAGGAGAGCCGCCAGGAAAAACAGCATAATAATTATTGAATATATGTGCATTACATTAATTAATGGTGTGGGACGTGCCGGCGAGGGCGCCGGGCGCGGCCGCGATCCCGCCTCGGGGAAGCACTCCGCAAGAGGTCGGTCCGATCGCAGCCTATCGGGGGTCCGACCCGCCTGCTCCCCGTCCGGGGATGATGATCGTCGGGCTCTTGAGGTCCGCCACGCGTCCCGCGGCCGTCGGTCCACCGATCCGGGTGGACCCCACCTTCCGTGCATTCGATCTCGGCGGGAAACGCCCAGGCGAAAGAACGAGGAATATCGACGCTTATAGGCTCCGCCTCGGAGCATTGCAAACGAAATTAAGACAATTTCGAGAATTTTTCCCGAATCAAGACCGCATGGCTCCTCTTCGAACGGGGTCGGCGTTCCACGGTATCCTCCGACATCCGCCGCCGATGCGAGCGCCGACGAGTTTGCCGCGAACGCCTCGCGGGTGCCGAGGCGGTTCCGCCCCACCGGGCCAGTGGGAGCATCGGGAGCGGGGATCGGGCGTCTTCATCCGAGGGCAGGGGGGCGGCCCATGACGTGCGGCCACCCGCCGCCGGTCGGGCGCCGGCCCCGGGCGGTTACGATTGTCAGAAACGCAGCCCGGGGTTATCCTCCCGAAAGTCGGACGGTTTCCGGGGATCGCGAGGAGGAGTGGGCTATGGCGGCCAGAGTCACGAGCGTCTTCCTGTACGTCAAGGACGTTCGCCGGTCGCTCGAGTTCTACAACGAGGTCGTCGGGGCGGAGGTCCTCCAGGTGCACGCCGAGCACGAAGGGGCGCCCTACAGCCTGGCGATCCTCCGGCTGGGCGCCTTCACGCTGATGCTCCATCCCCAGGAGGCCCACGCCGACGAGTTCGTGGACACCCGGCTGGGCGTCGGGATCCACCTCCAGCTCCAGGTCGACAACGTCGACGGCTTCTACCAGCACTGCATGGATCAGGGGGCCATCCTGAGCCTCTCCGGCGAGCCGGCCGACCAGCCCTGGGGCTGGCGCGAGTTCGCCATCCGGGACCCCGACGGCTACGTCTGGTCGGTCTACCAGGACTTCACCGCCGGTCAGTGGACGACGGGCTGAGGCCCGGCCCCGAGGCCGTGTCGCCGACCGTCTCCGGGCCGGTCCCCGCCGGGCGAGGCGTCTGCGAACGCGCCGGGCTGCTGGACCAGAAGAAGTAGATCGCGACCAGGATCAGGAAGACCCCGTAGGCCCGCTTCATGGTGCTGGCGGAGAGGATCCCCGTGAATTTGGCCCCGCCGTAAGCCCCGCAGAAGAGCCCCAGTGCGATCAGCAGTCCGTGGAGTCCCCGCATCTCGCCGCGCCGCCAGTACTCGAGCACGCCCAGGAGCCCCGTCGGCAAGAGCAGCGCGAACAGCGACGTCCCGATCGCCGTCTTGACATCGAACTTGAAGAGCATGATCAGGACCGGGACGATCACCAGGCCGCCGCCGATCCCGAACATCCCGCTCAGGATTCCCGCCCCGACCCCAAGCGTCAGTGTCATCGCCAGCTCAGTCGACCCCATCGCCCCCACCCTTCTCGGTCTTGGCCAGGATGGCCGCGATCCCGGCGATCCCGGCGGTCTCGATCCGCAGCACGTGCGGAGCCAGGCAGACGCCCACCCAGCCGCTCCCCTCCGCAAGCTCCACCTCGGGCGGGCTGAAGCCCCCCTCGGGACCCACCGCGAGCAGGACCCCGACCCCGGCCGCCGGCGTCGGCCAGGCCGCGGGCGATCGACCCGACTGTAAAGCGAGCAACCGATTCCCGCCAGGGGAGACCGTCGAGCGGACGAATTCCGCCCAGCCCACCGGCGGCGCCAGCTCCATCAGGTCCGCCCGCCGGCATTGCTTGCACGCCTCGATCACGGTGCGACGCAGCCGCTCCAGCTTGGACGGGCTCGGCTCGACCACGGATCGTTCCGTGATCAGCGGGATCAGGCGCGCGGCACCCAGCTCGGTCGCCTTCTCGACCAGGACGTCGAACCGATCTCCCTTGGGGACCGCCGAGGCGAGCGTGATCTCGCAGCCGGCCCGGGCACCCACGAGCGGGGCGCCCTCGGCGGCCAGGACGACCCGGTCGCGGCCGACCTCCAGCACCCGCGCCGAGGTCGCAAGGCCCTTGCCGTCAAATAGCTCCACGACGTCTCCCGGCCCGTGGCGGCAGACCTTCGCCAGGTGCCGGGCCTCGTCAGCGGGCAACTGGAACCGGCCGTCGCGCGGCGGGTCGGGGCAGTAGAAGCGGACGGACACGGCACGGCTCCCGAATCGGACGCAAGAAGGAGGGTCATCTTATCCGATCGTAAGGGAGATGGGGATCGCAGGGGCTGGGGTGGAGAATCCGCCCGGCGCGGCGGCCCGCTGGCAGGCACGGGGACGAGGACGGCGCATGATCTGGCAGGAGTACTGGGGGCTCAGCCGCGACCCATTTCTTGATCACGAGTCGGCTTACATTCCCTTGCCCGAGCACGAGGAAGCGGCCGCCCGGCTGAGTTATGCCGTGGAGGGCGGCCGGCGATGGGCCCTCTTGAGCGGCCCTGCGGGCGTGGGCAAGACGCGGGTGCTCCGCCGCGCCCTCGAACAGGCGCGCCGCCCCTCGCGACGGCTCGCCCTGGTGACCGGCCCGATGGACGGGGCGACGCTCTACGCGGACCTCGCGGCCCGGCTGGGCTCGCGGCTCACGCCGGGCGCGAGCCGTGAACCTGCGTGGCAGGCACTCCATCAGGCCGCGCGGGTCCTCGCCGTGCAGGGGCTGCACCTGGTACTCGGCGTGGATGCCGCGGAGGCCCTCCTCGACGGGCCGGGGCGAGTGGACCTCCTGCGGCTGGCCCTGCTGGGGGAGGCTTGCGGAGGTCGCGTGACGATCCTCGTCGCGGCGACCGAGGAAGCGGCGTTGGTGGAGGGGCCCGGCTTCGAGGGCGGCCCGGTGGCGTCGCTCCGGCCGCTGCCCCTTTCCGAGGCGAGGCATTATCTGGAGGCCAGGCTCGCGGCGGCCGGCTGCCGCGACGCCCTGTTCAGCCCCCGCGGGTGGTCCGGCTCCATCTCCTGTCGGGGGACATCCCGTGGCCTCGATCGCCTCGCCGACGCGCTCTGCCTGATGACGGCGGCGGAGCGGGGGCTGGAAGCCGTCTCGTCGGAATTCGTCGACCGGCTGGCCGGAGAGCCGGACTCGGCCTCCGCGCGGCCCTTCGCGGTCGTCGGTTCGGCAGCCTGCCCCCCGGGTGCGGCCACGCGGTCGGGGTAGACCCCCGATTCGGGTTCGTGCTAGCATCGAGGACTCCGGTTCCGTCCCGAAAAAGCCTCGTTTCTCAGCCGAAGACCTCCCCGCTCATGAGCCAGCCTCCTCCGGTCGAACTCCGCCATCCGTACCGCGCCGCGTTGCTCGCCTGGCTGATGCCGGGGCTCGGGCACTTCTACCAGGGGCGGACGGGCAAGGGCTGGCTGTACGCGATCTGCATCCTCGGGCTCTACCTCGTGGGCTACGTCCTGGGCGAGGGCAAGGTCGTCTACTGGCGCTGGGTCAATCCGCTCAACAATCCGGAGCGGTTCTCCCTCTACTATATCGGCCAGTTCTTCGTGGGCTTGCCGGCCCTGCCGGCGCTCATCCAGGGGACGCTGCATCACTTCTGGCCCGAGATGACGGCGCCCTTCTGGGGCTTCATGGCCGAGCCTCCCCAGAATGTCCTGAACGGCCTGCATCATCGGCTCGGCAAGCTGGTGGAGATCGGGACGATCTACACGACCGTGGCCGGACTGCTGAATATCCTGGCGATCTACGACGCCTTCGAGGGGCCTGCCTTCATCGAGGCCGAGGAGTCGCCCGAGCCGGTGGCGGCATCGAGTGGCCTGGCCGCCTCCGAGGCCGTCAAGGCGGGAGGTCCGGCATGATCCTCTCACCCGCGAATGTCTACTGGCTGATCCTGCCCCTGGTGATCGCGTTCAGCCTGGTCTACTCGGCCTCGCGGCACGAGTCATGGCCGCGGATCTGGTTCCACGCCCTGCGCCTCTGCCTCTGGATCCTGGGCATCCTCGTGGGGACCTCCGCGCTGCTGCTGCTGATCAATACCCAGGTCTGAGGACCCGCCGGGCATGCCGGCCCGGCCGAGGAACCACGCCAGCGTCAGGATGCCCGCGCCCTGGAAGAGCACCAGCGGGAGGAACTGGAGCCCCTGGAGCGGGGCGGGCCAGGTCCTGATGCGATCCCCGGCCACGATCGACGCCAGGTTGCGGGCGAAGCGGTCGCCCGTCCACCACCGCGGCAACGATTGCCGGCCGGTCCAGAGCGGCCAGACCAGTTCGGTGAGCGGCCGCGCGATGTCCTGGGGCACTCGCGCGCCGACGCCCTGGAAGAGGAGCATCAGCACGCCCCCCGCCAGCGACAGGACCAGGGCGGCCCCGAAGACGATTCGAGACCATCGCGGCGAGGTCCTCCCCAGCAACCCCGCCACCGGGACCATCGCGAAGGGCAGGAGCGGGACCAGCAGCCGTGGGCCGGTGGACCAGCCGCCGGTCCATTCCGGGTAGCTCAGGTTCACCAGGATGACCACGACGACCACCAGAGCCGAGACGCCGGCCAGGGCGAACCGACGACAGACCAGCAGCACGAGCCACCCCGGCAGGGCCAGCCAGAGCACCGGGGCGTAGAAGAGGAGGCCTCGATACTCGCCGAACAGCAGGGGACGCAGCAGGTTCAAATCCGGCCGCCGAAGCCCCAGCGGGTTGGCTCGGTTGTGGACCTTCGCGAACTGGGCCGTCGCGTGATGGAAGTAGCCCATCTCCCACGGCGAGCCGAACGCCACCACGTTGTAGCCGAGCAGGCAGAGGGTCGGGATCAGGGCCCCGACCGCGAAGTACGCCACCGCGTCGGGCCGCCGCCGGCCGGTGAGACACTGGACCAGCAGGAAGAGGCCGAGGATCGCCGAGACGGGGCCCACCTGCAACTCGCTGAGCGGGGCGAGCGCCGCGAGGAAGCCGGCCAGGGTCGGGCGGACGCGGCCCCTCCGGTCCCCGCTCCCCCGGAGCAGCAGGAACGAGGCGAACGAGGCCAGCGCCGAAAGCTGGTGGCCGTAGGCCAGGGTCGCATAGACGTAGGCCGGCGTGCCGAGGCCGTAGGCCAGGCCGACGAGCGCCGCCCGGCCCGGCGTGCAGCCGATCGACCGGGAGAACCGGACCAGGAGGACCGCGGTAAGGACCGTGAACAGCCCCGAGCTGCCCAGGGTGACCCAGTAGTCGGCCGGCCAGTGGGCCATCGCCGGGACGCCCAGCGGGTGGGCGGGGAGCCGAAGCACCGTCCGCGTCAGGCCGTAGGGGAAGGTCGCGAGGAACGAGAGGCCCGGCAGCTTGTCGCAGTAGTAATGGCCCCGGAACCGGGCGATGTCTCCGGTCTGCGTCTCCAGGCCGTCGAGCACGATGGTGCCGCGGTCCACGATCGCGTACGTCAGGATCAGCCGGCTGGCGGTGTTCCAGTCGCGCGAGTGCCAGAAGGAGGCGTAACTCGCGAGCAGGATCGCGCCGACGGCCACCTGCGTCCAGAGCCAGGCCCGAGACGGTTGCATCAGGTCCTCGCCGCCCGGGTGTGGAACCGCTCGCCGAGCCGCCGTCCCGCCGCGGCCAGGACGCACGCGGCGAGCACGCAGGCCGGGGCCTGCACCGGCAACTGGTAGCGGTCCCACGCCATGGGGAGATACGTGCCCACGACGAGGGCCGCCAGGCAGGCCCAGATCGCCACGAGCCCGGAGAGCGGAGGCACCCCGCGCCGCCAGTCGCCGGAGGCCCGGACGACCGCCCAGGCCAGGCCCGACAGCACCAGCGGCAGCCAGAGCAGAGCCCCCCAGTCCTGCCGGGGGTCGAACCGCCTCGTCGAGTCGGAGTCGGACGGACCGAGCGGGCCGAACCGCCCGAAACCCTGCACCGCCAGCACGGCGGCCCGGTCGGCGAAGCTCAGCAGCGCATTGTGCGGGAACAGCCTCTGCTGCCCGCGCGAGACGTCGAGCCGGTGGTCCATCAGGAACCGGAACCGTCCGACGGTGTCCAGCTCGGCAAGCGCCTGCAGGGGCGGCGGCAACGGTCCCTTCGGTCGCACCGTGAAGAAGGGATTGAGCGCGACGAACGCCGCCAGGGCGATCAGGATCGCGAGGCCCGTCTCGAGCACGAGTAGACCTTTCCGAGCGGCCGGGACCCACGGCAGGAGGACACCGAAAATGCACCAGGCGGCCAGGACCATCAGGACGAGCATCCCGTTGAACTTCGCCAGGATCGCCAGCCCCGCGGCCAGGCCCGCGCCGGCCATCGCGACCAGGGCGGCCGGGCCGCCGCGCTCCCGCGACAGCGCCGCCTTCCAGGCCCAGAGCCCCACCGCCAGGGCGATCAGGGAGAGGGCCTCGCAGGGGGCCTCGGACATCGCCCGGTGGGCGTGCAGCCGGTAGAGCGGGTTGACGGCCAGGAGCACCGCGGCCAGCCAGCCCGCGAGCGGGCCGGCGACCTGCGAGCCGAGTGCATGGATCGCGGCGCAGCCGAGGCCCGCCATCAGCACCGAAGGCAGCCGGGCGACCAGGAGCTGAGGCGTCGATCCCCAGCGGTAGGCCGTGTTGTCATACCACGACTTCGCGTCCAGCGGGCGGGGGCGATCGATACCGGCGACGCGGTAGGCCGCGTTGATCAGGTACTTCGGCAGGGGGACCAGGTCGTAGGTCAGCGGGTCGAGCCAGGACGGGTCGTCGGCCCGGCCGGCGAGCAGCAGGTCGGGCTGATACGACTGGGTGATGTAAGCATATTCGTCGACGAACGGGCGATCGCCGAGCCCCAGCGCGAAGAACGCCGCGGCGAGGAGCCCGGCCAGCCCCGCCTGCCGGATGGTAGACCCTGCCGAGGGTGTCGGCTTTGCCGATCGCGAAAGAGGGGAAGTCGCCATCGGCGAAGGCTTTCGGGCTCGTCCAGGGAAACTTTGACGGCTGCGCGGCATGAACTTTCGGGGCCATTCTAGAAAGGCGCCGGTTTCTTTGGCAACCCGTGGAACGTCGGCTAAGTTTCAGCGACGGCCCAGAGAGACCTGGGGCGTCGGCCGCAGTACTACACCTTTGCGTCGATGGGGCCGTCCGCCCGGCGGAACCGCGTCCCGAGGTCGCCCTCCGGCTGCCCGGGGCCCGATCGCCTGGCCTGTTCGAAGTATCGACCCTGCTCGCCGCATCGGGGATCCATGAACGATCGATCCGACGAGCAGGCACCGAGCGACCCGATGCGACACGTCCCACCCAGCCTCCGACCGGCTCCGTCCGCCCGCCCGAGGGGTGAGGGGCATGGCCGGTGGGCGTCGGGACGGGCGCCGGGCCGCCGAGGCGGGGTCGGATCCCAGGTCGTCGATCGGCCGGATGCCAGTCAATGCCGCGGGAACAGCCCCCCGGCGAGGGCGCGTGTCCGTCGCACGCCCCGCGCGGCGGGTGTTGCCGGAACTCGGGAGGAACCGTTGATGTTCACCATGTCGTCGTTACTTGCCCGCGGGACGCCCCGCGGGAAGCCCGGGCTGCCCGGGGGGCGAGGCCGGCGGCTTGCCGTCGCCGCGGCCTTCCTGGCAGCCTGCCTGGTCCAGACCGGCTGCCGATCCGGCATGTCCGGGCAGTGCGGGACGAGCTCCACCGGCTTCCTCAGCCGCACCGCCGCCCGCCTGACGCGCCCGTTCCACCGCGATAAGGCCGCGTGCTGCGGCACCGAGGTCGTCGCCGCCGATCCTTGCTCCTCCGGCGGGATCCCCGTGGAGGGCATGGTCACCGCGCCGACCGTCGTCCCCAACGCCGTGATCACGCCGGCACCGCAGGTGGGCACCCCGTCCACCGTGGCGCCCATGGATACCCCGTCGTCCCTCGAGCCGATCTCCCCCGAGATCCGGCCCGAGAGCAGGCCCGGCCCGGCCCCGGGCTCCACGCGCCGCTTGCCGCCAGCGACCGGGAGCCGGAATCCCGCGAGTTACGACTCGCTCCGGCCCGAGTCGCGGTCCTCCCAGTCCCGCAGCGACAACCTGGCGCACACGCTGATCTCGACACCTGTGCCGGCTGCCCGGTCGGCACAGGACTCGGCCCGGAGCCCCGGCTCGGCCGAGGCCGACCGGACCTTCGATCACCTGCCGCCGCTGGACCTCCCCGGCGAGGTGACCGAGAAGAACACCACGCCTCCGGTCGCCCCGGCGGCCGAACGCAAGCCGCAGGCCCCCGCGCCGGCGGGCGACCCGCTCAGCGGGCGCTCGCCGCGCGAGAGCGACCTGACCCTCACCGGGGCCTCCCCGGCGCCCGGCGACCCGACCTCCACCGCCGGGCCCGTGCCGGGCATCTCGCGGTTCGTCACCGTGGACCTCAAGCTCGCCGGCGGAAGCGTCCCCTCGGTCGCCGGGCTCGACTGGCTGGCCGACAAGGGCTACAAGACGCTCGTCGACCTCCGAGACTCGAAGGAGACGGACGTGGCGTTCATCTCCGAGGCCACCCGCCGCGGCCTCCGCTACATCGCCCTTCCCATCGGGGCCGGGAACCTCGACCGCGAGCACGTGGCCCGGTTCAATTACGAGGTCGGCCCCACCGACGCCCGCCCGCTCTACTTCTTCGACTCCACCGGCGCCCGGGCCGGAGCCCTCTGGTACATCCGCCGGCTCACCGTGGACCAGGCCGACGGCCTGATCGCCCGCCGCGAGGCCAACGATCTCGGCTGCGGCGACGGCGAGGAGTGGCTCGCCGCGACCGCGTACCTGGACCGCCTCGGCAAGCCCCGAGCCGGCAACTCCCCCGCCGCCTCGGCCTCCAACCCCGCCCCTTCCGACCCGGCTCCTCCCTCCGGCCGCACGCCGAGCGTGGGACTGTTGTCCCGCTGACACGCCCGCCGGCGCGAGCGTCCCCCCACTCACGCCGATTCCCGCCCGATCAGCCTTCCCCTCCCTCGCCCCGGTGCCGCCCTTCCACACGGCCGCGTCCCAGCGCCGGCCAGTCCGCCGGCAGGGGAGCGACGAGAGCGACATCCTCATCCCGCGTCGGATGGTGGAACGTCAACTCGCGGGCATGCAGCGCGATCCGATAACCGCCGTCCTCGGCCCTGAGCGCGCTCGACGCCCCGTACTTGCGGTCCCCCACGATCGGCAGGCCGCGCGACGAGAGCTGCACGCGAAGCTGGTGGCTGCGTCCCGTCTTCGGCCGCAGCGCGATCAGGCTCCATTCGCCGCCCCGCTCGACCATCTCGTAATCGACTCGCGCGATCCGCCCCTGGTCCTCCGACGGTTCCAGGACCCGCACGCGGTTGGACGTTCGGTCCTTGTCGAGCAGGTCCTCCCAGGACCCGTCTGGCGGCTCTGGGCAGCCCTCGACGACCGCCCAGTAGACCTTGCGGACTCGCCCGGTGCGAAACTGCTCCGAGAGCCGGCCGGCGGCCTTGCTGGTCCTCGCCAGGAGCACCACACCCGAGGTCGGCCGGTCGAGCCGATGCACGAGGCCCACGAACACGTTGCCGGGCTTCCGGTACTTCTCCTTCAGGTAGTCCGCCGCCAGGCCGATCAGGCTCGGGTCGCCCGTCTCGTCCCCCTGCGAGAGCACACCCGCGGGCTTGTTCACCGCCAGGCAGTGGTTGTCCTCGTACAGGACATCCAGCCTCATGGTTCGTCGCCCGCCAGCTCGGTGATCCGCTTCACCAGGATCGTCGCGTACGAGCCCTTCCCCAGCTCGAACTTCAGGCGGATCGCCCGCTTCCCGGGGTGGAGGTCGTCGGCGAAGGCCTCGTGCTCCAGCCCCTTCGGCAGGATGAGCGCCGGGCGGCCGCCCTTGGAGAAGAAGACGTCCTTCAGGTGCCGGACCCGCATGTCGGTCCAGGAGAGCCCGGCGGGGTCGAGGATCTCGCCGATCAGGTCGCCGAGGAGCCCCTCCGGCGCGGGGGATCGCGCCGAAGGCAGGGGCAAACTGGCCCTTTCGAGGCTCGCCCGCGCCGCGTCGTTCAGCCGGCGAGGGAAGGCGAGCACGGCGGTCTTCAGGTCCACCATCACCCGCTCCTCGGGCGACGTGAGCCGCTCGATCCAGCGCGACAGCCAGAGGTTCCAGAGGTGGCTCTGGTAGGCCGAGAAGTAGAGGGTACGCAGCTCGCGCTTGAGCCGGGCGAAGGCCCCGCGGAAGTCGGCCGGGTGGTCGACCAGGTAGGTCACGATGCTCCGCATGGACGATCGCTCCAGCCGCGCCTTGGCCTCCGCCCAGCGGCCCCAGCACTCGCGAAGGATCGCCTTCTGGGCCTTGTCGCCCGGGCGGTCGAACGGCGTCGGCTCGGCCAGGGCGAGGAAGAGCGCACGCTCGTGGTCGCCCTTCAGCCAGGCCTGGCCGATGAAGTCGCCCGAGAATCCGACCGAGCCGAAGCGCTGGTCGTCGAAGTAGTTTGGCAGCCCGGCCAGGGGCAGCTCCCTGAGGGCGGTGAGGGCGGCATCGGCCTGTTCTCGACCCAGGTCGCGGAGGACAATCACGAACCGGTTGCCCGCGAAGTGCGCCGGTCCGTAGGGCTGGTTCGCGTAGCCGATCGGCTCCAGGTCATAGCTCCGGTCGTGGGCCTCCATTCGCGGCCCCTCGGCGATGGTCAGGTACTGGATCGTGACGGCGTGCCGATCCTTCAGCCCGCCGTAGCTGACCCGCCTGCCGGCGAGGTTCCAGCGCCGGCAGATCGCCTCGACGGCCTCGATCGTCCCCAGCCCGCGCTTGGTCAGCCGGTAGAGCGTGAACCTCCCGCGCTCCAGCGGGCGGAGCGTCGTCAGCTCCTCGACCTGGAAGTCCTCGGGCGTGCGCTTGAGTTTCATGGGGCGCTCACTGAGGCCAAGGTGGCCGGAGGCAAGATTCGGACGGTCTCCAACTACCATACCTGACGGTACGGCGATCTGAGCAAGGGCCGGATGGATTCGCGCGTGCCCGACAGTTGCTCGACGCTCGACCCCGACCAGGAGATTGCCTCCTCGTTGGATTGCTCGGATATTATCTGGGGCCGGCCTGCGCGGTGACGCCTGCCACGTCGGGGCACGCGGCGAAGGCCACGAGTAGGGTCGCGATGACGCCCATACAAGGCGATGGAGCACTGACGAATATGGCTAGGTCGAGGATACACGTCGCCAGCGGATTCTTGAGCCTGATCGCGAGCGTTACGGCCGGAGTTCCCGCGCCCGCCGGCGAGGCCGACGATCGGAAGCTCGCCGCCGTGGTCACCGAGTACCGGCACAATTCCCACGCCGACGTGATCGTGAGCCGACTGCTGCTGACGGACACGCTCGACGGTCTGGGGCCGGTGCGGCCGCTGAAGCTCGTTTCGCTCTACACCGATCAGAAGCCCCAGAACGACATCAGCCGGCTGCTCGCGGCGTCGCATCGGTTCCCGATCAAGGGCAAGATCGCCGATGCCCTGACGCTCGGTACCGGGAAACTGGCCGTCGATGGCGTGCTCCTGGTCGCGGAGCACGGCGATTATCCGTTCTCCGCGACGGGTAACCACCAGTACCCCAAGCGGCGGTTCTGGGACGAGACGATCCAGGTCTTCCGACAATCGGGGAAGGTGGTTCCCGTCTTCATTGACAAGCACCTCTCCGACAACTGGACCGACGCGAAGCACATCTACGACACCGCACGGGAGTTGAAGATCCCCCTGATGGCAGGGTCGTCGGTCTCCGGGACCTGGAGGCACCCGCCCGCGGACGTGGAGCGAGGGGCCCGGCTGACGGAGATCGTCGGCTTCACTTACGGCAGCACCGACGCTTACGGCTTTCACGGGCTGGAGGCCGTCCAGGCGCTGGCCGAGCAGCGGCAAGGGGGAGAGACCGGGGTGCGGGCCGTGCAGTGCCTCTCGGGCGAGGCGGTCTGGAAGGCGCTCGACTCGGGCGTGGTCGACCGCGACCTCTACCGCGCGGCGCTCGCGAGGGTGCCCGGGTACGACGATGGACGTGAGGTGGATCGCAAGGCCGTGAAGGAGCCGAAGCTGCTGATCGTCCACCATCGCGACGGCCTGAAGGTCAGCCTGTTCGAGCTGAACAACGCGGTGGGCGCGTGGACGGCGGCCTGGCGCGACGGCTCCGGGAAGTCGATCGTGTCTACCCAGTTCTGGACCCAGGAGGCCCGCCCGGCCGGTCACTTCGGCCTGCTGGTCGACGGGATCCAGCGGATGATGTTCAGCGGCAAGCCCTCCTGGCCCGTGGAACGCACCCTCCTGACCAGCGGCATGCTGGATGCGCTCCTGCTCTCGTACACGAGGGGGGGCGGCCTGATCGAGACGCCCGAGCTCCGGGTCGAATACCAGCCGACCTGGCGCTGGAAGGAACCGCCGCCGCCGTTGCCCGGCCGGCCCTGGTCGGAGCAGTGACTCCGCCGTGAACCCTCGGGGCCGGCTCAGCGTGCGGCCGCATTTGAGGTTGTCTTCGGCCGCAGCCAGCGCTCGAACCAGGCGAGCATCTCGGCCCGCATCGCTGGGGTGTAGGTGTGGCCGATCTCCGGGTAGAGCACGCTGCGGAAGCGGTCGCCGGCACCGAGTGCCCGATAGGTCGAGCCGACGGCCCGCTCCAGGTCGCGGACCCCGTCGGCGGGCGAGCCGGCGTCGAGCTCGCCGGTGAGCGCGAGGAATGGCCGGGGAGCGATCAGCGCGAGCACGCCCTCGGTGTCGAAGTGCCTGAGCAGTCCGTTCACGAAGTAGTAGATGCCGTGCTGGCGAAGCTCGCCGTGGGCGATCAGGTTCTGGTACCGGGTCAGGCAGGCCACGCCCGCCACCGCCGTGACGCGGTCGTCCACCGCGGCCAGCCACCAGGCGCGGGTGCTCCCCATGCTCATGCCGGTGGCTCCGATCCGCGAGGCATCGACCTCTGACCGACTGCACAGGTAGTCGAGCGCGACCTGATCGTCCCGCACGAACATGCCCCAGAGGGTGCGTCCGAACCAGAGGTTCAGCTTGAACAAATCGTCCTGCTCGCCCCGGTTTGTGTCGGCAGTGCCGGAGGGCCCGCGACCGGCGCGGTCGCCGTGCCAGTAGGAGTCGGGTGCGAGCACCGCGTAGCCCGCCTTGACGAAAACCTCGCCGAGAGGCTCCGCGCCCCCGTTGGTACCGGGGATGATCACCTGCGTCTTGTCGGGCGTCGAGGAGTGCAGCCAGAGGATCGCCGGGACCGGCCCCCTCCGTCCTTCCGGGATCAGGAGCAGCGAGGAGACCTCGCCGTCCACGCCGTTGTCGATCGAGATCCGCTCGAGCATGTATCCCTTGCGCAGTTCCCGCGAGACGATCCTCGACCGGGGTGGCGACGGCCGGGGGGGCAGTTCGCCGAGCGACTCCAGGACGGTCGCCAGGACGGCCGGGCGCCGCTCCCCCCACGCGTGGGCGTCCGCCGGGGTGGGGAATTCACCGAACCGGAGATGGCGATAGGCCGGGGGGACCAGCGCGTCCCGGCGGGACTCGGCCTCGCGGTAGGCCTTCGCGGCGTCGGTGCCGGAGGCCGGCGTCGGCAGGGGCCGATAGCGACGGACCGTCACCTGGCGCAGCACGCAATCGGCCACCGTCTCGGCGAGCCGCTCGGAGGCCGCGTCCGTGTAATGCGTGCCGTCGGGCCCGAGCATCGCCTCGGGCCCGCCGAACTCGACGATCCCGTGGAGGTCATGCACCGGCACGCCCAGCTCGGACATGACCGCGAGGGCCGTGGAGTTGTACCGCCTCACGTCGGCCTCGGTCCTGTCGAAGTCTGCCTTGCGCCGCGCGTGCCGATCGTCCAGGATGGGGGTCGTGTTCGCGAAGACGAGGGCCGCGTCCGTCGCCTCGCGGATCCGGGCGACGATCCGCCGGAGGTTGGCCTCGTAGCGATCGAGCTCGACCTGGTGGCGCCCGTCCTTCTTCGATCGCTTCAGGTCGTGCAGCCCGCAGTTCAGGTGGATGACGTCCGGCTTCTGTCGGATGACCCACTCGTCCAGGTGCGCCAGGACGTTGCCGCTGTCGCCACCGTTCTCGGACGGGCTGAGGACGACGGCCTTGCCGGCGAGCCTCGCGGCGACCGCCGGCGCGTAGCCCAGGCGGATCGAATCGCCGATGAGCACGATGCGGGGCAGGTCCGTCCGGGTCCGCGGCTCGGCCTGGCCCCGACTCTCCGGGATCGAGCACAACAGGCCCGCGACCAGGCCAACAACCGTCACGGTGGATCGCATGGCACCCCTCTTGATTCGTTGATTCTCAGTACCCCGCCTTCTTGTCCACAATGTTCAGGAGCATCTCGCCCGCGGCGAACCGCCTCAGGTTCTCGCGGAACAGCTCGTGGGCGCGGCGATGTCCTGCGGGAGACTGGCCGGCGGTGTGCGGCGTGATGATCACGTTCCGCTTCCAGAGCGGGTGCCCGGCGGGGAGCGGCTCGGGGTCGGTGACGTCCAGCCCTGCCGCCGCGACAATGCCCCGATCGAGGGCCGAGACGAGGGCCGCCGTGTCCACCACCGCGCCGCGCGAGACGTTGACCAGGATCGTCCCCCTTTTCATCATCGCGAACTCCTTCTCGCCGATCATCCCCCGCGAGAGGGGCGTCAGCGGCACGGCGCTGGCGACCACGTCCGCCCGGGGCAGGAGGCGACGGAAGGCGTCGGGCCGGTGCAGCTCCTCGACGAAGAGGGGCTTCTCGATCACCTTCGGGTCGGTCGCCAGCACCCGCATGCCGAAGCCGTGGGCGCGGCGGGCGATCTCGCTGCCGATGCCACCCAGGGCGATGACCAGGAGCGTCTTGCCCTGAAGCTCGTCGAAGACGGCCTCCGGCGGATGCCCCCAGTGGCCCTCCACGGGCTTGCGGATGAAGTGCGTCAGCCCGCGGGTGAACGCCAGCAGGTAGGCCAGGGCCTGGTCGGCGATCTCCGGGGCGAACGTCCGCTGCATGTTCGTCAGCACGATGTCCCGCTCGAGCAGCTCGGGGATCGTGACCACGCCCTCGACCCCCGCGCTGCCCTGCTGGACCCAGCGCAGCTTCTTGCCCGCGCGGAGGTGCTCTCGATCGATGAACCCGAACGCGGCGTCGGCGTCGCGGACCTGCTCCAGCGAGTCCCTCGCGACGACCAGCTCGACCTCCGGCACGGCCGACCTCAGGTCCTCTGTCCGCTCTGGTTCCCAGGCGGGGATGAGCACCTTCGAGCGTTGCTGCGGCGGATTCGCGGCGGCGGACGCGCCCGCCAGGGCCGTCGTCGCGGACACGCCGGCCAGGAAGTAGCGGCGGTTCATGCGAGGTCTCCAATCATGCTGCTCGAGCAGGAATGACGAAATAACGTCGCGGATCGGCGACGATGCTACGGCCGTTGACGTTCGACTTCCAGTGCGGCTCGGTGGGGCATGACGGCACGGCGGACCTGCTCGGCCGATTCGTAAGGCAGGTAGAGCGCCCGCATCACCAGCGTGTACCGCCGGCCGACCTCGTAGCCGGGGATCAGGACCTGAAAATCCCAGGCCGGGTTGTGATCGCCGCCGCCCGAGGGGGATTGCGAGAGACGCACCTCATCCCGGGGTCGGAAGGCCTGCGCGTAGGCCATGCCGTGGCTGACCCCGAAGTACCACGGTTCGTCGTAACGGAAGTCCGAGAGGCCGAAGACGAGCGAGAGCGGGAATCCCACGTCGTGCGCGAACGCGCGGCGGTCGCCCGGCGCCCGGTGAGTCGCCCAGACGCCGTGCTCCGGCGAGGTCGACTCGATCCAGCGGGGCCCCGGCTCGCCGCCGTCGCCGTGGCCCCGGAAGTGGATGGCCGTCGATTCGGGGCGGTCGATGTAGCTCGCCCAGAAGAGGCCGATGTAGCCGTTGCGGAAGCTCTTTCGCCGCGGGATGCATTCGACGGTCAGCTCGATCGCGCCGTCGGGCAGGATCTCGTAACGCTGGCAGCTCTCCAGGCCCCAGTGCGGAGTCGGCTTCTGGTAAAGCTCGACGGCGTGTTCCCCGACCCTCCGCAGCTCCATCGGCGCATGACGCGGTTCGAACAGGATCTCGCGCGGCTGGGTCCTGCCGTCGTGGATGTGCTCGAAGTTGAGCCCGGCGTACCTCGGCACGAAGAGGTTCTCGCGACGCCTCGCGTGCCGCAGCGCCGCCACGCCGCTGTAGCCGGCACGGTGCCCCGGCAGGACCTCGTCATCCACGGCCCGATTGTCCACGATCACCGCCTCGACCTCTCCGCGGCGGAGAACCGCATAGGGCTTCTCCGGGACCGCGTAGCGGACGGCAGGGTTCGAGAGCGACGTCCGGCCCGGCTCCTCGGATCGCGAGGGAACTCCGAGGATCAGGAGCGTCAGCGCGGCGACCATCGACGGCATCCGGCGAACTTCAACGTGCGGATCGTTGAGAGCACCCCTTGCACTGTCGAGGATGCCGGAGACCCCCCTGTATCCCCCCTTTGCAAGGGGGGAAGGCGACTCGCTCGACCCATGGTGGGGTGGCGCGAGGGACGCTCTCCCCCTTGCCAAGGGGGAGTCGGTGGGGGTCAGAGTGCCGCGACCGTCACCAACGCCCGGGTCTTCGACCGGGCAAGCATCCCTCGCTCGCTCACGGGACGCGTTTGCCATCGCGAGTGACCTCCTCGGCCGGAAGGGTCGATGCCCAGTGTTCATCGAAGAATCCGACTCGGACGACGGCGTCCTCCAGCGGCCGGGCCGGGTCGCCGGTGGCCCGGACGATGGCCCAGTCGCCGAGTCGGGGGAACAGCAGGTAATTGAGGGTCGAGAGTTCGCGCTCGCCGAAGGTGTGGCCGCTGTTCACGACGACGTAGCGGCCCGGGGCCAGCGGATTGGGCTGGATGAACACCGGCGCGTGGTCGGCGGCGGGGGCGCTCGCCGTGCCGATCGACACATTCTGACGCGTCCACCGCACCGGTAGTTGCGGCAAGACGCGGGCGATCCAGGCGTTGCTTCCGGGGTCGCCGAAGAGGATCAGGTGGAAGCGCCGGGCGTCCTCGTCGCTGACGGCCGTGTCGTCCTTGATCGGAAGCTCGCCGCGGAAGTAGCGGCTCCATTCCGCAGCGAACTGCCGCAGGCGGGCGTCGGCCCAGGCGCGGACGACCGGCGACCACGCCTCGCCGGTACCCCTCACGCACAGGAAGGGCGCGGTGAAGGCGTCGTCGATCGGGCCTTGCAGGCCGGGCCGCTTGCCGACGAGCGTCGCTCGGTCCAGCCGGTCGCGGCAGCCCCAGCGCCCGCCCCGCTTCTCGAACCAGATCTCCGGGGGCCCCGGCCGCGGACCCCGGTCGGGCAGCGGAAGGAGGTCGCCCCCGATGCGAATCGATTGGAGCCCCTGGGCGATCGGCGAGAGGATGGCGAACCGCGTAACGTTCTTCGGCTCGGCCAGCTCGACGGCGCCGTCACCCTTGTGCCAGGCCTCGATCTCGGCCCGCGCGTAGTGCTCGCCCAGCCCGAGGACTTCGAGCCAGTGGCAGCGGCTGTACTTCAGGCTCCAGGTGACGAAACGGATGTGCCGCGGCGAACGGTCCAGGCCGCGGGCGGCGATCTCGCCGATGCGCCGGAGCTGCTCATTCTGGGTCACCGGATCGACGACGTGGCCGGTCCCGGGCGAGATCAGGTTGACCATCGCCAGACCCTCACTGGCCATCGCCCGTTTCATGATCTCGTGGGCCTCGAAGAACACGTCCTTCTCGCCCATGCAGGCGATGGCGGGGACCATGCCGGCGTTGGCGGCGTAGTCCACCGAGTCGAGCAGGTGGAGCATCTTCTCCTGGTGCGCGGGCAGCGCCCCGACCTTCACGAAGGTGGGGAGAGGTGTCTTCGAGAACCCGTGCGTGTCCACGTAGCCGCAATAGGGACCGAGGGCGACGAACCGGTCCGGATGCTTGAGCCCCAGGTGCCAGGTGCCGGAGGCTCCCATGGACATCCCCCGCAGGACGATCCGGTCGCGGTCGACGTTGTACGCACGGCAGGCGGCCTCGATGGCCTCGAAGACGTCCGTCTCGCCGCCCCAGCGGTAACCGTTCTCGACCCGGCCGAGGGGGTGAAGCTCCAGGAATCCGGCGTCCGAGGCCTCGCTCGCCGCCCCGTCGCCCTCGTCGAAGCGGCCGACGAACCTCAGTTCGCTCATCCCGGCGGGCTTGCTGCTGCCGTGCAGGACGACGTCGAGCCGGAGCGGTCTCGAAGGGTCGTAACCCCTCGGGACGACGACGCCGTAGGGCTGGACCGAGCCGTCCAGCTTTGAGGTAAAGCCGCGGACGACCTTGCCCGTCCTTGAAACCCAGCGCGGGCCGCTGCCCTCCAGCGCGGCCAGACGCTCGCCGCAGCGGACGAGCGCCCGCCTCAGGAGGTCGCGGTCGGCCGCCGTGTAGGTCGTGTCGTGCCGCAGCGCCCAGTCGATCCCCTTGGCGAAGACCTCCGCGTCGGCGAGTCGGTCTCGATCCCGCGCCGGGGCTTGCTTCAGGGCGTTCAGCCTCGTCCTGAGCGCTTGCAGGCCCCCCTCGATCTGCCGGCGCTCCGACTCCTGAAGCGGACGTGGGGCATCGTCCCCACGCGCCGGGGCGATTCCGATCGCGAGGAACGCGAGCACCATCCACCAGCGGCGCGTGATTCCCAAGCTCATCCCTCCGGTCCCGGTTGACCCGTTGCGGTCGATCAGAACGGATTGTCGGGGGAAGTCCGGCGCGAGGCAAGCGGTGACACGTCCACGCCGGCCGCCGGGAAGGATCGGGTCAGGCCACGAACTCGAAGCCGAAAAGGGCGGCGTGGCGGACGCGGAACTCGAGCCGGACGGGCCTGCCGACGTGCCGCTCCGGCGGTTGCGCCCAGTGCACCGGAGCGGCGAGGACATCGCCCTCCACGGGGCGCGACTCGGCGAGCAACTGGCCCGCGGGGTCGACCATGCGAACCCGGACCGGCCCGCGAGGGGCCCGGGAGTTGATGGTGAGCCGCCGTCGGGGAAGGAGGAACGGCCGGGTCAGCAGCCGCCCCTCGTCCCGCTCGGGCACCAGGGCCAAGTAACGATCGCGCTTCATCCGGGCCAGGCCGATCTGCCGCTCGGTGGTCGGCGCGACCTTGTGGCCGCGCGCATAACCGCCGTAGTAGAAGTGGACCTCGTCCCCCACTGGCAGTGCGGCGCCGATCCAGGTCATGGCGTGGTCCCACGAGCCGGGCTCGGGGTTCCGGTCCAGAAACGGCTCGCGGCGGCGCGTCCAGCGAATCCCGTCTCGGCTGGTGGCGAGGACCGAGTAGCCGATGCCGTCTTTCGGCCCGCCGGGATCGCACGGCAGGTCGTCGCGGAGGACCCTCACGAGTCCGATCCGCAGCGTCCCGCGGAGATGCACGGCACCCATGCCGTAGAACTCGAGCAGGCCCTCGTCGTGCTCATCGGGCACGAAGATCCGCCGCGGGCAGCTCCCAGTGGACGAAGTCCGGACTCGTCGAGAGCCCGACGAGCCGCCGGATTCCTTCCCCGCGCGCGGGCCCGGGGCAAGGCCGTCCTCCGGGACCGCGTGCAGCTTCACCGCCGAGCCGTAGCGCCCGAGGATCGGGTCGCGGTAGACATCGACGATGTCGCCCACCCCGTGAGGCGCCGGCCGGTCGTAGCCCTCGGGCCAGGTGGGCAGCACGGGGTTCCCGTCGTGGGGCATCCAGCGGAGGCCGTCGGGCGAGAAGCCGACGTACATCCCGCCGTCGTCGCCCGGACGGTCCTCGCGAGCCCGGGTCGCCTGCCAGTTCGCCAGCTTGAACCGACGCCCGGGCGGGTCCGCCCCTTCGCCGTCGTCAACCAGGCTCGAGCCGTAGCTGCGGGGCAGGTCCCAGGCCACGCGGGGATTCTCCCAGCTCACGCCGTCGCCCGACTCCGCGTACCCGATGGCCGACCCGCGGTTGTACCAGAGGCGGTAGCGCGATCGCTCGCGATCTCGGACCACCGTCAGGTAGGGCTGGGTGCAGCCGAAGACCTTGCTGGAGAGGATCGGGTCGTTCAGCCGCTCCGGAGGCTCGCTCCGGAATTGAAGGCCCTCGATCCGCTCGATCAGCGCGTCGTCCAGGAACAGGTGCGGCCCGGCGCCGATCTCGCGCGGTCGCGACAACCCGCGATCCTCGGCGGCCTCGACGGACGACACCAGTCCGACTGCGGCGCCGAGGGCGGCAAGTCGAAACACGTCGCGGCGCGAAGCCGAGCGTCGGGGATCATCTGTCGGCCGGGCAGTCCCGGCTTGTTGGCGCAGGTTTCGACCCTCCGCCACGATGGTACCGGACTCCTCGCCCGATGCAACCGCTCGGAAGGTCGGACATGTGCGGGCTGAATTCCCCGGCGGCTGCACCGCGATTGCACGCATCCGGGCTAGAGGCTCGGGCTCCGGATCCTCCCGAGGAGGCGGGTCAGCTCGTGCGCCTCGACGGGCTTCGCCAGGTGATGGTCGAATCCCGCCTGCGACGTGCGTCGCCGGTCTTCCGGCTGGCTGTAGCCCGAGAGGGCGATCATCGTCGTCGCGGCGAGGCTCGGATCCTGCTTGAGCTCGGCGGCGACCTGGTAGCCGTCCATGCCGGGCAGCCCGATGTCGAGCAGGATGACGTCGGGGCGGTAGGACCGGGCCTCGGCCAGCGCGGACAGCCCGTCGGTGACCGTCCGGACCTCGTGGCCGGCGCGGCGGAGGAGGCGGGCCATGCTCGTCACGAGGTCGAGGTTGTCGTCGACCGCGAGGATGCGGAGCCCCTGCGACGGCTGCGGATGGGCGGCCGCGGGTCGCTCGGCGCCGGGCGGCGGGCCGGCCGCGGGGAGCCGCAGCACGAACTCGCTGCCCTGCCCGGGCCCCGGGCTCGAGGCCGTGATCCGGCCGCCGTGCATCTCGGCCAGGGTCCTGACCAGCGTCAGGCCGATGCCGAGCCCCCCCTGGGACCGCGCCAGCGAGGCATCGACCTGGACGAACGGCTCGAAGATGCGGGGGAGCATCTCGGGGGCGATGCCGATCCCGTTGTCCTCGACCGAAACGCGGATGTCGCCGCCGTCTCGGCCCGCCTCGAGGCGGATGGAGCCCCCTCTTCGGTGTACTTCGCGGCGTTGAACAGCAGGTTGAGCACCATCTGTTCCAGCCGGGCTGGATCGGCGTCGACCCAGGCCGGCCCCTCCGGCAGGGCCGCGAGGAGCTCGTGCCCCTTCGCGGCGATGGCGGCCCGGGCCGCCTGCATCGCCCGGCGCAGGACCGGCGCCGCGTCGATCCGCTCCTGCCTGAGCTGGAGCTTGCCTCGCGAGATGCGGGAGACGTCCATCAGGTCGTCGATCAGGCGGGCGAGCTGCCTGGTCTGCCGGGAGAGGACCTCCACGGCCCACTTGCCCGCGTCCGGGTCGCCGGAGGACTCCAGGATCGCCGCGGCGTTGCTGACCGCGGACAGGGGGTTGCGCAGCTCGTGGGCGAGCATGGCCAGGAACTCGTCCTTGCGGCGGTCGTTCTCGCGGAGCGCCTCCTCGGCCCGTTGCCGCTCCGTGATGTCCACCGCCACCCCGCCGACGAGCGTCCGCCCGCCGGCGTCGGCCAGCGGGAACTTGTAGACGAGGAACAGGCCCTCGGACCCGTCGCCCCGGGGGCCGAGCTCGAGGGACTCGACCGGGCCGCCCGCGGCGGCCGCCGCGCGGATGTTCTCGAGATAGGTGCGCGCGATCTCCTCGGGGTAGATCTCGAAGACGGTCCGCCCGATCACCTCTCCCGGCGGCAGCAGGAACGTCTTCCGGTAGGTATCGCTCAGGTAGACAATCCGGCCCTCGTCGTCGGTGATCCAGGCCGGCGCAGGGCTGTTGTTCATGAAGGCCCGGAATCGCTCCTCGCTGGCCCTCAGCTCGGCCTCGGCGCGCTGGCGCTCGGTCACGTCGCGGGTCGTGCCCGCCACGGCCACGACGCCGCCGTCCTGGCCGAGCACCGGGACGAAGATGTAGTCGTAGATCCGGCGGCCGTTGGTGCCGGTGAACGGGACCTCGCCGCGGATCGGCCGCCTCGTGGCGACGACCTCCTCGATCTCGCGGTCGTGCATCGCGGCGTGCCAGGGCTCGTACCCCAGTTCCAGGCAGTTCTTGCCGATCGCGTCCTCGCGGCTCCGGCCCCACATCCTCAGGAGCGCCTCGTTCGCGTAGATGAACCGGTGGTCGAGGTTGAAGATGTAGACCAGGTCCGGCGTGTTCGACAGCGCCGCCTCGTACATGAGCCGCAGCCGCTCGGATTCGGCCGCGATCCGCCCCCGCTCGGCCTCGGCGCGTTTCCGCTCGGTGATGTCGAAGAACGAGGCGACGGTGCCGATCAGGCGGCCGTCGTCGTCGTGGACCGGCTGGGCGTTGACCGACCGCCAGGAGAGGCGGCCGTCCCGCTCCCGGACGCCCATCTCCACGTCGCGCACCGGCCGGCCCGTGCGGAGGGCCACGACGGCGGGCTGCTCGTCGACGGGGAAGGGGCTGCCGTCCGGCCGGATCATCCGGAACCGGGTCGAGCTCGGGTCCCGAGCTCCTGGGGCGAGTGGCCGAAGGTCCGCTCGACGGCCTCGTTGGCCGCCTGCACCTGGCCCTCGGTGTCCAGGAACACGACCCCCTCGGTCAGGGCCTGGAAGACGGCCCGCATCTCCGCCTCGCCCCTGCGCAGGGCCTCCTCGGTCTCCCGCTGCTCGGTCACGTCGGTATGGACGCCGACCCATTCGGCGACCTCGCCGTCCTCGCGGAGCACGGGGATCGCCCGGATCGCGAACCGCCGCCAGGCCCCGTCGTGCCGGCGGACGCGGTGCTCGAAGACGAAGGTCCGCCGCTCGGCGACGGCCCGGCCCCAGGCGTCGATCGTCGGCCGGGCGTCCTCCGGGTGGACGGCCCGCGACCAGCCGAAGCCCTGGTAGTCCTCGTAGGACTGGCCCGTCAGGGCCGACCAGCCCGGCTGCTCGCCCTCCATCTCGCCGCGGGCGTTGTTCGTCCAGAGGATGCCGCTGACCGCGTCGACGGCCGCGCGGAATCGCCCCTCGCTCCGCTTGAGGGCGGCCTCGGCGCGGGCCCGCACGACGGCGTTCCAGGTCAGCTCCGCGACGGCCTCCAGCAGCGTCAGCTCCTCGCCGGTCCAGCCCCGCGGTTCGCGATGGTGGGTGAACAGGACGGCCACCAGCCGGCCGTCCTTCAGGAGCGGCACGTCCGCCGTCGCCCCCAGGTGCAGGGCCCCCAGGGCGGCCCGCTCCGCCTCCGACAGGCTCGGGTCGCGGGCGATGTCGGTCCGCACGAATGTGCGGCCCAGCCGGAAGTTCCGCAGCAGATCCGGGCCGTAGTCGTCGAAGCGGTAAGTGCCCTCGATGTCGGGCACGCCGTTCGTGTAGTTGCGGGCGATGACGATGGTCTCGCCGTCCTCCGGGACCTCCCCGTAGCCGACGCGGTGCGCCCCGAGGTGCTCGCCGACGGCCCGCGCGGCCTCGTACTGGATCGCGCCGGGGTCGTCCAGCGGGCGGAGCCGCTCGTGCAGCCCCAGCAGGAACCGCTGACGCGCCTCGGACCGTCGGATGGCTTCCTCCGCCCGCTTCCGCTCGGTGATATCCCGGACGGAGGCCACCCGGACCGGCCTCCCTCGATGGCGGATGGTCCCGCACCGGACCTCGGCGACGAACGTCGACCCGTCCTTCCGCCTCAGGACTGCCTCGTGCGGCCCGGAGGAGTCTGAGCAGATCCGGCGCCGGAGGTCGTCACGCGATTCGGGCGCCGCGAGCAGCCCGACGGCGTCGGTCCCGGAGGCCTCGGCAGGCTCGTAGCCGAAGTCCTCGGTGAACGCCTCGTTGACGTCGAGCACGGTCCCGGATTCGTGCAGGAAGATCGCGTCGGACGTGGCCGAGGCCAGCGCCCGATACCGCTCCTCGCTCTCCTGCGCGCCGGCCTCGGCGCGCCGGCGGGCGTCGATGTCGGTGCAGGTGCCGAGCCACCTTCCGGGCCGGCCGTCGTCGTCCCGCAGCGGCTCGGCTCGGACGAGGAACCACCGGTGCTGTCCGTCATCGCGGCGGAAGCGGCACTCCATCTCAACGGACTCCGCCCGCCCGAGGGCCGCCTGCCAGCGTCCCCGACAGGCCCCCGCATCGTCGGGATGGAGGGCGGCGAGCCAGCCGTACTCCATGGCCTGCTCGCGGGGCAGGCCGGTGTACTCCGTCCATCGGGCGTTGACGAAGTCGCAATGCCCGTCCGGTGTGACGCTGAAGACGATCTCCGGGATGGTCTCCGCGAGGAGGCGGAAGGACGCCTCCGGGTCGCCCCCCGAGCCCGGGGAGTCTCGCTTGATCGTCACGCCATCGTGCATCGACGATCCTTCCTGCAGCGGGAGATGCCGGTCATCCGGCCCGCTCCGCCAGCGTTCGCGCCCCGCCGGGACTACGGCGCCGTCTCCATCGCCGGGCTGGCTCTCGCCGAGCGTTAACGACCCGTCCTCATCATCAGGTACCGCCGGAACCGGAAATGAGCCCCCAGTCCATTTTGGAGGTCGCGGCCATGGGCAAGCGGCAGGCGTCGCGCGTGAATCATTCCAGAATAACACGCCTCCGTGGCGTGGTCCAGTTGCCGCGCGGAAGTGCACGCGGCGTCGCGGCGTCCGCCCGTTCGGGACCTGGCCCGGTGGTCAACGTTTGTTTAACATCGAGCCGTCGACCTCCTCGCGACCCCCGTCGGTCGCGGCCGACCGCTAGGCGGGCACCTGGAGCCCTGCATGAGACGTCGAGAATTCCTCCGCGCCGGGCTCGTCGGGTTCTCCGGGCTCACCCTGCCGGGCCTGTTCGCCCTGCGGGCGGCGGCCCCGGCCGGCGCGGGCGAGCGCACCGCCCTCCTGGTGGTGTGGCTCCAGGGCGGGGCGAGCCACCTGGAGACCTACGACCCGAAGCCCGACGCGCCCGCGGAGATCCGCGGCCCGTACGGCTCGATCGCCACGCGGGCCGAGGGCGTCCGGATCAGCGAACTCCTGCCGATGCACGCCGAGGTGGCCGACCGCTTCGCGATCGTCCGCTCGCTGGCTCACTCGGGCTTCTGCCACCAGCAGGGCAACCAGCAGATGTTCACGGGCCATCCGGAGCAGGTGCTGAAGCTCAAGCCCGATCATCCCGACCTGATGTGCATCGCCGGGCGGATCCGTTCGGAGCCGGGCCGGCGGGTGCCGGTCTATGTCGGGGTCAACCCGATCCCCTACCTCGGCTCGTCCTATCTCGGGCCGGCCTACGAGCCGTTCCCGGTCTACGGCGACCCGAACGCCCCTGGCTTCCGCGTGCCGGGGGTCGGCCTGGATGACGAGGCGGAGGTCCGCCGGCTCGGCCGTCGCGTCGGCCTGGCGGAGCGGTTCGACGAGTTCCGGCGGGCCGTGGACGACCGCATCCGCGCGGGGGGCTTCGACCAGTTCCAGCAGCAGGCCTGCGCGATGCTCGCCAGCCCCGAGGCACGCCGGGCCTTCGACCTCGATCGCGAGGACCCCCGGGTCCGGGACCGCTATGGCCGGAATACCTGGGGCCAGCGCTGCCTGATGGCCCGCCGGCTGATCGAGGCGGGCGTGGACCTCGTCGCCACCAGCCTCGACGGCCCGCTCTGCGGCCGGGTGGGCAACTGGGATGATCACGCCGTCAACCATCACGTCTTCGACGCCATGCGGGCACGCTGCCGCCCCTTCGACCAGGCGGTGAGTGCCCTGATCGAGGACGTGCACGCGCGGGGGCTCGACCGCCGGCTGCTGGTGGTCGTCACCGGCGAGTTCGGCCGCACGCCGCGGATCAGCTACGACAAGGACTCGGCCTCGGGGGTCCGCCAGCCCGGGCGCGACCACTGGCCGCGCGCCGTCTCCTTCCTGGTGAGCGGCGGCGGCGTGCCGGGCGGGCAGGTGATCGGGGCCACCGACCGCCACGGCGCCGACGTCATCCGCCGGCGCGTCGGGGTGCGCGACCTGCTCGCGACGATCTACCGGCACCTGGCGATCGACGCGGCGAACCTCGTGCTCCACGACCGGACCGGGCGGCCGGTCCCCGCGCTGCCCGAGGGGACGCCGATCCCGGAGCTCGCGGCCGCTGCGCCGGCGGGGCGGCAGGCCGACCCCGGGCGAGGCCACGCCCCTCGTCACCGCGGCTGATCGGGCTTCCCCGACGCCGGAGGTGACGGATGGGCCATGACAGGGAGCATGCGCCCGGCTCGCGGGCGCGGGGGTGGGGGTGGAGTGACGGGCGGGTGAGGCGCGGCCCGAGGCTCAGCTCGCGATGGCCGTCTGGATCTTGCCGGCATCATTCGCCCAGATGCCGGTCGAGGTGTCGCCCAGCGCGTTGATCGCGGTGATGATCGCGACGAGGATCAGCGCCAGCAGGACGGCGTATTCCACCGCGGTGACCGCTTCTTCATCCCGGACCAGTGTGAGGAGTTGGTTGGTCATCGCAAGACCCTCGAGCAAATTCCGGGACGGACTCTTGCCGCGGCCAGGACCGGCGATTAGCTATGAAGATCGAGCTCCGCGCTGCGTCTTCCGTCGAGGCCGCCGCCGTCAGAAGCCTAGGCCCGGCTCGGGGTCGGGTCAAACGGATGAACCGGTGACGCATCGGACCCGCCCCGGGCCCGATGGTGCCTGAAACCCACACCCTCACGCCCGGGGACCGATGAACGGCTCCACGAACCCCGAAAATCGCCCATTCCCCTCCCTTCCCATCCTCTCGCCGGACTCGCCGCGTCGCAGCGAGTCCGAGAAATACGGCCTGCTCTTCCAGGCCGGGATCGCGGGCCTCGTGGTGGTGGTCCTCCTGGTCGGCTGGTTCGCCTACCGGGCCTGGGCGATGCGCGACGTCTGGGCGAACGTCTACCTGCTGCATGACCGCACGCGCGGCGAGGACGAGCGGATCCGGGCGGCTTATGCTCTGAGCCGCGACCCCCGGGTCGAGCAGCGCCAGCGCTGGGAGATGAGCCTCCGGCTCGGCCTGCCGGAACTCGCCCGCTGCGTGCTCGCTGAGGGCGTGGGGCCGGACCTGGTGGCACGGGACCCGCAGGCGTATGTCTCGGCGGTGGCCCGCAGCGCGGACTGGCCGGGATGGCTCCGGCTGGCCCTCGCCCGGCCCCTGGCGTACGCCTCCGGCGAGGGGCACGCCATCTCCCGCGAGCGCCTGGCGGAGCTCTGCCGCCTGGGAGACCCGATCCTCCGGCTCTGGGCCCTCTACGCGCTGGCGTTGCAGCCGCGTCCCGATCCCCAGACCGTCGTCGAGATCGAGCGCGTGGCCGGCGAGCCGGCCCCCGAGCACGAGCTGGCGGCGATCCTCCTGGCGACGATTCGCGGCCCCGAGTCCGGGCGCACCACGGGCCTGGCCGAGGCCACCAGGTGGGATCGCGAGCACCACCCGGAGACCCGCAAGGTTTGGCAAGGTTGGCGCCTCTCAGGGGGGCAGCTACTGCGCGCCGGAGGGGGATGACATTTCCCGGGTTCAATCACGCCCCGGCCGGCCGGTCGGGCAGGTGGCGGAGGGTGAGTCGCACCCAGTTGAGGGCCATCTTGGAGGCGCGGCGGATGATGATGTCCCGGGGCTGCTCGGGGCCGATGTCCAGCCTGCGGGTCTGGGTGCCCGCCGCCGTCGCCAGCCCGAGGTAGACCAGCCCTACGGGCTTCTCGATCGATCCCCCCGTCGGCCCGGCGACGCCCGTCGTGCTGATTGCCACGTCGGCGCCCAGGCGGGCCCGCGCGCCGGCGGCCATCGCCGCGGCGACCTCCGGGCTGACCGCGCCGTGGGCCCGGAGCAGGGCATCGGGCACATCCAGAAGTTCAGTCTTGGACTCGTTCGAGTAGCTGATCACGCAGCCAAGGAAGTACGGGCTGACGCCGGGGATCGCGGTGATCAGGTGCGAGAGGAACCCGCCGGTGCACGACTCCGCAACCGCGAGCGTCGTCCCGGTGCGGACCAGTTCGGCGACGACCGCCTCGGGCACGTCGGTCGTGCCTTCTCCGAGGACGAGCTCGCCGAAGCGCTCGCGGATGATGGCCGCGGCCGGCTCGGTCTGGAGGATGGCCTCCGTCTCGGTGGACCCCTCGCCGATGATCCGGAAGCTGATCGTCGCCTCGTGGGCCGTGATGCCGACCTCGGGCACGTGCCCGCGCGCCGTGAGGTCCATGGCGTCGGCCTCGATGTCCGACTCGCCGCGGCCGAAGAGGTTGATCTTGCGGGGCACGAGCACCCGCGAGATCGCGTGGCGGGCGCGCAGGCGGGGCACGACCTGGTCGCGGAACATCACACGCATCTCGGAGGGGATACCGGGCAGCGCGGCCAGCGGGGTGCCCCCGAATTCGATCCAGATGCCGGGCGCCGTGCCCACCGGGTTCGGGAGCGGAACGGAGCCTTCCGGGAAGAGGGCCTGGACCCGGTTCCGCTCGGCCATCGGGCGGTTCCGGCGGGCGAACAGGGCGCGAACCGCCTCGAGCGACGCCGGGTCTTCCTTCAGCGGGACGCCGGCGACGCGGGCCAGGGCGTCGCGGGTGAGGTCGTCCTGGGTGGGGCCGAGGCCGCCGGTCGTGATCACCAGGCCGGCCCGCGAGGCGGCCAGCCGGAAGGCCGAGACGTGATCGTCCAGGTCGTCGCCGATCGTCGTGTGGAAGGCGACCGGGATGCCCAGCAGGCCCAGCTCGCGGCTCAGCCACTGGCTGTTGGTGTCCAGCGACTGTCCGCTGACCAGTTCGGTGCCGATCGCGATGATCTCGGCTCTCATGAACGTCCCCCGGCAATGCACCCGCGGCGGCCCGGGGAGGTCCTTCGCGGCGTCGGTCGCCGTCGATCATCGAGGGGCCCCGGGGCTACCACTTTAACAGCTTGCGGCCATTCCGGAAGGTTTCCCGGCAAGAGCGGTTGCAGTCCGGTCGTGCTCATGGGTTATGATGATGCAGACCTCGCTCCGTCGACTGTTTGCCTCTCTTCACCGAGTGACACCGGGACATGTTGGGAGTCTGTCGACCATGGGTTCGAGTGTGCTGCAACGTCCCACGCTGGTACTCAATCGCCACTGGCAGCCCGTGCACGTGGCGACGGTGGCGCGCTCGCTGGTCCTGCTCTGGAACGAGGCCGCCTTCGTGGTCGATCCGGACAACTTCCAGCTCTACACCTGGGCGGACTGGGCGAAGCTGACTCCCCGCGAGGGCGAGCCGTTCATCCGCACGGTGAAGTTCCGGCTCCGCGTCCCGGAGGTCCTGACCCTGGCCCGGCACGACCGGCCGCGGTACAACTCGGTGACCTTCAGCCGCCGCAACCTGTTCAAGCGGGACCACACGACCTGCCAGTACTGCGGCCAGCGCCCGGGCACCGAGGAATTGACGATCGACCATGTCATCCCTCGCGCGCAGGGCGGCCAGACCACCTGGGAGAACTGCGTGCTGGCCTGCGTGGCGTGCAACGCGCGCAAGGCCAACCGCACCCCGGAGCAGGCCAGCATGAAGCTCCGCCGGGCCCCGGTCCGTCCGGCCTGGAAGCCCCTCTACGACGCATCCACAACCCGGATCGCGAGCTGGTCCCGGTTCCTCAGCGACGCCTACTGGAACGTGCCTCTGGAAGAGGGCAACTGAGCGGTTACGTGCGTCCTGTCGGATCATCCGCGGGGTCGCGTATGGTGGGCACCGCCCACCGATGAAGCCACGGCCCTCCCGGTGGGCGGTGCCCACTTTACGATGTTGCGGCCATGTCCCGGCGAAGGATGAGTGGCCATGGAGGCTGTCGCCTACTACGTGGCAAAGGCAAGGTCCGGGGCCGTGGAGGATGCGTTCCACGGCCTTCAGGATCTCGGCACTGATGCCCTCCCCGCCATGCAGTCGGCTTATCACGACGAAGTTGACCCGATCGTCCGTGCCCTGATCGTCGAGGCGATCTGGCAGCGTCGGCAGCCCTCGACGACCGACTTCCTCGCCGACGCACTTCGAGATCCTGCCCCTCCCGTCTGGAAGCAGGCCCTCGATGGCCTGGTTACACTCGCATCCCCGGCATCGATCTGTGCCCTCCGATCGGCGTGGGATCGGGAAACTAACCCAGAACGCCGTGCCTGGATCGAGGAGGCGATTGGCCAGGCGACTGATGCCGTCACACGTCATGCGGCGTCTTGAGGTGGGGAGCCCCCCAGGTCGTAGCGACAGTGTTGAACGCCGAGGTTCTCCGCTGACGGCGGTCGAAAGTTCCGTAGGGTGGGCACCGCCCACTGATGGGGTCACAGCCCTCCCGGTGGGCGGTGCCCACCCTTCGAAACTGGGTACGTGCGTCCCCTCCTCACCGGCGGGTGTCGCCGCGATCACCGACGGTGCCCGGCTGACACCGGCGAGTCGGGTATGCGATCTGCTCCGAACCTCACTCCCGTGAAATGAAGTGAGGATCGAGTCGAGGCTTCGCCTCCGGCTGTTCCAGCGCGCTCAACCGCCTCCAGATCCATCCCACGATCAGCGCCGGGATCAGCTGAAGCGAGGTCAGGTAAGCGATGCCCAACCCGTAGCGAGCCAGCTTGTCGAGAACGGACCCGGGAGGAAGTTCGAGGGTACGCAGCATTGGAACAAACGTGGTCTTCAGATGCCTGTCGATCGATATGGGGGCCTGGCGACAGAGAGCCACAGAGAGGATGTGGCTGCTCCATCCGACGACCTCGAAACCCGTCAGGAATGGGAGCGACTTCTCCCCCCGACTCCTCCGAGACATCGAGATCAGCAGGACGATCAGCAGGATGCACTGCGTCGGCGACCCGCCGTAGATCAGGTACTCGGCGGTGAGCGGAGCCCACCCCCTGATCGCCAGGCAGTCCAGTGAGACGATGGCGACGAGCAGCATGGTGTCGGCGATCGAAACCCGAGGGGTTCTCATCGCGTCCGGTCCCTGCTCCATGGGAGTGCCCGCACCGGGGAGGGCTTCGAGTCCCGTCGTCTCGTAGAGGGCCGCGATCACATCGGTGGGCGGTGCCAACCCTGCAAGAACCACCCCTCGGGCGGGCTTTTGAATCTACGCCAGCCGCTGGGCGACCCAGCCGCCGCCGGGCTGGCGGGCTGCGAAGAGGTTGCGGCGTCCGGAGAACGCACCCGGGTGGGCCGAGAAATCGGGCAGGGCCCCCAGCGCCGTGGAGGCGACGGCCTGCGGGGTCTGGGCGGCGGCGGCCATGGTCTCCTCGGCCCTCCGCCTGGCCCGGCGGATGACGCGGCCCTTGGGACGGAACGAGACGGGCTGGGATACCGGCGCGGTGGCGGCGTTCACCAGGTCGTTGACCAGGAGCGGCCCCTTCGGCACGCCCCGGCCGGTGGCGAGGTCATACCCGCTCCCGGCGCCGTAGCCATTGGAGCCGGCGGTCACGTCGCGGAAGCTGCCGGAGGACGCCGCGTAGAGGGTCGGGAGCGTCTGGGTCGGGCCGTCCAGCGTGTTCAGCCCGCGGAACTGGCGGCCCTGGTTGGCGATGGCCACCATCGCGCCGAACATCGGGGCCGCCAGGCTGGTCCCCCCGAAGACCTTCCAGGATCCCTTCCCCGTGATGGGCGAGATGGAATAAACCGGGGCGCCGGTGGCCGGGTCGGCGACCATCGAGATGTCGGGCGTGGTCCGGCGGCCGGTGTTCTGGGCTCCGCGCTGATACGACGGCTGGGAGATGAGCCGGCTGATCCCGCCGCCGCTGCCGCTCCAGGCGTTCTCCCCCTGGACGTTGCCGGCGGCGTCGGTGTAGAGCGTCGTGCCCCCGACGGCGACGACGTGACTCGACGAGGCGGGCCACTGCGAGCCGGAGAAGGCGCCGGAGTCTCCGGAGGCCGTCACGAACGTCACCCCGTTGTGGCCGGCGGGCGTCGAGAAGATGCTGTCGTAGTTCGTCTGGCCGCGGAACTCGCCGCTCCCCCAGCTCATCGAGACGACCGAGACGCCCGGCTGCTGCCGCGCGTAGTTCACGGCGTTCATCAGGTCGCCGAGGCTCGGGGACCGGGCCTCGACCACCATGATCGTGGCGGCCGGCGCCATGGCGTGGGCCCACTGGACGTCCATCGCCTCTTCCTCGGCCCAGCCCGGATCGACCTGGTTGCCCGCGAAGTTCACCTGGATGAGGTTCGGGTCGGGCAGGCCGAACCGGGCGTCGAAGGCGCGCAGCTCGTCGGCCACGTAGGGGTTGTGGTAGGCCACCACGACCGCGATGGTCTGCCCGGCCCCGTCGCCCGGCACGATCTTCCCGTTCACGGAGTACGCGATCGCGTCGACGCCGTACGCGTGCCGCATCTGGGCGGGCGTGATCGAGGAGAGCAGCCGACGGTCTTCGAGCGCCTCCAGCCGTGGCTGGAGCTTCTTCGGCGGTCGTCTCATGGTGCGTGCCCGATGAATTCCTGGTGCCGATCGCGGGTGGTGCGACGCGCCGGCTCTCCGGCCGACGATCGTCCCGACAAGTATATGGCATGGAATCGCAGCTGGCGACGATTTCCGCGGGTGTTTACGGAGATTTGCAATTCGCCTCGGCGCAGGGCGGCGAGAGCGACGCGAATCTCCCCGGACCCCCGGAGCTGCCGCGCGCGGTGCGAAGAGGCGAGGACGCGGCCGCGGGGACGGAGAACTCGAGGAATCGCGACTGACCGGCCGGGACCTCGGCCGGCAGCTCCTCGGGCGCCCCCGCCAGGGGCGTGAACCCCCGGTGGAGTCGGATCGTCGTCCTCTGAGCCTCCGCCGTCGGGTTGTGGACCTCCAGCGACCAGCGCCTCGGGCCGATCGGGACCAGTGCCATGACCAGCTCGGGGCGGTCGCAGGCGGCCGGATGCCCGATCATGAAGTCGAGGTCCGAGCTGGATGGGTCGAGCCTCAGATGGGCAGAATCCTCGTGGACGCCCACCGGACGCCACCGCCCGCGGGTGCGGTCCAGCACGACGGCCGGCCAGTTCGGGTTCAGCCCGGACACCGTCACCGGCAGGGCCGCCGGCAGCGGGTGCTTCGGGATCCGGCCCACCACGCCGCGGCCGGCCGCGGGCGCGTCCGCCGCGCCGTCCATCGCCAGCAGGAATCGCCGGGACAGGACCCGCCCCTCGCTCAGCGAGACCTCGTAGCCGGGCCGTCCGTCGCGGACCCCGAACGCCTCGTCGGCGACCCGGGGCGCGTCCGGGAAGGGTTTCTGGGGCGTGCCCACGCCGAGGACCTTGACCCGGAACTCCGCGCCGGCCGGGATATCCCGCGACCCCTCCGGAAACTCGAGGATGAGCTGGCAGCCGCCCCGGTGCAGGACGTAGCCGAGACCTCCCGCGAGCGAGAAGAAGCTCGAATTCGACTCCGCGTTCCGGAGGGAGACGTACCCGCCCTCGCCGAGCCTGCCGCGAAGCGTTCCCTCGATCGCGATGCACTTCCCCGCGTGCAGCCGGCCCTGCTCGTCGCGGACCTCGTACTCGGCGTCCTCGCCCCCGGTGGAGAGCTGGCCGACGGTGATGGGCCGATCGCCCTCCAGACGGGCTCGCTCCCTGAAGCGGATGGTTTCATCGAATAATGTGAATGTGATTCCATCCGGGCGCGTCCGCCAGTAGCTCAGGGTCATGGAGCCGGCGAGGTACCGCGTCCGTTCGACCGGGAAGACCGACTGCCAGACCATGCCGACCCGGTCGCGCACGGCGTCGGGGTAGCCGCCGTCGATCACCGCCCGGCCGATCATCACGTCGCGCGAATGCAGGAGCCGCCGTGCCGAGTTGTGCAGCGGCTTCTCCGGGGGCAGGCCGTCGGCCACCCGGATGCGCGGCATCAGGAACATCGCATACCCGGGACAGGTGCTGCCGCCGTCCCACGGGCAGTGGTGCGACCGGAAGTCGTAGACGTACGGGTAGCACGGCGAGATCAGCCAATTCGCCGGGCCCTTGTCGGGGGTGACCCCGTTGCCGGTCGGCGGCGCCTCGTAGAAGACGCTGCCGTCGGGGCGGATCGCGTAGCCGTTGAAGATCTGGTTGTTCCGGTCGCTGCAGAGGAACTCGACGAAGTCGCCGCACTGGGTGATCAGATTGCGGCTGACCGCCTTCCGGCCGCGGCGGTCGGTGGCGGTCAGCACCAGGCTCTGCTGGACGTGATTGAACAGCTCCAGTTCCCTCGAGAACTCGGTCGCGCCGCCGGGTGCGAAGCGGCGGATCAGCCGCGGCCCGTCATGGATGGCGACCTCCTCCAGCCCGGCGGCCGATCGGACCGAGAGGCGCAGCCGCATCCGGTAGAGATCCGGCCGCTCGTCGTCGCCGATGAGCCCGGGATAGGTGCCCCCCTGGAGCTGCCAGTCCTCGACGACCGGCCCGGCGGAGATCGCCTGGACGCAGGCCCCCTCGTGCCGCTCCAGGAGTGCGGCCGACTTCGCGAGGTCGCTCCCCCGGAGATAGACGAGCCAGCCCTCCCGGACGCGCTCGGGGACCTGGCTCGCCGACCTCATCAACTCCAGCGCCAGGGGCTCCAGGCGCGGGCCGTTGCCCTGGGTGAGCCGGTAGTCGTCGATGACCTCGTCGGTCGTCTTGCCGTCCTCGTCTCGCGTGGCCACCGCGATCGCGCTGCAGTCGCGGGCGTCCCACACCGGCATGCTCCCCCGCGCGTGGTTCCACGTCCCGGCGCGGGCCTGGGCCTGGTACTGGTTGAGGAACAGGTTCAGGAGCGAGAGCCCAAGCGTCCTGGCGCGGGCGTCGCCCCGCCCGCCGTTGCCGGCGAGCACCGAGCCGTCGGCCGACAGGTAGATCGGATCGGGGCGGACGGCCTTCGAACCGAGATAAAACCACGAGTTCTTATATTCATCAGCGATTGTGAAACCCGGGATCGCCCGGAAGGAATCGTCGCTGGCCTCCCGGCACTCGTCGATCAGGCGGAGCGTCTTCTCCGCGGTCATCCGCGCGTGCTCGTCCAGGAACACGAGGAAATCCAGCCCCGCGGCGCGGGCCGCGGCGGCGTACTCGGCGACCGTGCTCCGGCCGGTGGAGTGCTTCGTCCGTGCACCGACGAGGCCCCTGAAGAGCCTGGGCGGGTCCTCGAACTCGAGCGTCCAGCGCGGCGGCGGGGGCGTCCCCTTCTCCCGGTAGGTGTACGGTTCGAGCACACGCGGCGGGGTCTTCGCTCCGCCGAGGCCGTGCCTCGTCGCGGGTTCGGCGAGCCAGCGGAGGAGATTGAAGAGGAGGAGCCGGCCGTCGCTGGGGACGCCGGCGAACCCCTCGGTGAGGAAGGCGTCCGCGCCTCGGAAGCGAAATGGGGCCTCGAAGGAATAGGTGTGCGGCAGCCCGACCACCGCGACCCGGCCGGCGCCGGCCTCGCGGACCGCCGCCAGCGGCACGCCCTCTGCGGGGTCCGCCGGCTTCCGCCGCCGGATCCGGTCCAGGTCGCGGCTCCAGCTCACGGGCTTCGGCGCGGTCCCCGGCTCTCCCCGGAGCACCACCGACCACGGCTCGCCGACCTCGATCGGCCACCACCAGCGTCCCGACTCGTCGCGACCGGTGGGGTACCAGATCCCGCCGATCCCCGGCGCGGCCGGCCCCGAGACGCGTCGGGTGAAGGCCCACTTCACGAAGAGGTCCTTCTCAGCCCCCGCGCCGGTTGTCTTCTCGTAGAGCAGCCGCGCCCCCCAGGGCTCGATCAGGGCGTTCGTCGCGGGGATCGCACCGGGGTCGGCGCAGCCGAGGACCAGGACACCCCCGCCGCGTGACGTGAAGTCGCCCAGCGACTTCCTCAGCGGCCCGAGCTCCGCCTCGGCTCGCCGCGGGTCGTCGGCGTAGACCGTCTCGCGGAAGCCGGTCGTCACGACGACGCTGTACCTGCCGGTTGCCAGCCGCGCCGGCATGTCGTCCTCGAAGCAGACGTCGATGTCGAATCCGGCGTCGACCAGCGGCCGGGCGATCAGCCGGTAGTGCGCGCCGCCTTGCCAGCCCTGCTCGGGGCGGGTCACCGCGAGGACCGAGGGGCCGGGCCGTCCCGGCGGCTCGACCGCGCCGGCCTGCGCCACGAGCCTCAGCAGAGCCACGCTCGCCAGGAAGGCCAGCGCCCCGGGGAGTTTCCGCGTCATCGCCCGTCTCCTCCCGTGCTGGTGGAAGTCCGGTTCGCTCTCCCGGCGTCGGAGCCGCTCCCTCCAGGTCTATTCCATCGCCGGGCGCGATTCCAGGGGGGAATCCCGGTTCTCACCTTGACCACCGCGGTCGGAGCGGATAGGTTCCCGGGCGATTGTCCTGTCACTCGCCTTTCTCGAAGGGTTTTTCCGCGCTCGCCCCGGTCCTTTCTGTACGGGCGTGCGAGGGACGGAACGAGATCTCCGGCATCGATGTCGGCCCCCGGTGCGGGCACTGGCCGCGGGCTGCCCGGTTCGAGGCACGAGGGACGTTCAGTTGCAGGTCGGCCAGGGAAGGCCGTCTGCCGAGATGCCTTGCTGTCACTTGGGAGGAACCGTGCGAGAGCACGACCAACCGAGGCGCCGCACGCGGCTTCGCGTGTGGG
>JAXMBE010000036.1:0-84561 GCA_046349995.1 Isosphaeraceae bacterium | reverse complement strand
GCCTCCAGCGCCTCGAGCAGGTCGGACTTGAGGCGGGCCAGGATGACCTGCGTCTCGGGGTCGCCGAAACGCACGTTGAACTCCAGGACCTTCGGCCCCTGGTTGGTCAGCATCAACCCGGCGTAGATGACGCCCCGGAACGGCCGCCGAGCCCGCTTCAGCGCGTGGACGATCGGCACCAGGATCTCCCGCTCCACCTCCTCCATCAGGGCCGGCGTCACCCGCGGCGTCGGCGAGAAGGCCCCCATGCCGCCGGTGTTCGGCCCCTCGTCATGATCGAAGGCCCGCTTGTAGTCCTGGGACGACTCCAGCGGGATGATCGTCCGGCCGTCGGTCAGGGCCAGCACGCTCGTCTCGAAGCCGTCGAGCTTCTCCTCGATGATCAGCCGGTCGCCCGCCTGGCCGAAGATCCGCCGGACCATGATCTGGTCGATGGCCTGGAGCGCCTGGCGGAGGTTCTCGCAGACATACACGCCCTTGCCCGCGGCCAGGCCGTCGGCCTTCAGGACCAGGCCCAGCGGCCGGCCCAGGACGAAGTCGCGCGCCTCGGCCACGGTGTTGAACACCCGCCGGTGGCTCCGCTCCTCGATCTCGACTTGCACCCCCGGGCTGAGCATCTCGCGCGGGTCGAGGATCCGCTCGATGGCCTCCAGCGACTCGGCCGCCGTCCGGCAGTGGAGCGTGTGCCGGATCGTCGAGCGGCCCCGCGAGCGGATCACCAGCGCGACCTCGCGGGTCATGATGTAATGCTCGGCGTCGGGCGCGGAGCGGAAGATCCGGTAGTCCGCCGTGGGGATCCCCGCCTGCCGCATCAGCTCCTTGGCGAAGACCTTCGAGCCCTCGAGCTCGGCGGCGTCCTTCCGCGGCCCGAAGACCCGCAGCCCCTCGCGCTGGAAGACGTCCACGATCCCCTTGGCCAGTGGCTCCTCGGGGCCGACCACGGTCAGGCCCACTCCCTCGCGCCTGGCGAACTGGACCAACCCGCGCACGTCGCCCATCTCGATCGGCACGTTCTGGACATCGAGCGCCGTGCCGGCGTTGCCGGGGGCACAATACACCGCGGTCACGCGGGGCGACTGCTTCAGCTTCCAGCAGAGGGCGTGCTCGCGCCCCCCCTTGCCGATCACCAGGACTTTCAAACCGCTAACCCCCTCGAAGACGAAACTCCGGGCACACGCGGAGCGGACCCCGACCGATGCACCCATTCTAGAGCGGATCCCCCGGGACGAACAGAAGCGACCCCCACCGTCCCGACCGCAACCGGCTCGTCGCCTTCAAACCTTCTCCCCGCGGGAGAAGGTGGCACGAAGTGCCGGATGAGGGTTCAATCGCCCGGCCCGCGTCTCGCGCCGATCACCCTGCGCCGGTGTCGGACCATCTAAAGCACCTGGACACGGCCTCACTGCACTTCAATCCCCCCCACCCAACCCTCCCCCACGAGGGGGGAGGGCCTGAAATCCGTCCCCTCCCCCCTCGTGGGGGAGGGTCAGGGTGGGGGGCACCTGCCGTGGAACCGAAAACGAACCCAGGCCAGCTGCTCAGTCGCCGTCGAGCCGCCGGTCCAGTTCGCTCAGCGCGTCCAGGGCGCCCATCGGCAGGGCGATCTGGCCCTGGGGCACTTCGGATTCGCGGACGTTGATGCGGATGAGATCCCCGTCGAACCGCTCGGCGACCTGCTCGCAGGAGTGCCGCACGGTGGGGATGGCGGTCCCCGCGCCGCACTCCACGACGACGATCGACCGCGGGCCGATCACGTCCAGCCAGGCCTTCAGGTTCCTGCGCTGATGATCCGAGGCCGAGGAATCCCAGCCCCAGTCCCCGAACATGAGGATGTTCGGGCGGGCCAGGCCGCGGCAGCGGGGGCAGATCGGCAGGGGCGGCACCGCCCGCATCGTCTCGGGGTCGATCGTCAGGGAGTGCGACCCCGCCGAGAAGATCCCCACGCCGCACTCCCCCACGCACTGCATCGCGTGGATCGAGCCGTGCACCTCGTAGACCTGATCGGGCGAGAATCCGGCCTTCTGGAAATGGCCGTCCACGTTCGAGGTGTAGACGGAACCGCCGCGGGGCATGCGGCTCAGCCACTTCAGGAGGATCGAGAATCCCTCGTGCGGCTCGGTCTCGCGGTAGAGCATCAGGCGATGGCCGTAGAACCCCCAGGCCAGCTCGGGGTCCTGCCGGAACCACCGTGGGTTGGCCAGCGTGACGAAATCGAGGTTGAGCTTCGCATAGGGCGGATAGGCCTTCCAGAACCCGGCCCCGCCGCGGAAGTCGGGCAGGCCGCTGTCCACGCCCATCCCGGCCCCCGCGCCGATCAGGATCGCCTCCGCGGAGCGGATGGCCCGGGCCGCACGCTCGAGCGAGGCCTCCAGTGTCTCACTTCTCCCCATCGGCCGTCCGACCGGCGTCGGCCCCCTCGTGCCCTCGGCGCAGGACGACGCGCCCTCCCCCGCGGCCATTCTCCGCCCGGGGCCTCGCGACCGCAAGCCGGCGAGCGAAATCGCCTTGATCAAGTCCTCACGCGAAACCTATCTTCGGGATATTCACCGTACCGGATTCCCGCCCCGGGCCGCTCGATGCTCCCCCGTTCGTCCGGCCGCCCCCGACCCTCACGGATTCATCCATGTCACGCTCGCCATCCCGGTCTTCCAGGGCCCCGGCCGTCGTCCCGCTCCTGCTGCTGATCTCGGCGATCGGCCCGGCGGAATCGAGGTCCGAGGACCGGCCGCCGGCAAGGCCCTACCAGCCGCCGATCGCACCGGCCTCGGAGGAGGGCGAGCGGGCCATCCGCTCGTTCCGCGTGCCCGAGGGGCTGAAGGTCGAGCTCTTCGCCGCCGAGCCCCTGCTGGCCAACCCGGTGGCCTTCTGCATCGACGAGCATGGCGTCTTCTACGTCGCCGAGACCTTCCGCCACGGCGCGGGGGTGACCGACACCCGCGGGCACATGGACTGGCTCGACGACGACCTGGCCTGCCGCACGGTGGCCGACCGGGTGGCGATGTACCGCAGGTACCTGGGGCCTGGCTTCGAGGCGTTCAAGGTCGAGCACGAGCGGGTGCGGCGGGTCGTCGACAGGGACGGCGACGGCAGGGCCGACGCGGCGACGGTCTTCGCCGACGGCTTCAACGACCCGGCCGCCGGGATCGGGGCCGGGCTCCTCGCCCGCAAGGGCGACGTCTACTACGCCTGCATCCCCTGGCTCTGGAAGCTCCGCGACACCGAGGGCCAGGGGCAGGCCACCGAGCGGACGCTGCTCCACGAGGGCTACGGCGTCCACGTCGGCTTCCTGGGCCACGACCTCCACGGCCTGAAGATGGGCCCGGACGGCAGGCTGTACTTCACCATCGGGGATCGCGGCTTCCGCGTCCGCACCCGGGAAGGCAACGTGCTCACCGTGCCGGACACGGGCACGGTCCTGCGCTGCGAGCCCGACGGGACGAAGCTGGAGGTCTTCGCCGCGGGCCTGCGCAATCCCCAGGAGGTCGCCTTCGACGAGTACGGCAATCTCTTCACCTGCGACAACAACTCCGACAGCGGCGACAAGGCCCGCTGGGTTCACCTCGTCGAGGGGGGGGACAGCGGCTGGCGGATCGGCTACCAGTTCATGGAGGAGCCCTACTCCCGCGGCCCCTGGAACGAGGAGATGCTCTGGGATCCGGACCTGGCGAGGAAGGCCGGGTATCTCCTCCCCCCGCTCGCCAACATCTCGGATGGGCCCTCGGGGCTGGCCTACCATCCCGGCGTCAGCACGCTCCCGGATCGCTACAGGGGCCACTTCTTCCTCGTCGATTTCCGGGGCTCCAGCGGCCAGAGCGGGATCCGCAGCCTGGCCCTCAAGCCGAAAGGGGCGTCATTCGAGCTGTCCGATCCGGGCGAGTTCGTCTGGCGCGCGCTGGCGACCGACGTCGATTTCGGGCCCGACGGCCACCTCTACTTCAGCGACTGGGTCGAGGGCTGGGAGAAGCCCCAGAAGGGGCGCATCTACCGGGTCTCGGACCCGTCGCGCCGGGCCGATCCCGCGGTCGCGGAGGTGAGGCGACTGCTCGGTGAGGGGATGGAACAGCGTTCGCCCGAGGGCCTCGTCGGACTCCTCGCCCACGCCGACATGCGGGTCCGACAGGAGGCCCAGTATGAGCTGGCCCGCAGGGGGGCCGCCGAGGAGCTGGCAAGCGTGGCCCGCTCCGCGAGGGGCCGGCTGCCGCGGGTCCACGCGCTCTGGGGCCTGGGGCAGGTCGCCAGGCGGAAGGGCGGTTCGCCGGGCGCCCCGCCGCGCGACGTCTTCGTCGCACTCCTCGCCGACCCCGACGCCGAGATCCGCGCCCAGGCGGCGATGCTGGCCGGTGAGGCGCGTGATCCCGCCGCGTTCCCGGGGCTGGTCGCCCTGCTCCGCGACTCCGAGCCGAGGGTCCGCTCCTTCGCCGCGACTAGCCTGGGCAAGCTGGGACGCCGCGAGGCGTTCGAGCCGCTGCTGGCCCTGCTACGCGAGAATCAGGACCGGGACCCTTACCTCCGTCACGCGGCCGTCATGGGGCTGGCGGGCCTGGCCGACATCCCCGCGCTCGAACGAGCCGCGACGGACGGCTCGCCCTCGGTCCGCAGGGGCGTGCTGCTGTCGCTGCGGCGGCTCGGCTCTCCCTCGGTGGCGACCTTCCTCGGCGATGCCGACCCGGACCTCGTCCTGGAGGCGGCCCGGGCGATCAACGACGTGCCGATCGACGCCGCCTTGCCCCGGCTGGCCGCGATGGAGCCGCCCGGTCCGTCGTCGCTCCCGCTGCTGCGGCGCGTGGCCAACGCGCGGTTCCGCCTCGGCCGCAGCGAGGACGCCGCCGCGCTCGCCGCGACCGCCGCGCGCGAGGCGCTCCCCGAGGCGGTCCGCGTGCTGGCCCTGGAGATGCTGGCCGAATGGCCGAGGCCCTCGGGCCGCGACAAGGTCGTGGGGCTCTGGCGTCCGCTCCCGGCTCGTCCCGACGGCCCGGCCGCCGACGCGCTGCGGCCCGGGCTCGACGCCCTGCTGATGGCCGGGACGGACGCCGTCCGGCGGAAGGCCATCCAGGCCGCGGCCGCGCTGGCGATCAAGGATGCCGCTCCCCGGCTCGTCGCCCTGGCCGCCGACGCCCGCCTCTCCGACGCTTCCCGGACCGAGGCCCTCAGGGCGCTGGAGGCCTTCGGCGATCCGGGGCTCGCCGCCCTGGCCAGGCAGCTCGTCCGCACCGCGGGGCCGCGGGCCCGGATCGCGGCCGTGCGGATCCTGGTGCGCGACGATCCGTGCGCGGCACGGACGGCCATCGACGAGATCCTCCGCTCGGGCACCTCCGAGGAGCGTCAGGGGATCTTCGCGATCCTGGCGGCCAGCCCGGACCCGGCGGCCGACAAGGTCCTCGCGGACTGGCTGGACCGGCTTCTGGCCGGCGCCGTCCCGGATGATGTCCGCCTCGACCTGCTCGAGGCGGCCGAGCGGAAGGGCACCGAACCGCTGCGGGCGAGGCTGGAGCGCTACCAGGCGTCCAAGCCGAAGGACGACCCGCTGGCCCCCTATCGCGAGACGCTGACCGGTGGGAACGCCGACCGCGGGAGGGAGATCTTCCTGACCAAGTCCGAGGTCTCCTGCCTGCGGTGCCACAAGATCGCCGACCGGGAAGGCGACGCCATGGGCGGCGAGGTCGGTCCCGAGCTGATCGGCGTCGGCGGCCGCCAGCCGCGCGACTACCTGCTCGAATCGATCGTCGCCCCCGACCGGAAGATCGCCGAGGGCTTCGAGTCGGTGGTCGTGGCCACCGCCGACGGCAAGGTGCTCACCGGCGTCCTGAAGGGCGAGGACCGGGAGCAGCTCCGGCTGGTCACCGCCGAGGGGCATCCCGTCACGATCGCCAAGTCGGAGATCGAGGAGCGCAGGCGCGGCCCCTCGGCGATGCCCGCGGACCTCGTCACCAAGCTGAGCCGTTCCGAAATCCGCGACCTGGTCGAGTTCCTGGCGACCTCGAAGGGGAAATGAGGTAAGATCCAGCCGTCGTCTGAAGATTCGTGCCCCGTCGCGCGCCGGCCACTCCGCGGCCGGATCGACATCCCGGCGGACGAGCCCCCATGAAAGCGGCGATTCGCATCACCGTGGTCGGCGTGGTGATCCTGGGCGCGGTCTCGGCCCTGCTCTTCCTCGTCACGAGCCCCGAGCTGGCGGGCTCCGCGAGCAGGAAGCCGCGGCCTGCGGACCGCACGCCGGGCCGGGGCCGGCCGGCGCAGGAAGCGGCGAAGCCGCAGGAATCGGTCCCGCTTTACAGCGCGGGGTTCGTGGACGACAGCGGCTTCGACCTGGCCACGAGCTTCATGCCCGACGACTACGATCGCCGGTCGCTGGAGGCGCATCGCCTCGCGCTCCAGTCCCGCTCCCGGCGGGGGATCGAACGCTTCCAGGCGCAGCGTGACGAGATCACGAGGAGCGCAGGCGGATCGTCACGCGAAGGGGGAGCGGCGCTGGCGCGGCTGGCGATGCTCATCGGGCTGGTGCACATGCACGACGGCGAATTTGAGGAGGCGGTCCGCTGGATCGATCGGGCACGGAGCGAGGGCGAGGGCCTGCCGCCGTCGTTCCGTGCCAACCTGTTGGCGTTGCGCGGCGTGGCGGCCTTGCGGCGCGGCGAGCTGGACAACTGCGTTGCCTGCGTGGGGCCCTCGAGCTGCATCTTCCCCCTCGCCCCGGAGGCCCGGCATCAGTTCCCGTCCGGCTCGCGTCGGGCCGTGGCCGACTTCCTGGCGTACCTGAAGGAGCGGCCCGAGGACGTGGGCGTCCGCTGGCTGCTGAACGTCGCCGCGATGACCCTGGGCGAGTACCCGGACGCCGTGCCCGAGGAGTACCGGCTCGGGCTCGATCGGGATCGCTCCGAGGTCTCCGTCGGCCGGTTCGCGAACGCGGCCGCCGAGGTCGGGCTCGACGTCCTCGGCCCGAACATGGCCGGCGGCGGCGCTTCGACGACTTCGACGGCGACGGCCGCCCCGACGTGTTTTTCAGCTCCTGCGACTGGGACCGCGGCGCGGCCCTGTTCCTGAACCGCGACGGCCAGTTCAGGGAATGCGAGGCGTCGCGTCCGGGCCTCAAGGGCCAGGACATGTCGCTGAACCTCCAGCACGCCGACTACGACAACGACGGCCGGCTCGACGTGCTGATCCTCCGGGGCGGCTGGGAAGGCCCGGCGCGGATGAGCCTGCTGCGGAATACCGGCGGAGGGGCCTTCGAGGACGTGACCGTCCGCGTGGGGCTCGACCGGCCGATCGCCTCGCAGTCGGCCGCCTGGGGCGATTACGACAACGACGGCAAGCTCGACCTCTACGTGGTGGGCGAGAACCACTCCGATCGCCCCGACCCGCGGAATCTCTGCCGGCTCTATCATCAGAGCAAGGATGGGACCTTCACCGACGTGGCCGCCGAGGTGGGCGTGCTCAACGAGGGCTGGGCCAAGGGTGCGACCTGGGGCGACTACGACGACGACGGCAAGCTCGATCTCTACGTCTCGAACATGTGGGGCCCGAACCGGCTGTACCGCAACCGGGGCGACGGGCGGTTCGACGACGTCGCGATGGAGCTGGGCGTGGCCGAGCCGTACCACGGCTTCTCGTGCTGGTTCTGGGACTACGACAACGACGGCAAGCTCGATCTGTTCGTCTGCGGCTACTTCGCCCGGCTGAACGACATCATCGCGGACCGGCTCGGCACGCCGACGTCTGCCGAGCGGCCGCGGCTGTATCGCAACACCGGGGGCGGCCATTTCGAGGACGTCACCGCGGCCGTCGGCCTGGATCGCGTCATGCTGCCCATGGGCACGAACTTCGCCGACATCGATAACGACGGGTTCCTGGACATGTACCTGGGCACCGGCCAGCCGGCCTACATGACGCTGGTGCCGAACCTGATGTTCAAGAACGAGGGCGGCCGGCGATTCGTCGACGTGACCGAGGCGTCCGGGACGGGCCACCTCCAGAAGGGCCACGGTGTCTCGTTCGCCGACGCGGACGGCGACGGCGACCTCGACCTGTTCGTCCAGATGGGGGGCGTGGCCACCGGCGACCGCAGCCACAACGCCTACTTCCGGAATCCCGGCCCGCAGCCGGCCCGGCACTGGCTGGCCGTCAAGCTGGTCGGCGAGCAGACCAACCGCGCCGCCTTCGGTGCCCGGATCCGGGCCGATTTGAAGCGTCCCGACGGCTCGCGGCGTTCGATCTTCCGCGTCATCGGCGCCGGCTCCAGCTTCGGCGGCAACAGCCTGGTCGCCCACCTCGGCCTCGACGACTCCAGCCAGGTCGAGGCCCTCACCGTCTCGTGGCCGGTCAGCCGCACCCGCCAGGTCTTCCGCGACGTGCCCGGCGATCAGAGCATCGAGATCACCGAGGGGAAGGCCGACTATCGCCGGACGGGACGACCCGAGGGCCGATCCTCGAAGGATTGACCTCGTCGCGCCGGCGTGCGGTGAAGACCTGCGCGGCTGCCGGTTTCAAGGGGTTCGCCCGGCAAATCCGGCGAGCGGCCGGGCCCGGGCGTCGCCTTCGCGGAGCCGATACCCGGTCTCGGGAGCGAGGTCCTTCCAGCGGCCGACCGCGCCCGAGGGCCAGCGAACCTCGACCTCCTCGATGCGAGCGGTATCGCCGAGGCCGACGTGGAGACGGTCGTCGCCGGCCGCCTGATAGCTGCCGCCGCCGAATCGCTGGACGACGTGTGACCTGCCCCCGGCGCGCACGGTCACCACGGCGCCCACGGCGTCGCGGTTTGACTTGGTGCCCTCAAGACGGAGCGTGATCCAGCGGCCGGCCGACCGGGTGCGATTGTGCAGGTAGACCAGCGGAGCATTGTGGTCGATCACCACGACGTCGAGCAGGCCGTCGTTATCCAGGTCGCCGGTGGCGAGGGCGCGGCCGAGCCTCGGCTGCGCGAAGGCTGGCCCGGCCGAGGCGGTGCGGTCCCGGAGGATGCCCCCTTCCTCGCCGTGGAAGAACTGGAGCGGCATCCTGTAGGGCACGTCTCCCAGGTCGTCGAGGTGGCCGTTGGCCGTGATCAGGTCGAGGGCGCCGTCGTTGTCGGCGTCCAGGAAGGCGGTGCCGAAGCCGAGGCGGTACCGGCTGGCCTGGGCCAGCCCGGTCTCCCGGCCGCGCTCGACGAAGAACAGGCCGCCCATGTTCTGGTAGAGCGAAAGCCCCTCGCCGTAGAAGTTCGTCACGACGAGGTCCGGGCGGCCGTCGCCGTCGGAATCGCCGCAGGCGATGCCCATGCCCGCGCGGAAGCCTCCATCGGAATTGCCCGCGACGCCCGCCGAATGGCCGACCTCCTCGAAGCGGAAATCGCCGAGGTTGCGGAACAGGAAGTTCGCCGTCATGTCGTTGGCGACGAAGACGTCGATCTTCAGATCATCATCGAGCTGGGCCGCCAGCACCGCGAGCCCCCGGCCGCCGGGGTCCACGAATCCCGCCTGCGCCGTGATGTCCACGAACCGGCCGCCGTCGTTGCGGAAGACGTGGTCCGGCAGTGCGGGGAGCTGGAGCGGCGAGCAGGAGACGTACGCGTTCGTCTTCGCGTTCCGGCAGAGCTTCGGGTTGTCGGGGTCCCAGCGGAGGTAGTGGCAGACGTAGAGGTCGAGGTCGCCGTCGCCGTCGAGGTCGGCGAAGGCGGCGGAGGTGGGCCAGTCGCGGTCGCCGGCGAGCCCGGCCCCGGCGGTGGCGTCGACGAACCGGCCGCCGTCGTTGCGCAGCAGCGCGTAGGATCGCCAGCGGGCGACGAAGAGGTCGGGGTCGCCGTCGTTGTCGTAGTCGCCCGCCGCGGCGCCGTGTCCGTAGCCGCCGGGCAGGTCGGCGACGCCGGCCGTTTCGGTGGCGTCCACGAAGGAGCCGTCGCCCTTGTTGCGGAAGAGTCGGTCGCCGCAGGCCGGTGCGGCGGGGAGGGGCGGGAAGGGCCCGCCCTGTACGGCGTAGACGTCCAGCCAGCCGTCGCCGTCGTAGTCCAGCAGCGCCAGCCCGCCCGAGAGGGGCTCGGGCATCTGATGGAGGGGCGTCTCGCCATTGTGGAAGTCGAACTTCAGGCCCACCGAGCCGGCCTCGTCGGCGAACTCGGGGAGTGGCCGCGATGCCGTCGGGCTGCCGTCGCCGGGTGGCTTCGCGGTCTCGGCCGCGTCGGAGCTTGCGGGCCCGGCGAGGAGTTCCTTCCAGTCGAGATCCAGCCCGGAGGCCGGCTGTCGGGCCGCCGCGACGAGCCGCGCGAGCCGCTCGGCCAGCGATTGGGCATCGTCCCCGGGCGGGCCGTTCGCCGCGGCCAGCGTCGCCCAGGCCGCCGCGTCCGCCGTCCTCCCGGCCGACTCGGCCAGCCGTGCCAGCGAGAGGCCTTGGTCGGTGGTCGTCGTCGGCCGCGTCTCACTGTCCCGGATCGCCTTGAGGCGGTCGTCGTACTCCAGGATGGCCCGGTCCACGGCCGCCTTGCGGTCGCGGAAAGACCGCGCGAGGTCCTGCTGGCCGCGCGCATGGGCGAGCGAAGCCAGCCTCTCCAGGGTCCCCGGATCCTGCTGCATCAGCTCGATCGCGTGCTGGAGTGCCGCCCATTCGCGTTCGCTGTCGCCTCGCCTTCGCGCCAGCCAGGCGACCCAGCTCCACGCCTCAGTGCGGCCGATCTGCGAGGGCCCGAGCTGATGGAGTGCCCGTGCGACCTCAGCGGGCCGGTCCGCGCGGGCCGCCCAGTCGAGCCAGGCCCGCCAGAGGGCCGGATCCTCTGCCCTCACGGCCTGCAACAGGCAGCGGTCGAGCCGCTCACGAGCCTCGTCCAGGTTCCCCGAAAGGAGGGCCAGCCGGGCACGGCCCAGCGCGATCCGGTCGTCCTCGACGCCCCCGGCGCGGCGGGTCGCCTCGTCGAGCCCCTCGCGGATGCCCTCCAGCGGCACCGTGCTCCGATCGAGCCTCCAGAGGGAGAGCAGCAGCGGCACCGGGTCGCGGGCCCGATCGAGCCGAGAGCGGAGCAGCTCGCGCACGTCGTCGAACCGCGCCTCCAGCCGGTAGAGCCGCTCCAGCCACTCGAGCGCCGGCTCGTAGGGCTCCGGCGACGCCGAGAGCACCTTCAGGAGAGTCTGTTCGGCGAGCCGCAGGTGACCCTCGCGGAGCGCCCCCTCCGCCTGGAACATGGCGGCCTTCATCGCGAACTGGCTGCCGTCGGGGATGCGTGCGAAAGCCCGCAGCGCCGGCTCGTAGCGCCCGGCCGACCACCGCGCCATGCCGAGCAGGAACGATTGCTCCTCGGAGCCGACGACCGGCGAGAGCCACTCCAGCCGCTCCAGCCGCCCGAGCGCAGCGGCCAGGCGGCCGTTCGCCACGTCCTCGCGCGCCGCACCCAGCTCGACGCCGCGCCACCAGGCCGCCCCGCCGGCCGCGGCCGCGATGATCGTCGCGAGGGCGAACAGAACCGTCACCGTCCGTCGCCGCGTCATGGGCCCCCTCTGCCGAACGAGTCGAAGAATCCCGAGTGTACCCGGGGAGCCAGGTGGCTGGCCGGGATGAGACTCCACTTCCATGGCCAGCGCCCCCCCACCCTGACCCTCCCCCACCAGGGGGGAGGGAATGTTCTGAAACCCCTCCCCCCCCTGTGGGGGAGGGTTGGGTGGGGGGCAGGCAACGTGATGCGCAGCCATGGCCGCCGCTTAGGATCGGTCAGGGCCGCCTCCGATCGAACCCGGCCAGCGGCCTCGGGGCCTCCCCCTCGCGCAGGAGATGGCCGGTGTCGGCCGCGAGGTCCTTCCAGCGGTCGACCTTCCCGGAGGGCCAGCGGACCTCGATCTCGTCCACGCGCGACGCCCTGCCGAGCCCGACGTGGAGCCGCGGATCGCTCGCCGACTCGAAGCTCCCCCCGCCGAATCGCTGGAGCGTCTGCGATCGCCCCCCGGCCCGGACGGTGACCACCGCGCCCACGGCGTCGCGATTGGACGAGGTCCCCTCGAGCCGCAGGGTGACCCGGTGATTGCCCCCGGGGCTGCGGTTCTTGAGGACGATCAACCGCTCGTTCTGCGGGACGACGACCACGTCGAGCAGGCCGTCGTTGTCGAGGTCTCCCAGGGCCAGCCCGCGGCCGACGTGCGGTGTGGCGAACGCCTCGCCGGCCCGGCTCGATACGTCGCGGAAGCGGCCGTCGCCCCGATTCCGGAGCAACTGGATCGGCATCGCGTAGGGGTAGATCGAGTGCAGGTCGTTGACGTGGCCGTTGGCCGTGATCAGGTCGAGGGCGCCGTCGTTGTCGGCGTCCAGCAGCGCGGTGCCGAACCCGAGGCGATACCGGCTGGCCAGCCGGATCCCGCTCTCGTCCGAGCGGTCGATGAACAGGCCGCCCCCGAGGTTGTGGTAGAGGGTGGTCCCCTCGCCGTAGAAGTTGGTGACCGTCAGGTCCACGCGGCCGTCGCCGTCCGCGTCGCCGCAGCCGACGCCCATGCCGGCCTGGTAGCCCCCCTCGGCGTTCCCCGCGGCACCCGAGGCGTGGGCGACCTCCGAGAATTTCCAGCCCCCGAGGTTGCGGAACAGGAAGTTGGCGCTCATGTCGTTGGCGACGAAGACGTCGATCTTCAGATCATCATCGAGCTGGGCCGCCACGACGCCCAGGCCCCGGCCGTCGGTGTCCGCCTCGGCGATCCCCGCGGCGCGGCTCACGTCCACGAACCGGCCGCCGTCGTTGCGGAAGACGTGGTCCGGCAGTGCGGGCTGCTCCGCGGGCGTGCAGTAGGTCCGCTCGTTGGTGTCCCTGCGGAAACAGTCCTTCGGGTTGTCTGGGTCCCAGTGGAGGTAGTGGCAGACGTAGAGGTCGAGGTCGCCGTCGCCGTCGAGGTCGGCGAAGGCGGCGGAGGTGGGCCAGTCGCGTTCGCCGGAGAGCCCGGCCTCGGCGGTGGCGTCGACGAACCGGCCGCCGTCGTTGCGCAGCAGCGCGTAGGAGCGCCAGCGGGCGACGAAGAGGTCGGGGTCGCCGTCGTTGTCGTAGTCGCCCGCCGCGGCGCCGTGTCCGTAGCCGCCGGGCAGGTCGGCGACGCCGGCCGTTTCGGTGGCGTCCTCGAAGGAGCCGTCGCCCCTGTTGCGGAAGAGTCGGTCGCCGCGGGCCGGTGCGGCGGGGTGGGGCGGGAAGGGCCCGCCCTGCACGGCGTAGACGTCCAGCCAGCCGTCGCCGTCGTAGTCCAGCAGCGCCACGCCACCGTTCATGGTTTCCGGGAGGTGGCGCCGCTCGGATCGGCCGTTCTCGTAGGTGAACGGGAGCCCGGCGACCGCTCCGACCTCGTCGAACCGGATCAGGACGGGTTCCTCCCCATCGCCCGGATGCGGGACGTCCCCGGTGCCCCGACGTGCCCGATCCAGCCACGACGAGAGGGCCTCGGCGGCGGGGGCGGACGAGGGCCTCGCCGCGGCGAGGCGATCGAGCAAGGCCTGTGCCTCGCGATCCGAAGGGGAGCGGCGGAACCAGCGATGGGCCCAGCCGCGTGCCTCGTACCCGCGGCCGAGCGCCTCGGCCAGCCTGGCCGCCTCGTCCGGGTGGGACTCCGGGTCGCCGTCGGCGATCAGCCGCCGATAGCGCTCCTTGATGCGGTCGAGCTCCGCCCTGCGGCGGCGGACATCGGCCATGCGCTGCGGCTTGCCCTGCCGGAACTCGATCTCGGCCAGCCGCTCCAGGGCCTCGGTGTTCGCGGGCTGGAGCGCGACGAGGGCCGCCAGCGCGGTGTGCTCCTCGCCCTCGTCAGCCGCGCGGCGGGCGAACCAGGCCCGCAGCGCGGGGACCTCGTCGGGGGCCAGGTTCGCCGGGCCGAGCGTGTCCAGCGCCCGAGAGGCTCGCCCGGGGCGGTCGGCCGCGATCGCCCAGTCGAGGCGCGCCTGGGCGGCGACCGGGTCCTCCGGCCGGGCGGACTCGCAGCGGGTCAGCCAGCGATCGGCCGATTCCAGGTCGCCCTGGCGGATCGCCAGGTTGGCCTCGGCCAGCCAGACCCGGTCGTCGTCCGCCCCGCCCCTGGCGGCCTGGTCGAGCGACTGGCGGATCGTCTCGACGGGGACGGGCTGTTCATCGAGCAGCCAGCAGGTCCGGAGGGCCCAGGTGGAGAGGTCCCCGGCGCGTTCGATCAGGCGGCGGACGTCGCGATGCCGCCCCTCGACCTGGAGCAGCCAGCCGAGCTGCTGATAGGCCTTCTCGCGGATCCCCGCGTCGCCGACGGACCACGCCTGCCGGAGGCCCTCCTCGGCCTCGCGGTAACGGCCGAGCTGGATGGCGAGCCGGCCGCGCTCGAGGGCGGCCACCGGGGTCTCCGGCGCGCCGGCCGGGACGCGTCTCCAGGCTTCCAGGGCGGCCTCGTACCGCCCCTCGGCGTGCTCGCAGAGCCCCAGCCCATATTCGACGGCCGCGTCGCGAGGCCAGCGGCGGGACAGCTCCGCCAGCCGGACCCTTGCCCGCGAGAACTCCCCCCTGGCGACCTCCGCGCGGGCCGTCGCGAGTTCGCTCCGGAATCGCCAGGCCCCGAAGGCGTACCAGCCGCCCGTCACGATCGCGGCCAGGCAAAGCAGGCCCAGCACGAGGCGCCCGATGCGAACCGAGGGGCGCGAATCCGAGCGACCGCGAGTGGCGTCGACGAGACCGGACACGGGGATCGACGTGTTCCTCTTTCCTGGAGATCGGGCCGTCGCTCTCTTGTACCACAAGGCGTCCTCGCCCGACCAGCGCGCGCGGAGAAATCCCCGCCCCGGGTGACATGCACGGGGGGTCGAGGACGGCGGCGAGACCGGGCGAGCGTCCGGCCCTCACGCGACGCGGCGTCGCCGCGCCTCGGGGGCGGGATGGGACGTCGAAGAAAAGGAGAGGTGGGCGGCGGCACGACCCCACCGCGACCCACCTCTCGGAAACAGTCCGGGCGATGCGATGCGGACTCAGTACGAGTCGGAGCTCAGGACTTCCTCACCCTCGCGCGTCCCGAGGGAGAACCAGGTGCGCTGGGCGATCGAGTCCTTGATGAAGCGGACCGAGCCGTCGGTCATGCAGACGTTGACGCCGCCCGGGTGGTTGGACCGAGCGGAGAAGAAGCCGATGCCGGTGCCCACGCCGCCCCAGCCGGAGCAGTCGGGGACCTTGCTGTTGGGGGTCAGCGAGAAGTTGCCCACCGAGTTGGTGTACTCGCCGGCGGCCCAGTAGTAGCCGTGGAACGGCCAGATGATGCCCGGGCTCGGCAGCCCGTTGGCCTGGGTGCTGGACCTCACGAACGACTGGCAATCCGGGATGACGGTGCTGTTCAGGAACTGGGTGTCGGCCGGCGTGGAGAGCACGTAGGTCGGCATGCCCCACGTCGAGCCCGGGCCGCCGGTCCAGACGTTCCCGACCTTCGTCGAGTTGCCGTCGCCGTTGCCGCGGAGCCGCTCGAAGAACGCGATCGTGTTGGACGTGCCGTCGGTGACGCCGGCGATGGTGCCGATCGACTGCCCGCCGGGCTGGGTCCGGGTGAGGGGGCCGGCCCCGGGGCTCCGCGACCACCAGTCCCAGTTGGTCCCGTTGGAGGACCGGTAGCTGTTGCGTCCCACGCCCATGTCGCTGGGGCAGATGAACGTCTTGATGACCGTGTTGACCCCGGTGGACTGGGCCCCGTCGACCGTGCCCCACTGCCCGGCGTAGCTGTGCACGCCGAAATTGAAGTTGAGGGCGTTGTAGACCTGGGTCTGCTCCATGTACGGGAGCATCAGGGCCAGCGCGCCGAACGTCGACCACTCGTTGGAATAGCCGTCAAAGCCGGCTTCCCAGGGCATCTTGCCCAGGCCGACCTGCGGGAAGATCGCCCCGACCGTCCCCTGCGGCAGGGGGAATCCGCCGGTCGCGGATTCGTAGTTGTGCAGCGCCAGGCCGATCTGCTTCAGGTTGTTGGTGCACTGGGAACGGCGGGCCGCCTCGCGGGCGGACTGCACCGCCGGCAAGAGCAGCGAGATCAGGACGGCGATGATCGCGATGACGACCAGCAACTCAATCAGCGTGAACCCTTCACGCTTCGAACGCAAACGTGCAAGCATATGACCCCCTGGACGACGGTGAAGATGGACGGGCGAGAATTCGCCGGATCAGAGAAGGTGTTCCGTATGAGGCCTCGGTCAACGGAACTCGCTGAGTAAAGCAGGTGATCGACCTGGAATCAAGGAACCTTTCCGATTTTTCTCAGAAAAGAACCCCGATTTGTTTAGGACTCGGGATAGGAGCAATATTCGGCCCCGTGCGGAGCCCCCGGAGGCGCGTTGATGTGGTGCCGCCGGAGGGTTCAGTGCCGTATTCGCTGAGGCCGTCATCGGCGTGCATCGCGACGCGTCGACGACCATCAGGGCGGGCGCCGCGACGGTGATCATGCGGCGCATCGCGCGCCGTCGAGCCGTCGTCGCCGCTCGCCGATCTCGCGGGCAGATCGAGCTTGCGGTCGGCATTCCGCGCCGGATCGGATCCGTTGCAGTGTCGGCGCCCGAAGGTCTCCGAGCGCCAGGGCGGCGCCCTGGCCGGGGCTGGACTTCACCTCGGTGGCCAGCAATCCCTCCTTGCTGGCCCACCCCACACAGGGAGGGAAGAACCAGCAAAGCCCTACCGACTGGTGGGGGAGGGTCGGTTGGGGGGCAAGCGACGTGAATCGAGACTGTGGCCACCCGCTTGGAAATGGCCTGCGCGATCGTGGCCACGCCTCGCTTGAATCGGGGGGCGAGCGGCGCCGCACGTGGGTGGTTCAACTCCAGCCGCGATGCACGCAGGGCCGGCGCCGCCTCGGCGTCCCGGCCGGGGGCCGGGGCACCCCGCCCCGGCTCGGGTCGTCTCCTTCACCTCGGCGAGGATCTTCGTGGTGCGGATGCGGTAGAGACGGATGCCCGCGGCGGCAAGATCTGGCGAGGTCCCACGCGGCGTGGAGATCCTCGCCCCCGCATCTCCACCCCGTTTGCTCGACGCCACCGTGCACGAGGCGAGCCGACACCGCCGGGCTGCGCCGGCAGCCCCGCGGGTCGGCCCGAACAGCGAACGCGGGCGGTCGCGGTCATGCCGTTACTACTTGGGCGTCTTGGGCGTCGGAGCCCCGGGGGCACCCTTGTACATACCCTGCATGCCTTTCATGATCTTCTCCTGATCGACCTTGACCTGCTCCGGAGTGGCGACCTTGCCGGTCTCCTGGAGCCCGCCGTCGCTGACGTCCGTCGAGCAGCCGGAGATGATCAGCACCGTCGCCGTGGCCAGCACGGCGATCCCGCGCAGCATGATGTTCCTGTTCATCGCGTCTTTCCCTCGAAGAAAGAAGAAAGGAGTCAGGGCACCCGGGTCCTCGCTCAGCCTCCCGGTGCCACCGGATTGGAGTTTCGGACGCGGCCCGCCCCGCCGGGATCGTCGGACTACCCGGGCGGGCCCACGCGGCTCGCATCGGATCCCACACGTGCCGCCACCCGAACGGACTTAGTTTGCCGACCGGGACCTCCCGGTTCAATGGGCTGGTCCATCAAAGTGTGTCAACGTCGAGTAGATCCTCGGGTCACGGCAGGAACGTCGCGGTGCGCAGGAATTCCCCCCGGACGTTAAACCCGATCTCCTTGCTCGCCGCCCGGTTGGCGATCGTCTCGAAGACCGTTCCTTCCGCGAACGGCAGGGCCTTCGGGTCGGTCCCCTTCAGCAGCCGGCCGGCGCGCCTGCCGATCTCGAAGCCTCCCCACCGCGGGCTGGGGACGCGGGCCAGCACGGCCCCCGCCTTCGCCTGGTCCTCGGTGTAGCCGAAGACCGGGAGCCGGGCCTTCGTGGCGGCCCCGATCAGGGCCCGATCGTCGATCGCCCTGCCGGGGACGAGCAGGAGGATCGTCACCTTCCGCCTGGCGAGGTCCTCGACCGCCGCGGCGGTCTCCCCCGGCGAGAGGACCTCCGCGACCTCGAAGCTGGGCAGGATGCTCATCAGGTCGAGGTCCGCCTTCAGCAGCGAGTCCTTCACGGCGACGGAGACCGGGTCGCCCGGGTCGATCACGATCCCCATCCGGCGCTGATCCTTCGGCACGCAGGCGGCGGCGATCGACACCAGGTTGCTCCTCCACAGCGGGCTGTAAGCGCCGGTGGCCCGCGGGCCGTCCTCGCCGGCGGCCCCCAGCCCCAGCGGCTCCCCGGGGACGGCCCCCGTGTAGGCGGCGAGCGGCACCTTGCCGGCGTGCCCGGCGGCGACCCGGCCGCCTCGGGCGACAGGGTGACCAGCACGGCGGCGCCACCCTTGACGGCGTCGTCCAGCAGCCCCGCCAGCCGCGAGGCGTCGCCCCCGGCATCCTTCGTCTCGATCGTGAACGAGGTCCCCTGGACGAGACCCTCCTGCTTCAGGCCGTCGAGCAGGTCCTTCTCCGAGGGCTCATCCGCGCCGCCGCCCAGCCGGATGACGGCCAGCTTGCCCAGGTCCTTCGGCGTCGGCACCGAGGGGACGGAGGTCACCGGGCCGCGACTGCCGCACCCGGCAACCAGGAGCTGCACCATGAGGAAGATTGCGAGCCAGGAGCGGCCCGAACGCGGACATGACTCGTGCAACACGCGGAAGCCCCCGCCTTCGTCGTTCTCTCGCCAGGACCCGAGCACGCTGGCGGATCATAATCCGCGCCCGGGCCGCGGGCAATGCTCGCCCCGACGATCTCGCCCCGGCGCGCGAGCCCGTGCCTCCCGCCGGGCCTCTCGATATAGTGGTTGAATGGACCGCTCCTCGTCCCAGAGCCCCCAGGCGACGACCGACTCCGCGACCGGGAACCCCGGGCCCGGCACGGGCCGCCGTCATCGGCGACGGCGGCGGTGGGCCTGGCTGATCCTGATCGCCGCCGGCGGGTCGCTCGTCGGCTACTCGGCCTGGCTGTTCGGCTCACTGGGGGCTGACTGGCGGCGGGCCCGCCAGGCGGCGAGGTCCGGCGACTGGGACGAGGTGGAGCGTTCACTCTCCCGGCTCGAAGCCTACCCGCACCTGTACGACATCGAGTCCCGCCGGCTGCGGATCACGGCCGCGATGAAGCGCCGCGACCTCGCCACCGCCGCGCGGGTGCTGGGGCAACTCACGGGCAGCGACGCCGAGGTCGCCTCCTACCGGCTCGAGCAGGGCCGACTGTTCCTGGAGCTCGATCGGCTCCGCGAGGCCGAGAGGGCCTTTCTCGTGGCGGCCGCGTGCTCGCCTGCCAGCTATGCGCCCCGCAAGGCGCGGGTCGGGATCCTCGGCCTGGAGCGCAGGGCGGCCGACCAGGAAGACGCGCTCTGGGACCTCTTCCAGCACAACCCCTCTCGGCCCGAGGGCCGGGTCGAGGCGCTCTGCCTGCTGGCCCGAGGCGGCCCGGTCATTCCCGCCGAGGCCCTACGGCCGGGCGAGGACGAGGGGGCGGCGCTCGAGCGTGCCGTTCGCGCCGATCCCGACACTCCCCACGCCCTCGCCGCACTCGCGTATTTCCTCCGGAATCGGGGCAAGCTCGACGAGGCCCGCCGGATCCTCGAACCGTGGCACCGGGAGTACGGCGACGCCCCGCCCGTGGGCGACGAGTACGTCCAGCTCCTGCTGGACGAGGGACGCAACGAGGAGGCCGGGGCGATCCTCGAAAATCCCGATCCCGCCGGCTCGGGCCCGCCGACGGCCCGGCGGAGCCTGCTGCGGGGAATCTGGAACGCGGCGCAGGGTCGTCATGCCGAGGCGGTCGACGCGTTCCGGGCGGCGGTCGAGAGGGACCCGCGCGACCCCGAGCCGCGGCACCGCCTGGCCCAGGCACTCCGCGCGGCGGGGCGGGGCGACGAGGGCCGGGCGCGCCTTCGCCTGGGTCGAGGACGCCCGCGCGCTCCGGCAACTGGCCTCCCGCATCGAGTATGCCGCCCCGGCGCGGGCCGACCTGGCCCGCGCCGCGGAGCTGTGCCGAGCGATGGGCCGCGATCGGGAGGCGGACGCCTGGCTGTCGCTCGCCGACCCGGCTCGCGCGGCGGTGCGCGGCCCGGACCCGATCGGATCCGCACGACCTGCCCGAGAGACGCTCTCCCGATGAGGCCACGAATCACCTGGCGGCTGATCCTCGGCGGTCTGCTCGCGGCTTCGCTCGCGGGCGTCCTGTGGTGGACGCTGCGACCGGGACTCGATCTTCCCTCCGTTTCGCGGACGGTCTCGGACACGCCGCGCCGGACCGAGACGCGGGCGTCGAATCCACCTTCGCTTCCCGCTACGCCTGCCGAGCCCGAGACGTCGCTCCGATTCCGGGACGAGCACGAGAAGGCGGGGCTGACTGAGCCCCACTTCGAGGCCGCCGACGGCCGGTTCCGCCTGGTGGAGTCGATGGGCAGCGGCGTCGGCCTGATCGACCACGACGGCGACGGCTGGCTCGACATTTTCGTCGCCCAGGGCTGCCCGATCCCCCTCGATCCGAAGCAGGCGAAGTACACCTCGCGGCTCTACCGGAACCGCCGCGACGGCACCTTCGCGGACGTGACCGCGAAGGCGGGCGTCGGCTTCAACGGCTATGGGCAGGGCGTGGCGGTCGGCGACTACGACGGCGACGGGCGCCTCGACCTGTACGTCAGCGGCTTCGGCCCCGGCGCCCTCTACCGCAACCTGGGCAACGGGACGTTCCGCGACGAGACGGCGCGTGCGGGCGTGGCCGGCGGCGGCTGGGCCACCAGTTGCGCCTTCGCCGACCTCGACGGCGACGGCGACCTCGACCTCTACGTCTGCCACTACCTGGCCGACACGGTCGACGCCGAGGGCAACTCGTCGGTGCGGTGCAACGCCACACCGGGGCGAATCGGCTACTGCCCGCCCGACGCCTTCCAGGCCGAGCCCGACGTGCTCTACCGCAACAACGGCGACGGGACCTTCACCGACGTGAGCCGCGAGTCGGGCATCGCCTCGGTGGCCGGCAAGGGGCTCGGCCTGGTGATCGCGGACCTCGACGACGACGGCAAGCTCGACATCTTCGTCGCCAACGACCAGACGCCGAACTTCCTGTTCCGCAACCTCGGCGGGCTGAGGTTCGAGGAGGCCGCCGTCCGCTACGGCGTGGCCTACAGCGAGTCGGGCCAGCTCCGCTCGGGCATGGGCGTCGCCGCGGGCGACTACGACGGCGACGGCCGGCTCGACCTGCTCGTGACCAACTTCTACGAGGAGGGCGACACCCTCTATCGCAACGTCGGGCCCGGCGACTTCCAGGTCACGACCGCCGTGGCGAGGCTGACGGCCCCCAGCCGAGGCACGCTCGGGTTCGGGGCCGGATTCCTCGACGCCGATGACGACGGGCGGCTCGACCTGTTCGTCGCCAACGGACACCTCAACGACGTTCGTCCCCTGGGCATGCCGTACCGGATGCCCCCCCACCTCTTCCGCAACGACGGCCGCTCCGGTTTTCGTGACGCGTCCGCCGGGGCCGGCCCCTATTTCCGGGAAGCCTGGCTGGGCCGGGGTGCGGCGTTCGGCGACCTGGACAACGACGGCGGCCCCGACATCGTGGTCACCCACCTGGGCCGTCCCCCGGCCGTGCTGATCAACGAGACGACCCCGCGCGGCCACTTCCTGGGATTGTCGCTCAGCCCCGGGCGAGGGGCGGGTCCGTGCGTCGGCGCCCGGGTCACGGCCGAGTGCGGAGGCCGTCGCGTCGTCCGCGATCTCGTGGGCGGTACCAGCTATCTCAGCGCGAGTGATTCGCGCATCCTGATAGGGCTGTCGGACCACGGCCGGGTCGATCGGCTCGAGGTCCGATGGCCCTCCGGGGCGAGCCAGGAGTGGCGGGACGTCCAGGCCGACCGCTGGCTGGAAGCGACCGAGGGACGTCGCGACCTGCGCCCCGCCGCCGGAGGCAAGCCCGAGCCCCATCCCTGAGGTGACTCCCATGCGCGCGTTCCGCCTGTTCTGCGTCCTGCCGCTCGCCCTCGGCCCGATGTCGAGCCGGGGGGCGGAGCAAGAGACCCCCCGCGCCGACCTGGTCGTTGCGGACTTCGAGAGCACGACCTATGGCGGCTGGAAGGTCGAGGGAGAGGCCTTCGGTCCCGGGCCCGCGCGGGGCACCCTGCCGGGGCAGATGGAGGTCTCGGGGTTCCTCGGCCGGGGGCTCGTCAATTCCTTCTTCAGGGGAGATGACTCGACGGGCACCCTGACCAGCCCGCCGTTCCGGATCGAGCGCCGGCACCTCAACTTCCTGATCGGCGGCGGGGGCCACGCCGGGGAGACGTGCCTCAACCTCCTGGTAGACGGCCGCGTCGTGCGGACGGCGGCCGGACCGAATACCGAGCCCGGCGGCTCGGAGCGGCTCCGCTGGCGGAGCTGGGACCTGGGCGATCTGCTCGGCAAGGAAGCGGTGCTCCAGGTCATCGACCGCCGCAAGGGGGGCTGGGGACACATCAACGTCGACCAGATCGTCCAGAGCGACCGGCCCCGGCAGTCCGGGCCCGCGCGTCGCGAGCTGGCGATCTCTCATCGCTACCTGCACCTGCCCGTCCGCACCGCCGAGATGCGGCGGATGAAGCTCTCCATCGACGGGCAGACCGTGCGGGAGTTCGACATCGAGCTGGACGCCGAGAAGCCCTCGTTCTGGGTCTTCTCCGACCTGGCGGATGACCGGGGCAAGACGCTCCAGGTCGAGGTGGCCGAACTGGAGCCGGGCGGTCGCGGCCTCGAGGCGCTCGTCCTGTCCGACGCCGTGCCGGATGCTGATGCGATGTATCGCGAGCGGCTGCGGCCCCAGTTCCACTTCACGTCGCGGAGGGGCTGGCACAACGACCCCAACGGCCTGGTCTGGCAGGACGGGCGGTATCATCTCTTCTATCAGCACAATCCCTTCGGCTGGAACTGGGGGAACATGCACTGGGGCCACGCGGTGAGCCCTGACCTGGTGCACTGGGAGGAGCTGCCGACCGCGATCTATCCCCGGAAGTACGGTGACTGGGTCTTCTCCGGCAGCGCGGTCGTCGATGCGGCCAACACCGGCGGCTTCCGTAATGGGGCCAAGCCGCCACTGGTCGCGGCCTTCACCAGCACCGGCCGCGGCGAGTGCATCGTCTCCAGCAACGACCAGGGGCTGACCTGGCAGGAGATCCCGGAAAACCCCGTGGTCAGGCATCCCGGGCGCGATCCCCGGCTCGTCTGGTACGCGCCGGGACGGCACTGGGTGATGGCCGTCTACGACGAGGCCGGGGGCAAGCAGGGCATCGCGTTCCACACCTCGAAGGATCTGAGGCACTGGACGTTCCAGTCCAGGATCGACGGCTTCTACGAGTGTCCCGACCTGTTCGAGCTTCCGGTGGAGGGCCGCAAGGAAAGGAGCCTCTGGGTGCTCCACGCGGCCGACGGCAAGTACCTGCTGGGCGACTTCGACGGCCGCGCGTTCCGCCCCACCGGCGGCAACCAGAAGCGGCAGGTCTGGTACGGGAACTTCTACGCCGCGCAGACCTTCAGCAACGCCCCGCATGGCCGCCGGATCCAGATCGGCTGGGGGCAGGGCGTCACCTTCCCGGGCATGCCGTTCAACCAGCAGATGACGGTCCCCGTGGAACTGTCGCTCCGCCCGGCCGAGGACGGGGTGCGGATGTTCGCGCGGCCGGTCCGCGAGCTCGAGGCGCTCCGCGGCAAGCGGCACGAGTGGAAGGACCTGAAGGTCGCGGCGGGCGAGAACCCCCTGGCCTCGGTGAAGGGGGACCTGCTCGAGATCGAGCTTTTCTACGAGACCTCAGGCGGGAAGCCGCTGGAGCTCGACCTGCGCGGGACGTCCCTGATCTACGACCCCGCCCGGCGCGTGCTCTCGTGCAAGAAGGTCACCGCGCCGCTGGCCCCGATCGACGGCATGATCGGGCTCCACGTCTTCCTCGACCGGGGCTCGATCGAGGTCTTCGGGAATGACGGTCGCGTGGCCATGTCCGTCGCCGCGATCCCCGACGAGGGCAACCATTCGATCGGGATCGCGAGCCGAGAGGCCCGGCCACGGTCCGCTCGCTCGTGGTCCACGAGCTGCGCCCGGCCTGGCCCAGGCCCTGAAACGCGCCCTCGGGCCGAGTCGGTCGCGGGAATCGGGACGACGCCTCAGTGGTTGGTCGAGTTTTCCAATGCGTTCAGACCCGATTTGCGCGGGGGCGGATCTTGCGGTCAGAGCCGGAAGCGCCAGCGACGCCCGGACGAGATGGTGGCGGTGGGATGGCCGTCGCTGACGCTTCCGGCTCTGATGTGATAGCCGCGACCCGCGAACTGAAGCGAAACCGTGATCGCGCTGAGCAAGCCTCTGGATCGGCCGTTTCCGCCGTGCGAGAATCCGCAAACATGGCGGACCCGCGGTCCCCTTTCCCTGAGGACGACCTCATGACCTCTCCCTACAAGAACGTGGAGCGCGGTTCGAACTGGCCAAGGAGCGGTACGCCGGATTCGGAGTGGATGTCGATCGCCCTGGAGCGGCTGGCGGAGATCCCGATCTCGCTGCACTGCTGGCAGGGCGACGACGTGGGCGGCTTCGAGAACACCGGCGAGGAGATCGGCGGCGGCCTCGCGGTGACCGGCAACTACCCCGGCCGGGCCCGCACGCCCGACGAGCTGCGCGGACCTCGACAGGGCGCTCTCTCTGATCCCGGGCACCCACCGGCTGAACCTGCACGCCAGCTACGCGGAGACCGGCGGCAAGAAGGTCGAACGCGACGCGCTGGAGCCGGCCCACTTCCGGCGCTGGATCGACTGGGCGAAGTCGAAGCAGATGGGCATGGACTTCAACCCCACCTACTTCGCCCACCCCAGGGCGGCCGACGGGCTGACGCTGGCCCACCCGGACCCGGGCATCCGCCGGTTCTGGGTGGATCACGGCATCGTCTGCCGGCGGATCGGCGCGGCGATCGGTGCGGCGCTCGGCAGCCCCTGCGTGACGAACGTCTGGATCCCCGACGGCATGAAGGACACGCCGATCGACCGCCGGGGGCCGAGGCAGCGGCTGGCCGAGTCGCTCGACGCGATGTTCGCCGAGCCGCTGGACCCCGCGCACAACCTCGACGCGGTGGAGGGCAAGCTCTTCGGCCTCGGCTCGGAGAGCTACGTGGTCGGCTCGCACGAGTTCTACCTCGCCTACGCGGTCTCGCGGAAGAAGCTCCTCTGCCTGGACGCCGGCCACTACCACCCGACGGAGGTCCTCTCCGACAAGATCTCCGCGGTCCTGAGCGTGCTCGACGAGGTCCTCCTGCACGTCAGCCGCGGCGTGCGCTGGGACAGCGACCACGTGGTCATCCTCAGCGACGAGCTGGAGGCCATCGCCCAGGAGCTGGTGCGGGGCGACTACCTCGACCGGGTCCACATCGGCCTGGACTTCTTCGACGCGAGCATCAACCGGGTGGCGGCCTGGGTCGTCGGCACGCGGTGCATGCTCAAGGCCCTGCTGCTGGCGCTGCTCGAGCCGACGCCGATGTTGCGGCAGTACGAGTCCGAGGGCAACTACACGGCGCGGCTGGCCCTGCTCGAGGAGCTGAAGACGCTCCCCTTCGGCGCGATCTGGGACCACTACTGCCAGGCACGGGACGCGCCCGTCGGCCCCGCCTGGCTGGACCAGGTCCGGCAGTACGAGGCGGAAGTGCTGTCGAAGAGGCAATAGGCAAGGCCGTAGGTCACGCTGCTGCGTGACGGTCAATGCCGGGACTCGGCCGCTGCGGGACCTACACTCAGTCGCCACTCGCAACTCGCCACTCATGACTGCAAACCCATTCCTCGGCGTCTTCTTCCACTGGCTCGGGGGGCTGGCCTCCGGCAGCTTCTACGTCCCGTACCGGTTCGTCCGGAAGTGGGCGTGGGAGACCTACTGGCTGACCGGCGGCTTCTTCAGCTGGATCATCGCCCCCTGGGTCCTCGGGCTGATCATGACGGAGGACCTGCCGGCCGTGATCGGCGAGGCGCCGGCCTCGACGCTCTTCTGGACCTACTTCTTCGGGGTGCTCTGGGGGCTGGGCGGACTCACCTTCGGCCTGACCATGCGGTACCTGGGGATGTCGCTGGGCATGGCCGTGGCGCTCGGCTACACGGCGGCGTTCGGCACGTTGATGCCGCCGATCTTCCGGGGCGAGCTGTTCTCGACGGTCCTGCCGACGACCTCCGGCCAGATCATCCTCTTCGGCGTGCTCGTCTGCATGGCCGGCATCGCCGTCGCCGGGATGGCGGGGATGTCCAAGGAGCGGGAGATGTCCGAGGAGGCGAAGCGGGCCTCGATCCGGGAGTTCGACTTCAAGAAGGGCATCCTGGTCGCGACCTTCTCCGGGGTGATGAGCGCCTGCTTCTCGTACGGGCTGGCCGCGGGCGACCCGATCAAGGAGATCACCAAGCAGCACGGCACGACGGAGCTCTGGGTCGGGCTGCCCGTGCTGGTGGTGCTGCTCCTGGGGGGCTTCACCACCAACTTCATCTGGTGCATGATCCTCCACTTCCGGAACGGGACCGGGTATCAGTACCTGAGCCCCGAGGGCCGGCCCTCGCCGTCGCGCGAGGAGGAGACGATCATCGAGACGACCCTCGACGCGCCCGGCGAGGAGATGGCCGAGCAGGCACGCGTGGACGTGGAGGACGGCGAGGCCGGGCCGGTGCCGCTGTTCCGGAACTACCTCTTCTGCGCCCTGGCCGGGACGACCTGGTACTTCCAGTTCTTCTTCTACACCATGGGCGAGACCCAGATGGGGCGGTTCAAGTTCTCGAGCTGGACCCTGCACATGGCCAGCATCATGATCTTCAGCACGCTCTGGGGGATCTTCCTGAAGGAGTGGACCGGGGCCAGCCGCCGCACCAAGAAGCTGGTGGCGCTCACCCTGGTCGTGCTGATCGCCTCGACGGTGATCATTGGCTACGGGAACTCGCTGGCGATGGAGACGCCGAAGTGACCCGCGAGGAGTGAGCGACCGCGCACCATCAGTTCATCTCAACATCCAGAATGGGATTGCCCAGGTGAGCCACGAGACCGCTGAGACGATTCACGAGCCTCCGGGGATCGGCGAGGAATTGCTGCCGGAGCACAGCGAGTACGAGCGTGAGCCCGTGCCCCCGAAGGCCCGGCTGGGCCTCGGGTCGTTCGTGGGGATGTACGCCGGGGAGCACGTCGCCGGCACGGAGCTGATGATCGGGCCCCTGTTCCTGGCCTCCGGGGTGTCGGCCCGGGACCTGATCGGCGGCCTGTTCCTGGGCAACGTGCTGGCCGTGCTGAGCTGGATGCTCTTCACGGGGCCGATCGCCACGCGGTCCAGGCTCACGCTCTACTACCAGCTCGAGCGGATCTGCGGCCGCAACCTGGTCACGCTCTACAACCTGGCCAACGGCGTGATGTTCTGCTTCCTGGCGGGGGCGATGATCACGGTCTCGGCGACGGCCGTCGGCGTCTGGGTGGAGTTCCCGATGCCGGGGCTGAACGACCTGTATCCCAACAGCGTGGGGTGGGTCGTGGCCGTCCTGGTGGTGGGGGGGCTGATCTCGGTCGTCGCCGCATACGGCTACGCGAGCGTCGCCCGGTTCGCCAACATCGGCGCGCCGTGGATGGTCCTGGTGTTCGCGGCCTTCGGGATCATCGGCCTGAGCCAGCTCGGCGTCACCTCGCTGGGCGACGCCTGGACGATCGCGGAGACGAGGATCTGGAAGGGCGGGCCGCCGCTGCCGGGCCAGACGAAGTTCAGCTTCTGGCACGTCCTGTTCTTCGCCTGGTTCTGCAACATGGCCATGCACATCGGCATGGCCGACCTCTCGGTGCTGCGGTTCGCCCGCAAGTCCTGGTACAGCGTGGCCTCGGGCGCGGGGATGTTCATCGGCCACTTCATGGCCTGGATCAGCGCGTCGCTGCTCTACGCGGTGCAATTGCAGGAGAATCCGGCGAACACCGACGTGCTCCCCGGCCCGATGGCTGACCGCGCCGCGGGGCTCGCGGGGCTGATCTGCGTGATCATCGCCGGCTGGACGACGGCCAACCCGACGATCTATCGCGCCGGGCTGGCCTTCCAGGCGATCGTCCCCCGGAGCTCGCGGTTCACGGTCACGCTCCTGACCGGGCTGCTGGCCACCGTCGCCGGGATGTTCCCGGCCATCGCCATGAAGCTGCTCGGGTTCGTGGCCATCTACGGGATGCTGCTGATGCCCATGGGGGCGGTCATCTTCATCGACTTCTGGCTGCTGCGGAAGTTCGGCGGCACCAGCGAGTACGCCGCCCATTCCGGGACGCTGTTCAACTGGGCGGCGGGGCTCACCTGGTTCCTGACACTGGCCGCCTGCGCGGGGCTCGTCTGGTTCGCCGGCATCGAGATCTACTTCGTGAGCCTGCCCGGCTGGTTCGTCGCCGCCGCGCTTTACGTGGTCCTCAGCCGGCTGTTGCACCGGTCGATCGCGCCGGGGACCGCCGCGGGAGCCGCCGCATCATGAACCGGAAGATCCTCGCCCAGGTCGTGTCCCTCGTCGCCTTCGCGGGCACGATCCTGCCCGCCATGCTGTTCTTCTACAAGGTCATCGACCTGGACACGGTCAAGTCGGCCATGATGGTCGCCACCGTCGCCTGGTTCGTCGCCACCCCGCTCTGGATGGGGCGGGCCCACGAGGCCCCCTCGTCGGGCGACTGATCTCCGTCTCAACCACCTGGGGGAACCATTGATGAGCAACACCTCTCCAGCCAGCGCGGATCGCTGGCGGTCGAGCCGCCCGGGGCCCTGCCTGGCCGCAACGGGACTGGCCGCGATGTTGATGATACCCACGCTCTTCGCCGCCCCGGCGCGTGAAGGGGCCGGGGGCCTCCGGCCGCTGGAGCTGCGCTGCGAGTACCGGGTCAACCCGCTGGGCATCGACGCCGTCCCTCCCCGCCTGAGCTGGATCGTCGCATCCGACCAGCGGGGCCAGAAGCAGACGGCCTACCAGGTCCTGGTCTCCAGCACCGCCGGGGCCCTGGCCCGCGACGAGGCCGACCTCTGGGACAGCGGCGAGGTGAAGAGCGACGAGACCACCGCGATCGTCTACGCGGGCAAGCCGCTGGCGTCCGATCAGCGCTGCCACTGGAAGGTGAGGGTCTGGGACAGGGACGGCCATCCCTCGGCGTGGAGCGCGCCGGCCCACTTCTCGATGGGCCTGCTCCAGGACGCGGACTGGAAGGCCGAGTGGATCGGCTACGACAAGCCCCGAGAAAAGGCCGAGGCCGAGGCTGCCGGCGGAGATCCCAAGGAGAAGGAAGGCAAGCTCATCCTGCCGGCCCCCGCCTACCTGCGGACCGCGTTCCAGGTGAAGAAGCCCGTCCGCCGGGCCACGCTCTACTCGACGTCGCTGGGGATCCATGACCTCCACCTCAACGGCGCCCGGGTGTCCGACGACTTCTTCAACCCCGGCTGGACCGACTACACGAAGCGGGTCTACTACCGCGCCTACGACGTGACCGGCAAGGTGCGTCCCGGCGACAACGCCCTGGGCGCCGTGCTCGCGGACGGCTGGTACAGCGGCTACGTCGGCTTCGGGAAGAAGCGAGACCACTACGGCAAGCTCAACCGGCTCAAGGCCCAGCTCCTGGTCGTGTACGAGGATGGCAGCACGGACGTGGTCGCCTCCGGGCGCGGCTGGAAGGCCTCGGTGGGCCCGATCCGCGAGTCCGACTTCCTGATGGGCGAGATCCACGACGCGCGCGAGCAGGCCAGGGTCAAGGGCTGGGATGCCTCGGGCTTCGACGACTCGAAGTGGGAGCCCGTCGTCACCGGCGCCGAGCTGAAGCCGGCGGTCCAGGCCCATCCGGGCCCGCCGGTCGTCTCCTTCGCCGAGGTCATGCCGGCCCGGATCTTCGAGCCGAAGCCCGGGGTCCACGTCCTCGACATGGGCCAGAACTTCGCCGGGCTGGTGCGGCTACGGATCCAGGGCGAGCCCGGGCAGAAGATCACCCTCCGGTTCGCCGAGCGGCTGAACCCGGACAACACGATCTACACCACGAACCTCCGCTCGGCGCGGTGCGTGGACAGCTACATCTGCGCGGGCGGAGGCGTGGAGACCTGGACCCCGCGGTTCACGTTCCACGGCTTCCAGTACGTCGAGATCACCGGCCTGAAGACGCCCCCGACGAAGGAGATGGTCACCGGGATCGCGCTGGCGAGCGACACGCCGGTCGTGGGCCGGTTCGACAGCTCCGACCCGATGCTCAACAAGCTGCACGCCAACGGCTACTGGACCCAGCGGGCGAACTTCATCGACATCCCCACCGACTGCCCCCAGCGGGACGAGCGGCTGGGCTGGACGGGCGACGCCCAGGTCTACATCCGGACGGCCACCCTCAACTGCGACGTCCAGGCGTTCTTCAACAAGTGGCTGGTCGACCTGACCGACGGCCAGCGCGGCGACGGCCAGTTCCCGATGGTCGCGCCGGTGAAGGTCGCCGGCGACGACGGCGGCCCGGCCTGGGCCGACGCCGGCGTGATCTGCCCGTGGACCGTCTACCAGGTCTACGGCGACCGGCGGGTGCTGGAGCGGCAGTATCCCTCGATGGTCAAGTTCATCGAGTTCTGCCGCGGGCGGAGCACGCCGGAATTGCTGCCGCCGGCCAAGTACCACTGCTTCGGCGACTGGCTGAGCATCGGCGCCGACACGCCGAAGGACGTGATCTACACCGCGTACTTCGCGCTCAGCACGAGGCTCATGGCCGAGGCCGCCGAGATCCTCGGCAAGGCCGAGGACGCCGCGCGGTTCAGGGATCTCTATCGCGACATCAAGGCGGCCTTCAACAAGGCCTATGTCTCGGCGGACGGCCGGATCAAGGGCGACACCCAGGCCTGCTACGTGCTCGCGCTGGCGGTCGACCTCGTCGACGGCGAGAAGGCCCAGCAGGCCGCCGCGCACCTCGTCGAGGACATCGAGAAGAAGGGCGGGCACCTCTCGACGGGCTTCGTCGGCACCAAGGACCTGATGCTCGTCCTCTCGAAGATCGGCCGGTACGACGTGGCCTACCGCCTGCTGTTCAACGACACCTTCCCCTCGTGGGGCTTCTCGATCAAGCACGGGGCCACGAGCATCTGGGAGCGCTGGGACGGCTGGACCCCCGACAAGGGGTTCCAGGACCCGGGGATGAACTCGTTCGCCCACTACTCCTTCGGCGCGGTGTACCAGTGGATGGTCGAGAACATCGGCGGCATCAGGAGCGCCGCGCCGGCCTACAAGGAGATCGTCATCGACCCGCACCCCGGCGGGAGGCTGGCCAGCGCCGAGATTTCGTACCACAGCATCCGGGGGGACATCGCCTCGTCGTGGACGAAGGCAGGGGACACCCTGACGCTGAAGGTGACCATCCCCGCGAACACGACCGCCCAGGTGGTCCTCCCCGCGTCCCGCCCGGAGGACATCACCGAGGGCGGCCGGCCCGTGGACAAGGCCGAGGGGATCCGTGTCGGGGGAGTTGAGAACGGCCGGGCCGTCCTGCATGTCGGATCCGGCCGCTACAGCTTCGCCGTCAGGACCAGGTAAGCCACGCACCGGCGTGGCCGCAGTTTTCCCATGGCAAGAAGGAAAGAGATCCGATGAGTTTACGCGTTGTTGCACTCTTCACGGGTGCGATCCTGCTGACCGCCGCCGCCCCGTCGACCTTGACCGCCGCGGCGCCGGCGAAGATCGAGGCCGGTGCGGGCGGCTTCGTCACCCTGTTCAACGGCAAGGACCTCTCCGGCTGGCACGGGGAGGCGACGGCCGACCCGCGGAAGTTCGCGGCGCTCAGCCCCGAGGAGAAGGCCAAGCAGCTCGCCCATGACGCCGAGGACGCGAAGAAGCACTGGCGGGTCGAGAACGGCGAGATCGTCAACGACGGTCACGGGGTCTACCTGACGACCGACAGGAACTACGGCGACGTCGAGCTGTTCGTCGACTTCAAGATCGGGCCGAAGGGCGATAGCGGGGTCTACCTCCGCGGCACGCCCCAGATCCAGATCTGGGACTACACCGAGCCCAGCTACGAGAAGATGGGCGCGAACAAGGGCTCCGGCGGGCTCTGGAACAACAGCGCCGGCAACCCCGGCAAGGACCCGCTGGTCCTCGCCGACAACCCGATCGGCCAGTGGAACACCTTCCGGATCATCCAGGTGGGGGCCCGCACCACGGTCTACCTGAACGGCAAGCTGGTGGTCGACCACGCCCCGCTGGAGAACTTCTGGGACCGGTCCAGCCCCCTGCCGGCGAAGGGCCCGGTCCAGCTCCAGACCCACGGCAGCGAGATCCGCTGGCGGAACATCAAGGTCCGCGAGATCCCCGCGGAGGAGGCCAACAAGATCCTCGCCAGCCACGCCACGCAGGGGTTCACGCCCATCTTCAACGGCCACGACCTCTCGGGCTGGGGCGGCCCGGTCGACCAGTACCAGGTCTCGAACGGGATCCTGATGTGCAAGCCCGAGAAGGGGGGCACGATCTACTACGAGAAGGAGCTGGCCGACTTCGCCGCCCGCCTCGAATTCAAGCTCCCTCCCGGCGGCAACAACGGCCTGGCGATCCGCTACCCCGGCAAGGGCGACACGGCCTACCAGGGGATGTGCGAGCTCCAGATCCTGGACGACACCACCACCAAGTTCGGCAAGCTCGACCCGCGCCAGGCCCACGGCTCGGCCTACGGCATGGTCGCCTCCAAGACCGGCTATCAGCGCCCGGTGGGCCAGTGGAACTTCCAGGAGGTGACGATCAAGGGCTCGAAGATCAAGGTCGAGCTGAACGGCACGGTGATCCTTGACACCGACCTCTCCGCGGTGAAGGAGTTCATGGCCGACTCGCCTCATCCCGGCAAGGACCGGACCTCGGGCTTCTTCGGCCTGGCCGGCCACAACGACCCGGTCGAGTTCCGCAACCTGTCCATCAAGTCTCTCGACTGACCCGCCTCCCTGCGCGGCCCCGGATGCTGATCATTCAGCCCGGGGCCGCTTCGGCCAGCCCCTGCTGGGCCCGTGCCTCTTCGGTCACGGGCTCGGCGTTGGGCGTGGGCACGACCTTCGAGCCGAAGCGATTGGCGAAGGCCTTGGTGAACTCGGCCCCGAAGAAGAGGATCTGCGCCGAGTAGTAGATCCACGTCAGCAGGATCACGACCGATGCGGCGGCCCCATACGTCGAACCGAAGCTGCCGCGGGCGAAGTAGACCCCCAGCACGGCCTTGCCGATCAGGAACAGGATCGTCGTCAGGGCCGAGCCGACCCAGATGTCGCGCCAGGCGATCTCGACATCGGGCAGGACCCGGAAGATCATGGCGAACAGCAGGGTGAAGATCACGAGGCTGACGGCGTAATTGCCCAGGAGCAGGGCATTTCCCATCTCTGGCAGGACCCCCGCGGCCAGATGGACGAAGGCCGACAGGATCGCCGAGAGGATCAGCGAGACAAGCAGCAGGAACCCCGTCCCGAGCACCATCACGAACGACAGGAAGCGGTCCTTGATGGTCCCCCAGAGCCCTCGTCCGGGCTTGGGCTGCACCTCCCAGATCGTGTTCATCGAGTCCTGGAGCTGGGCGAACACCCCCGAGGCGGCGAAGATCAGGGTCGCCAGGCCGATGGTCGCCGCGATGCCGCCGATCCGCGGCTGCTGGGCGCTGGCGATCATGTTCTGGATCGCCTCGGCCCCTTGACGGCCCACGAGATCCTGGATCTGGTCCATGATCTGCCCCCGCGCCGCCTCCTCGCCGAAGGCGAACCCGGCGACGGCGATCGCGAGCAGGAGCAGGGGACCCAGCGACAGGAGTGTATAGAACGCCAGCGCCGCGCCCAGCTGTGGCACCTTGTCGTTCATCCACTCGTGGAACGTCGTCGCGAACAGGGAACCGAGCTCGGAGGGTCTCCACCAGGGACCGTGTTCCGTTCGGTCCTCGGCCGCCGCTTCCGGCCGCTTCGTACCCTCCGGGCCAGCGACCCAGGCCCGGCTGACGAGGTTCGCGACCACGCGCCGGAAGTCTCGCCGGGGGAGCCGCCCGGCCAGGTCGGACCAGTCGATCAGGCCGAGGAAGTGCCCGTCCTCGGCCACCGCGAGGACGCGGCGGCCCGGCCCGTCGGCGAACCTCGCCCCGAGCTCCTCGAGGGGGTCTCGGGCGAGACGACGACGACGTCATCGCTCATGATGTCCACCACGGGCCGCTGCGGGAGGTCCGGATGGGCCGCCAGGGCCACCGCCAGGTCCCGGTCCGTGACCAGGCCCACGGGCTTGCCGTCCTCGACGACCGGGACGGCGCCGCCGCCGGAGGCCCGGAGCAGCAGCGAGGCCTCGGTGACCGTGCTGGCAGGAGAGCACGTGCCGACCGGCCGGGTCATCACGTCGGCCGCCTTGCCCTGCTCGCGTGTCTTCCGGGACCTCGCCATCCCGAGTGTCGTCGCCATCGTCAGGCCTCCGGGGTCTCTGGTCTTCTCCCGGGGGGCTTATGCAGGTCGCGCCCGATCGCCCCGATCATCGGTGCCCGGGCCTCGCTCCACAGCGGCACCACGGTCAGACTCGCAGTGGTGTGTGGGTCGATGCACGGAGGCCCGCGGCGCGTCGCACCCGACCGTGGCGATCCTCGTGTCCATCCGCCAGGGATCGGCCGGTGGGATCCACAAACTTCGGGTACGTCCCCGGTCATGGGTCTCTCTCGGCGTCGGTCGGGCCGTCTCCGGAGACCATTCGGACCCGGGCCCGGGTCGAACCCGGCACGGAAGCTCACTCAGATCGATTGGATGGAGCCGGACCTCGTCGCCCAATCTCCGGTCTTGTGCTCGGCGACCGGGACGAACTGGCCCGAGGCCGCGTCGTAGGAGAAGACCTCTCCGGTCTCGATCTTATAGACCCATCCGTGGAGGGTGAGGTCGCCGCGCACGAGCCTCGAGGCGACGGCCGGCTGGGTCTGCAGCCGCTCCAGCTGGACGAGCACGTTCTCCTGGATCGCGACGTTCAACTGTCGATCGTCGTCGAGGTCGGGATAGTTATCCTGCACGATCCGCCGGGTGGACTCCGCGTGGACCAGCCAGCCGGCGACCGCGGGCAGGTTCGTGAGCTGTTCGGGGTGGAGCAGCCCCTTCATCGCCCCGCAGTGCGAGTGGCCGCAGATGATGATGCTCTTGATCTTGAGCGCGGTCACGGCGAACTCGATCGTCGCCGTCTCGCCGGTCGCGATGTGCCCATACGGCGGGACGAGGTTGCCCGCGTTCCGGAGGATGAAGAGCTCGCCGGGCTCGGACTGGGTGAGCAAATTCGGATCAATCCGAGAATCTGAGCAAGTAATGAACAGCGTCTCCGGCTCCTGCCCCTCGGCGAGGCTCTGGAAGAGCCGCTCCCTGGTGCGAAAGACGTCGTTCTGGAAGTGATGGATTCCTCGGATCAATTTGATCATGGCGATGGCCCTCGTCGTCGAGCCTGTTCTCTCGGAGTCTCGCCGGAGCAGGCCGGGATCGACCCGTCGAGGATGCACACGAAGGACGGCATCCGCTCGGGATCCGCTCTCCTGACCGACCTGGAAACACCAACCCTCCGGCATGAGGAGGGCGCACGAGGTCCCCGGGGAGGAGACAGTACACGATCAGCCTGTGCCAACGTAGCAAAAAACGCGCCGCCTTGCGACTTGAAACTGCGAAAATATTATCGTGTCATTTATGTCGTATGTCCTGCGGCCTTCGCCGCGACTTCCTGCGGGATCGCGCGAAAACCGGTCGGATCGGGGACGAGCGACCCCGTCGGACCTCGACATCTCCGGGTGACCGAGCGGCGAGGGGTCGCCCATGATGCCGGCAAGGAAGATAGCCAGACGCATTCCGCGTTCGGTGCGGATCCCGCGGCGCTTCAGATGGGCCCGAACCTGGGGTATGCTGCGATGACCGGAGCGGTGAGTACCAAGACGGCCTGGAGCGATCGGGAGTTCCCATGAGTCGACCCAATTTCCAGAGATGCCTGATTGGGCTGGCAGTCCTGGCCCTCGCCGGCGAGGCCCGGCCGGACGAGGGCATGTGGACGTTCGACAACCTGCCGGTGCGGCAGCTCCGCGAGCGGTACGGTTTCGAGCCCTCGGCGGAATGGGTCGCGCGGACCAGGGCGGCGGCGGTGCGGTTCAATAGCGGCGGTTCGGGCTCGTTCGTCTCGGCCGACGGTCTGGTCATGACCAATCATCACGTCGCGGCCGACACGCTCCAGAAGCTTAGCTCGCCGGCGAAGGACTACTACAAGGACGGCTTCCTCGCCGCCGGCCGGAAGCAGGAGGCGAAGGCGCCCGACCTGGAGCTGAACGTCCTGGTCGAGATCCTCGACGTCACCGACCGCGTGCAGGGGGGCCCGGAAAAGAAGGCGGACGAGGCGGCCGCGGCGAAGGCGCGGAGGGCCGCGATCGCCGCGATCGAGAAGGAGTCGTTCGAGCGGACTGGCCTGCGGAGCGACGTGGTCACGCTCTATCGCGGCGGCAGGTACCATCTCTACCGGTACAAGAAGTACACCGACGTCCGCCTCGTCTTCGCCCCCGAGGTCGCCATCGCCTCGTTCGGCGGCGACCCGGACAACTTCGAGTTCCCGCGCTACGACCTCGACGTCGCGTTCTTCCGGGCCTACGAGGACGGCAGGCCGGTCCGGCCGCTCCATTTCCTGCCCTGGGGCGAGGCGGGGGTGAAGGAGGGCGACCTCGTCTTCGTGGCGGGCAATCCGGGCTCGACGTCGCGGCTGAACACGGTGGCCCACCTCGAGTACCTCCGCGACGTCGCCCTGCCCCAGACCCTGGCACTCCTCTCCGACCGCGAGGCGTTCCTGAAGGAGTATGGCCGTCGCGGCCCCGAGGCGCACCGGCAGATGAGCCAGGACCTCTACGGCGTGCAGAACAGCAGGAAGGCCCTCGCCGGGAGGCTCGCCGGGCTCCGCGACCCGGCCCTGATCGTGCGCAAGCGGGACCAGGAACAATCACTCCGCCGCCGGATCGAGGCCGACCCGGCCAGGCGCGACTCGCTCGGGCCCGCCTGGGAGAAGATCGCACGCTCGATGGCGACGGCCCGCGAGATCGCCCCGACGGCCCTCTTCCTGGAGACCGGCGCCGCGTTCAACTCGCGGCTCTTCACCATCGCCCGCACGATCGTCCGGCTGGTCGAGGAGGACGAGAAGCCCAACGCCGAGCGGCTCCGCGAATTCGGCCAGGCCGGCCGGGCCTCGCTGGAGCAATCGCTCTACTCGCCCGCGCCGATCTACCCCGACTACGAGGAGGCGAAGCTCGCCCGCTCCCTCGCCTACTGGCGGAACACGGTCGGCGAGTCCGACCCGATCGTGCAGAAGGTGCTCGCCGGGCGCACGCCCGAGCAGGCGGCCGCCGAACTGGTGCGAGGCACCAGGCTCGCCGACGTCGCCCTGCGGAAGTCGCTCGTGCAGGGGGGCAAGCCGGCCGTCGCGGCCTCGGACGACCCGATGATCCGGCTGGCCCGCGCGCTGGACCCGGAATCGCGGGCCGTCCGCAAGACGCAGGAGGCCGAGGTCGAGGACGTGCAGACCGCCCAGTACGCGCTGATCGCCCGCGCCCTGTTCGAGGACCAGGGGACGTCGGCCTACCCGGACGCGACGTTCACCCTCCGGCTGGCGTTCGGCGTGGTGAAGGGCTACGAGGCCGAAGGCCGCCCGATCTCGCCGTTCACGACGTTCGGCGGGGCCTTCGAGCACGCGGCCGCCCACAACAACGTCGATCCCTACAAGCTGCCCGCGAGCTGGTTCGAGGCCCGCGACGCCGGCCGGCTCGCTCTGGAAACGCCGATCAACTTCGTGACCACCAGCGACACGATCGGAGGAAATTCCGGCAGCCCGATCATCGCGCGCTCGGGCGCCGCGGTCGGCCTGAACTTCGACCGCAATCGATTCGGCCTGGCCCGAGATTTCGGCTACGACGACCGCCAGGGTCGGAACATCGCCGTGGACGTCCGCGCCATCACCGAGGCCCTCCGGTCGGTCTATCACGCCGAGGCGCTGTTGAGCGAACTGCGGGGGCGATGAGCCCAGTGATGGGAATTGCACGATCTCGGGCGAGCGACCAGAGGCGCTCCGGCTTACGAATGTAAATCTCTGGACTTCATGATCGCTTTCTCCCGGTGCGTCTCCGACCCCGGGTTGCGGGGGCTTCGAGGGCCTCGCGCCAGACATCGGGCACCGTTTCCCAGGCGGACTGGTAGGTGGCCTCGAGGTCGATCGGGACGTAGCGCTCCGGCGTGAGGAACAGTGGCATCTCCGGGAGCCGATCACCGACCGCCACGGGTTCCAGGAATACCTCGATGCCGGGGAAGCCCACGTAAGACACGCAGGTCAGGGGTTTGTCGTCCGGGAGCGCGAAATCCCCCTCGCGCCCTTCGCCCCAGATGGCTCGATGGATCCCTCGTGGGTCTCGCTTTGTCGGGTTGAACAGGTCGACGATGAGCAGGTGAACGCCCGCAAGGATGGCCTGGTTGGCCTTGGACACGAACGCGCTCAGTTCGGTCTGACTGCTCTTGTTGCCCGGCGAGACGACCTCGATCATGGCGATGACCTGGTGCCCGCTCCGATGACGGATCACCACGGCCTTTGCCTTGCGGGCGTAGATATCCATCTCGGTCCGGGCATGAAACCGGGTCCTGGGGGGCGCAGCAGTCACCCGGATGCCCCCACCCGTCTCGGGCTCGCGAGCCAGGGACCCCGAGACGGGCCGGCTGAGCGTCAAGACATCCGGGCCCAGGCCGCCCGTGATCTGTTCCGCCATGGCGTAGTAGGGCGGTGGGAGCAGCCCCCGATTCAAGGACCGCTTGATTTCCTCGATCCAGGAATGGTGGAAGTCGTGGAAAATCCCGGCGTGGACCTTCGACCAATCGTGAATCGGCATGCCTGCACTCCCGCCCCAGCACTCCCAATCCTCGATCCTCGAGTGTAGCATCGGCGGGGGCTGAATCCGAGCGAGGGAGAATAACACTCCATTCATCAGATGTGTCAGATCACGCCCGCTAAATCGGTCTCAATCGCCGGCTGCCTCGATCCAGTCCTCGTTGCTCCGATATCGACCCAGGCCGATCGCATCGAACTCATCCAGGAGCCACCAGGTCCGCACACCCAGATCTCGAATGGCCTGATTGATCGGGCGGCCCTGGCGGAGCTTCACGGGCAGGGCTCGGAAGGCCCGCTTGATGTTGCCGGCCTCGAGGCGAACACCTTCGTCGATCTTCAATGGGCAGAGGCTGATCCGTCCATGGTGCCACACCACGGCGGCCTGGGTGCCGACTCCTCCGGAATAGTCGGTCTCGACATAGGCCACCGGAGTGGACACCGAGATCCGGCGGGCGAGTTCCACAAGGTTTGGCGACAATTTCCAGAGTTCTCCGATCCGCGATGCTCCGGCCAGCGGGATCTGCGATGCGACCTGGTCGTAGAACGCGTCCGTGACCGGCACGAGCGCCAGGCCCTGCTGGAGAGGGATCACCTCCGCGCGACGCAGTCCCGAGAGACCGTTCCTCAAGGGCTTCTCGGACGCGATCAGTGCCTCGACGCCGTGGGCCATCCCGTCGGTCTCCCGAGCCGGAATAAATACCCGGATCGGACGACCCTCAACATATCACATCGAGCGGACGGCATCTGCCGCACTCAGCGGGCCGCGTGGCCGTCGGCGGGGCGGATCTCAAGGATGAGCGTCGCGGTCCAGTGGTCGGCGTCGAATTCCTCCCGCTCGGAGATCGGAGCCGGCCGCTCGACGGTGGCCTTCAGCAGCCAGGTGCCGGGTCGGTCGGGAGTGAGCACGGCTTGGCCCTCCTGATCGGTGGGGCGGGTCCAGGTCCAGACGTCGTCGGGTTTGAAGCCGAGGGGCCTGGCCTGGAAGAGCTTCCCTGAGATCGGCCTGCCCTCGAAGAGCACCCGGAAGGGGATCTCGCGGCCGGCGGTCCACTCCGCGGGGGCCGAGGCCGGGATGATCTCGAGCGTGTGGCCGACGGCGGTGGGCTTCTGGAGCCCCTTGCCCGACGAGACGAGGGCCTTGGCGAACTGGTGGCTGCGGAACGAATCCTCGACGGTCGCCCCCTTGCGGATCTTCGTCTTGGGGCCGAGGAAGTGGACGTGCCGATCCTCGAAGCGGAAGATCGTCATCACCGCAGGCTTGCGGATGGCCTCCGCCGTGTAGCACCCCTCCTCCTCGACATGGATCGTGTTCCTCTGGTCGGATTCCTCGTCGAGTGAGAGCTTGCGGACCGATCCGCCGGGCGTGGTGAGCTGATAGCGCTCGACGTCTGCCTTCCGCGTCGGCTGGTCGGTCGGCAGACGATGGCCCCAGGACAGGAAGACGACGTCGCTGTCGCCGGGCTTCACATCCAGCTTCTCGAACATCACCTTCACCTCGTGGGCGCCGGCGCGGGCGTCCAGGAGGGCGAGCAGGACGGCGAGCAGGGCACCGACGGTCTTGATGTCGAATCGTGTGAACATGATGAATAGATTCCTTCGTATGTTGAGAAACGTGCCATGGTAGGGTGGGTCAGCATCGCTTGCGATGCGCAACCCACCGGCAGCCAGATGCGACTCGGGCCACGGACGGACGACGCCGAAAGCGATCGAGGCGAGGGGCCCGGTTCAGGGTGCCCCGGGTGCTCGGCCGATCTTCTCGATCGCGCGGGAGGATACCTCCGTCAGGGGACGATGGCGGGCCAGCGCGGTGAGCTCCGGGAGCGCGGGCCGCGCGTCGGGTCCGATCTCGCCGAGGGCGTGCGCGGCCGCCGCCTTGACGGAGACGTCGCGGTCCTTCAGGGCCGCCGTGAGGGGAGAGACGGCCGGGCTCGCCGCCGGCCCCATCGCCGCGAGGCGAACCGCGGCCTTCGCCCGGGTGGTGGGGTCCTTCGCCCGCAGCCCCTTGATCGCGTCGTCGATCGAGGCGGGCGTCGCGACGGCCCCCGCCCCGGTCGAGACTCCGTCGAACCGGCCGCAACCCGCGACGAGGCAGGCCGCGAGCACGAGGGCCGGGAGTCCTCGGGGAGATAGGCGGAGCATGGATCGAGCTCCCGGGGGCTCAATAGGCGTCCGACGAGAGGACCTCGCCGCCGGCCCTCGTGCCGAGTGCCCGCCAGGTCAGCTCGTTCACGGTGTTCTTCACGAACGAGACATGCCCATCCGCGAATGCCGCGTTCACGCCCCCCGGATGGTTGCTCCGGGCCGACTTCCAGGGCGACGCGGCGCTGTGGAAGGTGCAGTCCATCACGGGGGTGTTCGGGGGCAGGGTGGTGTTGCCCATGGTGCCATCCTCGTAGTTCCCTACGAACCAGGCGCCCATCCGGATCGCGCTCTGGGCGATCGGCGCATTGCAGCCATCGGCCGTGCCGGCCTGGGATCCCCCGTTGTTCAGGAATCGTCTGGGATCGCTGGACGTCCCGGCGGCCACCTCGTAATTCCCCGCGCTCCCCGGCCCTCGGAGGCTCTCGGAGAAGGCCACCGTGTTGGAGGTCCCGTCCGTGATCCCGGAGAGGCGGACCCATGAGTTCGTGAAGAACACTCCCTTGGCCTTCGCGCCATTGCCCAGGATGCCGTCGACGACCTCGCCAGCGCCGCTGATGGCCAGATAGTTGCAGCCCTTGAAGGGGGTCGGGTCGGCCGCCGGGACCTCCTCGGGGTATCCGTCACTCGGGCAGAGCAGGCTCGAGATGCTCGTCCGATACACGGTTAGGTTCTCGGGCCAGTTGGCATAGTTTTGCCCCGGACCTCCCAGGATGCCGATCGTGAAGTTGATGCTCTGGAAGACTGGGGAGCCTTCGAAGTACGGCTGGATGATCGCCAGCGCGCCCCACCCCATGTGCTCGGCCGGGATGGTCGGGTCGAGCGGGTTGGCCCATGCGGCCTTCCCCGTGGGGAAGGACCCCTGCGCGCTCTCGTAGTTCATCGTGGCGAGCATGATCTGCTTGAGGTTGTTGGTGCACTGGGCGCGCCTGGCCGCCTCCCGCGCCGACTGCACGGCGGGCAACAGCAGAGAGATGAGCACGGCGATGATCGCGATGACCACCAGCAGCTCGATCAGGGTGAATCCGCGAGGGTTCCTCATGGCCGCTTTCCTCGTAAGACTTTGTGGGTTCGGGTGTGAGATCGCGGTCGTGTTACGAAACTAGGAAACGTAACATCCAAAGTCAATACGGTGCCCGACGCGATCCGGATTGGACGGGCCCGCGGATTGTGGGGCGGCGATCGCGGAAGGACGAGGCGGCGGGACCTTCTGCGTCCTCGACGTCACCGATCGGACTCACCCCGGCCATCGGGGGCCGCACGCGCCAGGCGCTCATGTCCCGATGTTGAGAGTCGGCGGCCGGCGATTCTCTTCGGCGCGGGACACCCATGCCTGGACTGGCTCTGGTCGCCCGGCGTCGCTCTCGACCGCCTTGCCTGCGCCGTCGTGCTGAGCGCGCCGCGAGTGCGCGGCCGCGGAGGCCGATACCTCGATCTCGGAGATCCCGCACGATTCCGAAATCCGCCACGCCCGGACGTGCGTATTGAGGGGTGATCGCGGAGTCGTCCTCCCGATCGGTCACCGATCGACGTCCGCGCTCGGCGCCACGCCGCCGGGGATGTTCGCCGTGCGTCGATCGGCCGGGTCACCACGTCCCACCCGTTTCCCACGAGGCCGCACCATGCTGATTCCCGCTCGAGCGGGCCGGTTCTTCGTCCGTCCCGCGATTTTCGGCACCGTCGTCACGGCCCTCCTGCTGAATGGCGTCGTCGCGCAGGCCGAATTCCTGTTCTCGCTCTCCTCGACGGCGACGCCCCAGGCCGATGGAACCTTCTTCTACGAGTACAACTTATCGGTCCTGCCCGACAGCACGATCGGGGCCTCACTCCTGGCCCTCAGCGTGCTCGGGACGGCCGCCCCGACGTCCCTGAGCGGGCCGAGCGGCTGGGACGCGTCGTTCAGCGCGCAGGACGGGCTGATCCAGTTCCAGTCCCCGGATGTTTCGTTCGACATCCTACCCGGGGCGTCGGGCCTCTTCTCGTTCTACTCGCCGGTGGGCCCGATCCGGACGCCCTACACGGTGATCGGGTTCGACGACGCCGGCGGCGACTTCGTGGAAGGGTCGGGGCTCATCCTCGGTCCGGCCGTGCCCGAGCCCGGCTCCCTGGCGCTGCTGGGCATCGGCGCGGGGGCCGTGATCGTGGCCGCCGGACGCGGACGGCGTCGCCGGCCGTCCCTCGCCGCGGCCGCGCCCCTGCTGGCGCTGGCGCTGCTGCCCGCGGGCGCCGCCCGGGCCTCAGACCACGGCGACACCCGCGAGAACGTCGCCCGGATCGGATCGGATATGACCGATGTGTTCATCTTCCCGAGCAAGGAAGACCCGGACAGCGTCGTCCTGGCGACGACCGTGCGCCCGCTGATCACGCCCGACCAGGTCGACTCCGTGTTCTTCGACCCGGGGCTGCTGATCCAGTTCAAGATCGACACCACCGGCGACTTCGTCGAGGACAGGGTGATCCAGGTGAGGTTCGAAGGCTACGGCGCCGGGCAGAGGGTCCTCGTCTCGGGCCCGTCGCGGCCGCTCCTGGTCGGCACGGAGAACCTCTTCGGGCGCCGCCACCGGACCGTCGGGCACTTCAACCAGACCTTCCAGCCCGATCCCCGGTCGAGCATGCGGGTCTTCTGCGGCGTCCGCGAGGACCCCTTCTTCTTCGACGTCGGCCGGCTGATTGAGATCTTCCCCGACCGGGGCATCGCCATCTTCGGGCAGCCCGACCTTCCGAACGCCCAGTTCCCGTTCGGCCCCAACGTGCCGCAGTTCCTCTCGTGGCGGCCGCCCGGCGAGGCGCAGGACTTCCTCAAGGACCTGAGCGTCCTGGGCGTCGTGGTCGAGCTGCCCCGCGCCGCGCTCGGCGGCGGGGTCATCCGGATGTGGTGCACGGTCAGCGTGCCCGCCAATCCGCCTCGCTTCCGGTACGTCCAGCAGGAACGGCTGGCCCGTCCGGTGATCAATGAGTTCTTCGCCACGGTCTCCAACAACCGGCATTCGGCGAACAACAAGATCTCGCCGACCCAGGACATCAACGAGGTGGACAAGGACGTGGAGAGCTTCCTCACCTTCCCGGCGGGCCGCTCGCCGGCGATCCGGCAGGCGATCCGCTCGGTCGTGATCCCCGACGTGATGGTCGCCGACCTCTCCTCGAATGATCAGGCGAGCTACCTGGGCTTCGAGACGGGCGGCGCGACGGGGGGCCGTTTCGGCGGCCGCGACCTGCTCGATGACGTGATCGACATCTCGCTCGGCATCGTCTTCGGGGGCACGATCCCGGCCCTCGGACTGGCGCCCGACGACGGCGCTGGGATCCCCGCCCTCACCAGCGACAACGTGGACGCCGGCGCCAAGCACTTCCTCAACGTCTTCCCCTACCTCGGCGAGCCGGCAAGGCCGTGACCGCCGCTCGCGCGGCCGGGGCTCGCCGGCCGCGCATCACGTCCCGAATGAACCCCGGAGAATTTCTCAATGGCAAGCATGTTCATGATGACTCTGCTCGTCGCGGTACTGGGGCAGGCTGCCCCCGACCGTGGGCAAACCGGTGACGACGTCGGAGCCCGGCTCGAACGGCCGGCGTATGATCCGCAGGCGACGACCAGGGCGATCAACTTCTGGAAGAAGCGGGCCGAGCGTGACGGCAAGATCGCCCTGGGATGGTCGGAGCTCGCCCGTGCCTACCTGGCGAGGCATCACCAGACCGGCTCGCTGGAGGATGCGAGGTCGGCCGAGGACGCGGCGCGGCGGGCGTTGAGGCTGCACGCGAACCCGGGCGTCCTGATCATCCTGGGCCGCTCGCTGCTGGCCCAGCACCGGTTCCCGGAGGCGCTCGAGGTCGCCGAGCGCGCGGCCCGCGCCGATCGCATGGCCAACGCCCTCCTGTGCGACGTCCTCATCGAGTTCGGCCAGCTCGACCGGGCCCGGGTCGCGTTCTCCACCTATCCGGGGACCGACCCGCTCGACCGGATCGCCCTGGAGGCCCGGATGCTCGAGGCCCAGGGCGACGTCGAGGCGCTGATCGACCGCCAGCGCGAGCTGCGCGACCTGGCCGATCGCATGCCCCAGCTGCCGGCGGAGCTGGCGGCCTGGTATCACGTCCGGCTCGGCCATACGCTCATTGATCACGGCCGGCTGGCCGAGGGACGGGCCGCCTGCGAGGCGGCGCTGAAGATCATCCCGGGCGAGCACGCCGCGCTGGTGGGCCTGGCCGAGGCGGCCGCGGCCGAGGGCCGCTGGGCCGAGGTGCTCCGCCTCGCAGAGCCGGCGGCGCGCAACGCCCCGGCGGACTTCGAGGCCGTCCATCTCATCGCCCGGGCACACTCCGCGCTGGGGCGGCCCGCCGAGGCCGACCAGGCATTCGCCCGTCTGAAGGCGATGGTCGAGAGCGGCCCGAGGATCTACGACCGGCTGTACGCCTGCGCCTGCGCGGACGCCAATCGGGACCTGGACACGGCCCTCACCTGCGCCCGGGCGGACCTGGCCCTGAGGGGCGACGCCGGGGCGTACCAGACGCTTGCGCTGGTCCTGGACCGGCTGGGCAAGCGTGACGAGGCACTGGCCGCGATCGGGACGGCCCGGTCGCTGGACCCCCGCGATCCGGACATCCTGAAGACCGACCGGGAGATCCGCGCCCGGCACGCCGGTCGGGTCGGTGAGCCGTCGAACGAGAGCCCGCGGTAGTCGGCGACGACGGCCGCCCGTCTCGGTCGCGCCCTCGGAGATCGGCCACGGTCGATCCCCGAGGGTTTCTCGCTTCAGGGCCTGGAGACCCTCACCAGGACGAGGCAGCCGGCCCGGGTCGCGACGGGGTCGTGCTGGCCGGGCGGGAGCCGCTGGTAGTCGCCCGCCCTCAGGGCGTAACCGGCCGAGAAGGCGTCTCCCTCGATCATGAAGCACTCCTCGCCGCCCGAGCCGTGGGGATGGGCGTGCAGGACGGCTCCCGGCTCCATGCGGAGCAGCAAGGTCTCGATCCGCGATTCGGGATCGAAGAAGAGGCTGCGGGCGGAGACTCCCGGCGAGGCGGTCGGCACCCAGTCGCCCTCCGCCGAGGTCCGCACGAATGCCTCACCCGATTCGATCGGAGGGGCCGGAACCCCCGCCGCCGTGCCCGCCAGCCGGGTCAGGAGATCGCGCACGCTGGCCGAAGGCCCCGCCCCATCCTCGTCGGCACCGAACGCCTGGATCCCCGGCTCGAGTTCGCGGAGCGCGCTCCGGAGCTGCTCATCCCCGTCGCGGAGCCTGGCCTCGAGCGCGGCGCGTTCCTCGTCGTCGAGGGCCCCCGCGAGATACAGGGCAGCCCAGCTTTCGGGATCGTCCTGAGGTTCCGGTTCCGAAGTCACGTGAGGGTGTCCGAAAGGGATCCGAGCTGGTTGCGAAGCCGTATGATTCCCGAGCGGATCCGCGTCTTGACCGTGCCCAGGGCCAGGCCCAGCCGCTCGGCGATCTGCACGTGGGTCAGGCCCTCGTAGAAGGCGAGCATGAGCACCTCGGCCTGTTCCGGTGGCAGGTCGGCCATGGCGCCGGTCAGCCGCATCCGGGACTCTGCGATTTCCATGCCGGACTCGGGCTCGACCGCGACCTCGCCATCGACGTCCCGCGCGGGGACCGCGCCGGAGCCGATCGCATTTCGTCGGCGATAGTCGAGCGCCCGCGAACGGGCCAGCAGGAAGAGCCAGGTCTTGACCTCGCCCCTCGCGGGATCGTAGCGGGACGCCCGCTCCCAGGCCTGCCAGAAGACCTCCTGGAGCAGATCGTCCGACGAATCGGCGCTGGGGACGAATCTCCGGATCAGCCCATGGACCGACGCCGCGTAGCGATCGTAGAGGGTGGCGAACGCCTCCGCATCGCGGGTGGCGATCCGACTGAGCAGCTCCTGGTCGCTGGGCTTCATTCGAAAGTCGGGCCGGTACGCTTCAGCCGGCGACCATCTCCCGTCGAGACGGTCCCCGTCCGGTCCTGTCTAGCCGATTATATACCGCCACCGGTCGGATGTATTCGCCCACGCCGCGAACTCCCGCAGTTTGTGAGCACCCGTCGGGCATCCAATTCTCCGGGCATGCTCCCTCGATCCAGCCGTCATGAGTGCGGCCGAGGCCGTTCGGCCGGCCCGCGGGAGCTGCTGCAGCCCGAGGATCGGCGCGTCCGACTGGCAGGCGGTCCGGGAGGTCATGAGGAGTCCGGGAGGCTGCGAACCGACGGGTGATCAAGGCCGCGAAGGTCCGGTTGCGTTTGACAGAACGAACCCGACGGCTCAAAGTAAGCCGCGTACCAGGACGGGCATTGCGAGCCAGACACGCGAAGCGGTCGCAGGAGGAGTCGGCACGGGCATGCACGGCGAGCCGACGGCCCGGGCCGCGTGGGATCCGGGGGATTCATGAGCCAGGCTTACGAGCGGGAGCAAGACGTTGCGATCCGGGCGGTCCGCCTCGCGGCGGAGGTGTGCCGGGCGGTCCGCGCGGGCATCAATCCGGACGTGCTCGACAAGAAGGACAGGAGTCCGGTGACCGTGGCCGACTTCGCCAGCCAGGCGGTCGTCTGCCGGGCCCTCCAGGAGGCGTTCCCCGACGACCCGATCATCGCCGAGGAGGACTCGGCGGAATTGAAGGAGCCCGGGAATGCGGCGATCCTCGAACAGGTCGTCGCCCGAGTGCGGGCCCTCGGCGTGCCCAACCTCGGCGACGTCGGCCCGGATGAGGTCTGCGGCTGGATCGGCCGCGGAGGGGCGAGCGAATACCGGGACCGGTTCTGGACGATCGACCCGATCGACGGCACGAAGGGCTTCCTCCGCAACGAGCAGTACGCCGTGGCGCTGGCGCTGGTCGTCGAGGGCCGGGTCACCGTCGCGGCGCTGGCCTGCCCGAACCTGCCGGTGTTTGACGGCTCGCCCGGCTCGCCCGCGGGCATCGTCTTCGGCGCTGTGCGAGGGCAGGGGGCCTTCACCAGGGAGCTGGATGCCGAGCCGCATCAGCCGCGTCGCCCGATCCGCGTCAGCGCCAATCGCGACGCGGCGACGTCGCGGTTCTGCGAGTCCGTCGAGTCCGGCCACAGTGCCCACGGCGACGCGGCGGCCATCGCCTCGCGGCTGGGGATCGCCGCGCCGCCGGTGCGGATGGACAGCCAGGCGAAGTACGGCGTGCTCGCCCGCGGCGAGGCCGAGATTTACCTGAGGATGCCCACCGGCGCGAGCTATCGCGAGAAGATCTGGGACCATGCCGCCGGCGCGCTCATCGTCGAGGAGGCCGGCGGGACCGTGACCGACATCGCCGGCCGTCCCCTCGAGTTCCATCACGGCCGGGAGCTGGCCGCCAACCGCGGCGTCATCGTCACCAACGGCCCGCTCCATGCGCGCGTCCTGGAGGAGATCCGCGGGCTCGGCCTGGCCGGCTGAGCAGACGGCCGAAGTGTTCGGTGCCTTCCGGCCCGATTCGAGCGGGAGCCTCACCCGATCTCAGGCCCCACCCCGCCCACGACACAGCGGCGACTCGCCGCAGTCGGAGCCGGAAGCGTCAGCGACGGACGTCTCTCCGCGGCCCTGGCGGGGGGGCGGGGGGGGGGGCGGGGGGGGGGGGGTGCGGGCTCCGACGTGATGTGCCGCAGTCCGCGAACTGAAGCGAAACCATGACCATGCACTGAGCGAACCGCCTCCTTGACGGCGACGTCCGGACGGCCGAGACTAGGATAAGACTGTTGCCCATGGCGGGCGGCGGTCTCTGGTCGCGACGGCCCCTCGCTCTGGCGGATGCCACGAGCAGGGGCTTATTGTTTGCGCGGATCTCATCCTCCAGGACGGCGAGCGAGCCGGTCCCGTCACGCCCGAGACAGCCCCGTCCCGGCGAGTCGGCGAGGGCTCGCGGAACAGAACGTGGATTCCGGCCGCTCTCCGGGGTGCAACGCCCCGGACCTGGGCCGGACTTGAGGTACCCAGGGTGGGCCTGGAACGGTCAGGCAGGTCGATCGGCCCGACGTCGCGTCGGCTCGATCGCACCCCGCGCCGGGCCGGTCCGGGCTCGCCGGGCTCAGGAGAGGAGTGGATCAACGATGTCTCCGAATGATCGTCGGATCGCGATGGTCGATGACGCGTGCGGCCTCGACCGCCGGGGCTTCCTCGGACGGTGCGCCGGGTGCGCCCTGGCCGGCGCCTGCCTCTCGACGGGGAGCTCGGCCCTGGCCAAGCCCACCGCGATCGAGCGGCGGCCGAAGGTGCGGCTGGTCTTCAGCCACATCCCCCCGGGGCAGCCGACCTGGCCGTACATCAGCTTCGACTACGAGGCCCGCAAGAAGGAGCTGACCAGACGGCTCGTGCAGGGCTGCCCCGAGGTCGAGTTCCTGCCGGTCACCGTCCACGACGCCGATGCGGCCAGGAGGCTGCTGGCGGAGGACAAGGACGGGAAGATCGTCGGCTATCTCTGCTACATGGTCGGCATCTGGACCGGCGCGCCGCAGGCGATCGCCGCGGCCGGCAAGCCGACGCTGTTCGTGGACGACCTCTACTCCGGATCGGGCGAGTTCCTGGTCGCCTACTCCGCCACGCGGCGCGCGGGCCGGAACGTGGCCGGCGTCTCCTCGACCCGGTTCGCGGACGTGCTGACCGCGGCCCGCCGGTTCGCGCTGGCCGGCAATCCCATGGCCGCCTCACGCTTCGCGGCCGACTGCATGGCGGCCCTGAGGCGGACCTACAAGCCGATGGGCGACGAGTCGTGTGGGCCCGTCGACGCGGCGCCGAAGGTGGACGCCGCCGCGGCGGTCAAGCAGCTCCGCGAATCGACGATCCTGCTGGTGGGATCCCCCATGCACGGCATCGGCCCGGCGATCACCGAGCGTCTGGGCACGAAGATCGTCCCGATCGACTTCAAGCAGCTCGACGAGGCCTACAAGAAGGCCGATCAGGCGAAAGCGTCCGAATACGCCGAGAGGTGGATGCGCGAGGCCGCGGCCGTCGAGCCCGCGGGCGACGAGATCCACCGCTCGGCCGCGATGTACATCGGCATGCGCGACCTGATGGACAGGAACGGGGCGAAGGCGATCGCCATCAACTGCCTGGGCGGCTTCTACGGCGGGCACATGTCGGCCTATCCCTGCCTGGGCTTCAGCCAGCTCAACAACGACGGCCTCGTCGGAGCCTGCGAGGCCGACCTGAAGTCCACGATCACCATGCTGGCCATGGGCCACCTGGTGGGCCGGCCGGGCTACATCTCCGATCCGGTCATCGACACGGCGAAGAACCAGATCATCTACGCCCACTGCGTGGCGATGACGAAGGTGGACGGGCCCAGGGGCACGGCCAACCCCTACCAGATCCTCAGCCATTCGGAGGACCGCAAGGGGGCCTCGATGCGGTCGCTCCTGCCCCTGGGCCGGATGACCACGACCCTCGAGCTGGATCCCTCCAGGAAAGAGATCCTGATGCATCAGGGCAAGGCCGTCGCCAACATCGACGAGGACCGGGCCTGCCGCACCAAGCTGGCCGTCGAGGTCAAGGGCGACATCGATAAGCTGATGACCTTCTGGGACCAGTGGAGCTGGCACCGCGTCACCTTCTACGGCGACCTGAAGGCGCCGGTCCACGCCCTGGCCGATGCCCTGGGCTTCAAGGTCATCGAGGAGGCGTGACGGCTCCGGGGCCGTCGCGCGACGGCCCCCTGATGTCGAGTTTTCCGCGAGCCACCGGTGGTCGGCCGATCGTCACCCAGTCACGGAACAGGGACGTGGGACGGCGGCCGATCACCGGTCCCTTCTGGCGAGTCGGGGATCCTGCGCCGCGGCTGAGTCGCTATTCGGCCGGCTCGGCCAGCGGCACACCCTCTGCCAGGTCGGGCTCCTCGTTCGACAGTTCCGGCAGCCGGAAGGCGAGGATCCCGGCGGGGAGGAACAGGCAGCCCGCGGCCAGCAGGGCGGTGCGGTAGTCGCCGACCGACGAGAGCAGGCCGAAGCAGACCGTGCCGACCGCGGCGAAGATCCGGCCGATGTTGTAGCAGAAGCCCGCCCCCGTCGTGCGCAGCAGGGTCGGGAAGAGCGGGGGCAGGTACATGGTGTACAGGGCGAAGAGCCCGGAGAAGAGGCTGATGATCGGCAGCAGGACCATGAGCGCGAGGTGGTCCCGAGGCGTCGCGTAGGTGAAGAGCATCGTCGCCATGTAGCCCAGCGACATGAAGGCGATCGATCGGCGGTAGCCGATCCGGCAGGACAGCCACGCCGCGCCGAAGTTGCCGGCGATCGAGGCCAGCATGACGATGAACATCGCCGTACTCGCGAGCCGGTTGCGCTCCTCGGCCGACCAGGCGGCGAGGTCCGGCAGATTGCGGAGCTGTTGCTGATACCAGAACATGAACGCCCAGTGGGCCGTCAGCGAGGTCGCACAGACCAGGATCAGGAGCCAGGTCAGCGGGCGCAGTCCCGACCGGAACAGGTCGCGGATACGCGGCTGGACCTCGCGCGCGGAGGCCCTGGCCTGGTGCCACTCCTCGGGTTCGGGGACCTCGCGGCGGATCCAGAAGACCAGGAGCGCCGGCAGGACGCCGACCAGGAAGACCACCCGGGGGTTCCATCCGGCGAGCACGAACGTGGTGATCGAGGCCAGCAGGACGCCGACGTTCACCCCGGTCTGGAGGACGGCCGCGATCCAGGGCCGCCAGCGCCGGGGCCACGTCTCGGAGAGCAGCGAGGCGCCCACGGCCCACTCGCCGCCGATCCCGAGCGCGGCGACGAACCGCAGGATCAGGAGATGCCACCAGGTCTGGGCGAGCGACGAGAGCCCGGTGAACAGGGCGTACGTCAGGATCGTCAGGCTCAGCGCGCGGCTGCGCCCGATCGCGTCGCCCAGGCGGCCGAAGAACCCGCCCCCGAGCGCCCAGCCGAGCAGGAAGCCGGCCTGGATGATCGAGCTGTGCCAGCCGACGCTCGGATCGCGGGTGTCCTGGATCACCAGCAACTGGGCCACGAAGGGCGCGGCGACCAGGGTATACAGGTGCATGTCCAGGCCGTCGAACATCCAACCCAGCCAGGCCGCCACGCCCGATTTCCACTGGGCGGCGCTGATATCCCGGAGGGTGCGCGTCGGGGTGATGACGGGGGTACTCATGGGCGCGGGCACTCGATGATCGGACGCGGATCCGGTGGCGCGAATCGTCGCGGGACGACGGCGACCGCGGGCTGGTACAATGAACCTGCCCGGGACATCCCCGGTCTCGGGGACGTCGAGCATAAGGCCGCGATCCGCACAGGGGAAGATGCTCCCGCGACGCGAGGCGCTTCGCCTGTGGTCCTCGACGTCCCGAAGCGGCGGACCCGGCCCCGAGTCTTCCTCCGGCCGGGGGCCGGAACTGTTCTCACTGGAGCTGGTTGATCCTCGCGATTCCACCCCCGACCGATCCGCTGCACGCCGAGGCTCATCTCCCCCCCGGATCCTCGAGGTCCGCCAGAATATCCTCAAGGCGAATGACCTCCAGGCGAGGGAACTCCGCGAGACCTTCAGCGGCGCGGGGGTGTACGTCGTCAACCTCGTCTCGAGCCCCGGGTCCGGCAAGACCGAGCTCCTGGTGAAGACGCTGGGCCGGCTCCGCGAGGCCGGGCGTCGGGTCGCCGCGGTCGTCGGCGACCTGGCGACCGAGAACGACGCCCGGCGGCTGGCCGCCAGCGGCGCCCCCTCGCGGCAGATCATCACGGGGACGGTCTGCCACCTGGAAGTGCCGATGATCCGCAAGGCGATCGAGGGCTGGGACCTGGCGACGCTCGACTTCCTCTTCATCGAGAACGTCGGCAACCTGGTCTGCCCGGCCTCGTTCGACCTGGGCGAGCACCTCCGCGTGCTCGTCTTCGCCGTGACCGAGGGCGAGGACAAGCCGCTCAAGTATCCGACGCTCATCAACACGTCGGATCTCGCGATCATCACGAAGTCCGACCTCGCCGAGGCGACCGGATTCGACCGGGCGGCCGCGATGAGGAACATCGAGCAGGCACGCCCCGGCGCGGTGGTCATCGAGGTCTCGGCGCGGACGGGGATCGGCCTCGACTCCTGGATCGAGGCGCTGGAGCGTCGCCGTCAGACCCTCTTCTCCGGCACGCCCGGCGGCCGGTCATGAGCGAATCGCCGGGCGGGCTCAGCGCAGCACGCGGGGCTCGCTCGCCGCGCCGGCGGAGAGCGGTGCGACCAGCGGGCCGTCCTTCGTCGAGGATCCGAGGGATCCCGGCGGGGTCGGCTCGAGCTTGGGGGCCGCCGGCAACTGCAGCGGTTCGCGCACGCCCCGATCCCGGTTCCGCAGGTTCCCCGTGCAGCCCGCGGAGACCAGCGTGACGGCCAGCAGCGCGGCCAGGCGAGTTCGGATTGTCATCACCCCGATCCTCCATGATTGGGTCCATGGCCGAAACCCCGGCCCGCGGGATAGCATAGCGACCGGCCGCGTCCTGGGAAGACCAACCCGGTGGCATGAGCATCCGTTCCCGAATTTTCGTGCACCGACTCCCGGCGTCGTGTTGTCACACAATCATCATTGACAGACCTGCTTTCCGTCCCCGGACTGCGATTGCGAGAGGTGAACATGTCGACCGATTGGCCTTTCCCGGATGCCGAGGACACCGAGGTCATCACGCTGGAGCGAATCCTCCGGGGTGCGTCCTCGATCCTCCTGGTCTGCCATGATGCGGACGACCATGGGTGGCAATTCCTCGACGGGGAGCACGTCTTCGAGGAGGACGGTGCCGTGGTCTACCTGGGGGACCTCGTCCAGCTCGATCCCAGCCTCCTCGAGCTCGGCGATCTCCCCGCGGGCTGGTACGCCTGGCGAGCCGCGCCGGGGCTACCCTGGGAGCGGGGGGAGGGAGAGCCGGAGCTCTGGTCGCAGACTCATCACTCGGAGCCGCTTCCGATCGAGCGAAGGAACATCGAGATCAAGGCGCGGGTCCCCGACCTCGATCGCCTCCGCGAGGTCGCCGCGTCCCTGAGCGACACCGAGGCGGTGCTCATCGAACAGGAGGACGTCTTCTTCGAGGCGCCCGACGGTCGGCTCAAACTGCGGATCCTCGGATCGGGCTCCGGCGACTTGATACACTACCATCGCGAGGATCAGGCCGGGCCGAAGGTGTCGCAGTACGTGATCGCCCCGACGAGCGATCCCGAGGCGCTACGCACGATCCTGGGACGCCTGTTCCCCGTGGTCGGGACGGTGCGGAAGCGGCGCTGGCTGTACCGGGTCGGCCAGACCCGCATCCACCTCGATCGGGTTGAAGGGCTGGGCGAGTTCCTGGAACTGGAAGTGGTCCTCAGGCCCGGACAGGACGAGGCCGAGGGGACCACGGTCGCCGAGGGCTTGATGGACCGCCTGGGGGTGACGCCCGATCAGCTCGTCCCCGACGCCTACATCGACCTCCTCCGCGCGTGAGAGAATCCGAGCAGGACGGTTCGCCATGCCATACCGTTGATCGGCCCCCGGCCCCAGTCTCCGGGGCAAGCGTTCGCACCTTCTCCCCGCGTCGGGGGAGAAGGTGCCCCGAAGGGGCGGATGAGGGGGCATGCGCCGCGGCCTGCGGCGGCCCTCACCCGGCCTTCGGCCACCTTCTCCCGCTCTCGCGGGTGAGGGTTCACCGGGACCTGAAAATGACCCTGTGCCAGCCCACCCAGGTCCTAGCCCGGCGCCTCACGCGGAATCATCCAGCACGAGTCATGCGATTGCATGCCGATGTGCGGGTAATAGGACCGGGCCAGAGGGGCAGCCAGGAGGATCAGGTGGGTCTGGAGGCCGGCCGCCTCGTGGGTGAGCTGAATGAGCCGCTTCCCGATCCCCTGCCGCTGATAATCACGGTCCACGGCCAGGTCCGACAGGTACGTGCAGTAGGCGAAGTCGGTGATTGCCCGCGAGATGCCGACCAGGCGGCCATCGAGCCGCGCGGTGATGATCACCCCGGCATGCTCGAGCATCCCCCGGACCGTCTCCGGCTCATCGACGGGTCGGCGCTCCGCGAGCGTCGAGCGGACGAGCAGGTCGACGAACTCGTCGGGCCCGAGCTGCGGGTAATGTTCGCGACAGTAGATCAGGTCCATCTCAGCCTCAGCCCTTTCTGTTGACGAAGCGGGCCGGGGCCATGTCCCAGGCCTGGAGCGAGCTGAGCGTCGCCGAGCCGCCCCGGGCCAGGAGCCTCACCTGCACGCTGTCCTTCCGCGACGGGAAGACCTGCTGGGTAATGCACTGGCGATCGTTGGCGAAGACCTCGAGCATCGGCCCGTCCAGGAAGACGCGCAGCCTGAGCGGCTCTCCGGGCCGGAGCGAGAACGGGGCCTCGACGGTCTTCCTCGGATCGGGATAGTCGGCCGCCCGGTGAACGCCGCCGGTGTCCAGCGGCCCCCTCGTGTAGACCACGTCGCTCCGCAGCGTGGAACGGGCCATGCCGAGGACCAGCTCGTTCGCATGGACGCGATGGAGGATCTCGGTCGCCTCCTTGCCGTCCGGCGAACAGCGCACCGCCAGGCCGACCTCGCTGGCGTCGCCGGGGTCGATCTCGAGGGCCAGCTCCAGCCTGTCGCCCTGGATCTCCTTGAGGGGCGTCTCCGCATCCGCCCTGATCGGCAGGTTCACCAGCGAACGCGGGTGGCGTCTCAGCGTTTCCAGCTCCTCGACGGGCCGGATCAGCAGGGTGCCGTCCGGTGCCAGGCTGAGTACCCTCGGGAGGCTCTGCACGCCCGAGCCGGTCGATTGCTGGGTCGTGATGGTCCGCGGGTCGGTGACCCACGCCCAGATGATCCTCCGGCCCTTGCCGTCGATCAGGCTCTCCGGGGCGAAGAACTGGCCGCCGGGCCAGTTCATGCGGACGTGCTGCTCGGGGTGGAACTTCTCGTCCTTGAAGGTGCCGAGGTAGATCCGGCCGCCGACCTTGTGGCTGATGCAGAGCAGGGCGTGCTTGTCGCCGATCCGGAAGAAGTCGGGGCAGGAGCAGTCCTCGCCCTTCGTCGTCCACGTGAGGTCCGGGTGTTCGTAGAAGGGGTGGAGCGGCGTCCAGTTCACGAGGTCGGCCGACCTCATCATGTAGAGCGTGTCCTTGCCGTTCTTCAGCGTGTTCCCGCCGAGCAGGCAGTAATACGTGTCCCCCTCGAGCCAGAGATAGGGGTCCCAGACGGTGTAGACGCCGTGCCCGGGCTGGCCGGGCTTGGGCATCGGCACGATCGGGTTGCGGGGGTGCTTCTTCCAGCGGATCAGATCGTCGTCCTCGGCGGTCGCCACGCAGACGCCGGCGTTGATGCCGAACCAGCAGAGCATCGGCCGGCCTTCCTTGTTGATGAAGGCGTTGCCGGAGAAGATGCCGACGTCGGGGTCGCCGGGCTCGGGCACGACGGAGGGTGGCAGGAAGGTCCAGTTCACCAGGTCCGTGCTGACGGCGTGGCCCCAGCAGTGCCCGCCGTGGGGCCGCTTCGGATCCTGGTAAATGTACATCAGATGATATTTGCCCTTCCAGTAGATGCAGCCGTTGGCGTCATACGGACGGCAGAGGCCCTCCTCGGGCAGCGCGGAGACGTGGTAGGTCGGCCAGTCCTCCTGCTCGCGGGTGCGCGGCGGCTCGATCCCCCGGCCCGCGAGCAGGAATCCGCCCCGGAGTATCAGCCTGCCGTCGGAGATCGAGGCCTGCCCGATCAGCCGGCCGGTCGGGAACCGGCCCATCCTGTCGGCGGCGGAGCCGTCCTCGAAGGTCCACCAGCCGAGCGGCTGCGGGCCGGACGCCTCGTTCGGCCGCAATGAGGCGATGGCCGCGACATCGAGCGCCTCGCCGTAGATCCGGGCCTCCTCGATCTCTCCCTGGAAGCCCTCCGACGATGTCTCCCAGTGCCGCTTGCCGATCAGCGCGATGCTGCGTTCGTTGAATCCGGCCGGATCGGTCTCCATCGCGTAGCGGGCGAGGAGTTGACCGTCGCGGGAGAGCGTCACGTCCTTGCCCCTGTAGCTGACGGCCACCTGGATCAGCTTGCCCGGTTCGGCGGTCTCGGCGGGCCACGTCGATTGGTCCTTGCAGGTGCGCCGGAAGAAATCGCTCCCCGCCATCCAGCGGCCGGGCTCGATCTCGCCGAAGACGAGGGCGTCGAACTGGCCCGGCAGGTTCTCGAGCGTCAGCACGCTCCCGCCCCGCTGGGCCCGATTCGCGAGGGTCACCCAGGCCACGAAGGTCTTGTCGCGGACGTGCCAGGACCCCGGCTCGTCGGCCTTCACGGCGGACATCCCGGCCAACACGAGCAGGCAGGACAGGGCCCAGGACATCGGCGGCAGGAGACGCGGTTTCATGGGGGTCCTCCACGAAGCGAGAATGGATGAGTCGGATCGGGGCGACGTCACCGGCGATCCCCCCTCCTCCGGACATCGATGTAGACGGCGGCCAGGATGACGAGCCCGCGCACGATCCGCTGGAGCGAGAAGTGCACGCCCGCCTGGTTCAGCCCCTTGTCGAGGATGCCGATGATGATCGCTCCGAGGAACGTCCCGGGGATCGTGCCGATCCCGCCGGTGAAGCTCGTGCCGCCCACGACGACCGCGGCGATGGCGATCAGCTCGAACCCCTCTCCCGAGCCGGGCTCGGCCGAATAGAGCTGGGACGCGTGGATCATCCCCGCGATCCCCGCCAGCATCGAGCAGGCGACGTAGACGGCGATCTCGTTGCGGGCCAGCGGGATCCCGGTATATCGGGCCGCCTCGCGGTTGCCGCCGATGGCATAGAGGTGCTGCCCGAAGCGGGTCAGGTGGAGCAGCACCGCGGTGCCCGCGAGCGCCGCCAGCATGACCAGGACGGGCACCGGCACGACGCCCAGCACCCGCCCGGTACCCAGGGCGAGGAACGCCTCCTGACTGCTCGGCACCGGCATCGGCCGGCCCTCGTTGAAGCGCAGGGCCATGCCCCGGGCGACGAGCATCGTGGCGAGCGTGATGATGAACGGCGGCATCTTCGTCTTCGCCGCGCAAACTCCGTTGACCAGCCCGAAGGCCATCGCCGCCAGCAGCCCCGAGGCGACCGCCCCGATCAGCCCCACCCTCGGGAGCAGCCAGACCGTGAGCGTCCCGATCAGGGCCACCACCGCGCCGACGGAGAGGTCGATGCCGCCGATCAGGATCACGAGCGTCAGGCCGAAGGCCAGGATCGCGTTGACCGAGATCTGCTGGGCGAGGTCCAGCAGGTTGTCGACCGTGATGAACCGAGGGACCCAGATCCGGAAGGCCGCCACCAGCACGACGATGGCGATCAGTAACGGCCCGAGTCTCTTGATCATGTTCATGATTGATCACGCACGCGTCAACTCGGCCATCACGTCCTCGGCGCTCGCCCCGGCGGCGGGGAGTTCGCGGACGATCCGGCCGTCGCGGTAGAGGGCCAGTCGGTGCGACAGGCCCATCACCTCCGGCAGGTCGGACGAGATCAGGATCACGGCCATGCCCTCGGCGACCAGGCGGTGGATGATCCCGAACATCTCCTCGCGCGCCCCGACGTCCACGCCGCGGGTCGGCTCATCGAGGATCAGCACCTTCGGCGGGTGCTCCATCCAGCGGCCCACGACGACCTTCTGCTGGTTCCCCCCGGACAGGCCGCCGATCGCCTGCTCCGGGTCCGACGCCTTGATCGCGAATTCGCGGAGCGCCCTGGCCACGATCTCCGCCTTCCGGCCCCGGTCGATGACGGCTCCGCGGATCCAGTCACGAGTCCAGGGCAACGCCAGGTTATAGGCCACGGACCCCGTCATGACCAGACCCTGCCGCTTGCGATCCTCGGGCACCAGCGCGATCCCGGCGGCCCGGGCCTCGGCCGGCGAGCGGATGACCACGGGCCGGCCCTCGACGAGGATCTGCCCCGATGCGACGGGCTCGATGCCGAAGAGCGTCCGAGCCAGCTCGGACCGCCCCGCGCCGACGAGACCCGCGAAGCCGAGCACCTCGCCGCGATGCAGGACGAAGCTGACGCCCCGGACCCGGCGCCCCCGGAGGTCGCGGACCTCGAGCGCGACCGCGCCGGGCTGCGAGGCCGGACGTGGGTAATGGTCCCGGATGTCGCGCCCGACCATCCAGCGGATCAGGGCGCGCGAGTCGAGCGCCGAGGACTGCTGCGTGCCCACGGTCCGCCCGTCGCGCAGGACCGTGATCCGGTCGGCCAGGCGGCCGACCTCCTCGAGTCGGTGCGAGATGTAGATGATGCCCACGCCCTGGGATCGCAGCCGCGAGAGCGTGGCGAAGAGGGCGCGGCTCTCCGCCTCCGAGAGCGACGAGGTCGGCTCGTCGAGGATCAGCACGCGGGAATTCACGCTCAGGGCCCGCGCGATCTCGACCATCTGCTGCCGCGCGGTGCTGAGCGTCGCCACGAGCGACCGCGGGTCGCCAATCTCCGGGAGGCCGAGCGACTGGATCAGGCGCGCGGCGTCCTCCAACATCCGGCGTCGGTCGATCAGCCCGAGCCGGACCGGCTCGCGGCCCAGGTACAGGTTCTCGGCGATCGAGAGGTTGGGCGCGAGCGAGAGCTCCTGGTGGATGACCCGGATCCCGAGGCGGTCGGCGTCGGCGACGTCGCGGATCTCGACCGTCCGGCCGTCCATCTCGACGGTCCCCGCGTCGGGCCGGAGCACGCCGCCGAGGATGTTGATCAGCGTCGACTTCCCCGCTCCGTTCTCGCCCAGCAGCGCGTGGATCTCTCCCGGGCGGAGCGCGAAGCTCACGTCGTCCAGGGCGAGGACGCCGCCGAACCGCTTCGTGACGCCCCGCAAGCAGAGCAGGGGGTGGCCGCTCGCCTCGTCGTCGGTCATGAGATCAGAGGCTCTTCAGGAACTCATCAGCATTGTCTTTTGTGATCAGCTTCACGGGGATCTTGATGTCCTTCGGGACCGGCTTGCCTTCGAGGTGGTCGTAGAACGTCTCGGCCGCGACCTTGCCGATCTGGCTGGGGAACTGGGCCGAGCTGGAATGGAGTTTGCCCGCCTTGATCGCCGCGATGGCCTCGCGCGAGCCGTCCACCGTGACGACCGTCACCTTGCCGAGCTTGCCGGCGGCCTCGATGGCCGAGATCGCCCCCAGGGCGCTCGGGTCGTTGATCGGGAAGACCGCGTCGAGGTCGGCGAACCGGCCCAGCAGGTCGCGCATCACCGGGAGGCCCCCCTCGGTGGTGCCCTTGCCCTCCTGGGTATCCAGGATCGTCATCTCGGGGTGCTTCGCCAGGCCCTGCTTGAACCCGTCGACGCGGTCGATGCACGCCTTGTTCACGGAGTGGTGGAGCACGACGGCCCTCGCCTTCGGGTTCACCTTCGCGAGCGCCTCGGCGGCGAGCCGGCCCGCCTCGACATTGTCGGAGGCCACCTGGCTGAGCACGAGCTCCGGGTCGCTCACCGGCGCGTCGACGATGATCACCGTTACGCTCTTCCGCTTCGCCTCGATCAGGCTGCCGCGGACCCCTTCCCAGTTGACCGGGTTGATGAAGATGGCCGCCGGCTCCTGCTGGAGGAGGTCGGAGATGTCGTTCTTCTGCTTCAGGCTGTTGAACTGGGCGTCGAGCATGACCATGCGGTCGCCGTGCTTGTCGAAGACCTCCTTGAGTCCGTTTTCCAGGTCGATGAAGAACGGGTTATTCATCGTCTGGACCGAGACGCCGAAGAGCCGCCCCCCCGCGCCGGGGGCCGCGGACTTCCCCGGCTGAGCGTTCGGCGACGAGGTGATCCGGGACTGGTCGCCGCAGCCCGCCAGCGGACCCGAGAGCACGATCGACGCCACCAATGCGCAGAAGCCTGGTCTGATAGTCGTCATCATTTCGGTCTTCGAGGATCAAGGAGAGATCGAAACTCGGCGCCCCTCACGCCCCGCCATTATCGAGGCGAACCTCCTCCGACTCAATCTGGTGGGGGCCGGTCGGGGCGATTGAGCGACACCGAGCGCGCCGGGCAGCCGACCGGCCACGTCGGAGCCGGAAGCGTCAGCGACGGCCAGAGGGCCGCTCGACAGAAGAGAACCGTCGCTGACGCTTCCGACTCCGACTGCACTGTCCGCCCGAGTGGCCGAGTGCGGCTCAACCGCGATGGCGGCGGAAGGTCGTGGCTCAGGCTACGGGTCGATGACCTGGGTGTAGATCTCGAACGCCCCGTCGCGGTCCGAGACGAAGGTGACGCCGCGGCCGTCGGGCGTCCAGGTGGGGAAGGCGTCGCGGGCCGGGTGCCGCGAGACGTTGATCGCGTGGGCGCCGTCGGCCGAGGCGACGTAAACCTCGTGCTGGCCGTCGCGGTTCGTGACGAAGGCGATCCGGGTGCCGTCGGGGGAGCAGGCGGGATAGTCGTCCAGCCCGGGACTCCTCGTCAGCCGGGTCAGGCCGGACCCGTCGGGCGCCACGCTCGCGAGCTCCAGGCCTCGCCAGCGGTCGGTGGCGAAGACGATCCTGCGCCCGTCCGGGGACCAGCACGGATGGGCGTCGATCCCGGGGCTCTGGGTGATCCGCACGACGTCCGTGCCGTCGACCGCGGCGGTGTAGATCTCCTGATTCCCGTCATGCGTGGAGCTGAAGGCGAACCTCTTCCCGTCCGGCGACCACGCGGGCCAGTCCTGGTGGACCAGTTTGCCGTGGTCGTCGCTGACCTTCTTCAGGCCCGACCCGTCGGCGTTGATCCGTTCGATGTCCAGGTTGCCCTGCGTCCCCGAGAGGTAGATCGCGGCGAAGAGCGCCTTCGTGCCGTCCGGAGAGATCGCCCCGTTGTATTCCGGGGCCTTGCGATCGGTCAGTCGGCGCGGGGGAGACGAGGTCTCGCCGATCTGCTGGAGATACAGCCAGATCCGGGCTCCGTCGGACTCATACCGCGCGTAGAGGAGCTGTTTCCCGTCCGGTGCCCAGAACGGCCGCTGCTTCTCGAGGCCGTCGTGGGTGACTCGGATCAGCGGGCCGAGGCGGGGCTCGCCGGGCTGCCGGCCATCGGGCGGCGTCAGGGTCGTGACGGCCATCGCCATCGAGCAGAACATCAACAGCATCGTGATCGAGCCCCGGTCCGCGATGGTTCCGATCAGAACAGCTCGTCGATCACCTCGCCCGCCGGGGTGAGTCCGATGCCGGTCAGGTCCGTCGTGCCGATGCCCAGTCGCGAGAGGATCGTCGCGCCGACGTCCGCCGGGGTGACGGGTCGGTCGGCGGGCTGCTCGGCGCGACGGTCGGAGCGGCCGATGACCCGCCCGCCCTGGACGCCTCCGCCCGCCAGGAGGGCCGAGTAGCAGGTGTTCCAGTGGTCGCGCCCGGCGCGGTCGTTGATCTTCGGGGTGCGCCCGAATTCGCCGACCGCGACGACCAGGGTCGATTCCAGAAGGCCCCGGTCCTGGAGGTCGTCGAGCAGGGCCGAGAGGGCCCGGTCCAGCATCCAGCCGTGGCGGTCCTGCATGACCTGGAAGTAGCGGTCGTGCATGTCCCAGCCGCCGTCGCCGCCGTCCTCGGGCCCCTCGACGTGGGTGCTCCAGTTGACCTGAACGAACGGCACGCCCGCCTCGACCAGGCGGCGGGCGATCAGGCAGCACTGGCCGAAGCGGTGAGGCCCGTAGGCCTCGCGGGCGCGGGCCGACTCGCGCGAGACGTCGAGCGCCGACAGGGCCTGACCCGAGACGATCAGGTTGTGGGCCAGGTTGTAGTGCCCCCCCATCCGGTCCATCGTCCGGCTCCTCGCCGCCCCGAGGGCATCCTGGCCGAGCTGTTGCAGGAGATCCCAGCGAGCCTCCAGCCGATCGGGGGAGACCTCCTTCGGCAGGGTCGCGTCGGGCAGTTTCAGCCCCCGGCCCGGCTCGTAGTCGAGGCGGAAGGGGTCGAAGGTGCTGCCGAGCGAACCGCCTCCCTCGCCCAGGGCGCGCTTCAACCCCTGGTGGAGGGGATTGCCGAGGATCACGTAAGGAGGCAGCGACCCCGGGGTGGAGCGGTGGAGCCGCCCGACGATGGCGCCGGCGCTGGGCCGCGGCGACAGGCTGTTGGCCGCGCCCCCGAGCCCGACGGCCCCGGCGCTGCTGCCGGTCAGGGCGATCGTCCCGGCGATGCCGTGATCGTTCGACTCGTGGTGCAACGCCCGCAGGAGCGCGAACCGGTCGGCACGCCGGGCCAGGCCGGGGAGCAGTTCGCAGACCTGGAGGCCGGGGACCGAACTCGCGATGGGCTCGAACGGGCCGCGATACTCGAGCGGGGCGTCGGGCTTCATGTCGAAGGTGTCGAGGTGGCTCGGCCCGCCCCAGAGCCAGAGCATGATCACCGAGCGGGCCCGCCGCGGGATCTCCCGGGCCTGGACGAGCCCCGACGGATACGTCCCCATCGCCAGCCCCAGGGCCCGGCGGCCCCGCGCGGAGGAAGTCTCGCCGCGAACGCGCGTCGTGGGCCGGCTCCGGAATCCGGGGGACAGGGATCATCTTTTGATTCTCGCGACGGAGTGCTGTGTCGAGAGCCACCGGAGACCCCCCTGTGTCCCCCCTTTTCAAGGGGAAGTGAAGTTCTCTCCCCCTTGCCAAGGGGAGTCGGAGGGGTCCGAGGCCTCGGCGGCCTTCACTCCCAGGGTTTTCGACGGAGCAGCGACAGGAGGAGCCGGATGCCCGGCCCCTCGGGCGAAGATGCACGACCGGTCTGGGTCCATTCTGTGCCCGGGGCCGCACCGTGTCCAGCGTGACCGATTGAACCGAGGGGCGAGAACGGCCGAGGCGACTGTCCGGTTGCCCTGGCGACTCGGCCGCGGAGACAATCGTCCTTGGATGATCTTTCCTCGCAGGGGATGCCCGACCGATGAGAACCTTGATCTGGGCCGCGGCGGCGATGGCGGGATTCGGGCTCATGGTGGGCGCCTACGACCGCTGGCTGCGTCCGGATCCCGAGGCGCCCTGGGCCGCCGGGGTCCTGGTCATCGGCGACGACGAGCCGGCGGAGAAGTCGGAGGCCGGGACGATCCTGGCGACGCGGCTGCGCTACCTGCCCCTGAGCCCCGCCGTCGAGGCGCTGGTGAAGGGCGTCGCGGGGAGCGTCGCCGATCGCGGGGCGGCCCTCAGGGCGCGCCTCCGGCGCAAGTTGATCGAGCTGCCCGCGAACGAGATGGGGCTGCTCGTCGGCTGGCTGCGCGAGGGCCGGATGCCGGAACCGGGCGAGGGCGAGGCCCTGGCGGGATGCGAGTCGGCCCTGGGCGAGGACCTGAGCGTCGCCGGGCGGAGCCTCAAGGTCGTCGGCGTCCTCAAGCCGAGCGTCGCCTTGTTCGCGGACAGCATCCTCGTCCCTGCCGGTCCCGCCGCGGAGCCGATCTTCGCGGGCAAGGACCCGGCGCTCAGCCGGGTCCGCATCGTGCGGCTGACCGAGCGTGAGTACCGGGACCGATCGCTCCGGGAACGGCTCGAGAAGGCGTTCCCCCCGAAGTCCTTCTCCACGCTGGCGCCGCTGGCGAGATCGGACGCCACGGGCTACCGCGCGTATCTCGCGGGCCAGGCGTTGTTCCTGCTCGGGGGCACGGGCCTGCTGGTCTCGCTCTATCGGTGGCTGGCGAGGCGTGTCCGATGGCCCGCCCTGGCGGGCCCGCTCGCCGAGATCGCGGCCCGGCCGCGCCTCTTCTGGGGGACGCACGTCGCCTACTTCGGGCTCTACCTGCTCGCGGCGATCGCGATCCACTCGAATCCCGCGCTCCATACGGTGATGATGACCAGCGTCCAGCAGGCCTTCAGCGGCGGTGGGCCCCTGGCCGTGGCCGGCGCGGCCTACCTCAGCGGCAACATCCTTTGGGCCGCCGTCGTCACCTTCGCGGTGAACTTCTTCCTCGGGACGCTGCTCCAGATCACGCTCCCCTCGCTGATCATCCCGGGGGTTGGCGTCCTGGTGGCCGTCGTCCGCGCCGGCCTCTGGGGCCTCCTCCTCGGCCCGGCGGACTCCACGCTGGCACTCGGGATGATCCCCCACTCCGGCACGCTGCTCCTGGAGGGGGAGGGCTACATCCTCGCCACGTTCTTCGCCCTCCTGATCCCGATACTCCTCATTCGGCCGGGCACGCCGGAAGCGAAACCGAGCCTGGCGGATGAATGGACCCAGGACGAGCTGCCCGAGGCGCCCGCACCCGAGACCGAGACCGTGGGCCGGCGCTATCGTCGCGCGGCGTCGCTGGCGCTCAAGGCCCTGGCGCTTGTGGCCCTCGTCCTCGCGGTGGCGGCGCTCTACGAGGCCACCGAGGTGATCCTGATGGCGGGGCTCTGAAGTCCGTCGATCGCTCGCGCAAGGGAGGGCAGCGGCGCCCCGCCGGGTCAGCCTGCCACGGCGCTTGCGGCGCTGATCCCGCCGATCAACAATGAGAGCATTGTCAGGAAGAGACGACTCCCGCCCACGCCGGATCGCGCAGGGGTCCGGACGACGACCCGCCGGCCCCGCCGCGGATGCCGGACGGTGAAAGGACCTGAGCAACGTGAGCAAGAGACCCTCGTTCGAGCGTGCCTCCGACGGGATCGATCCCTCGGCCGTCCCCGCGCGGACGCTCGGCACCGGGGCGAAGATCCCGGTCATCGGCCTGGGCACGTTCGGCTCCGACCGGTTCTCGGCGCAGCAGATCGCCCAGGCGGTGCTGGAGGCGGCGAGCGTCGGCTATCGGCACTTCGACTGCGCGTCGGTCTACGGCAACGAGGCCGAGATCGGCCATTCCTTCCGCGCGATCCTCGACGCGGGAGTCCCCCGCGAGGACCTCTGGATCACGTCGAAGGTCTGGAACGACAAGCACGGGCTGGGGGACGTCACCGCCTCCTGCGAGAAGTCGCTGCGGGACCTCCAGCTCGACTACCTGGACCTGTACCTGGTCCACTGGCCGTTCCCGAATTATCACCCGCCGGGCTGCGACGTCACGTCCCGGAGCAAGGACTCGAAGCCGTACATCCACGAGAACTACATGCGGACCTGGCGGGAGATGGAGTCTCTCGTCGACCGCGGGCTGGTGCGGCACATCGGCACGTCGAACATGACGATCCCCAAGCTGCGCCTGGTCCTCCGGGATGCCCGGATCAAGCCGGCCTGCAACGAGATGGAGCTGCATCCCCACTTCCAGCAGCCCGAGTTCTTCCGGTACGTCGTCGAGCAGGGGATCGTCCCGATCGGTTACAGCCCGATCGGCTCGCCGAACCGGCCGGAGCGCGACCGGACCGAGACGGACACGGTGGACGTCGAGGACCCGGTGATCGTCCGCATCGCCGGGCGGCTGAAGGTCCACCCGGGGATTGTCTGCATCAAGTGGGCCGTGCAGCGGGGCCAGATCCCGATCCCGTTCTCGGTGAAGCGTCAGCAATTCCTCGCCAGCCTGGAGGCCGTGACCGGCGACCCGCTGACCGACGACGAGCTGCGCGCGATCGCCGGGATCGACCGGGGCTGCCGGCTCATCAAGGGCCAGGTCTTCCTCTGGAAGGACGGGCAGGACTGGGAGGACCTCTGGGACCCCACCGGCGAGATCACCCCTCCCAGAGAACCCCACGAAGGATGACGGGTCGAACATGAGTACAGCCAGCACAACCATGACGGGCGCCGTGCTGCCCGGCGACAGCACCGTGGTCTTCAGGGAGTATCCCGTCCCGGAGCCGGGGTACGGCCAGGTCCTGGTGCGGATGAAGGCGTCGTCGATCTGCGGCAGCGACATCCGCGCCATCTACCGGGAGCACCTGGGCAAGGGCCCCGAGGGCTACCAGGGCGTGATCGCCGGCCACGAGCCCTGCGGCGTGGTCGAGCGGACGGGTCCGGGCTGCCGGAAGTTCCGGCCCGGCGACCGCGTCGTCATCTACCACATCTCCGGGTGCGGCGTCTGCGACGAGTGCCAGCACGGTTACATGATCAGTTGCCGAGGCGAGTTCCGCGCCGCCTACGGCTGGCAGCGGGACGGCGGCCACGCGCCCTACCTGCTGGCCGAGGAGAACACCTGCATCCGCCTGCCGGATTCGCTCTCGTTCATCGACGGGGCCTTCTGCGCCTGCGGCTTCGGCACCGCGTACGAGGCGCTGCGGCGGATGCAGGTCAGCGGCCAGGACCGGCTGCTGGTCACGGGGCTCGGTCCCGTCGGCCTGGCCGCGGCCATGCTGGGCAGGGCGCTGGGGGCCACGACGATCCTCGGCACCGACACGTCCGACAGCCGGCTCGCCCTGGCGAGCGACCTCGGGCTGGTGGACGTCCCGATCAAGGCCGACGACCGGGCGCTCGGGACGATCCTCGACCGGACGGGAGGGCACGGATGCGAGGCGAGCATCGACTGCTCCGGCGCCGCTCCCGCCCGGCGGCTGGCCCTCCAGGCGACCCGCGACTGGGGCCGATGCGCCTACGTGGGCGAGGGCGGCACGGTCGACTTCGAGGTCTCGAAGTTCCTGATCCACAAGCAGATCACCCTCTTCGGGTCGTGGGTCACCTCGCTCTTCCACCTGGAGGAGCTGCTCGAGCGGCTCGACCGCTGGGGCATCCATCCCGACCGCATCTGCACCGACCGCCTGCCATTGAAGGAGGCGTCGAGGGCCTACGAGGTCGCGGCCGGGGGCCAGACCGGCAAGGTCTGCATCGTGTTCGAGGATTGATCACGCCGCCCGCCTCCTGTCGCCGCTTGGGACCCCGGGCCGATCGCGGCACGATCAGCCCTGGTCATGCACCCTCCTTCTTTCATGCGAATGCATTGCCCACAAGTCGGGGTGGAGGCGTCCTTGGTAGGGTGGGTCAGCCGAGCTTGTGAGGCGCAACCCACCGGATCCGGTGGGTTGCGCCGCCTCCGGCGGCTGACCCACCCTACACCGAATCGGCTCCACAGATGCTCGGGCTGCGGGGCGCAAGGAGATGTGGATGATGCGTAAGCTTCTTTCGTCACGGAGATCGACGATGAGCGTTCGGAAAGGACCGACCCTCGCCCCGGGATCACGGCCCTGTCTCGCCGGGCTCCTCGGTTGCCTGCTGGTGCTCGCAATATCCATCGATACGGCCCCGGCCGCGCCGGAGGACCTCCCCTCGATCGCGCCCGGGCCGTTCCGGCCGTCCGGGGAATCGCTCAGGGCGTACGAGTGTCCGGAGTGGTTCCGCGACGCCAAGCTCGGGATCTGGGCCCACTGGGGGCCGCAGGCCGTGCCGATGTTCGGCGACTGGTACGCGAAGCACCTGTATGTCCAGGGTCACGCCCAGTACAGGGACCACCTGGAGCATTTCGGGCACCCCTCGAAGCTCGGTCACAAGGATCTGATCCCGCTCTGGAAGGCCGAGAAATGGGATCCCGACCGGCTGATGGGCCTCTACAAGAAGGCGGGCGCACGCTACTTCGTGAGCATGGGCGTCCACCACGACAACTTCGACCTCTGGAACTCGACGCACCACAGGTGGAACGCCGTGAAGATGGGGCCTCGCCGCGACGTCGTCGGCGACTGGCAGAGGGCGGCGAAGCGTCTCGGCCTGCGGTTCGGCGTCTCCGAGCACCTGGGGGCGTCGTTCACCTGGTTCCAGGACAGCCATCGCGCCGACAAGACCGGGCCGATGGCCGGCGTCGCCTACGACGGCGCGGACCCGAAATATCAGGACCTCTACCACCCGCCGGCGGCGGCCGACGACAAGGGCTGGTACAGCAAGGATCCACGCTGGCACCGCGAGTGGTTCGCCCGGATCAAGGACCTCGTCGACCAGTACCATCCCGACCTGCTCTACACCGACGGCGGCGTGCCCTTCGGCAACGAGTTCGGGCGGAGCATGATCGCCCATCTCTACAACACCGGAGCGGGGAAAGGCGGCGGCAAGACCGACGTCGTCTACACCTGCAAGCAGCCTTCCGAGGGCCTCTGGGTCGAGGATCTCGAGCGCGGGGTGATGCCGGGCATCCGGCCGTTCCCCTGGCAGACCGACACCTCGATCGGCGACTGGTACTACAACCGGACCTGGAAGTACCGGGGTGCCGACTGGATCATCCACATGCTCGTGGACATCGTGAGCAAGAACGGCAATCTCCTGATCAACGTCGTGCAGCGCCCCGACGGCAGCCTCGATCCCGAGGCGGAGAACGCCCTGGCCGAGATGGCCTCCTGGATCGCGATCAACGGCGAGGCCATCTTCGAGACCCGGCCCTGGCTGGTCCACGGAGAGGGCCCGGTGCGCGCCAGGGGGGGGCACTTCAAGGAGGATTTCGGCTACACCGCGAGGGACATCCGCTTCACGGCGAGCAGGAGCGGAGACACCCTCTATGCCTTCGTGATGGGCTGGCCGTCCGAGGGCAAGGTGACGATTCGGTCCCTGGGCAAGTATCCGGGGGTCACGGCCGCGATCCGCTCGGTTGAGCTGCTCGGACACCGGGGGCCGATCCGCGTCGCTCACGAGGCCGACGGCCTCGTCGTGACGCTCCCCGATCGGAAGCCGTGCGACCACGCCGTCGCCCTGAAGATCCGCGGCGACTCGCTCCGAGGCTTCAAGCCCGAGCTGGCCGCCCCCATCCCGGCCGCCGCGCCGGTCGTCGTCGAGCCCGACGGCGCGGGCGTGCTCGCCCTCCGCGCGAACGACGCCGTCCTCCACGGCGACCAGATCGCCGTCGAGGAGAAGGGAGGCCAGTCGAACATCGGCTTCTGGGACAGGCCCGAGGACCACGCCTCGTGGAAGATCCGGGCGAAGCCCGGGACGTACCGGCTGACGGCCTCGTGCGCGGCCGTCGCGGGCGATGCCATCGCGGTGGTCGAACTTGGCGGCCAGGCGGTCGAACTCCATCCCCCGGCCACCGGCGACTGGGCCCGGTTCGCCGAATCGGCGGGCGGGCCCGTCGAGATCTCCGGGGCCGGCGAGCAGGAAGTCAAGGTCCGCGCGCGGGACGCCCGGTCCTGGCGGGCCATCAATCTTCGCTGGATCAAGCTCACGCCGGAGCGATGAGGTTGCATCCGCGCGACAACAAACGGGGCCGCGTCCGCCGCGAGGGGAGGAACCCTCGGCGGCGAGCCACGGCCCCGCTTCTCTGTTCCGCAGAGCGGCTGACGTTACGACGCCGCCCCGACGAGCGGCTTTCGCTCGGGGCGGGGGGATCGCGGGCGAGCCGGCGACGACCGGGAGAGCAGCCCGAGCCGGTCCTCGAGTTCGAAGGGGTCGATGTCGGCGATCGTCTCGACGACGAGGTCGGGGCGATAGGCGTAGCGTTCCAGGTCCTCGCGCCTCGTGCTGCCGCTGAGGGTGAGGATCGTCTTGTAGTTGAGCTGGACGCCGCCGAGGATGTCGGTCTCCATCGTGTCGCCGATGACGACCGTCTGATCGGTCGGCAGGGCGAGCTCCTTGCGGGCGGCCCGGAGCATGAACGGGCTCGGCTTGCCCACGCTGAACGACTTGAGCCCGCCGGCGGCCTCGAGCATGGCGACGATCGCCCCGCAGCCAGGCCGCAGGCCGTCGACGGTGGGGCAGTTGGGGTCGAGGTTGGTGGCGACGAGCTTGGCGCCGCCGAGGATCATCCCCAGCGCCGCCTCGAGCATCTCGAAGCTCACCGTCCGGCCCTCGCCCACGACGACGTAGTCCGGGTCCTTGTCCACGATCGCATAGCCGTTCTCGTGGAGGGCCGTCAGCAGCCCGCCCTCGCCGATGACGAACGCGGTGCCGTGGGGCTTCTGCTGCGCCAGGAAGCGGGCCGTGGCCATCGCACAGGTGAAAATATGGTGTTCCGTAACGTCGATCCCCAGCCGCTGGAGCCGGGTGGCGACGTCGCGCCGGGTGCGCTGGCTGTTGTTGGTCAGGAAGAGGAAGGGGATGTTGGCTTCGCGAAGTCCGTTCACGAAACGATCGGCGCCGGGGATGAGATGTCCACCCCGGTAGACCACACCGTCCATGTCAATCAGATAACCGAGCATCGGGTTGCAAGCCCTCGGGTTCGACAAGCGGTCAAGGCTGCGGTAGCCCGCGTTCGGGGGCGAGGAGAGAAGATCGGGAACGACCCTCCGGCGGATTCCGCAGCACTCCATGCTCTCAATGCGAATCCCGTACCAACGTCCGCGTCGCACCGCGTCGAGCTTGCACGCGCAGAGGAACCCACCGGGATTTCACGGCTTACGTCGCGGGTCGATGTAACGAAGGCGATCACGGGGGCTCGACCTGACCGGTTTCGATGCACGAATCCTGGGCGATCCCCATGGAATCGGAGGCAGCCGGCCCCCTTCTTCAGTTGTTCATGCTTGACTCGGCATCATCGTTCGAGCACGCTCAATCGTCGCGATCAAGGCGAGGATCGAATTCGATCTTGGCAAACATGAACCAATTTCATTGCGTATCGGAGCCGACGCGGATCATGAGACCCGGAGCGAACCAAACGAGGAGCGGGGCCATCTGGACGGGACTCTGGCTGCTGACCCTGGCGATGACTGCCCGGGCCGACCGCGCGGACTACGAGAAGTCCGAGTCCATGATCGCCATGCGCGACGGCGTCCGGCTCCATACCGTGGTCTATCGGCCGTCGAAGCAGAGCGGGCCGCTGCCGATCATCCTGCTCCGCACGCCGTACGGGGCCGGTGCGGGGGCGCCCGGGGCGCTCGAGGAATACCTGGCGGACCTGGCCGACGACGGCTACCTCTTCGCCTTCCAGGACATCCGCGGCCGGTACGCCTCCGAGGGGCAGTTCGTCATGATCCGGCCCCTTCGCGACAAGGCCAGGCCGGGCGGGATCGATGAGTCGACCGATGCATACGACACGATCGACTGGCTGGTCAGGAACCTGAAGGACAACAACGGCCGCGTGGGCATGCTCGGCATCTCGTACCCCGGCTGGCTGACGGTCATGGCGCTGATCGAACCCCACCCGGCGTTGAAGGCGGCCTCGCCCCAGGCCCCGCCCGCCGACATGTTCCTGGGCGACGACTTCCACCACAACGGGGCCTTCCGGCTCAGCTACGGCTTCGAGTACGCCGCGCTCATGGAGACCTCGAAGGTCAACACGGCCTTCACCTTCGACCGCCACGACACGTTCGACTGGTACCTCGCGCTGGGGCCGCTTTCGAACGCCAACGCGCGGTACTTCGGGGGGAAGCTCCCGACCTGGAACGACTTCGTCGAGCATCCCAACTACGACGCCTTCTGGCGCAGGCAGGCCGTGGCGTCCCTGATCGGCCGGCCGACGGTCCCCACGCTGAACGTGGCGGGCTGGTGGGATCAGGAGGACTTCTACGGCCCTCTCAAGGTCTACGAGACCTTCGAGCGGGGCGATGCGGGACGTCGCAATTTCCTGGTGGTCGGGCCGTGGAACCACGGCGGCTGGGCCGGCGGCGACGGCGACCAGCTCGGCCCGATCCGGTTCGGGTCGCCGACCGGCAAGCACTTCCGCGCGAAGATCCAGGCCCCCTGGTTCGCCGCCCACCTGAAGGATCGGGGAGGCCGGACCTTCCCCGAGGCCATGACCTTCCGGACCGGGGCCGACGCGTGGCAGTCGTACGAGCAGTGGCCGCCCCGCGAGGCGGCCCTGAAGCGGCTGTACGCCCGCAAGGGTGGGCGGCTCGCGTTCGAGCCCCCGACGGCCGACGAGACGGACCCCGGCTCCGACGCCTATCTCTCGGACCCGCAGCATCCGGTCCCCTATCGACCCCGGCCGATCGCGGCCACGTACGCCGCGCCGGACTGGACGCGCTGGCTCGTCCAGGACCAGCGTTTCGTCCACCATCGGCCCGACGTCCTGAGCTACGAGACGGAGCCACTGGGCGAGGACCTCACCGTCGCCGGCGCGGTCCGTGCCCGGCTCTTCGCCTCGACCAGCGGCTCCGACAGCGACTGGATCGTCAAGCTGATCGACGTCTACCCCGAGGACGCCCCCGAGCTCCCCGGCTACCAGCTCATGGTCGCCAACGACGTCTTCCGGGGACGCTTCCGCAGGAGCTTCGAGGAGCCCTCCGCGATCGAGCCGGAACAGGTCGAGGGGTACACCATCGACCTGCACTGGATCGATCACTGCTTCCGGAAGGGGCACAGGGTGATGGTGCAGATCCAGAGCACCTGGTTCCCGCTGATCGACCGCAACCCGCAGACGTTCGTGCCGAACATCTTCAAGGCCGAGTCGAGGGACTTCCGCCCGGCCACCCAGCGGGTGTTCCGTTCCCCGGGCCACGCCACGCACGTCGAGCTGAGCGTCCTCGGCGGCGGATGAGGCCATCGAAGCCGTGCACGCGACCCGAACCGGACTTGATGCGAGCTGTGAGTGGCGCCGGATCATGCCGGCGAATTCATCAGGAAGGCTCCTCCCATGAGTACAGGATCGAGTCCCCCTCCGCTCCCGAATCCCAACGGCTATGACCTCCTCGTCGGCGCCGCCGAGTCCATCGTCGGGGAGATTCCCCGCAACGGCTGCTACGAGGAGGCTGACGCCTCGGAGCTGGCAACGTGGGTCGAGCCGAATCGCAAGGTCCTCCGCCATGTCAGGGAGGCCCTGGAGCTCGAAAGTCGGGTCCCGATGACCTTCCTCCTGGAGCAGCTCGATCGGGCTCTGCGGCAGCTCAACGCCCTGCGGCGGCTCGCCCGGCTCCTCGATGCGGCGGCCCGGTACGCCTGGCTCGAGGGCCGGCCCGGCGAGGCCGTCGACCGCTACCTGGACCTCGTGCGGCTCGGCCCGTCCTCGTCTCGGGGAGGATTACATGTGCAACAATCGGGAGGATGCGCCTTCGAGCGCATCGGGCTGGCCGGACTGGGGCGCATCAAGGATGCCCTGGATGCCGGGGCGTGCCGGGTGCTTACGGCCGCCCTGGAGGCCCTCGACGCAGCGCAGGAGCCGGTCTCCGAGATCCTGGCCCGCGAGCACCGATGGGAGTTCGAGGTCTACGGCTACACCGGCGGGCCGACCTATTACGACAAGGTCGCCGAGCAGTTCAAGCAGGGCCCTTCGATCGACAGGGCTGCCAGGTGGTTGGCCGCAACCATAGCCCTCGATTACCGCCAGCTCACGACGGCGCTGGCGGCCCGGGCTTACGAGCTGGACCACGGCTCCGTCCCCGGGTCGCTGGACGCCCTGGTCCCCTGCTACCTCTCGGCCCTGCCGCTCGATCCGGTCAGTGGCCTCCCCCTCCGATGCCAGGTCGATGAGGAGGGCCGGTTCTGCATCGAGCGTTCCGATCGATGCGTGACCGGATTGGACCCCTGCCGAAGGCCGGAACTCGGCTGAGGGAATCCGCCGGCAAGCTCTGCCGGCGCCTGCGTCCTTATGCGGTCGGCGTCCGGATCTGACTGCGGTAACGGGCGGGGGTCACGCCGAGGTTCTGGCGGAAGACCTGCGCGAGATAGCTCGGGCGACTGAACCCCGAGCCGGCGGCCACCCGGGCGATGGGGAGGTCCGTCTCCCGCAGCAGCCGCATGGCCCGCTCGAGGCGGACGCGGAGCAATTCCTCGTGGATCGTGCGGCCGGTCGCCTTTCGGAACCGGATCTCCAGGCTTCGACGCGAGATCATCAGGTGCGCGACGAGGTCGCCGACGCCGATCGACTCGGCCGCGTGGTCGTGCAGGAAGCGAATCGCGGCGGCCACCTCGGGATCCTCCAGGGCGAGGATCTCGGTGGAGCGGCGGGTGACCACGCCGATGGGCTCCACCAGCAGGCGCCGGGGCTTGATCCGGGCGGATTGCCCCCGGGCGTGGGCGCGCATCAGCCGATCCAGCAGGGCGGCGACGTGGTAGCCCCCCGCCTCGGCGTTCAGCGCGACGCTCGAAAGCGGCGGGTCCGCCAGCTCGCAGAGAAGCTCGTCGTCATCGACGCCCACGACGGCCACGTCCTCCGGGACGCGAAGCCCGCCGGCCCGGCAGGCCTCCAGAACTTCACGCCCGCGGTCGTCGTTGCAGGCCATCAGCCCGATCGGCTTCGGCAGCGAGCGGAGCCAGCGCGCGAGGCTCGGCTGTTCGCGCCCCCAGACGCGGTCGCGGGCCGAGCGGGGCGGCTGGTAGAGGTGCGGTTCGAAGCCCGCCTCGCGGATCCGCTTGACGAAGCCCTCCTGCCGGAGCTGCGACCAGACCCTTCCGTCCACCCCCACGTAGGCGTGGTGGCGGAACCCCCGCTCCAGGAGGTGCTCCGCCGCCATCCTCGCCGCCGCGGGCGAATCGAGGCGACCTCGTGCAGGGCGGCCAGCGGTTGCCCGGCCTGTCGCTGCGCCTCCGAGAGGTCCAGCGCGATGGCCGGCAGTCCCGAGGCGAGGATGGCGCGGGCCACCTCCGGCGTCTCGATCCGGGCGATGATGCCCGTGCCCCCCCAGGTCCGCATCTGCGGCAGGACCTGCGCGAAGTCGCCGGGCGTCACGTAGAAGCCCCAGGGGCCGTGCAGCCGTGAGTACCGCACAATCCCGCGCAGGAGCGCCCGCCCATAGCCGCGCGAGGTCTCGATCAGGAGGGCCACCTTCGGTGTCCGCGGCATGGGCTTCGCCCTTCTCACTCAGGGATGGGGTCATTCCGCTGTTCTGATCCCCCCTCATCCGCCGCCGCTTCGGATCGACCCCTCGACCGCGCGAGCGGGAGAGGGTGGCACGAAGTGCCGGGTGAGGGCCGGCGCAGGCCGCGGCATGCGCCCCCCCTCATCCGCCCCTTCGGGGCACCTTCTCCCTCGAGGGAGAAGGGTTCAAGAGCCCCTCGCCCGCGCGAGCGGGAGAGGGTGGCACGAAGTGCCGGGTGAGGGCCGGCGCAGGCCGCGGCATGCGCCCCTCATCCGCCCCTGCGGGGCACTTTCTCCCCCGCGTCGGGGGCGAAGGGTCGAACGCGACCGCAGGTGGGGGCGGAACCTCCGGGAGAACCGTGGCCCCATGCTCAGCCCTCATCATGCGTCCCGAGGCCGCAAGCCACAATCGGGCCTTGCGCGAATCTGGCATTTTTCTGCGCGATCGCGGGATAGCGGCGTCATGCGGTTTCCAGTAGATTCCAGGTCATGAACGACCTCCACCGCCGGGACGAGGACGGATATCCGACATGACCTGGGAACAGCGCTGGCATCCCCTCCGCGAGGAATGGGTCATCGTGGCGGCCCATCGCAACAACAGGCCCTGGGTCGGCGAGACGGTCGACGGGCCCACGCGGAAAGTCCCCGAGCACGCGGCCGACTGCCCTCTCTGTCCGAGAAACGTCCGGGTGAGCGGGGCCGCCAACCCGGACTACTCCGGGGTGTTCGTGTTCGACAACGACATGCCGTGCGTCGGCCCCCGGGCACCCCGGCAACTGGACGCCCCGCCCGGGATCTACAGGAATCGCCCGGCGGAGGGGATCGCCCGCGTGGTCTGCTACACGCCGCGGCACGACATGACGCTGGCGGAGCTGGCGGGCGACCAGGTGGCCGCCCTGCTGACGACCTGGCAGGAGCAGTACCGCGACCTGGGGGCGAGGCCAGAGGTCAATCATGTGCTGATGTTCGAAAACAAGGGCGAGGTGGTGGGCGTGTCCAACCCCCATCCTCACTGCCAGATCTACGCCACGAACTTCGTCTTCAAGACGATCGAGAACGAGGCGGCGATCTCGAAGCGGTACTGGGACGAGAACCGCCGCGTGCTGATGGAGGACATCGTCGCCACCGAGCTGGCCGACGGCCGGCGGATCCTCGGTCAGAACGACTCGGCCGTCGCCTTCATCCCGTACTTCGCCCGCTACGCCTACGAGACGTTCGTCGTCCCGCGGCAGGCCCATGGGAGCCTGGCGGATCTCTCGCCCGGCGAGGTGGAGGACCTGGCCGCCGTCCTCAAGGAAGTGCTGATCCGCTTCGACAACCTCTGGAAGATGTCGTTCCCTTACGTGATGGCGCTGCACCAGGCCCCGACCGACGGGCGGGCGCACGAGGGGTTCCACTTCCACATCGAGTTCCACCCGCCGCTCCGCAAGCCGAACCTGCTGAAGTACCTGGCCGGTCCCGAGATCGGCGGGGGCAGCTTCCTGAGCGACACCTCGCCCGAGGAGAAGGCCGCCGAGCTCCGGGCCGTGCCGGCGGTCCACTACAAGCACGCGGAGGAAGGGGCGCTCCACCATGCCTGATTTCCAGCCATCGACGAGACCTCACGCGGTGTCGCCCTCTCCGGAGGATCGTCACCTCGACCGCTTCGTCGGGGACCTCCGGAAGCTCGGAGGGCCGGCCCGGATCCACGGCCGGCCGCTCTTCGACAAGGACGCCGCGATCGTGGTGGCCCGGGCCCCGGGCCGCCTGGACGTCATGGGGGGGATCGCCGATTACTCCGGCTCGCTGGTCCTCCAGTGGCCCATCCGCGAGGCGACGCTGGTCGCGGCCCAGGCCGTCGCCGAGCCGGGCGTCCGGGTCGTGAGCCTCGCCACCGAGGACGGCCACGAGCCGCGCGGCCTGGAGCTGGACGGCCCGACCGCCGGGCATCTCCTCGCGGACAATTATGACCAGATCCGTCGCTGGTTCTCGGAAGACCCGTCGCGTCACTGGGCGGCGTACGTCTTCGGGGTCCTGGCGGTGCTCGCCCGGGAGCGCGGCCTGGACCTGGATTGCGGCCTGAATCTCCTCGTCGATTCGCGGGTGCCCGAGGGGAAGGGCGTCAGCTCGTCGGCCGCGCTCGAGGTCGCGACCATGCAGGCGGTGACCCGGCTGCTGGGCCTCGAGCTGGACGGCGTCGAACTCGCCACCCTCTGCCAGATGGCCGAGAACTTCGTCGTGGGCGCGCCGTGCGGGATCATGGACCAGATGACCTCGGCCCTGGGCCGGGCCCACTCGCTGCTGGCGCTCCTCTGCCAGCCCGCGGACGTGAAGGCTTCGTCACGCTCCCGCCGTCGGTCGGCTTCTGGGGATCGACTCGGGCATCCGGCACGCCGTCTCGGGGAGCGACTACACCTCGGCGGCACCGGCGCCTTCATGGGCTACCGGATCATCACCGATCGGGCCGGCATGCGGGCCCTGGCGCCGAGTGCCAGTGAGCCGATCCGGGTCGAGGATCCCCGCTGGTCGGGCTTCCTCGCCAACATCACGCCCGAGGAATTCGGCCGCGACTTCGCGACCCACCTGCCCGAGACGATGCGGGGCGAGGAGTTCCGGCGCGGTACGGCGGCACGACTGACCGGGTCACGCACGTCGATCCGCGCAGGACGTACGCCGTCCTTCAGCCGACCGCGCATCCGGTCCGCGAGCACGCCCGGGTCCGACGGTTCGCCGAGCTGCTGTCGGGCTCGCTCGATGAGCCGGCGCTCCGCGAGATGGGCGAGCTGATGTACGGTTCGCACGCCAGCTACTCCGCGTGCGGCCTGGGTTCCGACGGCACGGACCTGCTCGTGGAGCTGGTCCGCCAGGCCGGCTCCGCCTCGGGCCTCTACGGGGCGAAGATCACCGGCGGGGGGAGCGGCGGGACCGTCGCCATCCTCGGCCGGGCCGAGGCCGAATCCGCGGTCGCCGCCGTCGCCGAAGCGTATCGGGCGCAGACGGGACGGCAGGCCTATGTGTTCTCGGGCTCGTCCCCGGGGGCCTGCGACTTCGGTGTCCGCCGGGTCTAACGGCTCGCGCACGAATGACCTTTACGGCCGGCGCGATCTTGTAGGGTGGGCACCGCCCACCTTCCCACGATTGGTGGGCGGTGCCCACCCTACAAGATCCTGCGATTTCGGCATCAGCCGAGTCTGAATCAAGGATCACCGACACTGGCCTGACACGCGAGGATCACGGTGGACGATCAGCTCAATCTGTCGATGTTCCGGGCGTACGACATCCGCACCCCGTCGTCGCTCCTGACGCTGGACCTGGCGGCGAGGCTCGCCCGCGCCGAGGCCTGTTATTTCCGCGACGACCTCGGAGCTTCCGGTGTCGTCGTGGCGCACGACGCCCGGCGGACCGGGCCGCAGTACCTGAACATCACGATCGAGGCCTTCCGCGAGGCCGGGCTGGACGTGGTCTACGTCCCGGGGGCGTGCTCGACGTCCCATTTCTACTACGCGGCGATGCGGCATCCCGACCATGCCGCGGTGATCGTCGGGGCGTCGCACAACCCCTCCGGCGACACCGGGCAGAAGATCCTCGGGCCCGGCGTGCAGCCGATCGCCCAGGGCATCGGGCCGGCGGGCGGGCTGGACCGGATCAAGGAACTCTACCTGAACGCGGCCTCGACCACGGGGGCGCGGCGGGGGCGCCTCCGGGCGAAGGAGCTGATCCACGACTTCGTGCGGGACAGCCTCGCGCTGGCCGGGGTCGAGGCCGGGTCGCTCGCCGGGGCCCGGATCTTCCAGGACTATCTCTTCGGGGCGTCAGGCCGGGAGATGATGCTGGCCTTCGGCCTCGCCGGGGCGGACCTTGAGCCGCTCCACTTCGCGGCCGACGGCGGCTTCCCGCTCGGCGATCCCAACCCGGTGAAGCAGGCGGTGATCCGCCCCGGGCTGGAGGCCCTCCGCGCCGGGCGGCACCAGGTCGGCATGTTCTTCGACGGCGACGGCGACCGCATCGACATCTACCGTGGGGACGGGACGTACCTCTCCTCGAGCTTCGTCTACGCCGCGATCCTGCCGGAGATCCGCCGGAGGTTCTCGGGACCGGGGCTCGGCGTCTTCGCCGACCTGAAGTCGAATCCCCTGGCGATCATCGAGATGGCCCGCACCGGCTTGACGGTGGACGTCATCCGCAACGGGCACTCGCAGATCAAGGAGAGCCTCAAGAACGACCCCGCGCGGTTCGGCGCGGTCGAGGAATCGGCCCATTACTACGAGGCCTTCTCGGATCGCAGCGAGGGAAGATACTGCACCGAGAACACGCTCTACATCGCCCTGCTGGTGGCCCGCTGCTGGCACGAGGATCCCGCGCGGTTCGACCGGTTGCTGGAGATCCAGGCGACCACGGCCCGCCAGCGGGAGTGGGGCTACAAGTTCCCGAGCGACGGCGCCCGCGCCGAGGCGCTCGACGCGGTCAGCCAGCTCTTCCGGGCCGAGGGCGCGACCGCCATGGAGCGGATGAAGAACGGGATGAACCTGGAGGCGACCCTGATGCGCAAGGGCCTCCCCTTCGACGTGGACGAGACCACGGTCCTCCCGGCCGACTGGCTCCAGGTTTGCCAGCGGATCTCCCAGAGCGAGAACGGCCTCGCTCGCTGGGAGGTCGTCGGCGGCACGACCGCGCTCGTGGATCGGGCCAAGGCCCAGATCGCCCGCTGCGTCCAGCGGTTCGGGGCCGGCGAGGAATACCAGGGATGATGAGAAGATAGGACTGATCGCATGAACATTTTCGTGACTGGTGGTGCGGGGTACGTCGGATCGCACGCGGCGCGGCTGCTGGCCCGCGAAGGCCACGACGTGTGGGTGTATGACAATCTGGTGTTCGGCCATCGCGCCGCGGTCGCGCCCGGCCGCCTGATCGAGGGCGACCTCCAGGACGGCGCGCGGGTCGAGGCGCTCCTCCGCGAGAAGCGGATCGACGCGGTGATGCACTTCGCGGCCTTCGCCTACGTGGGCGAGTCGGTCACGGATCCGGCGAAGTATTACCGCAACAACGTGATCGGCACGCTCTCGCTGATGGAGGCGATGCGGGCGGCGGGGGTCTCGCGGATCGTCTTCTCGAGCACCTGCGCGACCTACGGCGAGCCCGAGGACGTGCCGATCCGTGAGACGCAGCCCCAGCGGCCGATCAACCCCTACGGCTTCACCAAGCTGGTCATCGAGCACGCCCTGGCCGACTACGCCCGCGCGTATGGCTGGGGCTATGCGGCCCTGCGCTACTTCAACGCCGCCGGGGCCTCCGCCGACGGCGACCTGGGCGAGGACCACGACCCCGAGACGCACCTGATCCCCCTGGTCCTCCAGGTCGCGCTTGGCCAGCGCGAGAACGTGACGATCTTCGGCGACAGTCACCCGACGCCGGACGGGACGTGTATCCGCGACTACATCCACGTGGATGACCTCGCCACGGCCCACCTGGCCGCCCTCCAGCAGCTCGAGCCAGGGTCGAGCTGAAGCTCAGCCTCGGGACAGGGCAGGGCACGAGCGTCCTGGAAGTCATCGAGGCCTGCCGCCGCGTGACCGGCCACCCGATTCCCGCGGTCGTCGCCGGGCCCCGGGCGGGCGACCCTCCCGCGCTCGTCGCCGACCCCAGCCAGGCCGACCGGGTGCTGGGATGGAATGCCCGCCACACCTCGATCACCCCGATCGTCGAGTCCGCCTGGAGGTGGCACAGGGCCCACCCCCGCGGGTACGAGGCGTGAACGAACGGATCCGCTTCACACCTTCGCGGCATACCGTTTGCCTGTCGATCCTCCCCTGGTGACACGCCGCGGCCGGCCACGGCTTCGCTTCACCTCGCTTGCCCCCCATCCTGACCCTCCCCCACGAGGGGGGAGGGCTTTCCAGATCACCCCCTCCCCCCTCGTGGGGGAGGGTCAGGGTGGGGGGGCGCAGGGCTCGGAAGTGGAGTCGAACCACGGTCTCCCCCTGAGCGTGCGACCGCAAGGACGGCCAGGGAACCGAACGCCATGAAGCAGAACAAGAGAAGGGCCGCGAGGCCGAACAACGGACAGAGCACGTCATCGGAGGGCTCCGGGGAGGTGCTCGAGCAGACCCTCGACTTCCAGACCACCGTGCTCTGCTGGATCGCGACGCTGCTGGTGGCGGGGGCGGCCTGGCTCATGGCGTCGATCCTGGTTCCGGTCGTGGTCGCGCTGACGCTCGCCACCGTCCTCACGCCGCTGGCGCAGCGGCTGGAACGGCTCGGCCTCGGCCGGGTCGGCTCGGCGCTCGCCTGCCTGCTGCTGGCCACGGGCATCCTGATCGGAACGGGCTCCCTCGTCGCCTATCAGGCCGGGGGCATCATCAAGCACGCGGACGAGCACCTCGATCGCCTCGGCCACCTGATGGCCAGGGTCACGAGCGCGGTCGGCGGCGATCATCTTCTTTCCTCCCTGGGCACGGCGGGGCAAGCCGGCGATCAGGCCGAAGGTCCTCCCGTTCCTTCCGCCGGCGATACCGCCGAGGGGGCGGCGGCCGCCAACCCGACGGAGTACTGGGAGCGGACGCTGCGCGACGGGCTGCGGATGGTCGGCGCCTGGCTGGTCCGCGGCATCGGCGGGTTCGTCGGGGTGCTCGGCTCCGCGGTGATCTGCCTCTCGTTCGTCTACTACTTCCTGGAGACGCGATCGGAGTGGATCGATCGGATCCTCCGGGTGCTCCGCTTCATGGGGCTGAGGCCCCGACGCGAGTGCCTGGAGCGGGTGCAGCATTCGATCACGGTCTACGGCGCGACCGTGACGATGATCTCCGTCCTGGGGATCGTCGTCACGGGGACGACGGCCTGGCTGCTCGGCGTCCCTCAGCCGTTCCTCTGGGGCCTGATCTTCGGGCTGCTGGAGTTCATCCCCTATTTCGGGCCGATGATCGGCGGGACCATGATGACCCTGCTGGCGGCGACGTCGGGCGGCGGCGAGCTCTGGAATGCGGGCATCATGCTCGGCGTGATCCTCGCCTGGATGACGCTGGAAGGCTATGTCATCACGCCCATGATCTACGGCCGGGCCGTCCGCTTCGACCCGGTGACCGTCCTGCTGGCGGTCCTGTTCTTCGGATGGCTCTGGGGGCCGTTCGGCATGGTGACCGCCCTCCCCATGATGGTGCTGATCCGCGAGCTCGTGGAGATGACCCCGGAGACGCCCGCCCTCGACGTGCTCCTGGAGCCCGAGTCCGCGGAGGCCGGGAGCCCGGCGCATCCGTGACGCTCGGGTGATCGGGGCACGATGTTTGCACGGGAGAATCCGAGGCGCGGGGCCTTCAATCGACGTCATCCGTGCGCCATTCGCGTCCGTCGATTGGATTTCGGGACCCGCCTCCGATCATGTCGGAGCTTCACCGCGAAGGCAACCACCGATGACGGACGAAGAACTCACGGCCAGCATCCTGACGGCACTCCGCGATTCGGATTCCCCCGGGGGCGTGGGGGTCATCGTCGAGATCGCGCGGTCGAAGGGCATTGACGAGCGCTACCAGATCCAGCGGATCGGCATGAGGCTCCGGGACCAGGGGCTCGTGGAGGACATGGGCTTCAACGAGCAGGCGATGATGGCGGCCATCAATCACCGGGGCCGCGAGGTACTCGAGCGCGGCGACTTCCAGGCGATCACCGATCGCGCCAAGGCCGCGCTCCTGGACCCCGAGCACAACGTCAACTTCCCCAGGGAGCTGGGCCGAGGCGGCAGCCGCTGAGCCGCGCAGGGTGGGCACCGCCCACCTGTCGCATCCAGTCCAACCTGGTGGGCCGTGGCCGACCGGACCCTTCTCCCCGGCGAGGGGGAGAAGGTGGCACGCAGTGCCGGATGAGGGGAGCGGCCGCCGTGGACTGCCCGGCGGACCCCTCACCCCGACCCTCTCCCCGCTCCGCGGGGCGAGGGGGAACGTCCCCAGGGGTCGCGACACCTCGATCCGGCCGCAACGGCCCGCCTGATCAGGCTGGAGACGGTACCACGATCGCAGGACCGAAGGTCCGGGCAGACGGACGCTTGCCAGCCGTACTGCACTCACGGCTGCCGCGACAGGATCGCGACGAACCCTCCGTGGGCGCGAAGCGGGATCTTGAGCGCGCCGCCGGCCTCGACGTTCGCCTTGCGGCCCACGGGACTGCGCGGCGTCTCGCCGTCCTCGAGGATCGTCGCGGACCATGTGCCGGGCCCGAGGAACGCGGGCTTCAACTCGAAGTCGCGGGCGCGGCCTTCGCCCTCGACGCCCCCCACGAACCAGGTCTCGCCCGATCGCCGCGCGATCACGGCGAGCTTTCCGGGGTATCCGTCCACGAACCGGGTCTCGTCCCAGGTCACGGGCACCCGGCGGAGGAACTCCTTCGCGTCGGCCTGGAGGTCGCGGTACTCCTCCGGGCCGCCGGCGAAGTGGAGCAACCCCGACTCGAAGACGATCGGCAGCGCGATCTCGTGGGCGGGCGTGGTGACCAGCTTGTTGCGATTGTCCCGGAACATGGTCGGCGTGTAGTCCATCGGACCGACGGCGTTACGCGTGAACGGCAGGGTGGCGTTGTGCCGCGGGGCGGTGGACGGGAACTTCGGGTCGAAGAGGTAGCACTCCTCGCCGCGCACCGCCTCCATGCTCATGAGGTGAGGATACGTCCGCGACCATCCCCTGGGCATCGTGCAGCCGTGGAAATTCACCATGATCTTGAAGTCGGCGGCGTCCTCCAGGATCTCGCGGTAGAGCCGCATGATGTCCTGCTTGTCGCTCTGGAAGAAGTCGACCTTCACGCCCTTGACGCCCCACTTCGCGAGCCGCTCGAACTCGTAGCGGCGGACCTTCTTCTGGTCCATCAGGCCGCGCGGGCGCTCGGTGACGGCGTTGTGCGGCCCGCCGGAGTTGTACCAGAGCAGGACGCCCACGCCCTTCGACTTCGCGTGGGCGATCACGTCGTGGACGGTGCCGTTCTTCATGATGTCCCAGTTCGCGTCCACCAGGGTGTATTCCCACCCCATGTCGGCCGCGAGGTCCACGAACGCCTTGAGCTTGCTGGCGTCCTGCGGGCTGGGCGGGTCGAAGAGCCAGCTCCACGAGGCGCGGCCGGGCCTGATCCAGCTCGTGTCGGTCAGGGTACTCGGCGGGTTCAGGTTCTCGACGAGCGTGGACTCGACGATCGGCGCCAGCGAGGTCCCGACGACGATTACTCGCCAGGGCGTGGCCAGCGGGAGCGTGGACGACGGCCTGACCGCGCCGGTGCCGTTGCCCTCGCCCGCATCAGGGAATCGCAGGAGGTAGAGGCGGTCGGGAGCCTCGCGCCGGAGGCGGCTTCCGCAGTATGAACCGTCCACAGCGGCCTCGGCGATCAGGCCCCAGCGGCCCGACCCGGTCTGGAAGAGGAGCGGCAGGGCCCAGCCGGCCGCATCGGGCGCGGGGGTGCCGGC